>OMWP01000036.1 GCA_900314795.1 uncultured Eubacteriales bacterium
ATACGTTTCCTGTTTGATGGCAAACTCGGAGGATTTTGAACGTCACCTCTTGTTTTTTCGCATTTCAGCCACACCGAATTGTTGATGAAGCGGAATAGTTGTCCCCTCATCCGACCTTTTCGACTCTTAAAGAGCCGAAAAGCCCACCTTCCCCCCGAGGGGAAGGCAAATCACTGAGCTACATCTTTTTTAAATTATTGGGGCTATCGCACGCTTAATGCGACAGCCCCTTTTTGTTATGTGGTAAGTTGTTGATTTACTTTGAGGCGTTTGATCAGGAACACCAGATAGATGACAAAGAGGATCGCCGCGAATGCCGCGCCCACAGGATAGGCGATCGCGGTGGAGAGGCGAAAGCCCTCCTGTGCTGCGAGAATGTAGGTCACGCTCACCGCGGACATAAAGGTCGCGGGCAACGCCGTGATCAGCGAGCCAAAGCGATACTTGCCCTTTTTCAAGAGATACGCGGTCGATACCCATAACGCGATCATGGCGAGGGTCTGGTTGCTCCACGAGAAGTAGCGCCAGATCGTCTGGAAGCCGTTGTCATCGACAATGGCGTACCATGTCAGCAGACCGCCGATCACCAGCAGCGGGATCGTGATGATCAGGCGGTTTTTGATCTTCGTCTGATCGGAATGGAAGGTCTCCGCCAAGATCAGTCGCGCGCTGCGGAACGCCGTATCCCCCGAGGTGATGGGGCAAACGACGACGCCCGCCACCGCGAGGATGCCGCCGAATACGCCGAGTACGCCTGTCGAGATCTCGTAGACAACATTAGACGCGCCGCCCTTGAGCGCCTCATTGAGCAGCTCGGTCGCGCCGTAGAAGGAGACGCCTGCCGCCGCCCATACCAGCGCGATCACCGACTCGGCGATCATCGCGCCGTAAAAGATCGGTCTGCCCTGTTTTTCGGAGGTGATGCACTTGGCGACCATCGGGGACTGGGTCGCGTGAAAGCCCGATATCGCGCCGCAGGCGACCGTGATGAACATATACGGCCAGACAGGGACGTCGTCGGGATACATATTTTGCAGTGATATCTCGGGGATCGTGTATTCTCCGCCCGAGAACAGGATGCCGCCGATGACGGTCACCGCCATCAAAATCAGCAGTACGCCGAAAACGGGATAGAGCTTGCCGATCACCTTGTCGATCGGCAGCAGCGTTGCCAAGAGATAGTAGACGAGGATGACGATCGCCCAGAAGGTGCCGTTCATCCAGTCGGGGGTCAGCTCATCAAGCAGTGCCGCGGGTGAGGTGACGAACACCACGCCGCACAGGATCAGCAGTACCACGGAGAACACGCGCATGATCCATTTAGCCGCCTTGCCAAGATACGTGCCCGACAGCTCCGCGATGGAAGCGCCGTTGTGTCGGGAGCTGATCATGCCCGACATATAGTCATGCACCGCGCCGCCGAGGATGGAGCCGAATACGATCCAAAGGAACACGACGGGTCCGAACACCGCGCCCATCAGCGCGCCGAAGATCGGCCCCGTGCCCGCGATGTTGAGCAGCTGGATCAAAAACGACTTCCAGGGCTTCATCGGCACACAATCGACGCCGTCGTTGATCGCGATCGCCGGCGTCTGTCTGTCGTCGGGAGCAAATACTTTTTCTGTTATTTTGCCGTACACCAGATAGCCGATGATCAGCACGGCAAGAGAGATGAGCAGTGAAATCATAAAATCACTCCTGTGATAAGAGATAAGTGTATTATACGCCTCGTGAGCGTATGATGTCAAATTACAATATCAAAAAACGGGATGCCGCTCCATCGAGTGACATCCCGTTTATTCAGTCGAGTTTTTGGTGATCGATATGATAGAAATAGAAGTTCTCATCGGAAGGGTTGATGTAGAACGCCGTTTGATCCTTGACAGCCAAGACGGATTGCGCGTACACACTGCCGATGTTGTTTGCAGAGGTCGCATCATCGTCGATGGCATAGATGGTGTATTTGGTATCGTTGACCGCCATGGCATAGGTTGTGTTTTTGTCGCGGATGGCGGAGGAATACTTGCCGCCGTATCCCGGCAGAGGGATATGCTCAGTTTTTCCCGATGCAAGGTCGCTCCGCTCGATATCCTGCTTATTTGCGCCGATGGCATATTTGTCATCAAAATCCTTTATGTTCGTAAGCTCGGACAGTACGGTCGTCTCTTCTGTCGCGATATCATAGCAGCACAGCTTGTAATGGACAGAATTCATCACACCCGATGCAAAGTCGGTGTTGATCGTGTAATACAGCTTATCGCCGATCACTTTGAGATTCATGACATTATCTTCGCTGACATCCTTGGAGCTTTGTGTCTTTATATCAAAGCAGTGGATCTGATGAACGCCCATACCGCCGCCTGCCGCCATGATCTCACGATAGAAGATCTTGTCGCCGTAGGACGCGGTCAGGTGAGCGCCGTCACAGAGATACTTCTTCTCACCCGTAGCGGTATTGTAGGAGCAGATCCCCTGTGCGAGTCCCGCCTTATTGCCGTCAAAGTCATCCGGATAATCGGTATAATAGACGGTATCGCCGACAGCGCAGATCGGTCTGCCTGCTTCAACAAATGACATGAGCTTTTCGTTGGAGCCTGTGCTCAGATCATACTTGTACATATCATACTGATAGTTTTTGATGGTGGTTGAATAGTAGTTATAGGTAACGGTTTTGTTGAATACGCCGTAGTAGATGACCTGTCCGTCGGTCGCAAGGTTGGTCGCGGAGCAGGACACAAGTTTTTCGCTCTCGGAATCGGGTGCTTTCTTCCATAGACCGTCGTCGTCTACATAATAGACAACATCGTCATATTCGACCAGATAATGATCATGGACAAAATTCCGATCTTTTTCTTCCGCCTTTTCTTCCTTTGCCTCCTGCGATTGAGAAGCGGCGGAGTCCGGTGTGGATGAATCGCCTACGGGAACGATATCTTCTTTGAGCCGTTTGATCGTTTCATTCTGCTTTTCGGAAATGTCCTCAGATACGTCGGTGAACAGCTTGTTGAGGTCGTCATCGGATAAGGTCGTGAGGATGACGGTGATTTTTTGATTGCATACAGAATCGATATAATCGTTGTATTCCTTTTCGCTGACCTCTTTGAATACATCGGAATCGAGGATCACATAGGTGTATTCGTCCTGCGACTCATCATAGGTGCGCTGTGCGAGAGTCTCTTTTTGCAGGCGCGATTTGCCGCTTTCGTTCTTGCCCTTTGTCAGTCGGAACAGACTGTCTTTGGTTCGTATATAAATGGCATTGTCACCGGTTTTGAACATCGTGTATTCACTGTCTAGTTCGCCGCAGATGTCGTCCTGCGCGTCTTCTTCGACATCCGTTTTGTTGTCTGTGACACAGTGCAGGTATGGGGTGTTATTCTCATCCTGTGTGATATACAGCACATCGGGAATGCCGGAATCGTTGATGTCCACCAGTGCGATGCTGTTGCTATCGTTTTTATCTTCATATTCCGCAATATCATCCCGATGCTGTTCGATGATCCGGACATACTTTTGGTATGCCTTTTTCTGTGACATACCGGAATTCAAACGAAAAACGACGAAAAGCACGGTACCCAAAACGACCAAAACCGTCAGGATCGAGAAGATGATCACCGTCCACTTGACGGCGTTGTTGCGCTTGGGTGGCATCGGCGGATGGTTCGGATAATAATCCTCGTTTGCGTACCCGGAGGAGGGTGTGCGATCGTAGGCGGGATATGCTGATGATGCATGGGGATTACCGCCGACAGGCGCGCCGCACCCGGGACAACGCGTCATTCCGTTTTGAAACTCTGTTCCGCAGTGATAACATTTCATAAGCTAACTCCGTATGATTTATCAGTTTATCGTCGTTTGTGGGATTTATGCCTTGTTATGTTGATCTACCATCCCTTGCAGCTTTTGCAGCAGCTCCACTGTTGGGATCCCTGCTTTTTTGCTCAGGTCGGCGACGGTCGCCTTTTTGATCATCATTTTGCCGATCGGCGTGTTCACGATCTTGAAGCGGCTGTCGAGCTTGATCAGCTCCTCGGGCAGCCACGGATATGCCGCGAGGATCTCGGTCAGCTTTGTTTGTTCGTTATAGTTCATCTTTCTCTTCCTTTATCTCTTTATTTGATGTTACGCAGGTTGATCTCGTCGATGGTCACGGGCGTGATACCGCGCTTTAGGAGATTTTGCTCACATTCGCGGTAGATGGCGTGGTCAAGCAACAGCTCGGGTGTATGCGCGTCATAGCCGATGACCGTCTTGTTGCCGATCTTTGCGACGATATCCCAGAATATCGGGTTCGGGTAACAGCGCTTGTTCAGATAGCCGAGGATGTTGTACTCGAGCGGGATGTCATGCGCCCCCGCAAAGCGGCAGAGTTCTGTCATCTGCTCAATGTAAAAAGCGGGATCGCCCTCATACCAGACGGTGTCGGGATGCGCCAGATAGGTGAACGCGCCTGTCGATAAACCCTCCTTGACCTGGGCGACATACTGCGCGAGGTATTCTTCTTTTTTGCCTCTCTCTGCGACATAGTACGAGCCCTCGTCGTATTCATTTCCGACAAAATGCTGACCCATGATCATGTAGTCGAGGTGGAGAGGTTTGACAAATTCGATCAGCCGATCAAAGGTCTTAGGGTAGTACTCTGTTTCAAATCCGAGCAGAATATGGATATCGGACGCGTATTCCTTTTGCAGGGCACGGATACTCTCGGCGTATTCCTGCGCCTGTTCGGGGAACATGCGAAAATGGCTGTAGTAGTCATCGACAGGGAAGAACTGGGGACAATGATCGGCAAATCCGAGTGTTTTGAGCCCTGCCTTGATCGCCGCCTCAACATACTCTCTGTCCTCGCCGACGGCGTGGTGACAGCGTGTCGTATGCGTATGCAGATTGTAGTCCGCCATTCTTATCCCCCTTTCGTTAAAATCTGATTGTATCATAACAAATACGAGTCGTTTTGTCCAGAACAATTGTAGCGCCATGTATAATAGTCGTTGCGAAGCCCCTTGGCACACGGCAAGGGGCTGTGGCAATCTCAACAAATAAAAAAAGAGACTCCCTTTTCGGGAGCCTCATGAGGATGGAAAATGAAGAAAAAGATGATCAGTTATTAGGTTTTTCGGGAGGTGTGCCGTGATCGGAGCCGCCGGAGCCACCCTCACCGGGCTTATCGGGAGGCGTACTGCCGCCGCCGTGACCGCCGCCGGTCGATACGACCGCGATCGCTTCTCCTGTCGAAGCTGTGCCTGCTGTGTACGCCTTGCCGTTCACATAGAGGGTGTGACCGTTGAGGTCGATGCTGTCTGCGTCACAGGTCAGCGAGGTAATGTAGCTATCAGCTGTGAGCGTCCATTTCGCACCGCCGCTGAGGTCGACATAGACCTCGCCCGCTTCACCGGAGCTGTTGATCGCGCCGCTGAAGACAGAGCTGTCGGAGAGGTAGAGGTTGAGGTGGGATACATCGTCCACGACCATGTCGCCGTTGATGGTCTGCTGTTTGGCGTTCATGGTGACCTGGCCGCCGTTTTTGCCGTCGCTGCCCCAGCCGGCTGCCGCCGCTCTGAGGAATACGCCTTCCGCGTCATTATTGGTGATGGTCGCGTTGGTAAGGTTGATGTCGGTCGCGGTGTTGTTGACGAAGAACACATCGCCGTTTGCGTTCGTGAGCGTACCGCCGTTCATCGTGAAGGACGAGGTGCCTTCTGCCGCGTCGCCGGACATGCTCTGATAGATCATGACCGCCTGATAATAAGAGGATTTGTCGCTGTTTTTCTTGTTATTATCGGCGTTGAGATTGACGTTGTTCAGCGTGACGCTGTTCTTGCCTTCGACGACTACGCCCTGTGAGGCGGTAGAGGTCATCTCGGCGTTGGATACCGTGATGTCGGCGGTGGAGTAGATGACAGGTGAGCCGGTGCCCGAGGTGGTGTAATAGCCGCCGTTCACGTTGACGGTACCGCCGCCGCGGTCGGAGCGGATCGCCGCCGAGGAGTTGCCTGAGGTATTGATGGTGAGGTTAGTGGCATTCATCGTGCCGCCGCCGGTCGTCATCAAGCCGCCCGAGCAGTTGCCTGCGGTCTCGATGTAGGAATCCTTGATGTTGACGGTCGTGCCCTCGCCGTAGCTGAACACGCCGTTGGCGTGCTTGCCGTCGGACTTGACAACGATCTCGCTTAAATCAAGCGTGCCGCCATTGGTGGCGAAGATCGCGGCGTTATCGCCGTAGAAGTCGGCTTCATCATTCTCACTGCTGTCGCCGCTCTTGACGACCTTGACATTCTGGTAGCTTGCCTTTTCACCGTCAGCCGTGATGGCATGCTCGCCGCCGGTCGTATTTTCAATGGTTTGGGTGGTGTTGACATCCGCTTCTGTGAGCTTTTTCGCGGTCGATCCTGCCTGATCCGCCGTACTCGCAGCGGTGGATTGGATCGCTTCATCTATGGTGGCGATGGTAGCCTGCGTCGCCTCAGTGTTGCCGGTTTGATTGCCGCAAGCCGCCAGCGGTAATGCCATGAGTGCGGCAAGTATGATCGCGAGTCTTTTTTTCTGTATGTTTTTCATAGGATGACCTCCTTATACTAATCCTTAATAAAAACCTTTATCATCTATTGCGCTATATTACGTATAGCTTTGTTGGGCTTCTTGACAGGCGCCAGCCTGCCTGCGTCGCCCCCCGCCGCGCTATCCGAAATATATCACTAATATCTGATTAAATCTTTTTATCAAGGATTAGTATTACTTTTTGATTGTAAACAAATCATAACATGTGATATTGAAAATCATTTGAACACAATGTGAAAAACAGGTGAAAATTATCATACAGAAAAGGAGCCCTCGTGAGAGAGCTCCTTTGTCGGTGTCATGATGGGAATTAATCTGCCTGTGCCGCTGTCATCAGGTCTTTGCCGGCGTTCCATGCCTTGCCGACCTTATCGCCGACGACATAGTAGCCTGAGCGGAACTGGTCAAAGATCAGGGCGTTCAGCTTTTCGGGGACGATCTTGCCGTCCTCGGCGATGACTGCCTCGTCCGCGCTGACGTTGACGATCGTGCCGACGACCGCGTGCAGGTTGTCGGTCTGTGTGACCTCGGCAAGCTCGCACTCGATCGTCAGGGGGAACTCTGTGATGATCGGCGCGTTGACGTGGGTGCTCTTTTCCGCATGGCAGCCGGATTTGACGAACTTATCGGGCATCTTGTTGCCGGTCGCGATACCGAAGAAGTCAGCCTCGTCCATATGCTCCTTGTCGGCGATGCTGACGGTGAATGCCTTGGTTTGGCGGATCGCCTTGGTGGTGGCGTGATCCTCATTGATGAACAGCGCGATCTTATCCATGCCGCTGATCATGCCCCATGCGGCGTTCATCGCCTGTACGGTGCCGTTCTCGTCATAGGCGGCGACGATCAGTACGGGCATCGGATAGACGGCGGGCAGTTTTCCTAAATCTTTTCTCATGATGAAACCTCCTATAGATAATATAATAATGCAGTTTACAGACGGGCGTATTCTTCGTCGGAGACGGGCTCGCACCATTCGGTGGACGCGTTCTCGCCGCTGATCTCCAGCGCTAAGTGGGAGAACCAGCTGTCCTTCGCCGCGCCGTGCCAGTGCTTGACGTTGGGCGGGATGTTGACGACGGAGCCTTCCTGCAATTCGACGGCTTCCTTGCCCTCTTCCTGATACCAGCCCCTGCCACCGACGCAGATCAGCATCTGACCGCCGCCCGAGGTGGCATGGTGGATGTGCCAGTTGTTGCGGCACGAGGGCTCAAAGGTGACGTTGAACACGGGCACCTGCTGTGTGGAGAGAGGCGCAAGATAGCTCTGTCCGATGAAGTAATCGCCGTAGGGATTCGGCTCTCCGATGGGGAAGAAGATCTCGTTTTGGAACTTATCCTTTTCACTCAGAGCGGGGGCTTCTTCGTTCCAGACCTCTTTGGCGAGGCGGAACACCGCCCAGCCCTTCGGCCAGCCGACGTACATCGTCGCGTGGGTGATGATCGCGGCGATCTCTTCCTTGGTCACGCCGTGAGCCTTGGCGTTTTGCAGATGGTAGGAGAGGGAGGAATCGGTGATGCCCGACGCCATCAGCGATACGACCGTGATGATACATTTGGTCTTGACGTCAATTGCTTCTTCATTCCAGACTTCACCGAACAGTACGTCATCATTCAGATGCGCGAACATCGGCGAGAATTCGCCGAGCTGATCCCTGCCCGCGGTCTGTGTGATCTTTTTCATAGTATCAGTCCTTTGCATTTTTCTTTTATTATACCGAACCGATCCTCATTCTTCAAGTGCTTAATACGATCCGTTGCGTTTTTTATGAAATATTCATTGCGAGGGGCGCAAAGGTTAAGGTTGAGATTGCTACGTCGGAACCATGTTCCTCCTCGCATGACAATCTGAAATGCGCCCCGTTGCAATCTCAACCGATGATAGCCCCGCTCAGCAGCGCATCGCGCACGATTTCTTGTGGACTGAATATATTATATGATAGCGGGATTCTCGACGATCTCGATATTATGCGTGAGGATATCGACATATTGCAGCGAGTGGGTTCTCGGTATACCGGTGGTGGTTTCTTCGATACAGAAGATGTTTTTATAGACCCCTTTGATCTCAACAAGATCGTTTTTCAGCTCCAATCGCGGATGAGTCAATCTCACGTTGATATGGATCTTCGGGGAAGTAGCGTACAGGTATGCGACCTTTTTCTTGATTTTGTCCAGTTGTGTCATGATGAAGCCTTCTTTCTGATGATTCACGTTATTCGTTCTATGACAAAACGTGTAGCACCCAACCGGACTTACGCAGTTGATCGCTACACGTTGTAGATTTATTATAGCAGAAGATTACTGGTTTTTCAAGCGAAAAATGGGAGATGATCAAGGATAGGATCAGGAGCTTTTGTTGGAGATGAGGTCGATTTTTTGCTGTCTTGTCAGCTGTTTGATGCGGTACTCACGGCTCATCGCCTCCTGCTTGGTTTTGAACCGCTCCGTGTAGATCAGCTCGACCGGTCGGCGCGGTGAGGTGTATTTTGACGCCGTACCCGCGTTATGGGCGGCAAGGCGTTTCTCGAGGTTGTTGGTCCAGCCGCAGTAAAAGGTGCCGTCGGCACATTTTAAGATATAAGTGTAATTGGTTTTCTCGTTTTGGCTGCTCATAGTGCCCTCGCTATATTCAATCGTATTTATCGATATGATACACCAAAAGATGGGATTTGTCCATCGGCTACGGGCAACGGTATCTGCTAAACCCTGTACGATTCGCCATCATCATCGACAGCGGCCGGGGCCGATAACCTCTGCTTCAGCTGTAAAAGCTCGGTCACTTATTCGTTTCATAACGATCTCCTGTGAAAAACCTTTGATCAACATCGCGATCCGTCCTCTCTCAAGTAATTGATCAAGCGGAGCAGGTTGAAAGGTTAGGACGATTATTAGAATCTATATAGAATTTTCGGCTGTTTTTCTGAGGTTTTATACAAAACGCTGTAAAAGTTTTAAATTTTCGAGAAAAAGGTATTGCATTTAGAAATAATATATGCTAAAATAAAAAAACAATATAGGGCAAACCCGCTGAAAGGCGGCGACGCAAAGCTCTGGTGTCTAAATAGTGATTCTATATGACCGACCGGCTGCATAGTTTTTTACGAGTGTAAGAAACTGGCAGGCGGTCATTTTTATTATCGGTCAAAATCCCGAGTCCGCGCCATGCGGCTGAAGGTTTATTGATATAATCATACTAATACAAATTAGTATACGCTTTAATCACCCAGGCAAAAGGTAAATTAAGAAAGGATGATTATGATGAAAAAGATTTTATCCGTATTGCTGGCAGTTTTTCTGCTGGTATCCGTGATCCCGCTGGCTGCAAACGCGGCTGAGGGGGATTCCAAAACCATCACCATCAACGAGAACGGCGACTACGTTCTGGATGAAAACGATTACACCGCGGTCGATATCGACGGCGTTACCGGCAAGATCACCCTTGCCGACGCAGGCGTTTTCTCCACCGGCCGTTCCGCGATCAAGGTCATGAACAATTCCGACGTCACCTTTGTGCTGGAGGGCTTCAGCACCATCGAGGGCGACTCCAACGCGTATTCCTGCGGTATCGAAGTCGAGTACGGCTCCAAGGTCACCTTTGAGGGCCAGGGTACACTGAATGTCACCGGCGGTCTTTGGGGCGCGGCGATCGGTTCCTACGGCACCGACCGCAACATCCCGGCTGACGAGAGAGTCAAGGTCGGCGAGATCACCATCAACAGCGGTTACATCAACGCTTTTGCCGGCAGAAGAGGCTCCGGCATCGGCTCCGGCTATCATGTTGACGCCAACACCATCACCATCAACGGCGGTGTGATCCACGCTTACGGCAACGAGTGCGGCGCCGGTATCGGCACCGGCTACGGCACCAGCGGCGGCGCGATCGGCATTGCGGCAGTCGGCGATTACAGCGCGGGCCGTATCGTCATCAACGGCGGTGAGGTCTATGCGGCTACCGCTTGGAACCAGGGCTTTGATTACAGCGATCTGGCTGCGCTCAACGCGAACGATCCCGGCACCTTTGCGGCGGGTATCGGCGGCGGCTATGGTTCCGCAGCACCCGATATCGAGATCAACGGCGGTAAGGTCGTAGCGATCGGTTCCTGCGGCGGCGCAGGCATCGGCGGCGGCCGCGGCACCAGCAAAACCGCTCAGTATAATCAGGATACCTATACAGTAAATGTCAAGATCGGCGGCAACGCTGACGTTACCGCGATCACCGCGGACAACAGAGCAAAAGAGCTCAACTCCGGCGGTGCCGCGATCGGCTCCGGCAGAGGTACACATACCGGCGGCACCATCGAGATCACCGGCAACGCCAAGGTGACCGCGATCAGCGCCACCCAGGCTCCCGCGATCGGCGCGAGCAAGCAGAAGTCTCCCGTAGACGGCGCTACTCCCGTAGCTGACAGCATCGTGATCGGCGATAACGTCGACCTCTTTGCGGCGTCAGCCGGCGATTATGCTGTCGATAAGGACGCGGCATCCCTCTCCATCAACGACAATTACTTCGGCTCCTCCGACAGATGGTTCTTCAACGAGAACGCTGTCGCGATCAGCGACGTTGCTAACGTAAAGGTCGAGAGCACCAAGGGCGATATGACCTATTCCGCTCCCGCAGGCACCGTCTCCGTATGGTCCCGTATCAAGGCGCAGGAGACTAAGCCCGATACTCCCGATAAGCCCGACGAAGAGAGCAAGGTCGGTCTGAGAATCGATGTTCCGCTGAAGATGGCTGTCGTATTTGATGACGGCACCGTATACTACGGCGGTGAGATGAAGGACGTCACCGTCGGCAAGGAATACACCTTCCAGATGTGCGCTGTCAACTGGGACAACGGCACCTTCGACGATGACGGCAACGGCATCCGCGGTACGGTCGTCTACAGAATGGAAGTCGTTCATCAGAACGAGTTCAACGAGCTGGCGAAGGCCGCTAAGGAAGATCCCGACAGATACACCGTCAAGGGTATTGATATCATCGATAATGTAGGCAAGAAGATCATCATCAACATCGACGCCAAGGATACGCACCTCGAGACCGACGTCAACAACTTCTTCATGGCGTACAGATTCCATTTTGAGGGCGAGGATTACAACAAGCAGACCGGCATCAAGCAGGTCATCAACACGCCTCTCGAGAGCCTGTCCGTCAACCTTCCGCTCGGTTCAACGATCACTTGCGACGC
Organism: uncultured Eubacteriales bacterium; assembly: GCA_900314795.1. Classification (GTDB taxonomy): domain Bacteria; phylum Bacillota; class Clostridia; order Oscillospirales; family Acutalibacteraceae; genus Ruminococcoides. The sequence goes on from OMWP01000036.1 coordinate 11,741, forward strand.
GTATCACAACTATGAGAAGGTCAACAGCGCCGATATCCTTATCGTCAACAACTCCGGTGAAGGCGTCTACGAGGATGAGTTCCTCACCAGCGTCAACGACTATATCTGGAAGAAGTAACTTTCAGCACCTTGAAATCCTGCTGACAGAACGGCGATTGGGCGCCTTACAAAAGCATAGTAAAATAGACAGTCACGATGATTTCGACGACTGATTTATTAGTGAACTATCCAAAAGACTATTCCTTGACTTGATTTTTCACGAGTCAGGGAATATTCTTATAAAGGGGCGATTTATATGAAGAATCACATGATAAAACTACTGGCATTTCTCGCCGCTGTTGTCCTTGCGGCATCGGCTTTATCCGCCTGCGGCGTAGACCCCAAGGTGAAGCAGGAGGATCAAGCGACATCGGACTACAAAGTCAAGATCGACGATGAAGATCAGGAGACCGAACGCGAGGGCTTTTATGCCTACGGAAAAGGCAAGGTCGATCCGATCAAGATCGGTGATGTTACGGTCAACGTCAAGGATTTTGCCGTACGCTCCTATGAGTTGGGCTTCAACATGGCGCAAAAGAAGTTTGACAAGCCGAAGGATATCCCGCTCGAGGCTGCCGTTCAGTATGCGTTTATCCATGTTTTCTTCGATGATTTTTATGCGATCAATAATAAGACGGTACAATACCGCAGTACGGAAGAAGCAAAGATCAAAGAAGTTCTCAAGACGCAATTCGGCACAGATGACTTTGATGTGACTTCCTCCATGCTGTATAATCGTGATAAAAAGATTTTTGAGATGTGGATCCCTTCCTACGGCACCAATATCTATTACAACATCGACGCGGTCAATGTCAACTCCGATCAAGCGGAGATCATCACCACCTTCTATAATGAGCTGGATCGAAAAACGCTTTTCGGCAGGGCGACGATCACCGTCAAGATCCAAGACGGCAAACCCGTGATCTATTCACTCAAAGCAGAGTAAAGGATTCGATATGGAAGATAACAAAGCCTTGGCGAGTGAGAACGCTCGCCTGCTCGGTGCTCTGAGAAAGATCAAGGAGCACAACGACGAGATACAAAAAATACTGGACGAGGTAAGCGATCTGCTCGTCACAAACGAACAGACAGAAGCTGCTCCGGTGACGGATGAAGACGTCAAGCAGCTTTTGAAAAAATACTCGCGTCTTAATTGACGCTGAATAATCGGAACATTCGATTCGACGGGGCACGGAAGATGAAAAAAATCGGCATCAACAAACTGAATGATAAAGTTAAGAAAGGGGGAGTGCTCCCCCTTTTAGGTGTATCGCTGATCATCCTCTTGCTGACAGTGGCGGTCTACTTTGTCGCGCACTATGTCGCCAACAGCTATACGGTTGAGAACCGTATATCCAACTGGGACTACCTGTATACCGAGAAGGAGGGCTCCGTGCCCGACGGCGAGCTGCGTATCTATAACGCACAGAACCCCATCGTAGCGGACGGTAACAAAAGCAATATCTATTTTACAAAGACGCTCGAACCTTCCGATAAGGCGAGCAACTTTGTGCTTATCACCGACTTTGCGCCTGTCAAGATCAGACTCAACGGCAAAGAGATCTATAACAATCAGTTCGATAAGGCGGAGTATGTCGGCAACTGCTACAACGCCGTGACGCTGGAGCCTTCCACACAGGAAAGACAGCTCGAGGTCATGCTCAAGCTGCCCTTTTCGGTGAGGTTCGAAACCTATCTGAATCCTCCGGGCGACCCGGCGCTCACCCTTATTCCCGGATTTACGATCGGCGTGATACTGATGGGGATCGGTCTGTTGGCGGCGATCGTCTTCGGGATCCTCTCGGCTGTCAAAAAGAGGCTGTTTCGTTCGATTTTTGTAGCGGGACTCCTGTGCTATGCCGGACTTGGACTGGCGCTGTACATGCTGCCCGAGGTCACCTATACCTTTAATACACCGAGGTGGCTGAGCATCACTGCTGTTCCCGTGCACCTTACCTTTATGGCGGTGTTGTTGTGTCTGAACGGCTTATTCAAGGAATCACGCAAAACGCTGATCGCGATCTTATTTGCTTCCGGAATATCGGCGATCGCGTCGATCGTCGCGTTCAATCCGCTGACAGTCAAGATGTCTGTTGTGCTGATGTGTCTGCTCACTACAGCCGCGGCGGTGTATGTATCGCGAACTGCCATGATCCAGCTTGACAGACGGATCCAGTATGCGGCGCCCATCTTTGTGATGTGTGTTTTCTGCACGATGATCATGGTGCTCGCCGCGATCTTTATGATCACGCGCCAGCGGATCCTGTATATCTATAACGTGACGATATCCTCCTTTGTTATCATGGGCGTGATCGAATACATCTATATCAGCGAATATCGCTTTGAACAGAAGAACCGCGTGGTTCGCGGTCAAAGCATCAAATACAGCAAATCCGTAGAGGGCATCTCACGGTTTATCCGCCATATGCTGGATTGCCGTGATAAGTCGAAGTTCTATGAAACGGCTGTCCGCGAGATCCTTGACTTGATCGAAAAGTATAATCCCGACAATAACGATATCCGTTATTGCGTTGCCGTCAAAGAGGGTGACGCCTATCGGGAGATCATCAACAACGGGATAGCGTCCTGCAACTATCGGCTGATCGAAGAGAACGGTCAGAAAAACGAAAAGGATTGTCTGTTTGCAGAGACCTACTTTGAATACATCCTCAAGGATAACGGCAATGTCGGCGCTGTGCTTCATTTTGAGAACATCAAAGACGGCTTGGATGTTTTCTTTATCAGTATGATCGAAGCGACCTACTGCGGCCTGGAAACCACCTATGAGGACGCGTTCACCGATGGTTCTCACCGCGATATCAACGTGATTTTTGCAGAGCTTGCCGAAAACACGGAGCTCGACAACGGCTGCAGCGTCGATCACCTGATCAACATCAGGAACAACAGCCGCGAGCTGTGTCTGAGGATCGGCATCGACGAGGAGCGAGCCGAGCATATCGCGATCGCCTCGGAGCTGCATGATATTGGCAAGATCGCCGTGCCCAAGGATATCATCCACAAAGAGGGCAGATTGACCGAAGAAGAGCGTGTGATCATCAACAGCCACACAGAATTCGGCTACATGATCCTCTCGGCGTATGACGACGATCCGATGCTGGCGACTGCCGCTGTGATCGCTCGTTATCACCATGAGCGATACGACGGCAACGGCAACAACGGCTTAAAGGGTGAGGAGATCCCCGTAGAGGCGCGTGTGGTCACGGTATGTGACGTCTATGACGCGCTGGTATCGGAGAGAGCCTATAAAAAAGCATGGAGCAAAGAGGAAGCGATGCGCTATCTCAAGGATAACGAGGGCAAGATATTTGACCCCGATATCTGTGAAAAGTTCCTTGCGTTCCTCAGTGAAGAAGAAAACGAAACCAAAGCTGTGCCCGCGCAATAACCGACAGTAAGGCGGTGTGTTCATGTCAAAAGAAAAAAAGAATAAGCAGAATGACTTTGTCCCGACCACACCTGAGGAAAAAGCTTTTGAGGAGCAGCAGGAAACACGTCAGCGCAAGGTCAGACCATTTGTCAAACGACTGAAATGGTACCACATCGTGGCTGCCGTTATCGTTATATTCCTTGTCCTGTTGTTCGGGATATGGCATCTGATCCCCAAAAAAACGATGAATGTCGCGGTTCTGGACAAGACCGTGCTTGCCTATGCCGATGATGAAAATATCGTCAAGCATACCGTGTATCGTAAGCACCAGGGCTTTTATTGGATCCTGCACCAGCAACGGTACGTCAAGCCCGACGGAAAATATTACGACTATAAGAAAGATTATTTCGGCCCGATGCTCGACGGTGAAGGCAACTTTGACCATAACGTCGAGCTCAAGGACGCGGATTCCACGCCCGACCTGCTGTATCTGTCCGACGCCTACGGTCTGGGCAACGATACCTTCGGGCATTATAACGGCGGCTCGCCGCTGAACGGTGGTATCACCGACGACGATATGTCATATATCTCCTTTGCGCATGAAAGCGGCGCTCCGATCATTGCGGAAAGCACCTTTTTCAGCTCGCCGCTGTCCGACTCGGTACGCGCTCAGCTGATCGCGCTCACCGGCGTCAATCCGACCAAGTGGATCGGCAGATATATTGTCGACCTGGAGGACTTCACCGACGTTCCCGACTGGGCGCCGCCGATGTATGAACAGCAGGAGGGTGTCGAATGGCGCTTTACCGGCCCCGGCATCCTGTTGGTATCGTCCGACGGCAAGATCATTATCTTGGAACAGAACACGGATTTCTTATCAAAGAATCTGCTGCGGATCTATATCAATGAAGAATACCGCAAGGAGTTCTCCGGTTGCGGCAAATGCAACTTCTATAACTGGTTCGAGCTTGTCGAGCCGAACTACGGCGTTGAAACGCTGGCGACCTTTGATTTTGACCTCAATGCTACCGGCATGGAAAAGATCAGTGAGATCAGCAAGACGCCGCGCTTCTGTGCTATTTCGCGCAATCAGGAGGAGGGCTACGCGCCCGTCTACTACTTTGCGGGAGATTGTAACGACTATGTCAACGGAGACCGTTACGGCGATTTCCTGTTTTCCAACCAGTTTTTCAAATTCCTGTCCTATGACAGACAGGGCGATATCTCCAACTTCTATTGGCGATTCTATAATCCGCTGATCCGTCATATCCTGTCCGATACCAAAAGCAAAAAATATGTGGAGGATAAGGAAGAGCACGCGGAGGTCTCACGCATCAATAACGGCAGCTTCCAGGTGCTTGTGGATGAAAAGTGGCGCGGCATGACGCTCAAAGCCGCCGCCTTGAACGCGCAGGAGCCCGGTAAAGCGACCTATTCGCGTGACTTTACCTATTATGAGGATCTGATCAAATCTGCCGGCGAGATGGGAGTGAATTGCCTTGTGGCAAAGGATCTTCTGCCGCCCGAGTTCTATGCGGCTGTCAGCCGATATAACAAGAATCCCGAGAACGGCAAGATCTATATCCTGCAGCGCACCGGTGTACCCGATGGTTTGAGCGCCGCGGATTATCTTACCTCCGACGGTCTCGATCAATGGAAGAACGCCGTTACGACAACGATTAACGCGCTCCACGGAAACGGTCATGCACAGAGCGAAAAGCTCGGCGCGGCAACCTATTTCATCGATGTGTCGGAGTATGTGCTGGGCGTATGTATCGATCCCGCGCTGAACGCAAAGAACACCGCGGCAATGAGCGGGCTTAGCTCCTATTCTTACAGCGGTGATTACGTCAAGGATAATAAGGGTATCGCGGGATTTGCGGCGTATTTGTACGATACCGCTCAGAAGGTCTCCTACGAAAACTACGACTACTATACGCCGATCGCTGTCAGCAGCTCATATGATATGATCAAGGGCATGACAGGCGTCAAGGATAAAAACGCGTATGTCCTGAAGGACATCGCCTCTGCCGACTGTGAAGAATATTATTTCAATGATGTTCCCCTCGACAATGAACAGATCGCCGGCGGCAAGAAATCCGACAGTGTCGAAGCAAAATACCGCAGTGCTTGCAATGAACTCCAAAAGCTGACCTCACCCGTACTGGCGTCGGGCGTATCGTTCTCCGATGTGAACGCCGTTTACGATCAGAATGCTGTCAGTGAGGCGCAGCAGGGTGAGTGGCTCACCTCGGCGCTCAAGGCAGCAAAGGAAAGCGGCGTCTTAGGCGCCACCGTTTACGATCTGAACGACACTTGGGCGGATGTTGATGATGACATGAGATTCTTCACATCCTCGGCATCCAACAGCTACCTGTGGCACAACACCTGTGACCGCAAGCAGATGACGGGTCTGATCGCTTTGGACAGCGTGATGCCCGAAACACCCGGTCTTGTCCTCTCCGACGATGATCTTGCGCAGGCGGTCTCGATGTACAGCGACGCGGGCTATCTGTATATTACCCTGCAGCTGCTCGAAGAGATCGATTACAAGGAGAACGCGATGTTCATCGGTCTGGATACCTTCCAGCGCAACGACGGTGAATACTACTACGCAGATGATTTCACGGCGAACTCCCTCTCCGGTATGGAGTATTCTCTCCGCTTTGAGGGCAAGCAGAACGCCGCGCTGTATGTCATCGAAACCTATGACCGCAGCAAGGGCTCGGCATATACCAAAGAAAGCTATACCGGCGATTACAATAAGGTAGCGGATCTGAGCTACGGCGGTTTTACCTCGGGTGATACCCAGTTCTATCAGACCGGCTCCACGATCTATATCCGTCTGCCGTGGACGTGGCTCAACGTATCCGACCCGTCCAAAAAGCTCGTGATCAACGACACCTCCTTCAAGGAGAATACCGCCAAGACCGTTACCACCAACGGCGTGCTGGTGTCGGTCATGATCGGCGAGCGCAAGGAGGGCGACGTGATGTATGCCTTCCCCGTCGATAAACATGATCCCGGATACAAGGTTTTCCAGTGGGATAAATGGGAGACCGTCAAGTATACCTCCCGCCGCAAGGAGAGCTTTGATTTACTCAAACAATTCTATATAAGACAATAAACACGGGCTGATCAAAAAAGCCCATACCTCCCCCGGGAGGCCGACAAACAGGAGATAACCGCTTGAAGATTGAACTGATAGCCGTTATCGGTTTACTGCTGTGCCTGCTGATCATAGGCATAGAGTACATTCTTCTTTATCGTATGGCTGAGCTGCAGGATGAGCACACAGCCCGCAACGATAACATCAGGCGCAGGCTTGATATCCATGTGGAAGGGGTGCTCTATGCACCCACACAGGGCAGCCGTGACGCCGAGATCACGGCATTGGCAAATGAAATAAACGGCGAATTCGCTGTTTACGAAATGGCCGTCAAGGAAATAAAAGAACATAAAGGCTCCGGCTTTGATGAAGAAGCCAAGGAGAAGCTGATCGAGCGCATCAACACACAGGTCGATCCCGTCGCGATGTATGCCAAGATGCTCGACGAGGGCGATGTATACCACAAGGGCTACGCCTGCAGAAGGCTTGCCGGCCTGGGCGCCATGGAGTATCGCGATAAGATCAAGGAATGTGTCGACAGCAAGGACAGAGATCTGTCCTATAACGCCGCGATGGCGCTGTGTCAGATGGGCGACGTCTATGAGGTCGCCGCCTATCTGCTGAGCATCGAGAACGATACACAGTACTCGGGCAGGATCGTCAACGAGTTCTTTGCTCAGTTTACCGGAGATCGGGAAGAGCTCGCCATGAAGATCTTTGAAAAATGCAACAAGTACATGAAATGTACCGTCATCAAGACGATCGCTCAGTATAAGATCGACGGGTTCAGAAATATGTATCTCGAGGGCGCGTCGGGCAACGATACCCAGCTCAAGATCGCGTGCGTCAAGGCGCTCGCTGCCTTTGGTTATCCCGAGGATGAACAGATCCTGCAGATCGCCGCGGCTGACAAGGACTGGGTGATCCGTTCTTCGGCAGTCAGAGGACTGTCGCTCTTAAAGACGCAGACCGCGCTCAATACCGTCAAGCATGCTTTGGGCGACAAGGAATGGTGGGTGCGCCAGACCGCGGCACAGTCGATCACCCGCATGGACATCTCGCCCAAGGATCTGGAAGAGATCCTCGGCGGCTACGACCGTTTTGCCGCCGACGCGATGAAGAACGTGCTGTATAAAACGGTCGACACTTGATCCGTCATCTTTAACCGGATCTCATGATCGGCTGTGTGAGCTGACAAATCCGGCTCATTATTGATAAGTATGTATCAGATTAGGAGGAACAGACTGTGGGATTTTTGAATGCGATACGCAGCTTTATTGTTGTATTCAATTACTTCTGCATGGCTTTTACGCTGTTGCTCAACTTTATATACATCGTCCAGCTCTTTGTGTCCTTGTTCCGCGTACACCGCAATTATAACAAGACCTTTTCCGATGATTATCTCAGCTATGAGGACAGTGAAAACCTCCTGCCCATCTCGCTGATCATCCCCGCATATAACGAGCAGGAGCATATCGTGCAGAATGTCCGCTCGCTGATGAAGCTCAACTACCCGCATTTTGAGATCATCGTTGTCAACGACGGCTCAACGGATAAGACGGGCGAGCGGGTGATCAACGCCTTTCATATGCACAAGATCGAGACCTCGATCCGCTACCAGATCCCGACACAGAAGATCGAGGCGGTCTATTACAGCAAGACCTACCCCAACCTTTTGTATGTACAGAAGGCTAACGGCGGTAAGTCCGACGCGCTGAACGCGGGCATCAACATCTCGAAATATCCGCTGTTCACCTGTCTGGACGCTGACTCCCGTATCGAGAAGGACGCGCTGCTGCGCCTTTCGCTGGAGTTCATCAAGGATTCCCGCACCGTCGTCGCGGGCGGTATCGTGCGTATCGCGAACGGCTCCAAGATCGTCGACGGCGAGCTCAAGGGCTTTACCATGCCCAAAAAGCTCATCGAGCGTTTCCAGATCGTCGAATACTACCGTTCATTTTTGATGGGACGTGTATTCTGGAGCGCGTCCAACTCCCTGCTCATCGTCTCGGGCGCTTTCGGACTGTTCCGCAAGCAGACCGTCATCGAGGTGGGCGGCTATAAGAAGAACACCATCGGTGAGGATATGGAGATCGTTGTCCGTATCCATCACTATATGCGCAAGCATCGCAGAAAATACAAGGTCATATTCAACGAATTCTCGGTATGCTGGACACAGGGCCCGATGTCGCTCAACGATATCCGCAGCCAGCGCCGCCGCTGGCAGATCGGTTTGATGGATACACTGATCTCGCACGCGAGCATGACCTTTAACCCCCGATACGGCTTTGTCGGTATGGTATCGATGCCATACAACTGGATCTTTGAACTGTTTGGCGCAGCGGTCGAAACGATCGGTTACTTCCTGATACCGTTCACGCTGATCATGGGCGAGTTGAATATGTTCTTCTTCGTCATCTATTTCCTGCTGTCGGTATCCTTGGGTGTTATCCTGTCCGAGGGCAGTCTGGTGCTGGAGCAGTACACCCACCGCGCCGCGATGACCGCCAAGCAGAGCATCGCGATCTCCGTATACGCGATCCTTGAGAACTTCGGCTATCGACAGATCATCACCATCTTCCGTATGGAGGGTATCATCAAATACCGTAAGCTCCGCAAAACGTGGGGCAAGATCAAGCGTAAGGAGTTTGAGCAATGAAGAAGATCGTCATCTCTGTTGTCGCTACTATCGTTGTGCTCTTTTTTCTGGCGCAAACCGGACTTCTCGCTCCCTTCGGCATCAAACAGCTCTCTGTTTTCGGACGTGAGAACAAGAAAAGCTCCGATGTCGATACCTCGAGCGAAGAGTATATGGATACATCCGCTAACCTGAGCTACCGCTTTAAGGCGGATGGCGATTATTTCAGCGTTTATCGCAACGGCGGTTGGAGCGAGACGTTCATGACCGGCGTTAACATCGGTGCGTCGGAGCCTGCTCTTTTCCCGGGCGATCTCACCATCAGCTATGAGACCTATCTGAGATGGTTCAAGTATATCAGCGAGATGAACTGTAACTGCATCCGTGTCTATACCACTATGCGACCGCAGTTTTATCTGGCGCTCAACGATTTTAATAAAGAAGCAGATAATCCGATCTACCTTTTCCAGGGCGTGTGGGTCAACGAGGATGATATTGAGCGTCTGAGTGACGTTTACGCCGAGAACGGGAAGATCCTCACGGACTTCAAAAAGGATGTGTTGACCACCGTCGACGTCATTCACGGCAATGCGGTCATCCCCGAAAGCCCCGGTAAAGCCTCCGGTACCTACCGCACGGATGTGTCGCGCTGGATGGCGGGCTGGATCGTCGGTATCGAGTGGGATCCCAACCTCGTTATCAACACCGATGAACAGCATCCCGATATGCGCGACTATGACGGCAACTACCTGTATACACAGAGTGCTACTCCGTTTGAAGCCTTCCTGTGCAGGGTCGGCGACGCGCTGATCGATCACGAGACCGATCAATATAACTTCCAGGTGCCGCTCGCGTTCACCAACTGGATCACCACCGATCCGCTGAGCCATCCCAACGAGCCGCACTTTGACGAGGATAAGGCGACCGTGAACACCGAGAACATCAAGTTCCGCAACTTCGGTCCCGGTATGTTCGTATCCTACCATATCTACCCCTACTACCCCGACAGCCTCAATTATCAGGAGGACTATCTGAACAACAAAAACAGCGAGGGTAAGGTCGACACCTATTCGGCATACCTCAAGGATCTGAAGCTGGTGCACACCCTGCCGATGCTCGTCGCCGAGTTCGGTATCCCGACCTCACGCGGTATGGGACATGAGAGCGTGATGGGCTATAACCAGGGTCACGTCGATGAAAACGCCCAGGGCGCTATGCTCACGGATATGTTCGACTCCATCTACGACACAGGCTATGCCGGCGGACTGATGTTCACATGGCAGGACGAGTGGTTCAAGCGTACATGGAACAACGTCATGTTCGATATCGCCGACCGCCGTCCGTTCTGGTCCAATATCCAGACCACCGAGCAGTGCTTCGGTATCCTGTCCTTTGACCCCGGTGAGAAATACACCGTCTGCTACCCTGACGGCGATCTGTCCGAGTGGGATAACACCGATGCGACCGTGACGACCGATCAGGGTGATCTGTACGTCCGCAGTGATGAGCGTTATCTGTATCTTATGGTCAAGGCAAAGGACTATGACTTTAACAACGACACCCTCTATATCCCGATCAACACGATTGCGGGTCAGGGCAATACCAAGGCGCCGGACTATGATCTGACCTTCGACGACGGCGCGGATTTTCTGATCAAGCTGCACGGCGCGAGCGACTCCCACATCTATGTGGATCGTTATTATGACGCGTTCAATTACCATTTTGTCGAATCCCGTATTTTGTCGGATTTCCCTGTGTTGAAGGACTCGAACAAAAAGGACAGCGGTAACTTTGACGAGATGATGATGTGCTACGGCTACCATCTCAAGGTGGGCGGTACCGGCGTTGAGGTGCCGGATAAGGCGTATGAAACGGGTAAGTTCCAGTACGGCAACGGCAATCCCGACACCGAGGGCTATGCCTCTCTCTCCGATTTCTGTTACGGTAACGGCGGCGTAGAGCTGCGCATCCCGTGGCAGCTGCTCAACGTCATGGATCCCTCTTCCAAACAGCAGATGGGCGATTTTCAGGAGGAGCAGGTATTTACGCCGCAGGATTTTGACGCGTTCGACTTTGGCTTCGGCTATGTAACCGGTAACGAAAAGCTGAGCATCACATTCTCCGGCAGTTACAGCTTTAACGAATGGACGACTCCCACCTGGCACGAGCGCCTCAAGCCCTCTTACTATGAATTGCAGAAATACCTGCAAACCTATCGCGATAACGAAAAAAGCAATAAAAAAGGAGTGACAAAATGAAAAGGATAACAGCGCTGCTTTTGGCGTTGATGACGCTTTTTCTTGTCGCCTGCTCAAAGGATAAAGAAGATAAAAACGCCGGTGTTCCCGGGCAGATCACTCTGCCCGATACACAGGGCGTTTTTATGCCTTTTTATGCCGCCGATGACGGCTATCTCTATCGCAATGCCGGAGATAAAAAGGGTGAGCTGTTCTATGTCAACGGCGTCAACATGGGCTTGACGGAGCCGCAGACCGATCTTGCGTCTCCCGATACCACCTACGACACCTATATGGATTGGTTCAAAAAGATCGCCGCCATGAACGCCAACACCATCCGCGTGTTCACCATCATGAATCCCGATTTCTACCGCGCGTTCTCCGATTATAATCAAAACAACAGCGATCCGCTGTATCTGATACAGGGCATCTGGTTCTCCGAGGATCTGATGGTTGAGCTCACGGACGCGCTCGAAAGCGACAAGATCCTGATCTCGGCATTCAAGCGCTCCGTTACCGAGACGATCGACGCCATCCACGGCTCCAGCGACTATACCACCTACGGAAAGTTCAGCCCCGCGATCTATGACCGCGATATCTCCGATTATGTGGTCGGGTATATCCTCGGACTGGAATACCCCGCCTCGTTTGTGGAGGAGACCAACGCTTCTCATCCCAACATGGCGGATTATAAGGGAAAGTATCTTTCGACCGCGGAAGGCTCAGCGCCGTTCGAGGCGTTTTTGTGCGAGGTCGGCGACACGCTGATCACCTACGAGAGCGACGCCTATTCCTGTCAGATCCCTGTCGCATTCCTGAACTGGCAGACCCTCGATACCTTAAAGCACAGTGCCGAACCCTTCGCGGAGGAAGAGGACGCACAGAGCGTCAATACCGAGAAGATCAAAGCGTCAGACAACTACTACGCCGGACTCTTTGCCGCGGTGGATGTGTACCCCTACTATCCCGAATTTATGAATCATCAAAAGGAGTATACACAGACGGAGGATAACTATCTCGCTTATCTCAACGATCTGAAAGCGACCTATACCGTTCCGTTGCTTATCGCCGAATACGGTCTGAGCACCTCGCGCGGGATCGCGCACACAGGGATCAACGGCTATCAGCAGGGCGGCTTGACAGAACAGCAGCAGGGCGAGCTGGACGCGAGGATGGCGCGGGATATTTGCAGCGCGGGCTGCTGCGGAGGACTGCTCTTCTCATGGCAGGACGAATGGTTCAAGCGCACCTGGAATATGGAGATGTATTATCCGGATAAGGCGGCTGACCGCACGCATGACCTGTCCTCTGCGGAACAAAGCTACGGCGTGATGGCGTTCGATGTCTCCGCCGCTTATCCCGACGGAGAACCCTCGGAGTGGAACGCGACCACCGGTATCGGCGACAGCAGAGTATGCGCGCGGTATGACGCGGAGTATCTGCATTTGCTCATATCCCTGCCGGAGGGCTTCAACTTTGACAAAGATACCTATTATATCCCCGTACAGGTGACGGGTGAGGGCAGTACCGCTAAAAAGGATAGCTCCCTGACCTTTTCGGAACCGGTCGATTATCTGATCGAGATCAATGGCAAAGACAACACGCGTGTGCTGTGCGACGCTTACCGCGACGCCTTCTATTTCCGCCAGAATGTGCGCCGCAAGATCTTCGGCAAGGATAAGGCTGAGCCCGCCGTGAAAAACAGCGGCGAGTATCATCCGACCTATATGCTGACGGCGAATGAGATGTATTTGCCCGATGAGGACGTCACGCTCGAGCCGCAGTATTACGAAACAGGCAAGCTGCTCTATGGCAACGCCAATCCCGACAGCAGCGACTTTAACTCGCAGGCTGATTTTTGCCTTTCGGGCAACAAACTCGAGATCCGCATCGCATGGTATCTGCTCGGTATCAAGAACCCCCGCACCAAGGCGTGTATCGGTGAGCTGAGCGGCAAGGATATCACCTTCACTACCTTTGATACCATCAAGCTCGGCGCGGGAACTCAGGGAGAGATCACGCTGTATGATACGGAATTCTCCGGACTGAAGATCACCTCGTATGACCAAAGGCTGAAAAAATCATACGCTATCATGGCAGAGACCTTCAAGGAGCTGCCGTCCTTTACCACTAAATAAAGAGTAAACCGCCACAGCAAGCAGACGTTCCCCGCGGAACGCCTGCTCAGTTTGTCGAAAAAGTATCGATATAATATGAGCAGACGTTTTCTAAGGCTCCTTTTGGTAAAAGGCACCCCCGTTGGGGGAATGTCCAAAGGACAAGGGGGGAGCCGCTTCCGGCGAGGAGCTGTCGCCTGTTGGCGACTGAGGAATTGCATAAATTGATCGACCAAAGGGAGAAACCTATTAATTATCAAGGCTTGATCAACACTATTCTTATGGTAACTCGCTTTGCTCAAACAATTGATACAATTCATCCGCCTCCTTGCTCAGGCACCTTCTGAGGAGTTGTCCAAATCTCTGATTTGGTGAACAACTCCCATGCAACAGCGCTCCAAGAGCGGTTTATCCGCGATTGGCTTAGCGCCACTTTGAAAAAAATCAAAATTTGTGTTGTTTTGTTGTAATGTTGTTGTATTGCGCCTGCTAAACTTTATACTAAGTATCCATTAAACAGAATGAAATAACCGATAAAACCAATTGACAAACCAACATAAGCGAACCCCCTGTTCCTCGGAACAGGGGGTTTATCTTGTGATTGACGCGGTGAATCTATCGATGCAGGTTACGGTTATTCTTTCGATATGCTGCTCAGGATGATGATATAATTCATCGTGTTCGTCTCGTCGGGCATATAGTTACCGATCGCATTCAGCTCTACCGATTCTCCGTTCGCGTTTTTCATGCTCAGCTTCTCTGAGAACGGTTCGGAGCTTTCGATTTTTTTCAGGATGTCGCGATAAGAGGAGAGCCTGTTCTCGGAGCCGATTCTGTTGAAGAAGTCCTCGCGGTTCAGCTCGACCTCCAGTTCACGGGCACTGATGCCGAGGATATTCTCCAGACCGTTGAACAGCACGGTGAAACGGAGATCATCATCGGAGGTATGGGACAGGAAAAGTACCGTGTCCCTCGAGATATGCGACAACCACGACATCTGCTTTTCCAGATTGCTCAGCTTGGTGATGTTCCGCACGGAGCCGTAGAAGATCTTTTCCTCTCCCTCGCTGTGCAGATAATAAAAATGCATATCGAAGGTGGTCAGCGTGCCGTCGGTCTTGTAAAAATGCAAGATCCCCTTGGAGCCGTTGAGTCGGTCACGCTGTGCCAGACGCAGCAGCTCGGCGATCCGCGGGATATCCGCCTTGGGCAAAAACCGCTGGATGCAGGTCAGACGATCTTTGAAATCAGGTACGTCGACCGCCTCATAGAACTGTTCGTTATAGCGCACGATATCCACATCGTCACCGTGCCAAGAGTACAGCGCGCACGGACCGAGGATGTTGTTGAGCATGGTATCGCTGTAGATGTTGCCGTCGAGCAGCTCGCGCAGTTGGAACTGCTGGTTCGCCTTAAAGGCGATACCTGAGGTATCGATTCTCTCGGGGTCATCGATCAGGCTCTCAAAGTCCGCGGTCGGCATGGGACGGAAGAAGTAGTAGCCTTGAATGTAGCGGCACCCCATATCGACCAGAAAATCCCTTTGCTCCTTGGTTTCAACGCCCTCGACAATGATCGGCACGCCGATCGTCTTAGTCATATTGGTGACGGATTCCAGGATATGGATGCTTTTCTCCTCATTGCTTTCATCCATATTCAAAAACTGCGCGTCGAGCTTGATGACGTCGATGTTTAGATTTTTGAGCATATTCAGGGTGGAACTGCCGCTTCCGAAATCGTCCATCAGCACCGTAAAGCCTTTTTCTCTTAACGACCGAACGGTGTCCATCACGAGCGCCGTGTTGGTGATGTAGGAGGATTCGGTGATCTCGATCTTGAGCAGCTTGCGCTCCAATTCATATTTATTGATCAGGTTTTCAAAGATAGCGGGAAGGTCGGTATGCAGGATGTCGGCGACCGACACGTTTACCGAAACAGGCAGCGGTGTGTGACCGCTCTCGATCCAGTCATGGATCCAGCGGCAGACGTTGTCCCAAATATACAGATCCAAGTCAGAGATCAGCCCGCGCTTTTCGAGTACGGGGATGAACGAATCGGGCGGAATGATCGTTCCGTCGGGCTTGACCCAACGCGCCAGCGCCTCGGCGCCGACGATCTTGCCCGATGACGCGCGGCATTGCGGCTGCAGATAAAAGACGATCTCATGCTGTTTGAGCGCCCGTGAAAAATCAGTGAGCACGCGGTACTCTTCGTTCGTACGCGAATACATTCCTTTTTCAAACACGCGGATACGGCTGTGGTAGCCCTCTTTCGCGACTTGACCCGCCAGAAGCGCACGGTCGAGCATATCCATCAATTCGTGCTCTTCCGTAACGATACAAACGCCGAACGCAGGCAAAAAGCTCGAGCTGCTGCCGCGTGAGCCGATCAGAGAGGCAATATCCTCATAGATGTGGCCGATCAGCTCCATATCGTAGGGGATCAGCAGGCAGAAATCATCCTGTCCGAAATAACCCGCCGTACCGCCGGTGCGCTCACCCGCTTCGAGGAGCGTTGCGCCGATCTGTATCATCAGAAGATCGCCTTCGCTGTGGCCGTACCACTCGTTGAAGAGCTTGAAATTATCGATATCGATACTGACCAGGCACCACTCAATGTCATTGTTCTTGATGCGCTGCTGCACCTCTTTGATGAAGGCGCGCTTTTTCAACAATCCTGTCATTTCATTGCGGTTGTTGTCAGTGTATACCGCGGTGTCGGTCAGACCCAGCTCGCGGATCTTGCGGCTCTGGCAGTCAAAAACATACATGCGGATGACATTGGGCTGCAGCCCGAAATCCTCTCCCGTGATCAGCACCAGCTCTACCCAGTGCCAGTTTCCGACGATCAGCCGAAAGCGGTATTCTTCGCAATGCAGCCCGGGGATCTCGGAGTCGGACAGACGGTAGAGGATCGTTTCCGGATTCATCAACTCAACAAATCTGTCGCGTTCACCGGGGTGGATCAACTCCTCGGACATGCCGATGAATACTTCCTTGTAGGTGCCCTGTGACAGCGGCATTGCATACTTTTTGGAAACATGGAATAAACTTTTGAAAGTCTGTTGATTCAGATCGATTTCAAGCAGCTCATCATAGGATGAATTCTCGAGAAATTGAACGATTGTTTCGGGCTGTCTGACATTCTTCAGCAGATCGAAAAAATCTGTGTCCATGACCGTTACCTTTCCTTTGAAAATAATACGCCGGGGAACTCAAAACAATCATAGTATTTTTCGGCAAATTTTTCAATACAGCGGGGCTAAAATCGTAATTTGTTATATAATTATATGGTAGTTTTTATGAAATCTACACAAGAAGAAATCCGACTTTTCCAATTCGGAGCAGCGCCCGATCACGATAGCGCGCTGCCCGGCCGCAACAGGGGTCAAAGCCCTTGAATCGTTCATTGTATAAAATGCCTATTTTTCGGAATTTTATTGTTTTTTTTACGGCAATAGTTTATAATAAATCAGTTAAAGCAAAAGCCGCGAAACAGATAATCCACGGCGACTTTGCACCCATAACAAGGATGGTTGATTGCCATCCGCTATCATAGAGGATATAGAGCATATTATGATTCGTATTCAAAGCACAAATCAGAATAATAACGGACTGACCAAGTATCTCTCCCCGGTCGCGGTATGGGCACTCGCCTTCGGCAGCGCCGTCGGATGGGGCGCCTTTGTCATGCCCGGCACCACCTTCCTGCCCATCGCGGGGCCGTGGGGCTCAGTGATCGGGCTGCTGATCGGCGCGGTCATCATGCTGATCATCGGACTGAGCTACCGCGTGCTGATGGAGCGCTATCCTGACGCGGGCGGCTCGTATACCTTTGCTGCCAAGGTGCTCGGAAGCGACCACGGCTTTTTGTGCGCGTGGATGCTGCTGCTGACCTACGCGGCGATCATCTGGGCGAACAGCACGGCGCTGTCCCTGATCGTCCGCTTCCTGTTCGGCGATGTGTTCTGCTTCGGCTTTTCGTACCAGATCGCGGGCTACACCGTCTATATGGGCGAGGTGCTCCTGTCTGTCGCGATCCTTGCCGCCGCGAGCCTGATCTGTACCGCGGGCAAACGTCTTGCGGCATGGGTGCAGACGATCGGCGCGTTCCTGCTTTTCGCGGGGATCGCAGTGTGCTTTGTCACCGTTATGATCCGTCGCGGCGGATTCGGCGATATCACGCCTGCCTTCTCCGCGCAGGGCGATCCCTTCTCCCAGATCCTGACGATCGTGATCCTTGCGCCGTGGGCGTTTATCGGTTTTGAGTCGATCTCCCATTCGGCGGAGGAATTTCGCTTTAAGCCGAAAAGGATCCTGCCGATCCTGATCGCGGCGCTTGCTGCCGGCGCGCTCGCGTATACGATGCTCACGCTGTGCGCTTCTGTAGCGGTGCCCGACGGCTTCCGCAGCTGGAGCGATTACATCGGCGTGTTATCCGACATCGACGGCATCCGCGGTCTGCCGACCTTTTACGCCGCGCAGAGCACGATGGGAACGCCCGGTCTTGTCATTTTGGGTATCGCGTCATTCTGCGGCATCTTCACCGGCTTGATCGGTAACATGATCGCACTGAGCCGCCTGATCTATCGCATGTCCGCCGACAATATGCTCCCAAAGCCGGTCGGACAGCTCGACAAAAAGGGGATCCCCTCACGCGCGCTTTGGTGTGTCGCGATCATCTCCATGATCATCCCGTTCTTCGGCAGAACGGCGATCGGCTGGATCGTCGACGTCACCACCATCGGCGCGACGATCGTATATATCTATGTATCCATTTGTGCCGCAATCATCGGTAAACGAGAAAAAAAGCTCTCTGCGTTCCTGTTCGGCATGATCGGCGGTGTCATTGCCGTCATCTTCGCGCTGTTCTATCTGTTGCCGCATATCCGCTCGCAGAGTGAGCTGGCGGCAGAATCCTATATGATTCTGATCCTGTGGAGCTTGATCGGCATGATCGTGTTCCGCTCGCTGATGCAGCGTGACAAAACGCGGCTGATCGGCAAGAGCACCGTCGTGTGGATCATCCTGTTTTGCTTGATCCTCTTGGTTTCCGTATCATGGGTGAACCGCACCACCGTGGATCATGCAAAGGAAGTGACGCAGGAGGTACAGGAGGTTCACACAAAGCTTGCCGGACAGGCGGGACTGGAAGCCCATCACGACAGCGTCACACAAACAAATCGGTATCTGGACGATCGCTTCAACGGCTTTGCCGAAACCGTCAGAAAAAACATCCTGATACTCGGCGGTCTGCTGCTCGGCGCGCTCCTGCTGATATTCAGCATTTTTTCCATTATCAAGAAACGAGAGCAACTGATCGAGGCGGAGCGGCTGCTTGCGGAAGAAAACAGCCGTGCAAAAAGCACCTTCCTCTCCAACATGAGCCATGATATCCGCACGCCGATGAACGCGATCACCGGCTATACGGCGCTGGCGCTCAAGGAGGACGGCGTGCCCGACTCGACCCGCGCCTATCTCGAGAAGATCGACACCTCGGGAAAACAACTGCTCTCGCTGATCAACGATATCCTCGATATGAGCCATATCGAATCGGGCAAGATGGAGCTCGACCCCGCTCCCGCCGATTTGATCGAGACCTTTGACGAAACGTGTCATATTTTTGATCTGCAAATGCAGGCAAAGCCGCTGACCTATACGGTGGATCACAGCGGCGTCAAGGATCGCTATGTCGTCTGTGACAAAAGCCGTCTCAACCGCATCCTGCTCAACCTGATCTCCAACGCTTATAAATATACGCCCTCCGGCGGCAGCGTCAGCGTCCGGCTGAAGGAATATGAGATCTCGGGAAGCGAGAGAACCTATGAAATCAGCGTCAGCGATACGGGTATCGGTATGAGCAAGGAATTTGCCGAGCGTATCTTTGACTCGTTCGAGCGCGAACGAAGCCGTACCGTTGATGCGATCCAGGGAACGGGTCTGGGGATGGCGATCACCAAAAAGTTTGTCGAGATGATGAACGGCACGATCCTGATCGAAACCGAACAGGGCAAGGGCTCTACCTTCACCGTTCGTCTGAGCTTTCCGCTCGCGAAAGAGGATGAGGTACATACCGCATCCGATCAGAGTGAGAACGAGAAAATCGATTTCAGCGGCGTGCGGCTCCTGCTGGCGGATGATAACCCGATCAACATCGAGATCGCCTCGATGATCCTCACGCAGGAGGGCTTCACCGTGGACGTCGCCGAAAACGGTCAGATCGCCGCCGATATGGTCGGACAGTCCGACGAGGGCTATTACAGCGCGATCCTGATGGATATCCAGATGCCCGTGATGAACGGCTATGACGCGACGCGCAGGATCCGCGCGATGTCGGGTAAGAACGCCCGTATCCCCATCATCGCCATCACGGCAAACACCTTTGAAACCGACCGACAAGAGGCTTTTGAGGCAGGGATGAACGCCCATGTCGCGAAGCCCTTCAACCCCGACGAGCTGCTCAAAACGCTCGCCGCATGTATCAAGGAAAAATGATACGGAGATAGTTATGAAGAATTATATGACGGCAAGCGGCATCAAACGCCGCGTGCTGATAGTCGATGATGAACTGATCAATCGGGAACTGCTCAGCGCGATGCTTTCACAGACCTTTGAGATCGAAACGGCGTCAAACGGTCAGGAAGCCATGATGATGCTGACACAGCCCGACGCAACTTTCTCGCTGATCCTGCTCGATCTGATGATGCCCGTGATGGACGGCTTTGAGGTGATCGAGCGCTGTCAAAAGGATGAGGCGCTCAAACGCATCCCCATCATCGTCATGACGTCCGAAAAATCCGCCGAGGTGCGCAGCATCCGTATGGGCGCCGCGGATTTCATCACCAAGCCCTACGACATGCCCGAGGTCATTCTTGCGCGGTGCGAGAGGATCATCGAGCTGAGCGAGGACAAGAGTATCATCCGTTCCACCGAGCGCGATAAGGTCTCGGGGCTGTATACACGCAGTTATTTTTTCGCCTATCTGCAGCAGATGGTGCAGCGACTCGAAAAACCGATGGACGCGCTGGTGCTCAACCTTGACCGCTTCCATCTGATCAACGAGCTGTTCGGGCGCGATGAGGGCGACCGTGTGCTCGCCTATATCGGTGAGCTGATCTCTGAAAAGCTTTCTGAATTACGCGGCATCGCCTGCCGCAGTGAAAGCGATACCTTCTTCCTCTTCTGCGAACGGCAGGAGGAATATGAATCGCTGATGGAAGAGATGCAAAGCAAGCTCGCGGCGTTTGCCAAATCGCGCAGTCTGCGCCTGAGGGCGGGTATCTACTCCTGTGAAGAACACGAGAGCGACCCCGAGGCATGGTTCAGCCGTGCCAAGTCGGCATGCGACCGCATCCGCGGTCAGTATGGCTCCTTGGCGACCCGCTACAATAATGAATTGTATGAACGCACGGTCTTTCACGAACGGTTGATCGGCGACATCGACGACGCGATCAATCGCCGTGACTTTGTCGTTTATTTTCAACCGAAATACAGAATACAGGGTGAGTGTCCCGTGCTCACCAGCGCGGAAGCGCTGATCCGCTGGATCCATCCCGAGCTGGGCTTTATCAGCCCCGGTGAGTTCATCCCGCTCTTTGAGCAAAACGGCTTGATCCGTCGGGTGGATCACTATGTCTGGCGCAGTGCCGCTGAGCAGATCAAGTGCTGGCGCGAGCAATACGGCATGAGCATCCCGATCTCGGTGAACGTGTCGCGCGTCGACATCTTTGACCCTGAGCTGGAGAAAAAGCTCTGTGATATCCTCGACGAGTTCTCCCTCGCCCCCGATGATTTGATGCTCGAGATCACCGAATCCGCCTATGCTGACAGCGCGGATCGGCTGATCGAGGTGGTCAACAGCCTGAGGGACAAGGGCTTCAAGATCGAGATGGACGACTTCGGCTCGGGCTATTCTTCGCTGAATATGCTGACCGAGATCCCGATCGATGTGCTGAAGATCGATATGCAGTTCATCCGCCGTATGCTGCTGGATGACAAAAACCTCAAGCTCGTCCGGCTGGTGATGGACATCGCGGAATTTCTCGATGTCCCCGTTGTAGCGGAGGGTGTAGAGGAAGAAGAACAGCTCAACGTGCTCCGGCAAATGGGCTGTGATATTGTACAGGGATATTATTTTTCGCCGCCGCTGCCCGCGGAGCGCTTCGGCGAATTGATCCGACAGGAATGTCAGAGAAGGGGAGAAGCATCATGTTAACGATCGAAAAGCTGAACGATTTCGGCGCCGATACCGCTGAGGGTCTCGGTCGCTGCTACGGCAACGAGGCGCTGTATCTGCGCTTGGTGGGGATGATCCCCGCGGAAGCGAATTTTGACAAGCTGCAAGGCGCCTTGCAGTCGGGTGATCTCGACGGCGCGTTTGAGGCGGCTCACGCGCTCAAGGGCGTGCTGGGCAATCTGTCGCTCACGCCGATGTATCAGGTGTGCAGTGAGATGACAGAGCTGCTGCGCGCGCGTACCGAGATGGATTACACCCTGCTTCTCAGGGAGCTTTTGACAAAGAGAGAGTCGCTAGCCGCACTGTGTGCCGACTGATCGGAGGAGTATCATGTCACCGAACCTGAGATCAAAATCATCATGGAAAAGCATCGCGTCGCTGATCGGCGTCATCGTCGTCTGCATATTGCTGAACATCCTCGGCACTAAGCTCAACGGCGTGCTGGGGCTGCCTCTGTTCATTGACAACATCGGTACGATCCTCTCGGCGATGCTGGGCGGATACATCCCGTGTATCACGGTCGGCTTCTTTACCAATATCATCGACAGCTTTGCCGATTCCTTCACGATCTATTACTGTATCATCAGCGTATTGATCGCGGTGGCGGCAGTATCCTTTGCCGAGAAAATGCGCCGCCTGAAGATCCCGTATATCCTGCTCGGGATCGTGACCTTTGCCTTTTTGGGCGGCGTTGTCGGCGGACTGCTGACCTGGTTCATCAACGGACTGAACTTCGGTGAGGGCTACGCTGTCGACATGGCGGCGCGCATCAACAGCGTGGTGCCGATGGGCTATTTTCTGTCCAATCTGTTGTCCGTCTTTTTGATCGACCTTGTCGATAAGGCGATAGTGACTGTGATCGCGCTGGTCATCTATAAGCTGCTGCCTTCCCCGCTGCTGGACTTTCTCCACACACGCGACTGGTACTATTTGACTGTGTTCGAGCAGTCCAATAAGCATAACCGTAAGCGGCTTTCCCTGCGCTGGAAAACCACGTTGGTGGTCGCGATCTCTACCACCCTGGTTGCATCGGCGGCGATCGGTATCAGCATTTTACAGTACCATAATTCGACGATCGCCGAATTTGAGGAGGACGGACACCACGCCATCCACGTCATTGCGGAGAAGCTGAACGCCGACCGGATCGATGAATATACGGAGAAGGGCAGAACCGCCGAGGGCTACGACGATATTGAGGAGCTCCTCACCACGATCGTCAAGGCGTCACCCGACATCAAGTTCGCCTATATCTACAGCGTCAAAGAGGACGGCACCCACGTTGTCTTTGACGTTGATTCCGCAGGCGTAAAAGCGGACGAGCCCGGCGAGGTCATCCGCTATGATAAATCGATCGAAAAATACAAGGATCGGTTCTTAGCGGGTGAGTCGATCCCTACTGACATCACAGATGACGAGTACGGCTGGCTGCTGTCGGTCTATGAGCCTGTCAAAAACAGTGCGGGACAGGTGAAATGCTATATCGGCATCGATATGGAGATGAGCCGTCTGCGCTCCGATGAGATCGCCTTTCTCGCCAAGATCATCTCGCTGTTCCTGGGCTTCTTGATCCTGATCCGCACCTACGCGGTGTGGCTGGCGGAGCGGCATATCGTCAAGCCGATCAACGCCATCGCCCATGTCTCGCGCCACTCGAGCTATGATACGCCCGAGGCGAGAGAGAAATGGATCAGCATGCTCGACGCGCTGGATATTCGCACCGGCGACGAGATCGAAACGCTCTATGAGGATTATAAAAGAGCGGCGCATCATACCGTTCTCTACATCGAAGAGATCCAGCATAAGAGCGAACAGCTCACTAAGCTGCAAAACGGTCTGATCATGGTGCTCGCCGATATGGTCGAGAGCCGTGACCAGTGCACCGGCGATCATGTTTTCAAAACTGCCGCATATACTGAAATCATACTCTGTCAGATGCTCAAGGAGGGTATCTACAGCGATCAGCTGACGGAGGAATACATCGCGGAGGTCGTCAACTCCGCACCGCTCCACGATGTGGGCAAGGTCACCGTCTCCGACGTGATCCTCAACAAACCCGGCAGACTCACCGACGAGGAGTTCCGTATCATGCAGAGCCATACCGTCGAGGGCGGCAAGATCATCGACAAGGCGATGGCGATCGTTGATGAGGATTCAGACTATTTGACCGAGGCAAAGAACCTTGCTTTGTACCATCACGAAAAGTGGAACGGCAAGGGCTATCCCACCGGGCTCAAGGGGGAGGAGATCCCGCTTTCGGCGCGCGTGATGGCAGTAGCGGATGTGTTCGACGCGCTGGTGTCCCGCCGCAGCTACAAGGAGCCGTTCACCATCGAAAAGGCGCTCTCCATCATTCGTGAGGATGCGGGAACGCACTTTGATCCGCTTGTCGCACAGGCGTTCCTTGACGCGGAGGATGAGGTTCGCCGCGTCGCAAAACTGAATCTGGAGCCGTGATCTACTGCACGTTTTAGCTGTTTTTCCTTGATTTTTGGGCACATTTACCATTGATTTTTTGCTCAAACACAGTTAAAATGCTTTATTATATAACAGGATGAAGAGTGCTGACATCCAATTGGTTGCCGGCGGCAGATTCCTGCCGGATCTTCTTCAAAATCCTCGTACATAATATCAATTTACCGATGAGGTTGATTTACCCATTGCATTTCTAATCAGAGGTGATTGAATGACAAAACCTTCGGAGTGGCTCAAAAGTTGGTTTTTTCCAACCACGAGCAAGGAGACAGAAAGTGAGATCGACTCGCTGAATGTCAAGAATATCCACTACGTTTCCCTAGTGATCGGGATCGTGCAGACTATCTCACTGGTCGTATTCCTGATCATGAATCACAATAGAATTAATGAAAGCGAAGTTTTATACGCTGTTATCAGAGTCGGCTTGAGCATCGTGCTGTGCGTGCTGGGCTATTTGATCGCGGGAAGCTTGATGAAAAAACCGGATACTGTCAAACAGCACCCGAGATCCGTCAGACTCTTTATCGGTAGTTTTCTTATCCTACTGGTTGTTTGGAGCATGGTTGTATCGGTGTGGAACTACATCAACCATCAACAGCTCCTGACCTTCTACACGGTAGGGCTGATCGCGGCATTGTTCGTCAAGCTCCATCCCGTGTTTACAACGACGGTCATCTTCGGTTCCTATATCGTCAATTATCTGATCCTGAATTTCGGCTTTGAGCGCGGTGTGATCAACCCGTATAACTATATGATGCTCGGGGCGCTGTCGGTGATAGGCGCTATCATGAACTATCGCCTGACCGTGGGCTATATCTCGGAGAAGAATAAGGCGAATATGCTCAATAACTCTTTAGAGATCATCGCCAACCACGACAGCATCACCCGCTTGCAGAACCGCTATGCGCTGAACCAGCATGTCCCCGATTTATCGAAAAAGATATCTGCATCGCGATCGGCGATATCAACAGCTTCAAGGCTGTCAACGACACCTACGGTCACCGTGTGGGCGATGATGTGCTCAAGGGCTTTGCCGATATTCTGGTACAGGTTTTTCCCGCTGAGAGCGTGTTCCGCTTTGGCGGTGATGAATTCCTGGTCATCGAGAAGAACAGTGACCTTGACGGCTTAAAGGAAAAGCTCGGGCAGGTCAATGCCATGTTTTCCGCACTGAAAATCTCGGGTATCAACTCACAGTTAGGTTGCAGCTTTGGATGCGTTACGGCGTGTCCGAAGGATCCTTCGGAGTTCTTTGATTATCTGACACAGGCGGATCAGCTGCTCTATCAGGAAAAGGTACGGGTCAATGCAAACCGTTGATCGAAAAATTGAATATCACAATGAAAAAATTACATTCGACTGAAAACGCCGAATGTGCTTATGATTTGTTCTGTTAATTGGTTGACGGAGCAGGTTCCGATTTCAGCTGTGAGCAGACGGTGCAGTTCTTTCCCTGATCCTTTGCGAGATACAGGTTGACGTCCGCTTGATGGAGCAGTGCTCTCACATCGGTTGTTCCGCCGTTTGGCGCGATCACCAGCCCGACGGTCACCGTGGTGTTCAGCCGTTCGCCGTTGAATTCAAACTCCTGTGCACGGATCACGTCGACGATCCTCTTACAGACCGTTTCCGCATCGATGTCGGTGTGGAACAGGATCAGGAACTCATCGCCGCCCCAGCGGCATAATTCACCGCTGCTGCCGAGCGTATCGAGGATCGCCTGTCCGAAACCGCGGATCACGATATCGCCGTTGAGATGTCCGAAGTTGTCGTTGATAAACTTGAAGTTGTCAATATCCAGAACAGCAACCGCGGCGGGCTTGAGCTCTCTCACAGGATCCCCGACGAGTGATTGCAGCCAAAAGCGGTTATAAAGCCCTGTCAGTGCGTCGTGATAGCACAAAAACTCATATTTCAGCCGTGATTCCCTGAGCGCGGAGTACGCCATCTCACGCATTTGTTCCAACAACATCGTAACCACAAAGAACGCGAGATACAGCAGCGGGAACCGCGTCATAAACGTGTTCTCATACGGATACTGTAACAGCCCGCGTCCGAACGGCGTCCAGAAGAAAAAGACAAGTGCCGCAAACATGACCGCCGATAACAGTGAACCGTTGCGCACACCGAACATCAGCAATCCGAACGACGGCAGCATCGCTGTCCAAAGCACGCTGAAGCCGTCGGGGATACCGGACACGATGAAGAAGAGGAAGGTGACCGTTATCTATATCGCGAACAGGATGATTGCCACCTTCGCGTATGTTCCCTTTTTCATCAACAGCAGCAAGTCGATCAAGCAGGCAAGCGCAAAGCCCATCGTCATCCATGTGAACAATCCTTGCTTCGTAAACAGATTGACAACGGACATGATCAGCGAGATCAATCCGAACAGCACAAAGACGCTGGCGTTCTGAAAGAGCTTCCATTTCTCCTCGTTTTCAACGAACGCCTTCATTTTTTGACGGTAGAATTCTTTGGACAGGATTTTCATATGATCACCTACGGATTCTCTTACGGTGGCATTTGAAATCATCGAATAATGTTCCGCACAAGAAAGGGAAGTGGTTGCGGATTAAACAGGACAGATGCTTCCAACGAATCGAATTTATATTATTTTACCATAAATCTTCGCTGACAGACATTGATAGAATAGCTAAAATTTTTTGAGTTTTTTGTGCGCATTGACGTTCAAAGACCTTTTTAGGGCTTTTCACCCACCGCTGACGATGGATCATACTATTCACCGTTATATTGCAAGCACAGCATGGTCAGATCATCGAACTGGATCGCGTCGCCGACAAACTGATTGACCGCGTCTTTGACGTTAGAGAGGATCGCTTCCGGCGCGCCGTTGGGGTCAATATTCAGCGCCGAGACCATCCTGTCGGTACCGAACTGCTCCTGAGAGATATTGTTTGCCTCGGGGATACCGTCGGTATAGAGGAAGAGGGCGTCGCCCTTGTTCAACGTGAATGTATAATCCTTGTATCGGACGCCTTCCATACCGCCGACAACAAAGCCGTGTTTATCCTTGAGCAGCTCAAACTGTCCGCCGCTCTTGCGGATCGCGGGATACTCATGACCCGCGTTGGCGGCGATCACGTTGCCCGTTTCGATATCGAGGATGCCCAGCCATACGGTGACGAACATCTCCGCCTTGTTATTGCTGCAAATACGGTCGTTCACAAACGCGAGGATCTCGGCGGGCGTGCCGCCCATGAGCGCTCTGTCATTGATCAGGATCTTTGACGCCATCATGAACAGCGCCGCGGGGACGCCCTTGCCCGAAACGTCCGCCATCACCATGGCGAGGTGCTTTTCGTCGATCAGAAAAAAGTCGTAGAAGTCGCCGCCGACCTCCTTGGCGGTATACATGCCGGCGTGGATGTCAAATTCCTTTCTTTCCGGAAAGGCAGGGAAGATGTTGGGCACCATGCCGTTCTGGATCTGGGTGGCGGTATTCAGCTCCGCCTTGACGTTGGCGGAGGCGCGGGCGATCTCATCCTGTCTGAGTACCATGTCATGGCCGTTCTTTGCGATATACACCGCGATGAAGCCGATGATGGTGAACACCAGCAGCCGCGGCAAAAAGCCGTTGACCAGCATGCTGACCACCGCTTTTGACGGATCGATACCCAACGCCATGATCGCGTCACGCAGTTTCTTTTCGATCACGATGACGGTACCGCTTGCGGGAGAGGGATAGAAGTTCAAATCGATGATGCCGAACAGCACGCTCAGGATACTGCCTGCCACCGCGCAAAGCGTCGTCAAAGTCGAGATCATCACGGTAAAGCCCTTGGAAAAATAACGGCTCGACAGCAGCACGGGCAGGGTCATGATCAGGATGACGTTGTGATTGAGGATACTGAACAGCTGGGTACAGACGAACAACAGGGAGATGACCATCACATATTTGAGCCAGCGCCGTTGTCCTTTGAACTTGAGATACAGACCGATCGGAACGGCGAATTCGATCAAGCCGGATATTGCGAGGACATTCATCCTGAGTTTCGCGACGGTGAAGATCCCTGCCATGTTCAACGCCCATGATATGAGCAGGATCACCGCGCAGGAGAGTATGACATAAAAGGACAGGCGGTTTCCGTCATAATCGTTCTGTTCAAACACATCCTTGGTTTCTTCCGATTCATAGATCTTGAAATAATCTTTGATTTTTCCCATTTTATCACCTCAGTTTTTTCATGATCGAGAGTATATTGTGACCGTCCTCGTAGCGGTATTCCATATGATCCATCGTCTTTTTGACGAGGAAGATGCCCAGTCCGCCGATGCTGCGCTCCTTTGCCGAGAGCGTGGTGTCGGGATCCGCCTTTTGGAGCGGATCAAAGGGCGTTCCGCTGTCAATGAAGGTCAGCGTCACGGTGTGCGAATCCTCGTCAAAAGCGATCCGTACCGTCGCTGTGCCCCGATCATGCCCATAGGCATAGTGCGCGATATTGCCGAACAGTTCATCGATCGCGACGTCGATCTGGATCTGTATTTTCATCGGACAGCCTATGGCTTCCAGCTCCGCGTTGACGAACGCGGTGACAGTTTCGATGTTCTCTATTACAGCGTCGACGGTCAGTTCTTTCATCCCGATCACTCCTTTTCCGATCATAGGATGAAGAGAGTTGAACTCAATTGCCGATAATGAGTCATTTTCAGTCTTTATCGGCTTATCGTCGATCGCAACCCGTCAAGGGTTACTCCTCCTCTAAACCGGAGTGAATACTGTCGTATTCACGAGGATTTTGCCGAAGAGCAGGCGGAAATATACCGCTATAAACCAATTGGGGTTCAACTCCCTTCATCCTATGATATGAGTATAGCATATGTTGATTTTAATGACAAGTATTTCCCTCTGCCTTTCACGGATCAAAGGATAAAAACATGATGTTGCAGGTGTTGCAGCAAAAAAAGTCGTTTTCAGATTTTCTCTTTTTTAAGGAACTTTACTTTTTACCTGCAACATCTGCAACAAGCTATCGTGTAGGTCAAAAAACACACTTGTCGCAGGTGTCGCAGCAAAATAAGTCGTTTTCAGATTTCCTCTTTTTTAAGAGAGTTTAGTTTTTACCTGCGACATCTGCGACATTGTGCGGATCAGAGAAACCCTTGGAGCAGGTGGAGCAGCAAGAAACGGTTATTTTCAGAAAAGCCTCTTTTTAAGAGAGTACTGTTTTTACCTGCTCCGGCTGCTCCACCAAAAGGAAGGCACCAAAAAACACCCTTGGGGCAGATGTGGCAGCAAAAATTGGTTGTTTTTAGAAAAGCTCTTTTTTTAGAGAGTTTAGTTTTTATCTGCCACACCTGCCCCAAAGACAGAGCGTGTCATAGCAAGCGGTCATATTCTCGGCAAATGGTTTGTAAAATTTTCTATTTTATGGGTTTTCAAGCCGCTGTTTTTATGCTATAATGTATAAAAATCGGCGAGGATGGAGCCTGTTCTGTCATTGCCGTCAAAATATGAGGGTTAAAAAGGAGGAAAAGTTATACATGGAAACTATGTATATTTTTGTCGCGATCATCGCCCTGGTCTGTCTGCTTGGGTTCTTTAACGAAAAGGTCACCAAGATGACCTATGAGATCGGACTCATGCTGTACTCGACCATCCTCGGTATCGTTCTGCTGATCGGCATCGCCATCTTCAACGATACCAGCGTCGGAGAGGTACTCAAACAAATACAGGGCTTCGATATCCACGACTTTTTGATGCACGGCGTGCTGTGCTTCATGCTGTTCGCCGGCTCCTGCCATATGAAGCTATCCGACTTCAAACGTATGGCACGACAGATCACCGTGCTCTCGCTGGTATGCACCTTGCTCGGCGCGATCTTCTACGCACTGCTCATCTACGGCGCAAGCCTCGCCTTCGGGCTGAATCTCTCGCTGCCCGTATGCCTGATGTTCGGCAGTATCATCGCCCCCACCGATCCGATCGCCGCGACCGGTATTCTCAGCAAGTTCGGTCTGCCGAAGGACACCTCCTTCCTGATCCAGGGTGAATCCCTGTTCAACGACGGTATCGGCGTAGCGCTGTTCGTCTGCTTCTCCGGCATGGTAAAGGCAAGCGGCGGTTCTTCCGATCAGGGCTTCCTGTCCGTCATGCTCCGTGAGGTACTCGGCGCAGTTGCTATCGGCATCATCGTTACGCTGGTATGCTTCCTGATGTACCGCTTCTCCAAGCATCCGCAGCTCAAGATCTTCATCAGCCTGCTGACCGTATCTCTGGCGTATTCGCTGTGCGAGGTATTCCACTGCTCCGGCGCGATCGCATCCGTTATCTGCGGTATCCTGTTCTCTCACCTGCGCTCCAAGTATGCAGAGTCCGAGAAAAAGGAACACGCGGAGCTGTTCGACTCCTTCTGGGAGACGCTCGATGTTTTCTTCAACTCGCTGTTGTATGTCCTCTTAGGTCTGTCGTTCGTCAGCGTTCTCAAGATGGAGAGCGTCCTGCTGCTCTCGCTCACCGCGATCGCCGCAAACCTGATCGCGCGCGTCGGCAGTCTGTCGATCTCTTCACTGTTCATGGGTGAGATCCCCGACGGTTTCTCCAAATCGGGCTTTGTTACCCTGTTCACATGGGGCGGACTGCGAGGCGGCTTATCCGTTGCCCTTGCGATGAGCACCAAGGATATGGTGCCTGAAAAGGTCTACTACATCATCCTCGGCTGTACCTACGCCGTCGTATTCTTCACCACGGTCATCCAAGGTCTGACGATGAAGCCTGTTTACAAGGCGATCACCAAAAAGAAACCGGCATGATCGCTCGGTCGCACTGTAGTATCTAAAATATCATAAAGCATTGAATCGGTAATCGGCACCATGTCGGTTACCGATTTTTTATGACCGCTGTCATGAGAATTCCACATAAAACGAGCCACCCGTTTATCAGCAAACGGGTGGCTATATCTGTTGTATTGACTATTTGATTTACGCTTCCTTGGGCTTGGACTTATGCAGGATCAGCATTGCACCGATCAACAGCACTGCGCTCACGGCAAGACCGATCCACGGCATGTTGGTGAAGCCGATGATCAGGTAGCCGACCGCGCACACGACAGCCGTCAGGGTCGCATAGGGGATCTGGGTCTCCACATGGCGGATATGCTCACACTGTGCTCCCGTAGAGGCGAGGATCGTGGTGTCGGAGATCGGGGAGCAGTGATCGCCGTAGACAGAGCCTGCCAAGGTCGCGCCGAGGGTGGGAACCAGCAGCTCCGCGCCGGCAGTTGCCGAACAGATCATGGTCACGATGGGGATCAGCAAGCCGAAGGTGCCCCAGGACGTACCCATCGAGAAGGACATCAGCGCCGCGATCACGAATACCACGAAGGGCAACAGCTGTAACGGCACGTTCGATGACGCGATGAAGCCGGAGATGAACTCGCCGGTGCCGATCAGTTCACGGCATACGCCGCCGAGCGTCCATGAGAGGATCAGGATCAGCATGGGCGGTACGATACTGCCGATACCGCTGACGATATTGCCCGCAAATGCCTTGGGCTTCATGATCTTGCGGGGGATGTAGAGGAGGAAGGCGGTCACCAGACCTGCAAAAGCGCCGAGGGATAGTCCCGCGGTGGGGTTGGTGCCGATCGCCTCGGAGAAGGGTGTACCGCTGAAAAAGCCGCCGACATACGCCATGCCTAAGATGGCGCAGACGATGAGCACGAGGATAGGCAGTACCAAATCAATGACGTGCCCCTTGCTTTCCTTTTCGTCATCCATTTCCTCGGTCAAAGTGTCGCTGTAGCCCTCGCGCTGTGTTCTTTCCTCCGCCTTGCGCATCTTGCCGAAGTCGAGCCCTGTGATGCACACGAACGCGACCATCAGGATGGTGAGAAGCGCGTACAAGTTATAGGGTACGGTGGATAAGAACGTCTGGAAGCCATTGGTATCGCTGACCTCCGACGCTACCGCTACCGCCCATGAGGACACAGGCGCGATAATGCAGATCGGCGCCGCAGTTGCGTCGATGATGTAGGCGAGCTTTTCACGCGAGATACGCTGACGGTCATAGATGGGTCGCATGACCGTGCCGATCGTCAGACAGTTGAAGCCGTCGTCGATGAAGATCAAAACGCCCAATAAGGCGGTCGTGAGCAGTGTCGCGCGCTTATTCTTGAGCCGTTTTTCTGCCCATCGCCCGTATGCCGCCGTTCCGCCGGACTTGCCGACCAGCGTGATCACCGCCCATAAGAGTGCCAAAAAGATGATCATATACGCATTGTCCGCGATCTTCTGCGCCATCATGTCGAACATGCGCGAGAACACCGCCATGAACGGCTCCTGCGCCGATACGACATAGATCACCATTCCGGACAGCACGCCCAAAAACAGTGACGAGTACACCTCTTTGGTCACCAGCGCGAGCACGATGGCGATCAAGGGCGGCAGGATCGATACCCAACCTGTTTCTATCATATGTTTTCCTCCTTATTAGATACTAATTTCTAATGAAACCCTTTAACATCTAATGCGAGAATTTCCGTATAGCTTTGTTGGGCTCCTTGACAGGCGCCAGCAGTGACACTAAGCCAATCGCTTCGCTCTTGGAGTGTTGTTGCATGGGTGTTGTTAGCCAAATCAAAGATTTGGACAACACCTCAATTATCTTTTTAAAGCGTTTTATCAGAAATTAGTATGAAAGTTTTTTCCACATTCTTGTTTCATCATCCGACGTCGGCTCCATGCCGAAGCGCAGATATAGTCCGTCTGCCGTACTGTCACAGCAGAGATAGTCCGCGCCGAACGCCTCAGCGTCCGACTCTATCGCCGTCAACAGCTCGGTCGCATAATGCCTGTGCCGATGATCAGGCAAGGTATACGCGCCGCTGATATGCGCGATCCGCCGCTCGGCGAATCCTCACACGGAAACACCACGCAAAAGGTGGCGGTCATCACGCTGACGAGCTTGTCATCTTCAAAAACGCCGTAGGTCTGCACGCCGGGGGCGGTTGCATCCCTGCCCTGACAATAGATCCGCGCGACATCCTCCGTAATCGGATACGGGAATCCCTCCGCTTCCGAGATCGCCATAAGGTCTTTTATATGATGATTGTCCAGTTTTTGACAAGTCTTTTTCATGGATCCTCCCCGGTCACTACGGATTGAGCGAGTGAAATGCTCTATTGCCAATGTTATGAGGGGTCGTTCCCCCATTTTAGATAGCTCAATTTTATATGATTCCGCCTTCAAAGTCAATAAATATGAATAACCTAAGCAACCGAGTTCGGAACTATTCTTGATTGCTCATAGAATAGTTTGATACACAAAAACCGGTAACCGATCGGGTCAGTTACCGGTTTTATCTCTTTAAGTGTCGAATTAAGCCTTGACGATCTTCCGTGCGAATGATGCGGCTTTCTTCAAATCATCCTCGTTGGGTCTGCCCTTGTGGAGCCCCTTGAACTCACCCTTACAGTGGAATTCACGGTCATCCATCTTGATGCCGACCCGATCCGCCTCCGCCTTTACCTTTTTCCATGTGGAGTTGAGCATGGCGGCGGAGCCGAAGTTGACGATGCGCTTCACCTTACTGCTGTCCAGCGAGCGGACAAAATTCCGCACCTCGGGATCGATGCTGAACGCATAGTAAGAGTTGCCGAGGAAAAGAAGATCAACAGGCTCATCGATCGGTTCACTGATCGGCAACGCTTCGGCACCGACTGCGTCGGCGACCGCTTTCGCGAGCTTTTCGGTGTTACCCGTTTTGGTATAATATCTGACTGCGACTTTCATATGCTATCACCTCAGAGCGCTTCTTCGACCGCTTTTCTGACGTCCTTCATGTCGACGGTCGGTTCAAAACGAGCAATGACGCTGCCCTCGCGGTCAACGAGGAACTTGGTGAAGTTCCATTTGATATACGCCTTGTCGCCGAACGCCTTGTTGTTCATGTCGGCAAACTTGTTCAGCGCCTTGTTTTTGAGCCCCTTGCCAAAGCCCTCAAACGGCTTTTCTGTCGCGAGGAACGCGAACAGCGGATCGGCATTGTCGCCGTTGACGTCGATCTTCTTGAACTGCGGGAAGTCGGCGCCGAATTTCAGCGTGCAGAAGTTGTGGATCTCCTCCTCATCTCCGGGCGCCTGATTCGCAAACTGGTTGCACGGGAAGTCGAGGATCTCAAAGCCCTTGTCGCGCAGGTCGCGGTACATCTCCTCGAGCGGCTCATAGTGCGGGGTGAAGCCGCAGCCGGTTGCCGTATTGACGATCAACAGCAGCTTGCCCTTGTAATCAGCAAGGCTGACGTCGTTACCTTTTCTGTCTTTTACCGTAAAA
Organism: uncultured Eubacteriales bacterium; assembly: GCA_900314795.1. Lineage (GTDB taxonomy): Bacteria > Bacillota > Clostridia > Oscillospirales > Acutalibacteraceae > Ruminococcoides. The sequence goes on from OMWP01000036.1 coordinate 46,269, forward strand.
TCATATACTGTTTTCATCGTGATTCTCCTTTCGGTTCATTAGTTATGATGGTTCGTTTCCCAAAAGCTCATACAAGAGTTGATATAATTGCGCGGCTTTTTCGGGGGTGAGCGCGATACAGCCGCCGACCTTGCGCGGGATCTCACGCGCCTGTTCCTGCAGCGCCCTGCCCTTGTCGGTCAGGAAGATCAGGAAGGATCGCTCATCCTTCGCGCTCTGGCGCTTTTCAATGTAGCCCGCCTGCCGCATCTTTTTGAGAAGCGGTGAGAGCGTGCCGCTGTCGAGCATCAGCCGTTTGCCCAGTTCGCCCACGGGGATGCCGTCCTTTTCCCACAGTACCAAAAAGACGATGTACTGGGTGTAGGTCAGCCCGAGCGGTTTGAGGTACGGCGTATACAGTGCCGTCACACTCCGCGCCGCCGCGTACAGCGGAAAGCAAAGCTGATTCTCGAGCTTCATTTCTTCTTTATAGCTCATTTCCATTCTGTTGCACCTCTTTATCTGTTGTGCAACTATATTGTATCAAACATAAATGAGCTTGTCAAGGGGAATTTATGCGCTTTTTCAATATTTTTTCATTGTTTATCAAATGGAACCGGTCTTTCCGTAGGGTACGGCGCTTGCTCCCGCCGAATCCTTTCCGATACATGTCACCCAAACGCGAAGCACATCAATCTTTCCGTAGGGTACGGCATTTGAACACGCGTGTTTGACGTACCGAGTATGACGGGCGTTTCCGATATCGGGAGCATCGGATAGGGGTACCACGTTTCTGTCATTCGGTACGTCGCAAGCGCCGTACCCTACAGCTCTCTGTGACGTTGCGCTTTCGGGACGAGCATGTCCCTCCCCTAGGGGTGAAATTTGCTTCTCAAACAATGTCATTTAACAAAAAGTACCGAGCGCTTTGGGCACTCGGTACTCAGAGGAAAACTATTGCTTATGACAGGAGCCGGACATCGCGCAGTGCTTGCAGTTGCCGCAGTTGCATACCACCGACTTGCCCTGTTTTTTCTTTTTGATCATGCTGAATATGATCGCCGCGACGATCGCAATCAGCACCGCACAGATGATGATCGTGCCGATGTTATTCGATATCCATGTGAACATACATTTCACTCCTTCTTATCCAAGGGTTTTGCGAGGGCAAAAGCGCTCAACCGCTTACTTGATCTTGACGTCCTTGGTCAGCTTATTCGCTTCCTTATAAGGTCTGAAGAGCATATACAGCATGAACGCGATCAGCAGGATCGCAACGATCAGTCCGAATACATTCAGGTTGCCGGTGAAGGCGCCGCCAATCTGGTTGATGCACAGCGCGATCACATACGCAAAGATGCACTGATAGGCGATCGCGAACGCTGTCCACTTGCCGGAGTTCATCTCACGTCTGATCGCGCCCATCGCCGCAAAGCACGGCGCGCACAGCAGGTTGAACACGAGGAACGAGAAGCCTGTCACACCGGTGAATACGCTCGCCAGCATCGCCCATGTGGACATTTCTCCGCCGCCGTAGAGTACGCCCATCGTACCGACGATGTTCTCCTTGGCGATCAGGCCGGTGATGGAGGCGACAGCCGCCTGCCAGTTGCCCCAGCCGAGCGGGGCAAAGATCCACGCGATACCGTTGCCGATCACGGCGAGGATGCTGTTGCCGATCTCCTCCTCACCCAGCATGGTAAAGCTGCCGTCGACCCAGCCAAAGCGGCTCAGGAACCACAGAACGATGGTGGAGAGCAAGATGATAGTACCCGCCTTTTTGATGAACGACCAGCCGCGCTCCCACATGGAACGGAGCACGTTGCCGAGGGTCGGCCAGTGGTAAGCGGGAAGCTCCATGACGAACGGAGCAGGCTCGCCCGCAAAGGGCTTGGTCTTTTTGAGCATGATACCGGAGATGATGATCGCCGCCATGCCGATGAAATACGCGCTTGTCGCGACCCACGGAGAGCCGCCGAAGATCGCGCCCGCGATCATCGCGATGAAGGGCACCTTTGCGCCGCAGGGGATGAAGGTGGTGGTCATGATGGTCATGCGGCGATCGCGCTCATTCTCAATGGTACGCGACGCCATGATGCCGGGGATGCCGCATCCCGTACCGATCAGGATCGGGATAAAGCTCTTACCCGACAGACCGAAGCGGCGGAAGATACGGTCGAGGACAAAGGCGATACGCGCCATGTAGCCGCAGGACTCGAGGAACGCGAGCAGGAAGAACAGCACGAGCATCTGCGGGACAAAGCCGAGCACCGCGCCCACACCGGCGATGATACCGTCGAGGATCAGGCTCGAGAGCCATTCGGGCGCCTTGGCTGCCTCCAGCCAGTTGCCGACAACGACGGGGATACCGGGTACCCATACGCCGAACTCGGCGGGATCGTCGGGCTTACCCTCGTTCTTAACGAAGATCTCCGCTGCGTCCTTGACGTCCTTACCGGTGATGGTCTCTTTCTTCACCTCGAGGGTCTCTTCATCCTCGACGTCAAAGGTGAATTCATCATTATCCTTGACGCTTGCCGCAAAGCTCTTGACGGAGGCCACCGCGGCATTGGCGTCATACTTTTCCGATTCAAAGTCGAGCGCCGCGAGCAGATCCTCATTGCCTGCCGATTCCGCAGCGCCGGTCAGCTTGCCGATCGCGTCGGCGTGCTCCTCATACTGCGCGGTACCGATACCGAACAGATGGAAGCCGTCGCCGAACAGACCGTCATTCGCCCAGTCTGTCGCCGCGGAACCGACCGTGACCATCGAGATATAGTACACGAGGAACATGACGACCATGAAGATCGGCAGCCCCAGCCAGCGGTTGGTGACGATCTTGTCGATCTTGTCGGAGGTCGAGAGCTGACCTTTCTGTTTATTCTTATAGACGCTGTTGATGATCTTGCCGATATAGACATAACGCTCGTTGGTGATGATCGACTCCGCGTCATCGTCATATTCGTCCTCAACAGCCTTGATATCCTTTTCGATATGGTCGAGGGTCTCTTTGTTCAGGTTGAGCTTCTCCACAACCTTATCGTCGCGCTCAAAGATCTTGACCGCGTACCATCTCTGCTCCTCCTCGGGCATATCATGGACGCAGGCTTCTTCGATGTGCGCGATCGCGTGCTCGACCGATCCGTCAAACGGATGCTTGGGGACGGGCTTCTTCTCCTCCGCCGCCTTGATGGCTTCTTCGGCGGCGTCCATCACGCCCTTGCCCTTTAAGGCGGAGATCGAAACGACCTTGCAGCCCAGCTGGCGGCTGAGCTCCTCGATGTTGATCTTGACGCCGGTTTTTTCGACAACGTCCATCATGTTGATGGCGATGACGACCGGGATGCCGAGCTCACAGAGCTGGGTGGTCAAATACAGGTTGCGCTCTAAGTTGGTACCGTCGACGATGTTGAGGATCGCGTCGGGGCGTTCATCGATCAGATAATTACGCGCCACGACCTCTTCCAGCGTGTAGGGAGAGAGCGAGTAGATACCGGGCAGGTCGGTGATGGTCACGTCGCTGTGCTTTTTGAGCTTACCTTCTTTTTTCTCGACCGTTACGCCGGGCCAGTTGCCGACGAACTGATTTGCGCCTGTCAGGGCATTGAACAGGGTGGTCTTACCGCTGTTCGGGTTACCCGCCAAGGCAATCTTGATGTTCATATCCATACCTCATTTCTTGGTTGTCTTAAGCTAACTAATGGTGAAAAAATATAGCGCGCCAAAAGCTACGCTAATGATCCGCTTTTCATCGGGAGCTACGTGATATCAAGCGGAAAATGCTTATCATTGATGATCCGATACTGCCTGCATTAAATAGAGACAGAAAAAGACGCACGCGTCCGCGTCCGCGTCATTCTACCTCGACCATCTCGGCGTCCGCCTTGCGGATCGAAAGCTGATAGCCGCGCACGGTGACCTCCATCGGATCGCCCAAGGGAGCGACCTTCTGCACCTTGATCTCGACGCCCTTGGTGATGCCCATATCCATGATACGGCGCTTGACCGCGCCCTCACCATGGAGCTTCTTGACCTTGCAGGTGCTGCCGATAGCAACCTCTTTCAATGTTCTCATACTCTTCCTCCTTATTGTTCTGTCATGACAGGCAATCATCAAAACATCAAATCGGTTGAGATTGCCACACCCCGCCCCAATGTGCGGGGGTTCGCAATGACAATTATATCAATATCTTCTGCGCCATCTCTTTGCTGATGGCGATGCGTGTGCCTTTGACATTTACGATCAGATTGCCGCCCATCGAGCTGACAACCGTGACGGTCGCGCCGGATACAAAGCCCAGATTTTGCAGATGGGTCCTGACATCCGCGTTTCCGCCGATTCTTTTGATCATGTTTTCTTCGCCGATAACGGCTAAAGTGAGCGGCATGGCGATCTCCTTTTGTAATGGGGTTATGATTTGCTAACTTGATTAGCTAAAGCTAACCTTTGGGGCTAAATAAAAGGTCAAGCGGTTAGCTTAGCCTTACTCAAGTATTATATCAGCCGATCTATTGTTTGTCAAGTTAGAATCATTTCTAATGAATCAAAAACATAATTGATGTCATTTCTGTGTAAAAGGTTAGGCAGTTAGCCTACCCTTACTCGTGTATTATATCAGTTGATCTATTGTTTGTCAAGTTAGAATCATTTCTAATGAATCAAAACATCTAATTGATGTCAATTCTGTATTCCGGTCTGATGGAAGCTTTTTTTGTGTGGCTGAGCTGACAGGTCTGTCTGTTACGGATTTGTTTTGCATGAATATTCAACCATTCTCAAAGGCGACCCCGGTTGGCAACAAAAAAAAGACAGTCCAAAAACTGTCTTTTTGTTGCGTTTGAACGGTTGCTTATTGCTTTTCAAATTCGGGACGCCATGCGGCAAAGCCCTGCAGCTGCTCATCGGTGCGGTGATAGTAGCGCCTGCCTTTATCGAGCTTTGCGATCGACTTCATCTCGTCATCGGTCAAGGTAAAGTCGAGGATATCGAGATTATCCTTGATGTGATCGACGTTCTTGCTGCCGGGGATGACGACAAAGCCCATCTGCGTATGCCAGCGCAGGATGACCTGAGCGGGTGTTTTGCCGTATTTTTTGCCGAGCTGAGCAAAGACGGGCTCTTCCAACAGGCTCTTGTCACCGTGACCGAGCGGATACCAGCTCATCAGCTTAATGCCATACTGATCAAGCGTTTTACGCAGTTCCTTCTGCGTAAAATACGGATGCGCTTCCACCTGGATGAACTGCGGCGCGATCTCCCATTGATGCTGTAATTCATCGATATACTCGCCCTCAAAGTTCGAGATGCCGATCGACTTTGCCTTACCCTCTTTATATGCCTTTTCGAGCTGTCGGTAGCCGGCGAGCCAGTTGCCGGCAGGTTGGTGGATGTAAAGCAGATCAACATAGTCCACGCCGAGGCGCTCGAGGGTCTCATCCACCGCGTTCTCGTTCTCATATTCACTGGGCCAGAGCTTGGTGGAGAGGAAGATATCCTCTCTATCAATACCGCTCTCCTTGATCCCTCTGCCGACGGCACGCTCATTGACATAAGCATTCGCCGTATCGATGAGAGAATAGCCCATCTTGAGCGCCTCACGCACGCTGTTTTCTGCGTCAGCGGGGCTGAGCATAAAAGTACCGATGCCGATCACGGGGCATTTGAGTCCGTTGTTCAATGTGATAGTTTCCATGTTGACCTCCTTAATACGTCGATGCACGCGAGGAAGTGAGCTTCCATGCACCGTTTTCTTTTTGTAATGTAAAATCGCCGCGCAGTCGCCAGCTGCGTTTACTGCCGCCGTATACCGCGGCTGTGACACGACTCTTGCCGATCATCCGTGCGGTATCGCCGCTGAGCATGACCTCGATGCTGTCGTGCTCGGCGGAATAGTAGTTGAAGGTGCCGTCGCGCAGACCGCTGAGGAATTCTTCCCTTGACTGCCTGACGCCTGTCATGTGCATCAGCACATAATCCTCCGCCATCAAAGAGCGCAGGCCGTCGGCGTTTTTATCGATCATATACTGCCAGTAGCGGCGGTACAGGTCACGGATCCATTCTCTTTCGTCCATGATCATTCCCTCTGCTCGTTCGGATCGAGGTAGCGGATCACCTTGGCGGGGACGCCGCCGACGATCGCATGATCAGGCACGTCCTTGGTCACAACAGCACCCGCGGCGACCACGGCATATTCCCCGATCGTCACACCGGGACAGATGGTCACGTTCATGCCGAGCCACGCGTTCTTCTTGATCGTTACCTTACCGTAGGTATAGATCGTGTGGCGGTTGTTCATATCGTGATTGATCGTCGCGATCCGCAGACCGGGCGCGGTCATGACGCCGTCGCCGAATTCGATCCCGCCCGAGGCGGAGAGGATCGCGGAATGGTTGATGAAAACACCCTTGCCGAAGGTGACGCGGTTGCCGAAATCGCAGATAAACGGCGTGAGGATGCGGACGTCGTCGAGCTCTCTGCCGAACAGCTCCTCTAAGTAAGCGACATAGGTCGGATCGTCGGGCATGGCGGCATTCGCCTTAGCGCAGAGGGTGCGTGCACGCATCATCTCATCGACTGCTTCTTTAAAATACGGCTCTCGGTTATCGGTAGGGCCGCCCTGATCCATCAGATCATATACATATCCCTTTTCATACTCCATAGCGCACCTCTTACAGTAAACCGTTGGCAGTCAGCCAACGCTGTACGCTGTTCTTGGAATTTGCGGCATTGCCGCCGGTGATGGGAAGTCCGCTTTTGACGGTCGCACCGGGGCAGGCGCGCTTGATATCGCGCTCGCTGCTGCCCATACCGCTGCCCTCGTTGGTGCACAGCGGCAGGATCGTCTTGCCGGAGAAATCGAAGGCTTCGAGGAAGGTGAAGACTGCCATCGGCATGGTGCCCCAATAGTTGGGATAGGCGAGCACGACGGTGTCGTATTCGTCGATAGAATCGGGCATCGACACCAGCGCGGGACGCGCCTTCGCGCGCAGATCTTTTTTTGCTTCATCGATGCAGGTCATGTAAACCGGAGAATACGGGTGCTCCATCTCGATCTTGAAGGTATCCGCGGGGATCAGCTCCTTCATGATATCACAAACGATCTCGGTGTTGCCCACCTTGACATAGCGCATGGCGCCGGAAAAATAGTTTTCATCCGCGCGGGAGAAAAACGCGATCAATGTTTTAGCCATAAGAGTTACCTCCTGTTTTGTTTCTGCCTATATTATACCCGATAACTATTGCAAAGTCCAATCGAAATATGTTATAATCAATTTAATTATTAAATAACAGAGAGTGAGAATATGAACACAAAACAGATCGATTATTGCATTGAGCTGGCGCGGACATTGAATTTCAGCCGCGCGGCAGAGAATCAATTCGTCAGTCAGCCGACCTTTTCTTATCAAATCAAATTGCTGGAGGAGGAGATCGGCTTCAGGCTCTTTGAGCGCAGCGGCAAGGGTGCCGCACTGACGCCGGCAGGGGTGCAGTTCGTGAGTTTTCTGAGCGGCATGCGCGAGGACTTGAAACGCGCGATAGAGCAGGGGCAGAATTTCAGTGCGAAGTTCAAGGAAGCGGTGTCGATCAATCTGATGGTGCGGCAGGCGATCTGTTTTTTGCCCGAGGCAATGCGGCTGTTTGCGGAACAGATGCCCGATGTGCAGATCGTGCCGCAGTTCCAGTATGAAAACGGCCTCGACACCTTCATGAAGGGCGACGCGGATATGCTGTTCGCACTCAGGGAGCAGTCAAAACAGCTGTCGAACACCGCGGTGCACCCGCTGTTTGAGAGCCGTATCTATCTGATCGCACAACGGGATGATCCGCTTGCGCAGAAGAATCGGATCAAGGAAAGCGATCTGTACGGCAGGACGCTGATGGTCGGCGGCGGATCGCCCGCGGCATTGAAGGCGGTACAGCATAGGCTGATCGCTTCGGGCAGGATCGAGTATTTCAACAGCGCCGATCACGACACGACCTTGACAAATGTTGCCGCAGGTCGCGGCGTTTGCTTGGCACCCGGTTTTTTGAACGACCACAGCGGACAGTTCGCGTGGATCCCCTTTGACTGCGCAGAGAGCTTCTCATGCGTTTTGTGCACGCATAAGTCGGACACAAGGGCGAGTGTTACTGCCTTCATTGAAATTTTGCAGAAGCTATATAAGGATGCGGTGGCGTTTCCATTATAACAAAAGGCGGCAGGTATCGTTGTACCTGCCGTCTTTTACTGTCATCATTTTGTTTCATCCAACAGATCGCTGATGATACGGTTGCCGACCTCGTTGAACTCCTCGTTGTGCAGGAACATCTGCATGCCGAGCAGTTGATCTCGGGTATAGGATTTTTTGAGGTATTCCAAATACTCTGCGGGGTTGAGCTCCTTGCGCTTTTCCGCGTCCAGAGGGTTGGTGCCGCGGAAAAGGAAGAAGAACGCGGTTGCCCACTTGGTGCAGTCCCTGCCGAACTGCCGCTCGAATTCTTCCCTTGCTTCACTGTCGCCGCCGAGCAATCGGTCATGGATCTTACTGCGCTCATAAAACGCGGATAGCTCCTGCTCATCGTCATAGATACAGCCCTTTTCGGTGCGGCGGATGCGGTGCGGCGTTGCCGAAAAGCCATTGTCACCGATCACAAGCTCCAGCACCAGACCCTCCGCCAAGTGCGGGGTGACCTCGGTGCGGAAATGGAAGCAAAAATTGCCCTGACCGTAGAGCAGATAAGCACCGTTGTAATGTTCCTCTTCCCCAATCGCATGAGTGTGCTGAGAGATAACGACATCCGCGCCGTTGTCCGCCATGCGGTGGAAGCGAGTGCGCATGATATCGCTGTTATAGTGTGTGCCCTCGATGCCGCCGTGGTACAAAACGATCAGAAAATCACATCGCTCTTTGAGTGCGCTGATCTCACGGCATACGCGGTATTCGTCATAGAGATTCACCCCGGGGTGATCTTCACGCGGGGCGTTCTCAAAGCGCTCCGTCGTATTATATAGGATGATTTTTCTCTCGCCGTCGTTGATCTCAACATAGCTTTTGATGGTTGCTGCACTATCGCCCCAGCCGAAATAGCCGATTCCGTTTTCATCCAGCGTGCGACAGGTGTCAAGATACCCCTGCCTGCCGTAGTCCATGGAATGGGTGTTGCCCAGGGTGGCGTAATCGATGCCGAGGTCTTTGACCGCGCGGATGGTATTTGTCGGCGCTTTGATGTTCGGGCCGATCTTTTCGATCGGCTGATCGCTGTCGGTAAAACAGCCCTCGAGGTTGCAGATGCGGATATCTGCCGAAGCGAAAAGCTCACAGAGCTTGTCTCCGAACAGCGCCCTTATATCACCCGCTGCGAACAAGTCGTAGTTACAGGACATCGGCATCAGATCGCCTGCGATCATGATCTTTGTATCTTTCATAGTAACTCCTTCAAAATATGTTTCTTCATCACAGAGTGGGGGAGAGGCGTTCATATATATGATACCTCAAAGTTATGTTTTTTTCAATCAATTTGTATTTCTGAAAAAATTTTAAAAAGGATATTGACAATGTGTCAGAATAGAGTTATGATATAGATACTGACACAGTGTCAGAATATAAGATACAGGTGATACTATGCCCAAGGGTTCTCCCGAACTGACCAACGCACGCAAGGAAGAGATCATCAATGCGTGTAAGACGCTGTACAAGGATATGAGCTTCAAGGATATCACGATCATGAAGATCGCGGATGCCACCAGCTTCTCCCGCGCGTCGATCTACAACTATTTTGAAACGAAGGAAGAGATCTTCCTCGCGATACTGCAACAGGAATATGAGCTGTGGGTCGCAAAACTCAAAACCATCACCGACAGCAACGATCATATGACAAAGGATGAGATCGCCAAAGCGCTGGCGACGTCATTGAAAGAGCGCAAGCTCCTGCTCAAGCTGATGAGCATGAACCACTACGATATGGAGGAGAACAGCCGTGAGGAACGCCTGTGTGAGTTCAAGGTCGCCTACGGCAGCTCGCTCAAAGCGGTCGACAACCTTCTGCAAAAGTTCTGTCATGATATGGATGAAACGGCACGCCGAGAATTCCTCTATTCCTTCTTTCCGTTCATCTACGGCATCTACCCCTACACGGTCGTGACCGATAAGCAGAAAAACGCAATGGAAAAAGCAGGCGTCGGCTACACCTACTACTCCATCGAGGAGCTCGCCTATACCTGCGCGAAGAAGCTGTTGGGATGATTACGATCACCACAGCAAATCATAAAGGAGCAAACACATGAAATATACAAAACTCGGCAATTCCAAGCTGAACGTATCCCGCACCTGCATGGGATGTATGGGCTTCGGCGATCCCGCGCGCGGTCAGCACAGCTGGACGATCGACGAGGAACACACAAGAGAGATCATTAAACGCGGTCTGGAGCTGGGCGTGAACTTCTATGATACCGCCATCGCCTACCAGAGCGGCACCAGCGAGCAGTATGTCGGCAGGGCGCTGAGGGATTTTGCAAGGCGCGAGGATGTGGTCGTCGCGACCAAATTCCTGCCCCGTACCCCGCAGGAGATCGCGGACGGCATCAGCGGACAACAGCACATCGAGAACATGATCAACACCAGTCTTATGAACCTCGGCATGGATTATGTCGATCTGTATATCTATCATATGTGGGACTGGAACACGCCGATCGAGGAGATCCTCGACGGGCTGAACCGTGTGGTCAAAGCAGGTAAAGCGCGCTATATCGGTATTTCCAACTGCTTTGCGTGGCAGCTCGCCAAGGCGAACGCAATCGCCGAGAAAGAGGGATTTGCCAAATTTGTATCCGTGCAGGGGCACTATAACCTGATCTTCCGTGAGGAGGAGCGCGAGATGGCGCCGTACTGCTTTGAGGAAAACATCGCCATGACGCCCTACAGCGCGCTGGCAAGCGGCAGACTGTCCCGCAAATCAGGCGAGAACAGTACAAAGCGCGCCGCAGAGGACGCCTACGCGAAGTTCAAATATGACGCGACCGCTCAGCAGGACAGCGTGATCATCGACCGCGTCGCCGAGATCGCCGAAAAACACGGTGTGACCATGACGGAGATCTCTCTGGCGTGGCTGCTCACCAAGGCAGCGTCCCCTGTGGTCGGCGCGACAAAGCTGCACCACATCGAGGGCGCGGCAAAGGCGGTCGAGCTCACCTTGACCGATGACGAGATCGCGTATCTGGAAGAACCGTATGTACCGCATCCGCTCGCGGGCGTGATGGCACAGAACAAACGTGAAAACGCAACAGAAAAACACGTCTGGACAACAGGCGATCAAACAATCAAACAGGAGGTATGATGATGACAAAAACAAACAGAGTAATGAGAGTAACAGCGCTGCTGATGTTGGTGGTTTTCCTGTTCACCTTTGCCGCATGCGGCAGTAAATCCGCAAGTGAAACACAGGCGGCAACAGAAGCGACGGCGACACAGGCAGCTGCTACCGAGGCAAAGACCGCCGATGCGCAGCAGGGTGAGACGAAAGCGACCGATACCGCTGACGCGACAGGAACGGCATCCAACAGCAATACGCTGGTCGTCTTTTTCTCCGCGACCGGTACGACAAAAGGCGTGGCGCAGAACATCGCCAACGCGACCGGTGCGGACACCTATGAGATCCTCGCGGCACAGCCCTACACCGAGGCGGATCTGAACTGGAACGACAAGAGCAGCCGCAGTACGACCGAACAAAACGATAAATCCGTCCGTCCCGAGATCGGCAGCGATAAACTCAACCTCGACGGCTACAGCACGATCTACGTCGGCTATCCCATCTGGTGGGGCGAGGAGCCGCGCATCATGGATACCTTCGCGCAGAGCTATGACTTCACCGGCAAGACGATGATCCCGTTCTGCACCTCCGGCGGCTCCGGCATCGGATCGAGCGGCAAGAATCTCGCTGAGATCGCCGGCACCGGCAACTGGCTGGAGGGCGATCGCCTGAGCGCTGATTCCGACATCGCGGCATGGATCAAAGGGCTGAACCTGTCATAAGTCACCCTATCCAATGGCATGGCGAAGCACGCTGGTGCTGTAGCAATTTCAATCGATCAATCGTCATTGCGAAGCTCACAAGAGCTGTGGCAATCTCAACCGATCAATCGTCATTGCGAAGCTCACAAGAGCTGTGGCAATCTCAACCGAATATAGAATAAGGAGAGATATATATGAGTAAACAATTAGTCGCCTATTTTTCGGCAAGCGGCACCACCGCACGCGTTGCGAAAGATTTAGCGAAGGCGGCAGGCGCTGATCTGTATGAGATCAAACCCGCCGTACCCTATACGAGAGCCGACCTCAACTGGCAGGATAAAAACTCCCGCAGTTCACAGGAGATGAGGGACAAGAGTTCCCGACCCGCACTGGCGGATACCGGGGCGAATATCGCTGACTACGACACCATCTTTGTCGGCTTCCCGATCTGGTGGTACGTCGCGCCGACGATCATCAACAGCTTTTTGGAAGCATATGATTTCAGCGGCAAGAAGATCGTGTTGTTCGCCACCTCGGGCGGTTCGGGCTTCGGCAAGGCTGTCGCGGGATTACAGCCCGGCGCACCGCATGCAACCATCGTGGAGGGCGCACTCCTCAACGGCAGACCGAGTGAAGCAAAGCTCAAAGCCTTCGCTGACCAATACTAAAACATAATACTAAGGCATACAAAAACACCGCGGAAAGCGCTATTGAACCGCACCCCGTCAAGAGGACAGAGAAATAATTAAAAGATAATTTACAATGTAATAATATAGAAGTGCCGCAAATTAAGGCTGGACAAAGGATTT
>OMWP01000008.1 GCA_900314795.1 uncultured Eubacteriales bacterium
AATCTCTGATTTGGTGAACAACTCCCATGCAACAGCGCTCCAAGAGCGGTTTATCCGCGATTGGCTTAGCGCCACTGCCTTTCCCAAAGGAAGGCTTTTATTGGCTTTTCTACAGTCTGCAACCGTGTGTTATAATACAAGGTAACACACGGCTGTTTGTCGTTTCGGAGGAATTATGATGGAAGAAAAAATGATGAAAAGAATCGAAAATACAATGCAAAGACTGCGCGCCAATCAGATGGCGGCGTATTATGTCGAAACCAAGGAAGAGGTCGTCCCGCTGCTCCAAACCCTGATGAACAAGGGTGAGACCGTCACCCACGGCGGTTCCGTGACCCTCGGCGAATGCGGCGTGATCGACATGCTCAACAGCGGCGACTACAACTACCTCGACCGCTCCAAGGCGCAGTCGCCCGAGGAGGTCGAGGAGATCTACCGCAAGGCGTATTTTGCCGATACCTACCTCGCAAGCGCGAACGCGGTCACCGAAGGCGGTCTGCTGTATAATGTGGACGGCAACTCCAACCGCGTGTCCGCGATCCTCTACGGCCCCAAGCAGGTCATCTTCATCTGCGGATATAACAAGATCGTCAAGGATCTGGATGAGGCGGTCATGCGCCTTAAGAGTATCGCCGCGCCGCAGAATACCAAGCGGCTGAATTGCAAGACCTACTGCGCCAAAGAGGGCGAGTGCCTCGCGATGGGCAATGACGCTACCTATATGTGTGACGGCTGTGCAAGCCCCGATCGTATTTGCTGTAACTATGTGATCTCTGCCCGTCAGCGCCACAAGGACAGACTCAAGGTCATCTTCGTCGGCGAAGAACTGGGATACTGATGATTATTAGTAGGGGAAGGCGTGATACGCGTATCTGCTCCTCGCGAAACGTATATGCACAATGTCGCTTAACGCGGAGAAAATCACGAATATTGTTGGTACGACATTGATGACGTAGCGTTACCTGTCCGACAGCTCCCTATATTAACCATATATGTAAGGCATGGAGTATCCCCATGCCTTCACTCACTGACAATTGCTCTCGTTCTTGTTTTCGGAACGATTCTCTTTGCAGTCGGTGGCGTTGGTAGACTTTTTATCGGTTGCGTAATTCATGTTGTTCGTGGCGTTCTGCGTGTTGTTCTGAGAGTTGTTCTTCGCGGTCTTCTTAGACTTGCTCATGCTGACACCTCCTTAAAAAGTTTCATTGCGCACCCTGACGGTTTGTCACGGGTGTGGCAATTCACCCTTTATTATCCCCGAAAAGAGGCGATTTATTATGAAAATGAATGATTATTTTGAACGGATGAAAACCGTCCTCGGCGAGGATTACGACCGGTTTCTGGAAACGGTGGACAAGCCAGCCTTCAAAGCGATCCGCGTCAATACGCTGAAGATCCAGCCCGAGGAGCTGTTGCCGCTTTTGCCATTCGTCGGGGAACAGGTGCCCTTTGCCTCAACGGGGTATTATGTGGATGTCGAGAAGCTCGGCAAGCACCCCCTGCATCACGCGGGCGCGTTCTATGTGCAGGAGCCTTCGGCGATGTCTGCGGTGACGGCACTCCATGTCGAGCCGGGCGATAAGGTGCTCGACCTGTGTGCCGCGCCCGGCGGCAAAAGCACCCAGATCGCCGCCGATCTCAACGGCACGGGATTGTTGTGGGCGAATGAGATCGTCCGCCCGCGCGCGCATATCCTGTTGTCGAATATCGAGCGCATGGGCGTCAAGAATGCCGTCGTTTCCAACATGAAGCCCGATGTGTTGTGCGATAAACTGGAGGGCTTCTTTGACAAGGTGCTGGTTGATGCTCCCTGCTCGGGCGAGGGTATGTTCCGCAAGGACAAAGAGGCGATCTATGAGTGGTCGGTGGAGCACAGCCTGTCCTGTGCCGAACGCCAGAAGGCGATCATCCACTCCGCCGCCGCGGCAGTCAAGCCCGGGGGCGTGATGGTCTATTCCACCTGCACCTTCTCACCGGATGAGAACGAGGGCGTGGTACAACATTTCCTCGAGGAGCATCCCGAGTTCGAGCTGATCGACACGGGCTGTCGCTTTGGTACACCGACGCTGGATCACGCGATCCGCGTCTATCCGTTCCACGGTGGTGAGGGGCATTTCGTCGCCAAGTTCCGTAAGAACAAGGGCAAGAACTATAAGGGGAAGATGTTCTCCTACTTTGAACCGCCCCGAGAGGAGCGCATCGCAATCGAAAAGTTCGTTTGCGATATCCTGCGCAATCCCTCTTTCCGCCATTACCACGTGATCGACGAACGTATCCTGAATCTGCCCGATGTGGAGCTGCTGCCCGATCTCGAGGGCATGAACATCCTGCGCGCGGGAGTCAAGCTGGGTGACTTCAAAAAGAGCCGCATCGAGCCGCATCATAACCTTGCTACCTCGCTGACGCCCTACGACTTCAAGCGCAGACTGATCATGAGCTGTGAGGATCTTGCCGCCGCGCGGTATATCAGCGGCGAGGAGCTGGAGATCGACAGCTGGATCAACGGCTGGGGCGTTGCGACAGTCAACGGCGTGACGCTGGGACTGGGCAAGGCGGTCAACGGTCATTTAAAGAATAAATATCCGAAAGGATTGCGTACACTCGCATGGAAAGACTTACAGATATCAATGTGATCCGCGAGCTGCTCAGCCGTCATGGATTCACCTTCTCCAAGGCATTGGGTCAGAATTTTCTGATCAACCCTTCGGTGTGTCCTCGCATGGCGGACGCCGCGGTTGAGAGCGTGAATGTTACTCATCGAACGCAAACGTTCGATTCAAACAATGATACAATCCCTCCGGGCTCGTCTTTGACGAACCCACCTCCCTTTACCAAAGGGAGGCAACGCGTCGGCGTGATCGAGATCGGCCCCGGGATCGGCGTGTTGACCCGTGAGTTGTTACAGCGCGCGGATAAGGTGGTCGCGGTCGAGCTCGATAAGCGACTGCTCCCCGTGTTGGACGAGACCCTCGGCGAATTCGACAACCTCAGGGTCGTCAACGCCGATGTGCTGGCGCTCGACCTGCATCGCCTGATCAAAGAAGAATTCGACGGCATGGAGGTGGTCGTATGTGCCAACCTGCCGTATTATATCACCTCTCCCGTGATCATGAAGCTGCTCGAGGATAAGCTGCCGATCAGCTCCGTCACCGTGATGGTGCAAAAGGAAGCAGCGGTGCGCTTGTGTGCGCAGCCCGGTACACGCGACAGCTCCGCTATCACGGCGGCGGTGCGCTACTACTGCGATCCTGAACTGCTGTTCCATGTGTCGGCAGGGTCGTTTATGCCTGCGCCTAAGGTGGATTCGGCAGTGATACAGCTCGTCCTGCATGAGCCATCGGTTCACCCGAAGGATGAAAATACCTTTTTCAAGGTGATCAAGGGAGCCTTTGCCCAGCGCAGAAAAACCGTGCTCAACTCACTTTCCTCCGCACTTTCTCTTGACAAGAGCGCGGTTCGTGCTATACTGAAATCAGCGGGCGTGGAAGAAAGCGCCCGCGCCGAAAGATTGACTCTTGCAAACTTTTCCGATATTTCCGACGCTGTTGATGAAATGGAGTAAAGCATGGAAAAAAAGAACTTCACCGTATTGATCGTTCTGATCGCGCTGTTGGCGGTCAGTATCCTGCTGATGGGCATCTCGCTGCTCCTGTCCGAGAAGGTCTTCGGTCAGGTATCCAGCTACATCGCGATCGCCTGTGTTATCGTCACGCTGGTGGGCGTGGTGGTCGTTATCCGCAATACGCATAAGAAGAACGATGACGAGGATGATGACGAGTGATCGCGCGAGGCGTATCTCTGTCCGATGAACATCCGCAGTTGAATTGTATATGAGGAAAGAAGCACCGATTTTCGGTGCTTTTTCTTTTTGCGTTGGCAACCCTCCGCCGCTTCGCGGCACCTCTCCGGTGTATGGAATCTGTTTTCCAAATCGCAGATTTGGACAGAATCTCACCTTAGGAAAGGGAGGCTATATGCTTCGTTCTCAACCGAAATAATCATATTTGATCGGTGCGCCTCATAGACTGTACCATACTCAGTGAATAAGGAGAGAAATAATGGATTATCATCTGACGAAGAAAACGATTTCACGGTTACGATATGCGGCGGATACGGTCACGGAGCAGGCGGTCGATGTGGATCTCAGCCTGCCCGATTACTGCCCCGATATCGAGAAGATCCTGTCATGCACCCTGATACCCGAGGTGAACATGACCAGCATAAGCGGGGATCGGCTGAACATCGAGGGCAGCTCGTGTGTGCGCGTTGTGTACCTCGACGGCAATCGGTCGATCCGCGTGTACGAGTATCGCACGCCGTTCTCGGAGAGCCTGCCGATGAAGGGCGAATCCTCGGATTGTGTGGCATATGTTGACGCAAAGCCCGAGTATCTGAACTGCCGCGCTCTCAGTCCGCGCAAGCTGAGCCTGCACGGAGCGTTCTCGCTTTGTGTGCGCATTGCAGTCAAGGATGAACAGCCGTATTATGCCTATGACGACGGTGATGAATTGCAGACAAAGAGTGATACGCTCGCGGCCTCGACCCTCTGCGGGTTGAGCTCAGAGAGCTTTTCGGTGCAGGAGGATATCTCCGTCAGCGGCAAGAGCGATATCAACACCCTGATCAGCCACCGCCTGTCCGCGCGGATCTCGGATATGAAGGCGATACAGAACAAGATCATGCTCAACGCGGAGCTCAAGCTCGACTTGATGTATCTGTCGGGCATCGAGGATCCCACGCTCGAGTGTCTATCCTACAGCCTGCCGATCTCACGTGTAGTCGACTGCGAGGGCGTGGATGAAAACGCCGTAATCGACGGCGAGCTGAGCGTGATGAGCAGTGATGTGCACCTGTCGGATGACGCGCTCGACGGCTCATCGGTGCTGTCGCTGGACGCCAAACTTTGCTTCAATACCTTATGCTATGCAAGCAGTGAGATCGAGGTGCTGTCGGACGCCTTTGCAACCGATCGGGACGCGCAGGTGACGACTGAGCCCTTCTCCTGCAACAGCGATATCCTCTGCCGCAGCTTTACCGATACCGGTAAGGCGACGATCAGCTTGGATGAGGAGATCGGAAAGATCCTCGACGTCCACTGCGAAAAGCTGACCGCGTCCTATACCGCCGCCGAGGATAAAGTGACGATCGACGCTAAGATGACGGTCGGTATCTACTTTGAGAATCAGGAGAATGAAATACGCTATGTCGAGCGTGACGCGGCGTTCAGCTTTTCTCCCGATACCGAGGGCAATTCGGAGGTTCTGCGTCTGCGTGCCGCTGCGGACAGCCTGAGCTATCGGCTCAAGGACAGCCGCAATATCGAGCTGCGCGCGGAGATGTGTTACCGCCTGACGGTGTGCAAACGGATGAGCTGCACAGCCGTCAGCGGTGTGAGCGCTGATGATGACGCGCCCGAAAGATCGCATGACAGCACGCTGATCCTGTACTACGCGGACGGCGGCGATCGGGTGTGGGATATCGCCAAGCGGTTCTGTTCCCGACCTGCGGATATCATCGCCGAAAACGACCTGGAGGATGAAACCATCGGCGCGGGAATGATGCTGATGATACCGACTGCCTGATATGCTCCGTCATATCTTTTGATGCAGTCACATATACAATAGAAAAGTCAACGGAGGATATCATGGAAGAGAGAAGTATTTATAAGGATATAGAGAACCGCACCGGCGGTAATATCTATATCGGCGTGGTCGGACCTGTGCGGACAGGTAAATCGACCTTTATCAAGCGGTTTATGGATACGCTGGTGCTGCCGCGTATCAAAGACGATCACCTGCGGGAGCGTGCGCTTGACGAATTACCGCAGAGCGCCGCCGGTCGGACGATCATGACCACCGAGCCTAAGTTTGTGCCCGAAAATGCCGTGCCGATCACGCTCGAGGATAACGCGCGGCTGAGTGTGCGGATGATCGATTGCGTCGGCTACATCGTAGATAGCGCGATGGGCTACATTGAGGACGACGGCGAACGTATGGTGCATACGCCGTGGAGCGATCGGGAAATGCCGTTCCGTCAGGCGGCGGAGCTGGGTACGAAGAAGGTCATCACCGACCACAGCACTATCGGCGTGATGGTCACCACCGACGGCTCGATCGGCGATATCGGCCGCGAGGATTATGTGGGCGCCGAGGAACGGGTCGCGGCTGAGCTGACTGCCGCCGATAAGCCCTTCATCATCCTATTGAACACTACCGCTCCCGAGAGCGCGTCATCCTCCGCGCTGGCGGCAAATCTGAGTCAAAAATACGGTGCTCCCACCGTACCCGTCGACTGTGCGATGATGGATGAAAACACCGTCAAGGCGATCTTGGCGACCCTCTTGTTCGAGTTCCCGATCCGTGAAATCCATGTGGATTTGCCCGCGTGGCTGAGGGGGCTCGGTCGGGATAACTGGCTGCGTGCGGATATATTCGGCTCGATCCGCGATACGGCGAAGGGGATCGCAAAGATCCGCGAGGTGCAGGACTCGGTACAAAGCCTGAGCGACAACGAGAACATCGACGGCGCGGAGCTGCGCTCGATGGATCTGGGTACAGGTAGGGCGGATATCACGGTGCGCCTGCGCCCCGAGCTGTTCTATCGGATTTTGACCGAGAAAAGCGGTATCGATATCCACAACGAGCGCGAGCTCATGGAGTGCATCTGCGAGCTGGCACAATCCAAGAGCAACTATGACCGCATCGGCAAGGCGTATGAGGATGTGCTGGAAAGCGGTTACGGCATTGTGATGCCGACGATGGAGGAGCTGAGCTTGGAAGAGCCCGAGATCGTGCACCAAAGCGGCAAGTACGGCATCCGCCTCAAGGCAAGCGCCCCCTCCGTGCACATGATGCGCGTGCGCACCACCGCCGAGGTGACGCCGATCGTCGGCTCGGAGCAGCAGAGCGAGGAGCTCGTGACCTACCTGCTCAAGGAGTTTGAGGAAAGCCCCGCCAAGATCTGGGACAGTAACATCTTCGGCAAGTCCGTGAGCGATCTGGTCGGAGAGGGGCTGAACAACAAGCTCTGCCGCATGCCCGAAAAAGCGCGGCTGAAAATAGGGGAGACGGTGGAGAAGATCATCAACGACGGCTGTAACGGTCTGATCTGCATTATTCTGTAAAAGAAAATAATCAACAATATAAGGCTTCCTTTCGGGGGAGCCTGATTTTTTGAAAAAACCTATGCTGCCCCCTCGTCAGAGGGGGCTGAAAAAGTCGCACGCGACCTCGTGACACGCGTGTCCGTCAGAGAGGCGGGATCAATTGCTTTTCACCTGACTGACATACTTTTTCTACAGTCTAAGACTTCCTTTCGGGGAGCCTTTTGCGTTTTATTACGATATTGCGGGTGTGTTCAATTTAGAAAAAATAATGGTTGAAATTCCTTGTCGGATGATGTATACTGTAACGTAGAATAATATGGGATAGCATGTGATCATGATAGACGAATGATCGTGTTGATATGGTCGGCTGTCTCTTACTGTACACATCAGGAGGCCGAAATATGGGTGAAAAAATTACATTGTCACTGACGATCCTGTTGACGGGTTTTGCTGTGGTATTCGCAGTACTGCTGGTGCTGATCGGCATCATC
This sequence comes from uncultured Eubacteriales bacterium, assembly GCA_900314795.1. GTDB lineage: Bacteria > Bacillota > Clostridia > Oscillospirales > Acutalibacteraceae > Ruminococcoides. The sequence continues at coordinate 7,597 of OMWP01000008.1, forward strand.
AAAGCCTACGGCACGGCAGTCTATAAGATCCAAAACAGACATCAGATGAAAAAGATCACACGCAATGCCGATCTGCCGAAGGCGGAGCGTGAGCCTGAGGTTGAGACGCCTGTGGCGGAAGAGATCGCAGAAGAGGATAATGACGAGCTGATCGCCGTGATCTCCGCCGCGGTCTATTCGATGTATTCACCGAAGAATATCCGGATCAAGGGCATCCGCAAAGCGCCCTCCCGCACTAATGCGTGGCGTAATGCCGGTATCTCGGATAACGTCAGACCGTTTTAGTTTTCAATCACTTGACAGGCTGTTTTGAATAGGCTTGTCGAGCTGTGCTTAATACAGATCGGGCAGAAGCGATGATCGTGCTCTGCCCTTGGAGGAAGAACATGCAAATTTTACAAGGATTTTTAGATGCGCTCAAGGGACTGTGGGAGTCTTCGGGCTTTATGCAGTTGACTTGGCAAAACTATGTGATGATAGCGGTAGCCTGTGTACTGTTGTATCTGGCTATCAAAAAACAGTATGAACCGCTCCTGCTGCTGCCGATCGCCTTCGGTATGCTGTTGGTCAACTTGTACCCCGATATCATGGGTGCGCCGCAGATCAATTTGGTCGAGATCGCCTCAATGGATGATCCCGCCGCCAAAGGGCACGTGATACGTGAGATCGGCGGCAAGATCTTTTATGAGGATCCCACCTACGGCGGTCTGCTGTACTATCTGTATCAGGGCGTCAAGCTCGGTATCTACCCGCCGCTCATCTTCCTGGGCATTGGCTGTATGACCGACTTCGGTCCGCTGATTGCTAACCCGAAGAGCTTTATCCTCGGCGCCGCCGCTCAGATCGGTATTTTCATCACCTTCATCGGCGCGATCTTCTTGGGCTTTACCCCCGCTCAGTCCGGCGCGATTGGTATCATCGGCGGTGCAGACGGCCCCACGGCGATCTATGTCACCTCAAAATTAGCGCCTGAACTCCTCGGCCCGATCGCGGTCGCGGCGTATTCCTATATGGCGCTGGTGCCGATCATCCAGCCGCCCATCATGAAGCTGCTCACCACCAAGAAGGAGCGTGCGGTCGTGATGGATCAGCTCCGTCCCGTCTCTAAGCTCGAGAAGATCATCTTCCCGATCATCGTCGTCATCATCTGCGCGATCGTCCTGCCCTCCGCGGCGCCGCTGATCGGCATGCTGATGCTCGGTAACCTCTTCAAAGAGAGCGGTGTGGTCGAGCGTATCAGCAAGACAGCGCAGAATGAGCTGATGAACATCATCACTATCTTCCTCGGCGTAACGGTCGGCGCTACCGCGACAGGTACCGTGTTCCTGACACCGAAGACCCTCGGCATCATCGCGCTGGGTCTGTTGGCGTTCTGCATGGGTACCGCGTGCGGCGTGCTGTTCGGTAAGCTGATGTATAAGTTCTCCGGCGGAAAGGTCAATCCGCTGATCGGCTCGGCGGGTGTATCGGCTGTCCCGATGGCGGCGCGTGTCGCCAACAAGGTCGGACAGGAGGAGAATCCCGGCAACTTCCTCTTGATGCACGCGATGGGTCCGAACGTCGCAGGCGTTATCGGCTCCGCGGTCGCGGCAGGCGTCTTGCTCAGCGTCCTTTGATCAACCAATCCTTTCAACAGCCTTTTTGCTATGCAGAAGGGCTGTTTTTGATTTGGGAAAAATATTTGATCTAAAGTATTGGTTATAATAGAAAAACCGCGTATTATGTCGTAATAGAAAATTATCTTTGTTTTAATTCTGATTTAGAATAATAAACCGTTGCTTTGTTATATAATATAGAGTGATTAAATAGGGGAGTATCCCCCTGAGGCTCGGTATTCATTTTGATGGTATCCGGGCACCGGCCGCGATGCGGAAATACCATCCGACAGGAGGATTTTATGAAAAAGCAATTTACGATCGCTGATATACTGAAGATTTTTCTGCAGCATATCAAGCTGATTATCATTGTAACATTGTTGGGAGCGCTGCTTGCGTTTATCTATGTTACGTATTTTGTGACGCCGATGTATTCGACCAGCGCGTTGATATTGGTACAGAACGGTAATTCCTTTGAAAGCGATATCAATACGGCTAACAAGAATAATACACTGTCCGGTGAAAAGGTCAACACCAGCGACATCACCTCCTCACAGATGCTGGCGAATACCTGTTCGACGCTCTTTACCGTCGACCCCGATATGAAGAGTATCATCAGCGGCGCTACGATCAATATCAGCGTTGTTGAGGATTCGTATTTTCTGAGGATCAGTTCGACCTCGTCCGATCCCCACACGGCGGCGAATATCGCGAATCTGGTCGCGAACACCGCGCCGCAGGTGTTTAAAAAGTATTTTGGCGACGCCGGTAAGGTCGACACGGTTGAAGAAGCCAATGTTCCTTCTTCCCCCTCCTCACCCAATAAGCCGAAATATGTTTTGATCGGACTGATAGCCGGTTTGGTTCTGTCGCTGATCATCTCGTTCTTGCTGGAGATCATTGATACGACCATCAAGCCCGGCGACGATCTGTATAAGATGTATGAGATACCTGTATTTGCAGAAATCGTAGACTTTGAAACGGAAGGCGGTGGCAAGAAGAAATGAAACTGATCAACACAAAGAACAACGATAAGGCCAAAAAGAAAGGCACCAGTGCTGAAAAAGCAAAAAATGTTCTGACCTCCGACTCCAAATTCGCGATCGTTGAAGGCTATAAGATCGCCCGTACCAATCTGGTATTCTCTCTCACCGCCCAGAACAGTAACTGTGTCGCGGTTACTTCATGGAGTAAGGGTGAAGGTAAGAGTACCGCGACCGTCAACCTGGCGATCTCCTTTGCTAAGATGGGCAAGCGTGTGCTCTTGATCGATACCGACTTGCGCCGTCCGAACCTGCACAATCTGCTCAAGCTCAAGAACGACACCGGTGTGTCGGATATCATCGGTCAGTTCGGCGATTTCCAGACCGCCGTTCACCGTGACGCGGTCACTAACCTGGATGTTCTGACATCCGGCGCGATCCCGCCTAACCCCTCGGAGCTGTTGGCGTCTCCGGTATTTGCTGAAATGCTCGAAAAAGCGAAAAAGGAATATGACTATGTCATCATGGATACGCCTCCTCTGGGCGTTGTTACCGATACGCTGCTGTTGAAGGATTATGTCGGCGGCTATGTCATGGTCGTCCGTGAGAGGATCACCAGCCACGGCGATATCGAGCGCGCGCTGCAAAGCGTCAAGCTCGCCGATACCAAGGTGCTCGGCTTCCTCAAGGTTGGCTGTGAGATGCGTTCCAAGGGCTACGGCTACAACAAGTACAGATATCGTTATAATTATAACTACAACTATTATTACAAATATTGATTGTTCAAGCAGCTCTCCTGTCAGTCGGCAGGGGAGCTTTTGTTTAGTTAGGAGTTGAGGTGCTGTCCAAGAAGCGGAACCGACGGGGAACGCTGATTGGGTTACAGCACCCATGCAAGGCTCTCCCAAGAAGTGGAGTCAAAGACGAACACTGATTGGCTGAGAGCTACTGCGAGGAGTGAGGATAAATGATTTGTAGGGGAGGGGCTTGCTCCTCCCGAGACCTATCCGTTATCTCTCATTTGCATGATAAACTGAAAACTGAATAATGAATAATGCTAATCAAACACGGAGCAGATCAATCTTCCTCAACCAATATGGTTCATAATCCAACGCTCAGCCACGGGTCGTCGAGGGCGCCGACCCCTACAGATCCGCTACGCTCAGCCACGGGTCGTCGAGGGCGCCGACCCCTACAGATCCGCTGAAGCGTTTATTGTAGGGGATGACACTTGCGACATCCCGTGACCATTCCTTTCTATCGACTTATCATGCGGAGCATATCAATCCCTCCGTAGGGTACGGCATTTATGACGTACTGCCGTCTTTCTGTGCCTTGTCATCCAACCGCAAATCAAATAATCTTGCAGGAATTTTATAAAAGGGTTGCAAAAGAACTCCTTTTGGTATATTATATAAAAGCATTATGTGAAAATTTTGCAATCTCAGAGAAGGAAATGTGCAAGATGAAGTATCAAGATTTTACAAGAGAACAGCGTGACGCTGAGCTCACAACATTATGGGAAGAATTTAACCAAATCAAGGGAAAGAACATAAAGCTGAACATGGCGCGCGGCGTGCCCAGTCCCGACCAGCTCAACCTATCCAGAAAGATGTTGGACATCCTCAATTCGGAATCAGATTGTTTTGCCGAGGACGGTACCGACTGCTGTAACTATGGCGTGATGGACGGTATCCCCGAGTGCAAGAAGCTGATGGCGGATGTGATGGGCGTGACCCCCGATATGGTTATGGTGGGCGGTAACTCCTCACTGAATATGATGTTCGATACGATCGCTTTGTTTATGAACCATCCCGTCACCGGCGGCACACCTGCATGGGCGCTCGTGCCCGACCGCAAGTTCCTCTGCCCCGTACCCGGCTATGACCGTCATTTCGGCGTGACCGAATACTTCGGTTTCCAGATGATCCCGGTCCCGATGGATGAAAACGGTCCTGATATGGATCTGGTCGAGGAGCTGGTCAAGGATCCTACCGTCAAGGGTATGTGGTGCGTGCCGAAGTACTCGAATCCCACCGGCATCTCCTACTCCGACGAGGTCGTGCGCCGTATCGCGGCGCTGCAGCCTGCCGCGGCGGATTTCCGCCTGATGTGGGATAACGCCTACTGCATCCATGACCTGACCGATGAGCATGACGAGATACTCAATATCTTTGAAGAATGTGAGAAAACCGGCAACATCGATATGCCGATCGAATTCTGCTCGACCTCCAAGATCACCTTCCCGGGCTCCGGCGTAGCGGCGATGGCGGCCTCCGCGAACAATATGGCAGTCATCAAGGAAAAGTATAAATACCAGAACATCGGCTATGATAAGCTGAACATGCTGCGTCATGTGCGCTTCTTCGGCGATATCGAGGGCATGATGGCGCATATGAAGAAGCATGCCGAGATCCTGCGTCCGCGCTTTGAGATCGTGCTCAACAAGCTCGGTGAGAACCTCGACGAGCTCGGTATCATCCGCTACAACCGTCCGCGCGGCGGCTACTTTGTCTGCGTTGACGTCCTCGACGGTACCGCAAAGCGCGTTGTCGCCCTGTGCAAGGAAGCAGGCGTCAATTTGACCGGCGCCGGCGCGACCTATCCCTACGGCAACGATCCGCACGACAGCAACATCCGTATCGCTCCGTCGTTCCCGAGTCTCGAGGATCTCTCGAGCGCGATGGACATTTTCTGCCTGTGCGCCCGCATCGCCGCGCTCGAAAAGCTGAACGCGTAATGATTTCAATCAGAATAACAAGATTAGCGTCCGCGTTTTGCGGACGCTTTTTATGCTCAAAAAAGGAGAAATGATTGCAGTGATCAGCACTATCATTCTGAATATAGATATAATATTTCTAACAAAGAATTATAAGTCTGTTTTAATTCTACAGTAGAATCAAAATCGCACTTTTTTCTCCAAAAGAACTATGAAAACTTGAAATTCTTGCAAAAGTTTTATTGACTTTTCATTTGTAAGTCTGTATAATTAATCTGTTATTGTGGATTTTTATATTGGTACTTTAGCGCCATACGCACACAGTACGGTTGAAAATCCGAAAGAAGAACCAAAAAACATGGAGGTCCAAGGCATGAAAAGAATTTCTAAGCCTGTATTCTTCATTGTCGCTATCCTCATCATAGCGTTTGCGTTCACGGCGTTTGCCGGAATCAAATACTATGAGGGCGATATCCAAAAGACCGCGGTCAAGGGTATCAGCGACATCAGATGGGGAATCGACATCCGCGGCGGTGTAGAGGCTACCTTTAAGCCCGCAGAAGATATCGACGCCACGGATGAGCAGCTAGACTCTGCGAAATCGATCATTGAAACTCGTATGGTCTCTAACGGTATCACCGACTATGAGATTTACGCCGACTACGGCTCCGACCGTATCATCGTCCGTTTCCCGTGGAAAGAGGACGATACCACGTTCGATCCGGTCAGCGCGGTCAACGAGCTTGCGGCTACCGCAAAGCTGACCTTCCGCAATCCGAGCGGTGAGACCGTCATGGACGGCTCGGCTGTTGAGAAGGCGACTGCCGGTATCGATCAGTCCCAGAAATCTGCCGGTCAGTATATCGTACAGCTTGAGCTCAACTCCGAGGGTGCTCAGACCTTTGCGGATATCACCTCTCAGTATCTGAACCAGCAGATCGGCATCTATATGGATGAGACCCAGCTGTCCAATCCTACCGTACAGAGCGTGATCTCTGACGGTCATGCGCAGATCACCGGTAACTTTGACGCTGAGAGTGCGACCAAGCTTGCGAACCAGATCAACGGCGGTGCGCTGCCCTTCTCTCTGGAAGCGGCTTCCTACAGCGGTATCAGCCCCACACTGGGTCAGAACTCCCTGACCGCGATGGGCTATGCCGGTATCATCGCGTTCGCGCTGATCGCTCTGTTCATGATCATCAAATATCGTGTACCCGGCTTTGTCGCTGTTATCGCGCTCATCGGTCAGATGGCGCTGGCGGTTGCCGCGATCACCCGTTACTTCGGCGCGTTCAATTCCTTCACCATGACCCTGCCCGGTATCGCCGGCTTGATCCTGTCAGTCGGTATGGGTGTTGACGCGAACATCATCACCGCCGAGCGTATCAAGGAAGAATTCCGCGCCGGCAAGACGCTTGACAGCGCGATCGAAAAGGGTACCAAGAACTCCCTGACCGCGATCATCGACGGTAACATGACCATCGTCATCGTATCCGTCATCCTGATGCTGGTCTTCGGACCGTCCAACATCCTCTCCTGGATCTTCGGCGAGTCCACCACCGGTACCATCTACGCTTTCGGTTATACCCTCTTGATGGGTGTTATCTCTAACTTTATCATGGGCGTATGGCTCTCCCGTGTCATGCTCAAGAGCATCTCCGGCGTGAAGTTCCTGCGCAAAGAATGGCTGTTTGGAGGTGCGCGTAAATGAAAAAAGATTTAAACTTTATCGGTAAAAGTAAGATCTTCTTCGGCATTTCGCTCGCGATCATCGCCATCGGTCTTATCTGCAACATCATTTTCGGCGTCACCCTCGACATCCAGTTCAAGGGCGGTACCATCGTCAACTATTCCTACACCGGTGAGATCGATCAGGAAGCGCTCAAGGACGCGATCCAGACCGCGACTCCCGAGCATCAGGTATCCTTCACCATCACCAAGGATATTATGAACAACGAGGCAGACGCTGACGCGTACGCCGTATCGATCCAGTTCTCCGGTAATGAGAGCATCCAGTCCGACGTTATCCAAGGCATCACCACCGCGTTGGACGAGAAGTTCCCCGATAACAACTTCCAGTATAAGGAGAACTCCTCGGTCGAGGCCTCTATGGGTCTGAAGTTCCTCTTGAAGTGTCTGACCGCGGTTGCAATCGCTTCCGTACTGATGGTGATCTACGTTACCATCCGATTCAAGCGCATCGGCGGTCTGTCCGCAGGCGTGATGGCGCTGGTAGCGCTGTTCCATGATGTGGCGATGATCTACTTTATGTACGTCATCTTCCGCATGCCGATCGACTCGAACTTCATCGCTGTTGTCCTGATGATCATCGGTTACTCCCTGAACGATACCATCGTTATCTACGACCGTGTCCGTGAGGAACGCCGTCTGGCGGGTCCCAAGGCGGATATCGCGGATGTGTTCAACCACAGCGCATCCTCCGTTATGGGTCGTACGATCGCGACCTCCGTCACCACCCTTGTGGCGATCGGTACCGTTTACGTTGTAGCGCTGATCTTCAACTTAAGCTCTGTACAGTCCTTCGCGCTGCCGATGATGATCGGTATCGTGTCCGGTTGTTACTCTTCGCTGTGCATTGCGGGTCCCCTCTGGGTACTCTGGAACAAGCGCGGCAAGAAGGGCGAAAAAACAGAAGCTCCTCAGGCAGAAAAGGCCGAGGCATGAGCAGCATCAATCAAGGCGTCACCTTCGGGTGGCGCCTTTTCTGTATTTATTGAAGACTGAAAACTGAATAATGAATAATAAAGGTATCTCGCGTATGCTCGATCAATTGATATAATCCCTCCGCATAACAAGGAAATCTATTATTGTTCGAGCGTAGCGAGTAACCACAATTATTCAATTTTCAGTCTTCAGTTTTCAGTAACTTAAAAAATGTTCTCCCACTTCATCAGCTTGGCATTTTTGATGTCTTGGATCTTTCGTCTCGCACAGGCGGAGGTCGCCAAAAAATCCTCTGTATCGGCTGTTCTCGCATACTCCCTGAGCATCGTCAGATCGGAGGAGATGTGCCCGATCTCGCTGTGGAACATGAAAATGTTGAACATGCCGCTCTGCTTGCGAAAACGGTTGTCGAGCTTTTCCGCTTCGGTCTGCGCATCGAGCACCTCGTTGTGCATCATTTTCTCGGTGGCATCATCGAGCATTTTGATATACGCATCGGCGTTGGTGGTTACATAGATATATTCGATGCCGCCGAGCAGCATCGCAAGCGCGATCATCGCGAGCGCAATCCATCCTCGTTTCATTCGGTTTCCTCCTGTTCCGATTCTTTTTCCTGCTTTTGCAGATCCTCGCTTTGGATACCGTTGTCGGGGAGTGCTTCATCCGTGAGCACGCTGAGCGTGCCGTTCGGCTCGATGATCCCCCAGCGTACGCTGCTTTCATCGGCGATATCCTTTTCTCGCAGAAGTGAGTAGACGTCCTCCCGGCTGATCCGCAGCTTTTTGAGCTGGGTGTCGATCATCTTTCCGTCCTTGATGATGATGATCGGATGACCGCAGATCAACGATCGGAATCGCTTGCTCTTCATCATCAACAGCGAGACCAGCAGCTCGATCGCCACGATCATCATGATCGGAACCAACGAATTGAGCAGCGGCCGCTCGGCATTTTCAAGCGGGAGCGAGGCGACCTCTGAGATAATCAGCGTGATCACCAGCTCTGAGGTCTGCATATCGCTGACCTGGCGCTTTCCCATCAGGCGCACGGCGGCGGTAACGATGATGTAGATCAGGATCGTTCTTATCAGTAATGTGAGCAAAACACTCGCCTCCTGTCACGTTTTTTATTATGTGAAAATGCACCAAAAAAATGTATGCAAATTTTGCATGGAAAGTTGCATATTTCTTTCAAAGGATTATAAAGATAGGGTGTTGGAGTATAATTACAATGTATACGTTAAATTATTAACCGCGCTCAAATACTCCCGTTAATCATACGATTTTATGTCGAGAAAGAAGGCATCTTATGAACAGCAGTCCGTATTTCGTAACATTGAAGCGGCTGATCGATGAGATCGGTCTGACAAGCTATTATATGCCCGTAGATCCCGAGGAGATCCACATCACGGTTACCGACGTCGACCGCCCGGGTCTGGAGCTGGTCGGACACCTCAAATACTATGACAGCCGCTATCTGATCGCCTTCGGACGGACGGAAATGTCGTTCCTTGAATTGGAAAAAAAGCAGACCCAGCTCGAACAGCTCGAGCCGATCATCAGCCAAAAGCCGCCCGCGATGATCATCGCGCGTAATATTGAACCGCTCGAGTCGATGCTGGAGCTGGGGCGCAAATACATGGTGCCGATTTTGACCACTGCCGATTCCACCTCCGAGGTGGACGCGGCGATCGTATCGTTCCTGAATGTGGAGCTGGCACAGCGCATTACCCGCCACGGTGTCTTGGTCGAGGTGTACGGCGAAGGTATCCTGCTGATCGGCGACAGCGGCGTCGGTAAATCCGAGACCGCCATCGAGCTGATCAAGCGCGGTCATCGCCTGATCGCCGACGACGCGGTCGAGATCAAGCGTGTCTCAAAAAAATCACTGATCGGTTCTTCTCCCGAAAATATCCGCCACTTTATCGAGTTGCGTGGTATCGGCATCATCAACGCCCGCCGCATCTTCGGTATCGGCGCGGTCAAGGTCAGCGAGAAGATCGATCTGGTCATCAACCTCGAGCTGTGGAACAGCAAGAAGGTCTATGACCGCATGGGAATGGACAACGAGTATATGGAGATCCTCGGCATCGAGATCCCTGTCGTCACCATCCCCGTCAAGCCCGGCCGTAACCTCGCGGTCATCATCGAGGTCGCCGCCATGAACCATCGCCAGAAGAAGATGGGCTACAACGGCGCGCAGGAGCTTTTGCAGAACCTCGGCATGGATATCAGCCCCGAGGATATCGGCAAGAAGAAGATTGATACGAATTGGTGAGGAGTTGTCCAAATCTTTGATTTGGTTTACAACTCCCACGCAACAGCGCTCCAAGAATCGGAGCGGGCGATCAAGTCCGCGAACGATGATTGGCTAAGCGCCACTGCGAGAACATTTTCCATATGAAGGAGCTTTTCAGGGATTTGATATCGATCACACTGATTGACTGAGCGCCACTGCAAAGCACCTTAGTTGCATGAAATGTGACAAAATGAGTATTCATGGAGAAACTATGAAGTATTTAACTGATATATTAAACAGCAAGAATATTACGTATGTGTGCAACGAGCCTATGTCGGCTCATACCACCTTCAAGATCGGCGGTGCGGCGGACATTTTGATCACCGTCAGGACGATCGACGAGCTGCAAACTGCGGTCAACGCCTGCAAAGCCTCCGACATCCCCGTGATGATCCTCGGCAACGGCTCCAATCTGTTGGTGTCCGACAACGGCATCGAGGGCGCGGTGATCACACTGGACGGCGATTTCAAGGAGATCACTGTTGACGGCGATACCATCACCTCCGGCGCGGGCGCGAAGCTCAGCCGACTGTGCAGTGTCGCGCTCGAGAACAGCCTCACCGGGTTGGAATTTGCCTACGGCATCCCCGGATCTGTCGGCGGCGCTATGTACATGAACGCGGGCGCTTACGGCGGTGAGATGAAGGATGTTGCGTTGAGCGTGACGGCATTGACCCCCGACGGCGAGATACACGAGGTCCCTGCCGAGGAGCTGCAGCTCGGCTACCGCACCAGCGTATTTAAGACTAACGGAGATATTATTCTTTTTTCGAAATATAAATTAGAGCAGGGCGATCAGGCCGCCATCAAAGCGAAGATGGACGATGTGATGGATCGCCGCAAAACCAAACAGCCGCTCGAGTTCCCCTCGGCAGGCTCGGTGTTCAAGCGTCCCGAGGGCGCGTTCGCCGGTACGCTGATCGAACAATGCGGGCTCAAGGGCAAGACCGTCGGCGGCGCTCAGGTCAGCGAAAAGCACGCCGGCTTCATCATCAATATCGGCGGTGCGACCTGTGACGATGTGATGGGTCTTGTCAAGCTCGTGCAGGATACCGTCAAAGCTGAGACAGGCTATTTCCTCGAGCGCGAGATCATCCGAACCGGCAGAGAATAAAAACTCTTTTACTTGCTTAAGAGTAGGGGAGGGGCTTGCTCCTCCCGAACTTTATTCAACCAATGAGCTAACCCTTTACAGAAAGGAGCAGTGTATATGGAATTTGTCATATTGACCGGACTCTCCGGCGCGGGTAAGACCAACGCCCTGCACGCCATGGAGGACAGCGGCTATTACTGCGTGGATAACCTGCCGCCGTTGTTGCTCGAGACCTTCTACGATCTTTGCGACAACTCCACGGATAACCGTATGAAAAAGGTTGCCGTGGTAGCGGACGCGCGATCCGGTGAGATGTTCGCCGACATTCCCGAGGTGCTCTCCAAGCTCCGACTGGAGGGTAAGCCGTTCAAGATCCTGTTCCTCGATGCAAAGCCCAACACATTGCTCGTGCGATTCAAGGGAACCCGCCGCAAGCATCCGCTGATCAGCGAGATCGCCTCCGGCTCGATCGAAGAAGCAGTCGAGCTCGAGAATGAGCTGATGAACGGCGTGAAAGCGATGGCGGACTATGTGGTCGATACGACCTTTATGAATCCGAATGAGCTCAAGGAGCGTGTGACGACCCTGTTCTCCGCAGGCGCTCACGATACCCTGCTTGTCACCTGCGTCTCCTTCGGCTACAAATACGGGATTCCGCCCGAGGCGGATATGGTGTTGGACGTTCGCTGTCTGCCCAATCCCTTTTACATCAAAGAGCTGAAATCCCTGACCGGTCTTGACGAACAGGTGCGCAATTATATCTGTAGCTTCGACATCACGGGGGAGTTCCTTGAACACCTCTATGCGTTTATCGATTATCTCCTCACGCTTTACCGCAACGAGGGCAAGAGCGAGCTGGTGATCGGCGTAGGCTGTACCGGCGGCAAACACCGTTCCGTCACCGTCGCCCGCATGCTGAACACCCACCTGCTCGAAAACGGACAGAAGTCCGCGATCCATCACAGAGATATCTGGAAAGCCTGAAATAATTAGGAATTAGGAGATAGGAATTAGGAATTAAGGTAAAAGCGGAAGCGTGGGAGTGAGATTCAATTCCTCATTCCTCATTCCTCATTCCTCATTAAAAAAGTGTCTTTTTCATCCGATACAAAGCGGGAGATCTGCCAGAAGCTCTCCACCCGTACGCCGCTCCAGTACAGCGAGCTGTACGCGATGCTGCTGCTCGGCAGAGAGTTCACTTCCCGCCGCATTATATTCAAAACAGAAAACGAAGATGTGTTCTCGCATTTTGTCTTTTTGATCAGCCGATTGTTCAAGGCGAAGTGTGAGGTGATCGCTCCCTTAAAAGGGGAGAGCGGCCGCAATCGTGCCTTCACTGTCACCGTGACCTCTCCCGAAAAATGCCGCAGGATCTTTGAGCATTACGGACACGAGGATCGCGACGTGAATCTGCGCGTCAACCGCGCTAACATCGATGACGAGGAGGAACAGCGCGCCTTTATCCGCGGCGCATTCCTCGCCTGCGGCTCCGTCACGGATCCCGAAAAGGCGTATCATCTGGAGTTCGCGGTCAGTCACCGCAACCTGTGCATGGATATCTGCCGTCTGGTCGATGAGATCCAGGATTGCGACGTCAGTCCCAAGCTGTTGACCCGCGGCGGCAACTACATCGGCTACATCAAGGACAGTGAGCAGATCACCGATCTGCTGACCTATATGGGCGCGGTCGTCGCGTCGATGAACGTGATGGGTACCAAAGCGCTCAAACAGGTGCGCAATACCGCCAACCGCCGTGCCAATTCCGAGATCGCGAATCTGCAAAAGACAGCTTCGGCGTCCGCAAGACAGATCAAGGCGATCAATAAGCTCAAAAAGAACGGCAGATATAACCTGCTGCCTGAGGAGTTGAAGATCGTGGCGCAGCTGAGATACGATTATCCCGAGCTGACGCTCCGTGATCTGGGCGCAAAGCTCGATCCGCCGATCTCCCGCAGCGGCGTGAACCATCGTTTGGAGAAAATCATCCGCCTCGCCGAGGAGGAGTAAGGACTCAATAAATCGCAGGGATGACCACCGGTCATCCCCACAGCATTGATCGAAAGAGGAAAAATATGGCTGAACTGAATGACAAAATGGATTTTGAAGAGGCGTACGCCGCACTGCGTGAGGTCGTCACACAGCTTGAAAATCCGAAGAATAAGATTGAAGAAAACATCGCTCTATATGAGAAGGCGTGCCGTTTGGTGCTCCTTTGCCGCCGCAAGCTCGACGAAGCAAAGATGCAGATCACCGATATCAACGAGCGTATCGCGCAGCTCAGGGACAGCGGCGACGCCATTTTTGAGGAAGAATCATGAAAGATTACGTAAAAGAAATAGAAGCCGCCATCGAGCGGTACATTCCGCAGGAAAAGGCGGCGGAGCAACAGCTGATCGACGCGGTGCGCTATTCGCTGAATCTTAAGGGCAAGCGAGTGCGCCCCTCACTGACGCTGGCGTTCGCCGAGTTATGCGGCGGATCGGTTGACGCGGCGATGCCGTTTGCGTGCGCGGTGGAGATGGTACATACCTATTCGCTGATCCACGACGATCTGCCCTGCATGGATAACGATGATTTCAGACGCGGACAACCCACGAATCATAAAGTGTTCGGCGAGAATATCGCCCTGTTAGCGGGTGACGCTTTGCAAAGCATGGCGTATACCGCAATGCTCAGCGACGAGGCGGTAGCCGCAGTCGGCGGAGTAAGAGCCGCCCGCGCCGCGCATATCTTGGCAGAAAAATCCGGCTTGCTCGGCATGGTGGGTGGTCAGGTGATCGATCTGTCGATGGAGCACAAAACCGTCGACATCGAGCTCGTCCGACTCATGGAGGAGAAAAAGACCGCCAATCTGATCGAAGCCGCCTGCATGATGGGCTGTGTCGTCGCGGGCGCAGAGGAAGAAAAGATCAACGCCGCCGAGCGATACGCCCATGCCATCGGGCTGGCGTTCCAGATCGTGGATGATATCCTCGACGTGACCTCGACCGCAGAGGAGCTCGGCAAGCCGATCGGCAGTGACATCGACAACGAGAAGAGCACCTTTATGTCAATGCTCGATATTGAGCGCTGCCGCGAGTCGGTCGCATGGCTCACCGAAGAAGCGATCGACGCGCTGAATGTATTCGACGGCGACACCAAGGATCTGGCGGATTTTGCCGTTGCCTTGGCAAACAGAAAAAAATAATTAATCTACCTATTATCGTAGGGGAGGGGCTTGCTCCTCCCGCACGCATGATTTGCGGAATACTTCCGTGGAATCGGTGTTAATTGCATTGAATGATAGAGAATACAGAGTTTAATCATTATGTCATACGAGATTTTGTCAAAAATTGAATCTCCCGCCGACGTCAAGGCGCTTTCCGCGGAGCAGCTCGATCAGCTTTGTGACGAGATCCGCGAAAAGCTGATTGACGTAGTGTCGGTCAACGGCGGCCATCTATCCTCCAACCTCGGTGTGGTGGAGCTGACGGTGGCGCTGCATCGGGTATTCGATTGCCCCGCCGACAGCATTGTGTTCGACGTCGGTCACCAGAGCTATACCCACAAGATGCTCACGGGTCGCTACAACGAGATCGACACGATCCGCCGCGAGGGCGGGCTGTCGGGCTTTCCCAAGCGTTGTGAGAGCGCATACGACGCGTTCAACGCGGGTCATGCCTCCACCTCGATCTCCGCGGCGCTCGGCATCGCGAAGGCAAAGCTTTTGACGGGAGACCCCTCCTATACGATCGCCGTGATCGGCGACGGCTCGCTGACGGGCGGCATGGCTTATGAAGGGCTCAACAATGCCGGTCAGCATAAAAAGAACTTTATCGTGATACTCAACGATAACCGTATGTCCATCAGCCGCAATGTCGGCGCGATGGCGCGGTATCTTTCCTCGATACGGCTGCAGCCGTGGTATCGGCGCTTAAAGCGCGGTACCGAGCGCGCGTTGTCGAAGATCCCGCTTTTAGGCAGACCGATCGGCAATGTGCTCAAGCGCTCCAAGTCGAAGGTCAAGCATGTGATGTACCGTCACACCATCTTCGATAAGCTGGGGCTCTCCTACTACGGCCCCGTTGACGGTCACAACATGGAAGAGCTGACGAACGCGCTGAACACGGTCAAGCAGTCTAAGGATCCCGCCCTGCTTCATGTGGTGACCAAAAAGGGCAAGGGCTATAAGTACGCGGAGGATGATTCCGCGTCTTACCACGGCGTCGGCTCCTTCAACATCGACACCGGCGAGCCGATCAGCTCCGACAAGAACTTCTCCGCCGTATTCGGCGAAAAGCTCTGCGAATTGGCACAGGCGGATCAGCGCGTCTGCGCGGTGACTGCCGCGATGCGCACGGGTACGGGCTTGGTGGATTTCGCAAAGCAATATCGCGACCGCTTCTTTGACGTCGGCATTGCCGAGGAGCACGCGGTCACCTTTGCGGCAGGGCTGGCAGTCAATGGACTGTTGCCCGTTTTTGCGGTGTACTCGACCTTTTTACAGCGCAGTTACGACCAGTTGATCCACGATGTTTCCATGCAGCACGCCCATCTGGTGCTCGGCATCGACCGCGCCGGTGTGGTCGGTGAGGACGGCGAGACCCATCAAGGCTTGTTTGATGTATCGATGCTCAACGCGATCCCCGACACCACGATCTATTCGCCGTGTTACTTTGACGGTCTGGAAAGCGCGCTGACGGCTGCGCTGTTCGACTGCGAAGCCTTAGCGGCGGTGCGCTATCCGCGCGGCAGTGAGGGCACAAAGCCCGAGGGATATACCATCGAAAACCTGAATTACGATATCGTCGGCGACAAGGACGCCGACACCCTGCTCATCACCTACGGCAGACTGTTCAATGAGGCGGTTGAAGCGAGAAGGAACCTGCAACAACAGGGCAAAAAGCTCTGTATCCTCAAGCTCTGCCGCATCAAGCCGATCGATGAAAACGCGGTGCGGTTTGCCGCGGACTATCCGCATATCCGTTTCTTTGAAGAGGGGATGGCAAGCGGCGGTACGGCGCAGCTGTTCCGCACGATGTTGGATGATCTGAGCTACAGCGGCGATTATCAGATAACGGCTGTCGATGATCGCTATGTCCCGCATGCGTCCGTGAAGAATACGCTGAAAAATCTCGGCTTTGACGCAGCATCAATGGCGCGAGCCGTACAGCAAAACGAAGAGGTGAGCGGATGAAGAAACGGCTGGATGTCCTGTTAGTGGAAAAAGGCTTTTTTGAAAGCCGCGAAAAGGCGAAGGCGGTCATCATGTCGGGCTGTGTCTACGTCAACAACCAAAAAGCGGATAAGGCAGGCTCGAATTATGACGAGAACGCCGCCGTTGAGGTGCGTGACAACCGCATGCGCTATGTATCGCGCGGCGGCTATAAGCTCGAAAAGGCGATGGAGGTCTTTCCGATCTCGCTCGACGGCAAGGTGACGATGGATATCGGCGCTTCGACCGGCGGCTTCACCGATTGCATGCTCCAAAACGGCGCCAAAAAGGTCTATGCCGTTGACGTCGGCTACGGTCAGCTGGCGTGGAAGCTCAGAAACAATGAACGCGTCGTCAATCTCGAACGTACCAATATGCGCTA
This sequence comes from uncultured Eubacteriales bacterium, assembly GCA_900314795.1. Classification (GTDB taxonomy): domain Bacteria; phylum Bacillota; class Clostridia; order Oscillospirales; family Acutalibacteraceae; genus Ruminococcoides. Next base: position 24,543 of record OMWP01000008.1, read on the forward strand.
TGTCACCTGTGAGCAGGTACCCGAGGCGGTGGATTTCTTCTCCGTTGACGTTGCCTTTATCTCGCTCAAGCTGATTCTTCCTGCGGCACGCGGCGTGTGTGCCGACGACGCACAGGCGGTCTGTCTGATCAAACCGCAGTTTGAGGCAGGGCGTGAGAACGTCGGCAAAAACGGCGTGGTGCGCGATCAAAAGGTGCACCAAAGCGTCGTGCAGGAGATCATTGACTTCTGCCTGCAAAACGGTTTTTCCGTCTGCGGACTGGATTATTCACCCATCAAGGGTCCGCAGGGTAATATCGAATACCTACTGTATATCAAGCGCTCGGATACTCCTGAGAACCTTCTCACGGCAACTGCCGCCGAGGTGGTCACGGCATCGCACGAGGCGCTCGATCAATAAATACCGGTGTTGTTCAAGGCGGGTAAGAGGAACCTGTCCCGCCGATCTATGACACCAAAAGCATTGGGGGAACTTATGAAATTATCCCTGATAGTCAACAAAGACAAGGCGCTCGCCATGGAAGCGGCACAACATGTCGTCAAGGAGCTCGAACCCTTCGACGTTGAGTTTCTGTCCTGCGAGGATTGTCCCGTAGCGGGGACGACGGTGATGCCCTCGGCAGAGGAGATCATCCGCGCCTGTGATATCGCGGTGACGGTCGGCGGCGACGGCACCATTATCCACAACGCGAAATGCGCCGCATTATATGATAAACCTCTCTTGGGCATCAATCTCGGCAGGGTCGGCTTTGTCGCCAACATCGAGCCCGACGAGATGGAAGAGCTCAAAAAGCTAGTGACCGGTGAGTACCGCATCCAGAAGCGGATGCTGCTTGAGATTACCGTGAATAAGGACGGCGAACAGCGCCGTATGACCGCGGTGAATGAAGCGGTCATCCATCGCGATACGCTCGCGAATATGGTCGATATTTCGGTCGAGCTCGACGGCGAGCGGATCATCTCCTATCGTGCCGACGGTATGATGTTTTCCACTCCCACGGGCTCCACGGCATATTCCTTCTCTGCCGGCGGTCCCGTCATCGAGCCGGATATGAACTGTATCCTGCTTACGCCCATCTGTCCGCATGCACTCACGTCGCGGCAGGTGGTCTTTACCGAGAATGCTGTGCTCTCCGCGCGCGTCCTGCCCGAGTCTACCCTCAAATGCTACATGACGGTGGACGGTCAGAATCACATCCCCATCTCCTCTGACGATATCATCACGGTGAGAAAAGCACCGAAAGCGTTACAGCTGATTATTTTGAAAGAGAAGAATTTTTATACGCTTCTCAACGAAAAACTAAAGGAGTTCTAATGGAAATGAAAACGACAAGACACAACAAAATTCTGGAGCTGATCAACAAGTATCCGATCACCACACAGGAGGAATTGATCGATTACCTGCGCAAGGAAGGCTATGATGTGACCCAGTCTACCGTATCGCGCGATATCAAGCAGCTTCGTCTGACCAAGACCCTTTTGCCCGACGGAAAGTACCGTTATCAGGCGTCGCCCAGCTCCGAAAAGGGCGCGAAGAATAATTTCAGAACCATCTTCTCGTCCTCTGTCATCTCGGTGGAAAACGCCGTGAACATCGTTGTGCTCAAGACCTTCAGCGGCATGGCGCAGGCGGCGTGTGCCGCGCTGGACATGATGTCCTTTGACATGATCCTCGGCACCTTAGCGGGTGAAGACACCATCCTCGTCGTTTGCAAGGACGCCGATCAAGCCGCCGCCTGCTGTGAGGAATTCAAAACATTTCTTTCATAAACCAGTCAATTCATCCACAGCGGTGTGATCACATACCGCTCGGATATCACATAGAAGGAACAACATATGCTGACTAACCTTTATATCGAGAATATAGCGGTTATTGAAAAAAGTAATATCGATTTTACAAACGGTCTGAATGTGCTGACCGGTGAGACCGGCGCGGGTAAAAGTATCGTGATCGACGCGATCAACGCCGTGCTCGGCAAGCGTTCGTCCCGCGGGATGATCCGCACGGGCGCCGACGCCGCCTACGTCAGCGCGACCTTTGAGGAGCTCTCCGAGCTGGTACATAAAAAGCTCAGTGCGATGGGCTATTCCGCTGAGGACGGTTCGCTGATCCTCTCGCGCGAGCTGTCCGCGTCGGGCAAGAACACCTGCCGCATCAACTCCCGACCCGCGACGGTTGCCGCGCTGAAGGAGCTGGGCGAGTACCTGATCAACATTCACGGTCAGAACGACAACCTCGAGCTGATGAACCCCGCCTTGCATATCGTCTACATCGACGCGCTCGCGGATATCGGCGAGCGGCTTGCCGCTTATCGCGGGCTCTATCGTGAACTGAGGGCAGTGGAGGAGGAGCTCAGCTCCGCCGATACCGATGAGAGCGAGCGCCTCAGGCGCATGGACTTGCTGTCCTTCCAGATCACGGAGCTCGAGGACGCGGATATTACCGTGGGCGAATATGACGCACTCAGTGAGGAGCGCAACGCCTTGCAAAATCGTGAGAAGATCGCCAAGGAGCTGATGCGCGCGCGCATCGCGCTGGACGGTGATGATGAGGTGGACGGCGTGCTCCGCATGACGGATGACGCGGCGACAAGCGTGATGAACGCTTCACGGTATCTCAGCACCTTAGAGGGCGCCGCCGATCGGCTGTCCTCCGCGCTGTACGAGCTGCAGGAGATCTCCCGTGAGCTTGAGGGCGCGATGGACGATATCGACGCCGATCCGCACCGATTGGAGGAGATCGAGGAACGACTTGACCTTTTGTACCGCCTGCGCCACAAGTACGGCGACAGCGAAGAAGAATTGCTTGCTTATCTCGATCATGCGAAAAAAGAATTAAACGCCCTGAGCGATTACGCGTTCAACCGTGAACAGCTCGAAAAGCGCAGGGATGAACTATATAACAGCGCATATAATTCCGCAAAAGAATTATCTGACATCCGCAAAAAGGTCTGCGCAACCTTCCGCGAGAGTGTGGAGCGTGAGATGGCGTTCCTGCTGATGCCCGACGTTCGTCTGGAGATCCGGCAGGAAGAGGTTGAGATGAACACCCGCGGCATTGACAAGATCGAATTTTTGATCTCTGTCAACCCCGGCGAGGAACCCAAGCCCGTCAGCAAGATTGCCTCGGGCGGTGAGCTGTCGCGTATGATGCTCGCGATCAAGACCGTACTCTCCCGCGCGGACTTTGTGCAGACGCTGATCTTTGACGAGATCGACACCGGTATCTCCGGCTCAGCCGCCGATCGGGTGGGCAAGAAGCTCCATCAGCTTTCTGCCGACAGCCAGGTGCTGTGCGTGACCCATCAGGCGCAGATCGCCGCCTTTGCCGATAACCACCTGTTTATCAGCAAGAGCGTGCATGATGAGCGCACCTTTACGCAGGTCGATTCTCTGGACGAGGACGGCAGAATCAGAGAACTCGCGCGGATCGTCGGCGGCGAACAGATCACCGACAGCGCGCTCAACCATGCAAAACAACTGTTGAATACAGCGAGAGAATGATCTCTCTTTAAAAACACAAGGAGTAACAGATGAAAAAATGGGTGACCCGAAAACTGAATAAAGACAACGCGGTCGCCATCTCTCAGCGCTATGACCTGCCCATGCTGATCGCCATGCTGCTCGATATCCGCGGCATCACAGAGGAGGATGAGATCATCGACTTTTTGTCGAATGAGACACTTACCGCCTCACCGTTTGAGATCAAGGATATGGACAAGGCGGTCGAGCGGATACAACAGGCGATCGAAGACGGAGAGCGTATCTGTGTTTACGGCGATTTCGACGCCGACGGCGTTACCTCGACTGCGCTGCTGTACTCCTATCTTTCCGATATCGGTGCGGACGCGATGTATTACATTCCGTCGCGTGCGGCCGAGGGCTACGGTATGCACCGTGAGTCGATCGACCGACTGTATGAGCGCGGCGTCAAGCTGATCATCACGGTCGATAACGGCGTTGCCGCCGTAGACGAGGTGGCATACGCCAAAACGCTCGGGATCGATACCGTCATCACCGACCATCACGCGATCCCCGAGACCATGCCCGACGCGGTCGCGGTGGTCGATCTGCATCGTCCCGATTGCAATAGTTCTTTTAAAGAATTATCAGGCGTCGGCGTCGCCTTCAAGCTGGTACAGGCGATCGAGGGCGAGTATGCCGATGTAGAGGGGCTGTTGGAGAATTACAGTGATCTTGCCGCGATCGGTACTGTGGGCGATATCGTCACCCTGCACGGAGAGAACCGTGTATTGGTCAAAAACGGACTGCGCCATATCAATAACGGCGACCGTTTGGGCGTTGCCGCTCTGGTGGAAGAAGCCGGATTGAGCGGAAAGCATCTCTCCGCGGGCAACCTGAGCTTTACTTTGGTGCCGCGCATCAACGCGGGCGGACGGCTGGGACTGTCCAAAAAATCCGTCACGATGCTCTTGACGGATGACGAGGAATACGCCGCGGATATTGCCGCGGAGCTGAGCTCCGACAACACGGAGCGCCAGCAGATCGAGCGCGACATCCTCGGCGAGATCGACGAGATGATCCGACAGGATCCCTCTCTTGTGAATAATCCCGTCATTGTCGTGTGCGGCGAGGGTTGGCACAAGGGCGTGATCGGCATCGTTGCCTCGCGTATCAAAGAGGTGTACGCAAAGCCTGCCGTGGTGATCTCGATGGAGGGCGATGTATGCCGTGCTTCCGGCAGATCGGTGAGCGGCTTCTCGCTGATCGACGCGGTATTCTCCTGCGCCGACATCCTTACCCAATGCGGCGGCCATCCGATGGCGGTCGGCTTTGGAATCAAACGCCATCAAATCGAAACCTTCATTCAGCGGATCAACCGCTATACCCTGACCCATCCCGTTCCCCAGCCGGTGCTGGAGCTGGACTGCAAGCTCAACCCCGCACAGCTGAGCGTGGAGCTGGCACGCGGACTGAGTCTGCTCGAACCCTTCGGTGCGGGCAATCCCACGCCGCTGTTCGGGCTGTATAATATGACCCTGCGCGATATTCGCGAGATCGGCGGCGGCAAGCATCTGCGCCTGACCCTGTCACGCGGGGAGAGTACGGTATATGCTCTGCGGTTTTCCACGACATTAGCCGAATTTGCGTATAATGTCGGCGATGTGGTGGATCTGGCGGTTACGCTGGATATTAATACCTATAATAACAATGAGAGTCTGTCGATCTTCATCCGCGATATGCGATTTGCGAATAGGGAAGAGGAGGAGATGCTCCGCTCCAAAGAATCCTTTGAGCGTTTCTGCCGCGGAGAGATCATCTCGGCGGAAGAAGCCGGATCGCTCCTGCCCGACCGTTCTGAGTTTGCGGTCGTCTATCGATTCCTCAGAGCAAACGGCGGTTATCACTATTCGTTCGACAGCCTGCTGTATCGGATCAACTCCGACATCAGCTACGGAAAGCTGCGGGTCATCCTGGAGTGCATGAACGAGCTGCGGCTGATTGAGATCGACGAGGGCATGTATGACTTTGAGATCAAGATGTGTGAGGTCGGCGCAAAGGTCGATCTGGACACATCCGTTATCATCACAAAACTCAGGGAGGTGAGCTTGGATGAGTGAAGTGATCCATTATCAGGATTTTGATGAATTGCTGTCACTGCTTGACAAAAGCAACGTCAGGTATAATAAAAGAAAAATCAAGAAGGCGTACGAGTTCGCAAATCTCGCTCACGGTGATCAGCGCCGTGTCTCGGGCGTGCCGTTTATTTTGCACCCCACCTCGGTCGCCTGTATCCTTGCCGAGATGGGCATGGATACGGATTCGATCGTAGCGGCGCTGCTGCACGATACCGTTGAGGATACCGACGTCACCCTCACACAGGTCGGCGATGCGTTCGGCGAGGAGGTCATGAATCTTGTCGACGGTCTGACCAAGATCAGTAAGATCAAGTTCACCGACCGTGAGGAGCGTCAGGCGGAGAACGTCCGCAAGATGCTGATCGCGATGAGCAACGATATCCGCGTGATCATCGTCAAGCTCGCTGACCGCCTGCACAATATGCGCACCATCGAGTGCGTCAAGGATCAGAAGCGCCGCGATAAGGCGCTCGAGTGCATGGAGGTCTATGCGCCGATCGCGCACCGTTTGGGTATGAAGGCGATCAAGGATGAGCTCGAGGATCTCTCCATGCGCTATCTTGACCCCGTTGCTTATCACGAGATCGAAACGCGTCTGCAATTGACTGAGAATGAGCGCAACGCGTTTATCGAAGAGATCAAACGACAAATACTGGAAAAAATCGGCTTCTCTATCCCTCATGTCACCATTGAGGGACGCGTCAAGTCGGTGGTGTCCATTTATCGCAAGACCTATATGCAGGGGCGTGACGTCGACCAGATCTTCGACGTCTTTGCGGTACGCGTGATCGTCAACACGATCGGCGACTGCTACAATGTCCTCGGATTGGTGCATGATATCTTCACCCCGCTGCCCAACCGCTTCAAGGATTATATCTCTACGCCCAAGGCGAATATGTACCAGAGCCTTCACACCACGGTGTTTGGCAGTAACGGTATCCCCTTTGAGGTGCAGATCCGCACCTATGAGATGCACCATACCGCGGAATACGGTATCGCGGCGCACTGGAAATACAAGCTCAAGCTGCGCGGCAGTAAGCAGGATAATCTGGCGGAGAACCTCGCGTGGATCCGCAAGATGATCGAGGTGCAGAACGACGCCGAGGATGCTGAGGATATCGTCAAATCTATCAAATACGACCTCTCCACCAACGAGGTCTATGTCTTTACGCCTAAGGGCGATATCATCAATCTGCCTGCCGGCGCTACGGTCATCGATATGGCGTACGCGATCCACTCGGGTGTGGGCAATCGCATGGTCGGCGCCAAGGTCAACGGACGCATCGTTCCGATCGACTACAAGGTCAAGAGCGGCGACATCGTCGAGATCCTGACCCAAAAAGAGGGAACGGGTCCCAAGCGTGATTGGCTCAAGATCGTCAAGACCAATTCCGCACGCACCAAAATCCGTCAGTGGTTCAAGAAGGAGCGCCGTGAGGAGAATATCGCCGAGGGTAAGGCGATGTTTGAGCACGAGTGTAAGAAGGCGGGCATGCAGTTCGCCGATGAAGATCTCGAGGAGTGCATGCAGCCGATCATCCAGCGGCATCACTGTAATTCGATCGACGACTTCTACGCGTCCATCGGTTACGGCGGTATCCAGCTCTGGAAGATCATGCCGCGCGTCAAGGAGATCTACACCAAGAAATATAAGAAATCCGATGAGCCGCCTCAGCCGATCACAGAAGAGCGCAGCTCCAAGCGCAAGAAGCACGTCGGCTCCGGCGTGACCGTCGAGGGCTTGGACGATTGCCTGATCAAGTTCTCGCGCTGCTGCAATCCCTTGCCGGGCGACGACATCATCGGTTATATCACCCGCGGCTTCGGCGTGAGTATCCATAAGCGCAATTGCACCAATGTGCCTGAGGATACCTCGATTTGCGAAGAGCCGGAGCGCTGGGTCAACGCCCACTGGGATGACGAGATCCACGAGAGCTTCCAGAGCACCTTGGAGATCGTCTGCAACGATCGCACCGGCTTCCTTGCCGATGTCACCCGCGAGCTGTCCAATATGCGGATCTTCATCCATATGCTCAACTCGCGTGAGCTCAAGGATAATCAGGCGATGGTGACCGTCACGATCGAGATCAACAACATGGATCACCTGCGTTCGGTCATGGCGCACCTAGCGCAGATCAACGGCATCGTATCCATCACGAGAATATAAACAGGCTCCCTTTGGTAAAGGGAGCTCCCTCCGTAGGAGGGTGAGGGATTGCACAAAAGGAGCGAAGCGACCAACCGAATTTAATTGGATATTCGCTGCCGCTCAGCAATGAAACAACCCCTCCGAGTGCGTTGTACGCGCTCACATCCCTTTTCAAAGGGAGGCTGCAGAAAGGACTGATACACATGAAAGCAGTGATCCAGCGCGTCACGCGCGCGAGCGTGACCGTTGAGGGGGAGAAGATCTCCGCCATCGATAACGGCTTATTGATTTTACTCGGCGTTGCCGATGGCGATACCGAGCGTGACGCAGAGGTGCTCGCCGACAAGATCGCTAACCTGCGCATTTTCGGCGACAGTGATGATAAAATGAATCTCAGCCTGCTGACCACAAACGGTGCGGCACTGGTGGTATCGCAGTTCACCCTATGCGCGAACTGCTCCCACGGCAGGCGGCCTGATTTCTTCGGTGCGGCAAAGCCCGATTTGGCAAAGGAATTATATGAATATTTCTGTAAAAGAATAAAAGAGGCGGGCGTTTCCGACGTGCAAAAGGGCGTTTTCGGCGCAGATATGAAGGTCGAATTGCTCAACGACGGACCCGTCACCATTATGATCGACAGCGGGGAGTTGAAGAAATGATGAATATCACTTGTTTTGTGATCGGCATGATCGGTACAAATGTATATTTGATCCAAGATGAAGCGACCGGAAAGCTGGCGGTGATCGATCCCGCCGACCATTCCGACGAGCTGCTCGAACAAATCGAGGAGCACGGCGGTGATGTAGCCTACATCCTGCTGACCCACGGTCATTATGACCACATCATGGGTGTGGCGGAGCTGTGCGAAAAGTATCACCCCACCGTTTGCGCGTCGCGCATCGAGCTGCCCGTCATCGAGGAGCCGAGCTATAATCTCTCAAAGCCCCACGGTATCACGGTGGCGCCCTTTCAGGTCGACAGAGCGCTGGAGGACGGCGATACCATCCTGCTGGGCGAGACGGAGCTGCGTTTCATGCTGACCCCGGGTCACACGATGGGCAGCGGCTGTTACCTGACGGACGAGTGCATCTTTTCGGGCGATACGCTGTTTTGCACCAGCGTCGGACGTACCGACTTCCCGACCTCGTCGATGCAGGATATGATGCAGTCTGTTGAGCGATTAAAGAACCTTGAGGGCGATTATCGCGTCTATCCCGGACACGATATGTTCACATCCCTCGAGAGAGAAAGAAAACATAATCCCTTTATGAGATGAATCCAGAGAACAATTAACAAGATAATAGATAACAATGAATGGTGGGCTTCGCCCACACCCGTTTTTTAAGATCTGATCGGGCTTTTCTCAACTGTTATCTGTTATCTATTCTCTGATATCTAAATAACTATGAATCTATATATCGATAATCACAAATACCATTATGAAATGGAAAACCTATGCCGCGCCTTCCTCTTCACCGAGGAGGTCGCGGTGTTGCACGAATATGAGGCGTTATCCGCGCCCTATGTACTGACCTCGGTGCATGACGAGGTGCGCGTCGAGCTGTGTACCGACACTTTCCGTCAGGCGTTGTCAGCGCCTTTGAGCGAGGATGATGAGCTGACGATGGGACAGCTGCTCTATCGGCTGCTCAGTCAGGCATATGACCGCGAGCTGCCGTGGGGCATCCTCACCGGTGTTCGCCCGATCAAACTATTTTCTCGCTTGTGTGACAGCGAGGGAGAGGAATCAGCGGTACGCCGCTTTCGTGACACGCTCTATGTCAGCAATGAGAAGATCACGCTTGCCCGGCAGGTGCGACAGAACCAACAGGTCATTCTGTCGCGCTCCGACCGCCGCTCCTTCTCGCTGTATGTGAGCATCCCATTCTGCCCGACGCGGTGCAATTACTGCTCCTTCGTCAGTCAGACGGTCGAAAAGGCAAAGAAGCTGATCGGCGAGTACCTGCCCCTCTTGCTGTGCGAGATCCGCTATACGGCGGAGCTTGCCAAAGAGCTGGGCTTACGGTGCAAATCCGTCTACATCGGCGGCGGCACCCCCACGACCCTGAGTGCCGAACAGCTCGATCTGTTGCTCAACGAGATCGAAACGGATATCGATCTTTCCGATTGCGCCGAGTTCACCGTGGAAGCAGGCCGTCCCGATACCGTGACCAGAGAAAAGCTGCTTACGTTAAAGAAGCACCCGGTCACGCGGATCTCGATCAACCCCCAGACCTTCAACGACAGCGTACTGGAGCGCATCGGGCGCAAGCACACGGCACAGCAGACGATCGACGCTTTTCGACTTGCGCGTGAGCTGGGCTTTGACAACATCAATATGGATCTGATCGCGGGGCTCACCTCCGATACGCCCGAAAGCTTTGCACACACGCTCGATATCGTGCAGAATCTCGATCCCGAGAGCGTTACGGTGCATACCCTTGCCGTGAAGCGATCCGCCCGACTGAATTCGACGGACGCGGTCAAGGAGCAGGAGTATACGGCGCGGATGCTCGATGAAGCGGCAGCGCGTCTGACCGAGGGCGGCTGGGAACCGTATTACCTCTACCGCCAGAGCAAGATGCTCTCGAATCTTGAGAACACCGGATGGGCGAAGCCGGGGTATTTCAGCCCCTACAATGTCTATATCATGGAGGAGACGCATTCGATCCTCGCCTGCGGCGCGGGTGCGGTCAGTAAGCTTCGCGACGTCGATTCCGACTACATCGAGCGCATATTTAACTTTAAATATCCGTATGAATATATCAGCCGTTTTGACGAGATGATACAGCGCAAAGCGCGTGTACGCTCATTTTATGGTGAATACAACAAATCGTAGGTAAAACGGTTGAATTCTCATATCCACTGTGATAAAATACCTCTTTGATAAGTAAGGTCTTTCATAAGAAGATACGACCGAAAACGTAAGTCAATTGCTCACCTCCCGATAAGGGAAGGCGATGATAAACGGAGCGATGTTATGAACAACGACAGTTTCAGTAAGAATACGTCAAAAACCTTCTTAAAGGGCGCGATGATCATGACCGTCAGCATGGTCGTGGTCAAGGTGCTCGGCATGCTGTACAAGATCTTCCTGTACCGTATGTTTGCTACTTATGATGAAGCGGCGGGCTTCTCGATGAGCAGTGTCGGTATCGGTCTGCTGAGCAACGCCTATGAGGTTTACACCCCGCTTTTCGCGCTGGCGACGGCGGGATTCCCGATCGCGGTATCGCGTTTGATCGCGGAGAGTATCACGCAGAAGCGGTATCGGGATGTGGACGTCATCTATAAAACCTCCAAGAAGTTCTTTATTGCGATGGGCGCGATCTGCTTTGTGCTGATGGTTGGTATCAGCTTTATCTATGTACAGCTGATTAAATCGCCCGATTCGATCTATGCGATGATGACGTTGGCGCCTTCGATCTTCATCGGCTGTCTGGTCGCGATCTACCGCGGCTATTTTGAGGGACAGCGCAACATGTTCCCCACCGCGTGCAGTGAGGTCATCGAAATGCTGGTCAAGGTCATCAGCGGTCTGTCGATGGGCTTCCTCGTGATGAAGTTCGGCATGGACGAATTCGCTGCAAAGAGCACGGTGTTCGGCAAGGCCTATCCCTCCGCCGAGATGGCAATGCAGCGCTTGCTCGCGTATTCCGTCGCGGCGGCGATCGCCGGTATCGCGCTGGGTTCCTTGTTCGCTTTCTTGTTCCTGCGTATCTATTACGCCAAGCATAAGTTCATTGTTACCGATGAGATGTATCATGATTCGGTCGACGCGCGTACCCAGGGAGAGACCTTCCGTATCCTGCGTAACACCGCGATCCCGATCATCCTCTCGGCGTTTATCATGAATATCTCCACGACCATCGACGCGGTCGTGATCCAGAACGTCCTGTACAACACCTGCCGTGTGAACCTCGACGGACTGATCTCTCAGTTCGATCCCAAGTATTCCGCGGAGCTGTACAACATGGTACAGGGTGAGGAGATCAAGCTGCATACCTCGTTGTGGGGCTGCTTTGCCAACGCACTACCGTTGATGCAGCTGGTCACCACGGTCACCCAGGTGTTCGGTACCTCGGCACTGCCGAATGTCACTGCTGCCTATACCTCGGGCGATAAAAAAGAGCTCAAGCAGAGTATGGAGACCGTCATCAAGCTGACCATGATCTTTACCCTGCCCGCGGGTCTCTCGCTGTTCGCGCTGGCGAATCCGATCATCACGCTGCTGTACGGCGGCGGATTCGAGGCGGAGGTTTCCGCTTCCATCCTGCGGCTGATGGGCTTCTCGTGCATCGTCGTCGCCGCGTCTACACCGGTGATGAGCATGCTGCAGAGTCTGGGTAAGGTCAACCTGCCGCTGATCCTCTGCTCCATCGCGATGGTGCTCAAGATCTCGACCAACTACCTCTTCGTCAGCATGGCGGAGCTGAATGTCACCGGCGCCGCGATCGGCTCACTGGTCGCGTTTGCCTTTGTCTTTGTTGTCGGTATGTACCTGCTCATCAAGCACTCTAAGGTCAGACCCGACTTTATCAACACGATCCTAAAGCCCTTTATCTGCGCGGCGATCTGCGCGGCTACGGCGTTCGGCGTATATACGCTGCTCAATCGCTTTGTCAGCTATGTGATCGCGCTGATGGTTGCCATCGTGGTTGCGGTGCTGGTTTACGTTGTTGTCCTGATGCTGATCAAGACCTTTGACAAAGAAGAAATATATATGCTGCCAAAAGGCAACAATCTTGTAACAATTCTTGAAAAACTGCATTTATTAAGGTAATATAAGATTTGAAGCGGGTTTATGCCGCTTTTTGGAGAGAGTATGGATTTTCAGTACAAAGAAACATATGATATTTCTGATCTGATCCACATCATGCGGATCCTGCGTGCTCCCGACGGATGTCCCTGGGACAGGGTGCAGACGCACGAGAGCATCCGGCAGAACTTCATCGAAGAGACCTATGAGGCGGTCGAGGCGATCGATAAGGGTGATTCCCCCCTGCTCAAGGAAGAGCTCGGCGATGTGCTGATGCAGGTGATCTTCCATTCATTGATGGAGGAGGAAGCAGGACGGTTCGATTTCAACGACGTCTGCAATGATGTATGTCAGAAACTGATCATCCGCCATCCCCATGTCTTCGGTAATATCGAAGCCGATACCCCGGAAGAGGTGCTCAAAAATTGGGATGCCATCAAGATGCAGACCAAGTCGCAGAAGAGCACAGCCGATTCCGTAGACGACGTAGCGCGATCCCTTCCGGCGCTCATGCGTGCCCAAAAGGTGCAGAAGCGCTCCGCTAAGTCAGGTATGGACTTCCGTTCTGCCGAAGAAGCCGCCGCCAAGGTACCCGAGGAACAGCGTGAGTTGTTCACGGCGATCGACAGCGGCGACAAGGCGAAGATCGAAGAAGAGCTGGGAGATCTCTTGTTCTCGGTCGTCAACATCGCGCGGTTTGCCGGTGTGGACGCGGAACAGGCGCTCTATCGCTCAACCGACAAATTTGCCAAGCGTTTTCGCGCGGTGGAGGCGCTCGCAAAAGAGCGCGGCATCGACATGAAAAACGCCCCCGATTCGTTAATCGATTCCCTCTGGGAAGAAATTAAATAAACATCAAGCGGAATATCCGCAAAAAAATTATTGGAGGAAACTAAAATGAAAAAGTCAGAACTCATCGCAGTTGTAGCTGAGAAGGCTGCTATTTCCAAGAAGGACGCTGAGGCTGCTGTAGCCGCTACCTTCGACACCATCGTTGAGACCATCGCTGCCGGTGATAAGATCCAGATCGTTGGCTTCGGTACCTTCGAGAGAAGAGAGAGAAACGCTCGTACCGGCGTAGATCCCAGAACTAACGCTAAGATCGAGATCCCTGCTTCCAAGGTTCCCGCATTCAAGGCCGGTAAGGCTTTCAAGGACGCTGTAAACAAGTAATTTGATACAGATAGATGAGCTGACAGGTAACTGTCAGCTCTTTCCTTTTTGAGGGGCTGTCCAAATCTTGATTTGGCTAACAGCCCCCACGCAAGGCTCTCCCTCGTCGTCGCTCGCCGTACTCGGTAAGCGTATCCGGTTGGTACGCTTTAGCCTCATGTGGCGGCTCCTCCTCTCCCCATAACCCGGGGAGTTATGGGGACCCCGGTGTGAACGATGATTGGCTGAGAGCTACTGCGGCAATACTGTATTAGTTAGGAGTTAATAGCGGACGCTGTCCCCACCTGTTTTGGATTAGTTGGGAAACGAGAACACCCATACTCCAAGGCACAGGCACCATGATCGGGAATCGCGCTGTTATAGATATAGAATATTAAGATGATGTTTCATACTAATCCTTAATTAAAACCTTTATCATTTATTGGGCTAAATTTCGCATAGCTTTGTTGGACTCCTTGACAGGCGCCAGCCTGCCTGCGTCGCCCGCCGTGCTCTGCAAAATTTATCCCTAATACCTGATTAAATCTTTTTATTAAGGATTAGTATCAGTTATGCTTCATACTACTGATGCTTGATAGCCTTTTCAGCAGCAAATCACTCCTCACTCCTCACTAAAAAACGGCCGCCCTTTCGGACGACCGTTTTCTTTATACCGTTATTTCAACGCCTTTTCAATGTCGGCGTTGATGTCTTCTTGTTTATCGCTGATGACCAGCCAGATGAAATTGCCCTTATCCTTGACGGAGCACGCTTCGATCATGCTGACATGCTCGGCTTTGTATCTTTTGGCGTCTCTGAGCTGATCCTGCAGATGTGATTCAAGCTGTTTTTTGACCTCCGCTGCGGATTTGTCGTCGGTAGCTTCAACCAGTATGACCTCAGTATAACCGTCGGTTGATGATTTTGTAAACTCAGCAGCGAACTGCTTGACGTACTCTGCGGGAATGGTGTAGTAGCGGCTGAAATTTTCAACGCTGTCTACTGCGGTAAGAGTGCTCAAATCATGCTTGCTGTTGAGCTCTTCCAACACCTTCTTGAGGTCGACATTTTTTGCGCCGCAGGCGGTGAGCATGGCCAGCGCCAGAACAGCCGCAATGATGATGGTAAAAACTCTTTTCATTTCGTACCCTTCTTTCATTTTTGTTGGTGCTATTATACCGCATCTTAGGTGAAAAATCAACTAACGTGTCAGCATTGTAATATAGGGGGAGGGGGATCACCGCGATAAAAGATATGTGATACGTCGGTTGAGATTTCAAATTGCGTGTGTTATACTTGATTTATCATAAAGCAAAGGGTGGTCATATGAAAACAGATATGGTTCGTATCAACGATATTGAAATGGAATACTTCTCTTTCGGAGACGGAGAGCGGGCGTTTGTCATCCTGCCGGGTGTATCGACGCGCAGTATGATGCTGTCCGCGATGGCGGTCAGTGCGGCATACAGGGCGTTCGGTGAAGAATATACCGTCTATTGCTTTGATCGCCGCCGCAATATGCCCGACGATTATACGGTTCGGCAGATGGCGGAAGATACGGCTGCCGTGATGCAAAAGCTCGGTATCTCCGACGCAGACCTTTTCGGCGCCTCCCAGGGCGGTATGATGGCGATGTGTATCGCGATCGACCACCCCGAACTGGTGCATAAGATGGTGCTCGGTTCTACCGCTGCCAAGATCAATAAACAGGGAGAGGCAGGCACAAAACGATGGATCACACTTGCACAAAGCGGTGATTTGACTGCGCTGACTGCTGAGTTGATCGACTCTCTGTATTCGGAGAGCACCATCGGCAAGTATAAGGATGTACTGCTCCATATGAACGATGGTATGACCGAGTACGACATCAGGCGCTTTATCATCCAGACACGGGCACTCGAGGGCTTTGATATCGCGGGAGAGTTGAACAAGATCCAATGCCCTGTGCTCGTGATCGGCGCAGAGGGCGATAAGGTGCTCCCACCGTCAGGATCCCGTTATATCGCCGACGCAGTTCATGCTCAACTCTACATGTACGGGAGCGAGTTTGCCCACTGTGTCTTTGATGAGGCGCCCGATTATAAACAGCGCCTGCTCGATTTCTATCACCAGACATGAATCGATATTATTCTTTAAACGAATATTACAAACAGAAATACGGCAAAAAGGTCTATCGACTCGCCATCAGCGGCGGGATGACCTGTCCCAACCGTGACGGCACGCTGGGGGAGCGCGGCTGTATCTTTTGCAGTGCGGGCGGCTCGGGTGAATTCGCATCCTCCGCTGCGTTATCTGTCGGCGATCAACTCGAGGAAGCAAAACGCAGAGTGCGATCCAAGACACGGGATAATATGTACATTGCGTATTTTCAGCCGTTCACCAATACTTACGCACCCATCGAAAGGCTTCGCGCACTATATGAAGCGGCGATCGCGCCCGATGATATCGTGGGACTTTCGATCGGTACGCGCCCCGATTGTCTGCCGCCCGAGGTGATCGATCTGCTTTGCGAGATCAATGAGAAAAAGCCTGTCACCGTCGAGCTGGGGTTGCAGACCATCCATGAGAAAACCGCTGCTTATATCCGCCGCGGTTATCCGCTGTCCGTATACGATCAAGCGGTACAGGCTCTGCATCAAGCAGGCATCGAGGTCATCACCCATGTCATCCTCGGGCTGCCCGGTGAAACGGAGGAGATGATGCTCGAGTCGGTGGCATATGTCGGACATAAGACCGACGGGATCAAGCTCCAGCTCCTGCATGTACTCGAGGGTACCGATCTTGCCGCGGACTACCGCCGCGGGTTGTTCCGCACCATGACGCTCGAAGAATACGCCGCGCTTTTGTGCCGGTGTATCCGCATCCTGCCGAAGAACGTCGTTATCTGTCGTCTGACGGGCGACGGCGATAAAAAGAGTTTGATCGCACCGCAGTGGAGTGCCGATAAAAAGCGCGTGCTGAATTTCATAAATAAAACGCTGTCGGACAATAATATACAGCAGGGTGAACAAATAATCCGTGAAAAACAGCCTGAAATTTATCGGGAAACAGTACCACGATAATTCTTTATTAGAAATATATTGCAATATTCCTGTGCTATACTTTTTCCACATCATGTAGAAGTTTGTCAATTTTTGATTTATATATATGTGGAGATGATTTTCCGATGAAAAAGTATATAGCAATTGTGCTGTCGATTCTTTTGTGTGTTTCAATGCTGCTCGGCGGCTGTAATAATAAGAAATCTGAATCTACCGAGGCACAGCCCGAGACTGTTGCCGCGACCGAATCCGGTTATGATACGACCTCTCCCAAGAGTGCGGAGTGGTTCGATAACGCCGTATTTGTCGGTGACAGCGTCACCTTAAAGCTCGATTACTACTGTCAGGAACACCCCGAGGCGCTGGGCAAGGCGGCGTTCTACTGTGCCGGCAGTCTCGGATATACCAATGCGCTGTGGAAGCTCGACAACCCCGAAGCAGTTCATCCGTCTTATCAGGGTGCGAATCATTTGGTAGAGGATTGTGTCGAGGTTACCGGTAAAAAGAATGTTTTCATTATGCTGGGCATGAATGATATCGGATTATACGGTACCGATGGCGCTATGAACAGCTGTAAGCAGATCGTGTCCAATATCCTCTCCAAATCCCCTGACGCGCATATCTACCTGCAATCGGTTACCCCGATGATCGAAAAGGTACAGGTAGAATCCTTTAACAATACGCTGGTCAAGGAATTCAACAGCAAGCTGAAGGCTTATTGTGATGAAAAAGGCTATCGTTATTTAGATATCTATTCCGCCCTCGCGGATGATAAAGGTAACCTGCCGAATGATCTTTGCAGCGATCCCGATAATATGGGACTGCACTTTAACGATACATCCTGCCAGATGTGGGTAGACTGCGTGAAGAATAACGCATGATTCATGTCGTTGCCGGATTGTAATCGGCTTATCACTTAAGGATCCCTTTCGAAAATAGGACGGTCGCCCGACACGCGTGTCCTGCGACTGAGGAACTGTATCAATATTTGAGCGTGGTTTCACGCAAGCAACAACTGTAAACGGAGGTCAAAATGAAAAAACTGATTTGTGTGATCGCAGCCGTCACTCTTCTGGCTGTTATATGCTGTGCCTGCGGTCAGCCGGCAAAACCCCTCAGCGAGGTTTTTGAGAAACTCAAGACCGATTATAACATCACTAATATGTTAGAGTTCAAGAGCGCTGATGATTTCGACCGTTACGGTATCACGGCTGATGACATCGAGGAATATGCCGGCGGCATCAATAAAAGCGGCGTCGATCAGGAGGAGATCGTCCTGATCAAGGCGAAGGACGCTGATGCGGCAAAGCGCGTGGAAGATCGGCTGAACAAACATATCGAAACGAAGATGAAAGAAAACAAGAACTATAACCCCAAGCAGTACGCGATCATTGAGAAAAGCTCGGTGGATGTCGACAGAACCAACTATGTTTCCATGATCATCTCGTCCAACGCCGAAGAGATGAAAAAGGATTATAAAGAAGCGATCGGCGTAAAATAATCGATAAAAATAACCGTGAATTTGACAGGCTCTTGTCCTCAAATTCACGGTTTTCTTTTTTTGCGTTATCGCGGGACTTCGCCGTCAATGATCGCCCTGATCTCCTTTTCCGCTGTGTCGATCTCTTCACGAAATTCGCGCGCCGATACCCGTATCGCGCCGTTACCGAGGATGATCAGCTGTTCCATGCCGTCGGAGGTGACGACGCGAACGCGGTTGTTTTTCGCCAGCTTGTAGGATGCGCGCTCAATGTACATGTCGGCGGTCTCCGCCTCTTTCGTGTAGACGATGGTGATGTTGTTGAACTTCTCCACCTCGCGCACATGCCCCTTGATCTTGTACGCGTCAAACACGAGGATCAGCTCGCACTTTTTGTAGCCCTGATAATTGCACAGGGTGTTGATAAGCAGGTTGCGTGCAACGTCCATATGCTCGTTGACCATTCCGCGCAGATTGTCCCACGCGTGGATGATATTGTAGCCGTCTACCAGCACATATTCCACGCCGTTGTAGTCGGCGGGCAGATTCTTTTTCTTCTTTTGCTGTTGATGATCGACGGTCTTGTAGCGCTTAGGTTCGCTGTACTGTTTGCGGCGTACGGGACCGTAGGTCTGCTCAAAGATCTGCATCAGCTCTTTGTCGGAGGCGAAAATGTCCTTTTGATGCTTGAAGCGGGACAGATCCCTTTTCGGTGAGGAATCTGTATCGGTAGATTTCTTTTCGCTGAGTACGCTTGGCAGGTGCATATGCGAGGGCACCTCGTTCCATTTGACGTTATGTCCCGCACCGTGAGAGCAGAATACCGAGTCTGCGGTATTCTCCACATCACTGTCCGCGTCATAGCCGATCGCGGCGATCACCTCGTCGGCGTTGTGACACGGCTCATAGCCCTTCAGCGCGGTACTCAGAGATCCGTTGCCGTGGGTATACTGCATGACCTCTTTGGCGTAATCGCGCATGGTGGATACGGGAGCGGTACCTGTGATCGTCGCGGTATAGGCGTCGGTCTCCGGCGTGTCAAAGCTGCCATGCATCCGTGTGATATCCGTCATCGCCCTGCCGATATTTTCTGCGGGAACAGTGAGTGTAAAGCTGTAGATGGGTTCGAGCAGAACGCTTTTTGCCGAACGCAATCCCTGTCGCACAGCGCGGTAGGTCGCCTGACGAAAATCACCGCCCTCCGTGTGCTTGGGATGCGCCTTGCCTGATTTGATGATGATCTCCATGTCGGTGATAGGGGAGCCTGTCAGCACGCCGATGTGGGTCTTTTCATACAGATGGGTGAGGATCAGCCGCTGCCAGTTTTTGTCGAGCTTATCCTCGGGACATTCACTGCGGAACACCAGTCCGCTGTTGCGCTCGGCGGGTTGCAGGAGCAAATGTACCTCCGCGTAATGACGCAGGGGCTCAAAATGCCCCACGCCCTCGACCGCATCCGCAATCGTTTCTTTGTAGATGATGCTCCCCTGACTGAACGATACGGTAAAGCCGAAACGATCTTCGATCACGCTTTGCAGGATCTCGAGCTGGATGTCACCCATCAGGCGGATGCGGATCTCCTTGTGCTGCTCGTTCCACAGGATGTTCAACTGCGGATCTTCGGCTTCCAATAGTCGAAGCTTGGCAAGTGCAGTCTGCGCGTCGAGCTCGTCGGGCAGGATGACAGCATAGGTGAGAACGGGCTCCAGCACCGGCGATCCCGTGTCGCTTTCTGTACCGAGACCGTCGCCGGGCAGTGCGAATGTGATCCCCGTTACCGCACAAACGGCTCCGCTTGCGGCAGTATCGACAGTCGTGAACTTCTCACCGTTGTAAATGCGGATTTGGTTCACCTTTTCTCCGTTCTGATTCTTCTTGCCCGGCAGAATGCTCCTGACCTTCAGCTCTCCGCCCGTGATCTTCATGTGGGTGATCCTGCCGCCCTGTGTATCATCGCTGATTTTGTAGACCTTGGCGGCAAAATCTTTGCCGTATTCTTTGACCGCGGTGTAGCGGTTCAACAGCTCCAGAAAATCCTCAACGCCGTTGAGCTTGAGCGCCGAGCCGAACAGACAGGGGAAGAGGTGCCGTTTTTCGATTTCGCTGATGATGGCGGTATCGCTGATGCTGCCCGCCGTATCAAACTCTTCCAGCAGGCTGTCATCGCACAGGGCGATATTCTCATAGAGCTCTTCGGCGGAGTCCGTGCTGAAATCCACACAATTATCGCTGAGCTTGTTTTTCAGCTCAATGAGGACGCGCTCTTTGGAAGCTCCCTGCATATCCATCTTATTGATGAACAGAAAGCAGGGAATACGGTATTTGCGGAGCAGCTTCCATAAGGTCACGGTGTGGCTCTGTACGCCGTCGGTACCGCTGATGACCAGGATCGCGTAGTCGAGCACCTGCAGCGTGCGCTCTGTCTCGGCGGAAAAATCCACGTGCCCCGGGGTATCGAGCAGCGTGAATTCCGTATCCTCGTATCGCAGGATCGCTTGCTTGGAAAAGATCGTGATGCCGCGTTCGCGTTCCAGACGAAAGTTATCGAGAAAGGAATCCTTATGATCGACTCTGCCGAGTCTCCTGATATTGCCCGACACATACATCATCGCCTCGGAGAGTGTGGTCTTGCCCGAGTCGACATGTGCCAGGATACCGATAACCGCCTTTTTCATAATGCTTCTCTCTTTCGTTTGAATCTGATTATAGTGTATAATACCTTTCGATATCCTGTCAAGCGGCGTTTCGGATAATTCATGATTTACGATCATTCTCGGAATCATGATTTCGGCAAAATGGGTTGTTAAGCGGCAAAAATCGTTGACTTATCCTATCGTTTCATATACAATAACGGTAGAGGAATTGACGATGGATTTCGTCAGTATGATCATAATGATTTTGCCGGAGATTGGAAGAAGCGGAGCTTCCCTTCCGGGTATAGGAGATTGGATATGTCGATGAATGAATATGAGCTTTCACTGGTAACGGACGCCAAGAAGGGCAAGAGAAAAGCACTAAAACAACTGATCGAATCCTATCACGATCATCTTGTAGGAATCGTAGAAAGAGAGCTGCATTCTCGCGATCAGGCAGAGAAGATCATCAAGAATGTAAAAAAGAAAGCAAAGATCGAGACCATGCTGCTGCGTGATCCGATGGGCTTTGAGCAAATGATCGAAAAACTGACGATCGCTGAATGTGCGAACTATTCCCGCGGCAGTGATCATAATTTTCAACCGGTTACACCCGATTATTCCGGAAGGGGTAACGAGCGGCCTCAGATGCCGATGGATCGATGGGAGCAGACTGCGTATCGTCCTGCGGGTGCTCCGCAACGTCCCGGTTCAGCTTACCCGTCAATGCAGAATCGCACACCTGAAGCAGTGCGCTCCGGATCTGCTGCGCCGAACAATGCCCCCTCCGCGGCGCCGTTCAGACCCGCTGCGCAGAACAACGCCCCCGCGGCGCCGTTCAGACCCGCTGCGCAGAATAACGCCGCCAATGTATCGCCGTTCAGACCGGTGACACAGAACAACGGCGTTGCTGTGCCTGCTGATAGGGCTGTTCAAAATCGTGAATGGCATGCCAATAATCGGTTTGAGCAAAGCGACACAACACCCGGTGTAAAGCCTGCTCATCGTGCTCCCGAACCGAATCGCAACAGAGCATCAGCGAATCCGATTGAGTTCCGTTCGGTGAATATGGGTAATGCCACACCGCGAGTGAATGTTCCCCCTACTCCTGTTCAGAACACACCGCAGCAGTCGAACGATCGAAACGGTCAGGATCTCTCCCGACCGATACAGCAAAACCCTTGGCGGGCACCGCTGCAACAAGTTGAAGATAACAGCAAGACAGAACTGTTGGTCGAAGAGCCAAAGGCGGATACGCCGATTCCTCCGGATGATAGTTTTAGGGGTGACGCAAAAACAGAGCTTTTGACAGAAGAACCAAAGGCAGAGGAGAAAACTGCGTCCGATAACCAATCCGGCGAAGCAAAGACAACGCTTTTGACAGAAGAACCAAAGGCAGAGGAGAAAGCTGCGCCCGATAACCAATCCGGCGAAGCAAAGACAACGCTTTTGACAGAAGAACCAAAGGCAGAGGAGAAAATTGCGCCCGATATCCAATCCGGCGAAGCAAAGACAGAACTACTGACCGAGGAGCTAAAATCAGAACTGCCGCAGGAGGAGCCTAAGACGGAGCTGTTGGCGGAGCATCCGGACAAAACACCGTTCGTTGAACCGAAAACGGAATTGTTGCCGGAAACAAAAACCGAAAGAATGCCTCAGCCTCAGACCGATCCCGCCCCCGAGCCTAAGACGGTGCCCGACGGCGAGCTGTTGTTTAAGCCCGATCAAGATCAA
Source organism: uncultured Eubacteriales bacterium (assembly GCA_900314795.1). GTDB lineage: Bacteria > Bacillota > Clostridia > Oscillospirales > Acutalibacteraceae > Ruminococcoides. The sequence continues at coordinate 47,091 of OMWP01000008.1, forward strand.
CATCCTGCCGCAGCAAAAGCACCCGAGCCTCCTGTTCATCTCAACGCGCCTAAGGTAGGCTTGTTGGTTTGTGTAAAGGGTGAAAACGCCGGCGAGAACTTCAGCTTGTATACCGGACGAAATCGCGTCGGAGTATCGGGATATTGTGACGTTCAGATCAAAGACGCCTCGTTGACAGAGGATTATAATTTTGAGATCATATATGATGAAAAACGAGAGAGCTTTTCACTTCTTCCCGGAAAGCTGTCATCGCGGTTGTTCGTCAACGATAACTATGTTGATTCGGCGGTGTTCATCCAGTCGCATGATACCCTCAGAACCGGCAACTCCGCGTTTTTGCTGGTATCGTTTCAATAACGAGTAAAGCTCCCTTTGCGGTGTTTCTCCCGTGTCCGGATATTGCGTAAACATCGCGGATATATCTTTTGTATATCATAAAAATGTCAGCCAATGCTCCAATTGAGGGTGTTGGCTGTATTTTTTATCCTGTTTTAGGTTATTTTTCAAAAATACACCTTGATTTCGGGTGCTGTTTGTAGTAAAATAACAATGATGTAACAATTACATTTAAAATAATTCTTAGGAGGAATTAATATGTCAGTAAAAGTTGCTATTAACGGCTTCGGCCGTATCGGTCGTCTGGCTTTCCGTCAGATGTTCGGTGCTGAGGGTTATGAGGTAGTTGCGATCAACGACCTGACCAACCCTGCTATGCTCGCAAACCTCTTGAAGTATGACACTGCTCAGAAGGGTTATTGCGGCGTGATCGGTGAGGGTCTGCACACTGTAGAGGCAGGCGAGAATTCCATTATCGTTGACGGTAAGGAAATCACCATTTATGCTGAGGCTGACGCTAACAAGCTGCCCTGGGGCGAGATCGGCGTAGACGTAGTTCTCGAGTGCACCGGTTTCTACTGCTCCAAGGAGAAGTCCATGGCTCACATCAACGCAGGCGCTAAGAAGGTCGTTATCTCTGCTCCCGCAGGCAAAGACCTTAAGACCATCGTATTCAGCGTTAACGAGGACACTCTGACCGCTGACGATCAGATCATCTCTGCTGCTTCCTGCACCACCAACTGCTTAGCTCCCATGGCTAACACCCTGAACAAGTATGCTCCCATCCAGACCGGTATCATGTGCACTGTTCACGCTTACACCGGTGACCAGATGATCCTTGACGGCCCCCATCGTAAGGGCGATATGAGAAGAGCTCGCGCGGGCGCTTCGAACATCGTTCCCAACTCCACCGGCGCCGCTAAGGCGATCGGCCTGGTTATCCCCGAGCTGAACGGCAAGCTCATCGGCGCTGCTCAGCGTGTTCCGGTTCCGACAGGTTCCACCACCATCCTGACCGCTGTTGTCAAGGGTGACGACGTAACCGTAGAGGGCATCAATGCCGCTATGAAGTCTGCTGCTTGCGACAGCTTCGGTTACAATGAGGATCCGATCGTTTCTTCCGACGTTATCGGTATGCGCTTCGGTTCTCTGTTCGACGCTACCCAGACCATGGTTTCTCCCATCGGCGACGGTCTGTATGAGGTTCAGGTAGTTTCTTGGTATGACAACGAGAACTCCTACACTTCTCAGATGGTTCGCACCATTAAGTATTTTGCTGAGCTGTAATCTGATCGATTAAGATTACACTCTGCGCTGAGGTGAAGCGTTCTGTTTGAGAATCCGGCTTACAGGATGATTTGCCAAAGCAATATATTTGCCAAATCGCGGCTGTACCACACGGTGCAGCCGCTTTGTGCGTTTATCAATAGTCATTGCAAGAGGCGCAAAGGTTATGGTTGAGATTGCCGCGTCGGAACCTCAGTTCATCCTCGCAATGACAATCTGAAATGCGCCCTGTGGCAATCTCAACCTTTTATCATGTCATTGCGAAGTCCGCAAGGACTGTGGCAATCTCAACCAATAAGAATTGATTATGAACAATTTGTGAATATTTGATTTTGACCTTGACTTTCTTTGACCAATGGTTTACAATATAGTCAAGGTCAGAAAAGGACAAAGAGCGTTGAGAGTAAGAAATCATAATACGGTTCGATAACAACCGGTTGATTTCAAACGAACGCTTGGCCTGCCGTTGATAATGATCTAAGTTCAATCTATATTACCAAAGGCGGAATAAAGGCATGCGTGCCGAAAAGAGGTCAGAATAATGCGTATGAGCGATTTGGTTACGCAGTATATCAAGAATATACTCGAGCAACAGGACGGCGAGGCAGAGATCAAACGAAATGAGCTGGCGACCACCCTCGGGTGCGTGCCCAGCCAGATCAACTACGTGATCACCTCGCGCTTCACCCCCGAGCAGGGCTACATCGTCGAATCCCGCAGGGGAGGCGGAGGATACATCCGCATCACCCGTATCAACACCACGCGCGGCGGCGCGATCATGCATATCGTCAATTCCATCGGTTCCGCGCTGGATAAGGCGACGGCAGAGATCATGCTCGACAATATGTTGACGCGCGGTATCATTGAACCGCGCACCGCAAAGCTGATGGCGGCGGCGGTGGGGGAGCGAGCGTATCTCAGCGTACCCCAGCAGTACCGCGATTCTATCCGCGCCACCGTATTCAAAAATATGCTGCTGACACTGATAGCCGACTGATTTCAAGCAATCTTTTCGGTCTGATTCCCACAATACTTTGTTGTCGTCCTTGATAGGCGACAGCCTATCGGCAGATTCCGCCGCGTCTTGCGTGAATCATCCTCGAAAAACTTAACCTGAAATCAATCAGCAATCAGCGTTCCACTTCTCGACACATAAGTGTCAAGGTATATGATAAACTGAAAACTGTCATTTCGATGGTTGAGCAGACGCTCAATTACGCGGTTATCTCACCAATAAGTTTATGCATCGGTTGAGATTGCCACGCCTCAAAATGAGGCTCGCAATGACAATTGTAAAAAAGGAGGAATTTCCATGTTATGTCAACACTGCAAGAAGAATGAAGCTACCACCCATGTCAAGACGATGATCAACGGCAAATATGCCGAATACCGGCTCTGTCCGGAATGTGCCCACGAACTCGGATATGATTCGATGTTCACCGATTTTTCCGCTGATTTCGGCGGACTGCTCTCGAGCTTTTTCTCGAACGCGCTCCCCGCGATCTCCGGCGCCGCTCACTGCGACACCTGCGGCAGTACCCTCAACGATATCAAGCGTACCGGCAAGGTCGGATGCGCCGATTGCTATGATACGTTTTTCAGCGAACTGATGCCCACCATCCGTAACGTCCACGGTAACACCGAGCACAAGGGCAAACGTCCGGGCGTGATCGAATACACCGTGAATGAGGAAGAGAAAAAGGCGGATGATACCGCTTCTGCTGAGGACAAGATCAGCGCCCTGCGCGCAGAGCTCAAAGAGGCGATTGAAAAAGAAAACTTCGAGCGCGCGGCGCAGCTGCGTGACGAGATCAAAGGATTGGAGGGATAACGATGAGTGAAGCTGTTGTATCGACCAGGATTCGACTGGCGCGTAATCTTAAGGAATACCCGTTCCCGATCCGACTTCCCGCCGATAAAGCGCGTGAGGTCGTCGATAAGGTGGGGGAGGCGCTCAAGGATTGTGAGATCAAGTTCCACCGCATCGACCTTGACAATATCCCCGACACCATCCGCATGGCGATGATCGAACGCCACCTTGTCAGTCCCGATTTCATCAGCGAGCAGGACGGACGCGCGGTCTATCTCAGCGACGATAACACCGTGTCCATCATGGTCAACGAGGAGGATCACATCCGCCTGCAGGTCATCAAGGATGGTTTTGAGCTGAATGAGGCTTTTGTGCTGGCGGATCAGATCGATAATATTCTCTCAAAGAAATTAAACTTCGCGTTCCACGAGCGCCTCGGCTACCTGACCCAGTGTCCCACCAACCTCGGTACGGGCATGCGCGCGTCGGTGATGCTCCATCTGCCGGCGCTTAGGATGAGCGGCGTCGTCAATCGCATCGGCGCGAATCTCAGCAAGCTCGGTCTGACGATGCGCGGACTGTACGGCGAGAGTTCCAAGCCCGCGGGCGCGTTCTATCAGCTCTCCAATCAGGTCACCCTCGGTATCTCCGAGAAAGCGGCGATCGATAATTTGCAGAATATCACCACCCAGCTGATCGCGCAGGAGATGCGCTCCCGCGAGAATCTGCTCAACGATATCGAAGCGCAGGACAAGATCCACCGCGCTCTCGGCATTCTCAAAAGCGCCATGCTGATGGATCACAGCGAGGCGATGCAGCTGCTGTCGCTGGTACGTCTGGGTGTGAGTGAAAAGAAGCTCGAGACCCTCTCCACCGACAGCATCGACAAGCTGATCGTTGAGATCCAGCCCGCGTCGATCATGACGCGCTTCGGCGACGATATGAGTCCCCGCGACCGCGATATCAAACGCGCGGAGATTTTAAGAGATCGATTTAAATAAGAGTTGGTATCGTGAATAGAATCGGGTGCGGGTGTCCCGCCCGCAATTATTCACTATTCACTATTCATTATTCACTGCGACAAAGTCGCACAAAGGAGGTAAGGTATATGAAATACACATTCAAAGGCTTTACGGAAAAAGCGAATAAGGCGTTGAATCTGGCGATCGAAAGCGCCGAGAAGCTCGGTCAAACCTATATCGGTTCCGAGCATATCCTTTTAGGCTTGTGCAAAGAAAACAGCGGCGTCGCATATACCGCGCTGCGCGACAGCGGCGTTACCGCTGAAAAGTTAGAGGCGATGATGGACAGCGATAACAGCGTCGTCACCCTGTCTCCGAACGATTTTACCCCGCGTACCAAGCGCGTGATGCAGACCGCAGTGATGTACTCGGCGCGTACCGGTTCCGGCTATGTCGGCACCGAGCACCTGTTGGTTGCTCTCTTGTCCGACCGCGACAGCTACGCGATCCGCTATCTGCGCGCCCTCGGCGTTACCCCGCAGACGATCGCCGACCATATGAGTGCAAGCCTTGAAAACGAACAGCAAGGCGGTTTTGAAAGCAGCGGCGCTCCGTCTGCCGAGGGTGACAGCAAGACGCTCGACAGCTTCTCGCGCGATCTGACCAAGGCGGCAAAGAACGGCGAGATCGACCCTGTCATCGGCAGGGATGAAGAAATCAAGCGTATCATCCAGATCCTCTCCCGCCGTACCAAGAACAACCCCTGTCTGATCGGCGAGCCGGGCGTCGGCAAGACCGCGATCGCCGAGGGTCTGGCGCTGAAGATCGCCAACGGCGAGGTGCCGGAGCATCTGCGCGACAAGCGCGTGGTAGCGCTCGACCTCACCGGTATGATCGCCGGTACCAAGTACCGCGGCGAGTTTGAGGATCGTATCAAGAACGCGATCGACGAGGTCAAAAAGAGCAAGAATATCATCCTCTTCATCGACGAGCTGCACACCATCATCGGCGCTGGCGCGGCAGAGGGTAGTGCCGACGCGGCGAATATTCTCAAGCCGTCACTGGCGCGCGGCGACTTCCAGGTCATCGGCGCGACGACCCTCGAGGAGTACCGCAAGTATATCGAGAAGGACGCCGCTTTGGAGCGTCGCTTCCAGCCCGTCAAGGTCGGTGAGCCGAGCGAAGAGGATGCGATTGAGATCCTCAAGGGTCTGCGCGACCGCTATGAAGCGCACCACAAGGTCAAGATCTCCGATGAAGCGATCGAGGCGGCGGTCAAGCTCAGCTCCCGCTATATCGCCGACCGCTATCTGCCCGACAAGGCGATCGATCTGGTCGATGAGGCGGCTTCCAAGGTGCGCTTGAGCGCCTTGACCTATCCGAACGAGATCAAGGATCTCGAGGCGGATCTCGAACAGCTCGAGAGCGAAAAGACCGCCGCGATCAGCGAACAGGATTTTGAGCGTGCGGCACAGCTGCGCGACGAGCAAAAGAACATTTCCGAACAGCTCGAAAAAGCAAAGTCGGGCTGGGAGGAGAGCACGAAGGAGAGCGACCATGAGGTCAGCGCCGAGGATATCGCCGCGATCGTCTCCGCATGGACGAACATCCCCGTCGTTGAATTGACGCGCGAGGAATCCGACCGTCTGCTCAATATGGAGAAGATCCTGCATGAGCGTGTGATCGGACAGGATGAAGCGGTCTCCGCCGTGTCCAGAGCGATCCGCCGCGGCAGAGTCGGCATCAAGGATCCCAAGCGTCCGACAGGCTCGTTCATCTTCCTCGGTCCCACGGGCGTCGGTAAGACGGAGCTGTGCAAGGCGCTGGCACAGGCGATGTTCGGCGACGAGAACGCTATGCTCCGCCTCGATATGAGCGAGTATATGGAGAAGCACACCGTGTCTCGTCTGGTCGGTTCGCCTCCCGGCTACGTCGGCTACGACGAGGGCGGTCAGCTGACCGAGGCGGTACGCCGCAAGCCCTATTCGGTGGTTCTCTTTGACGAGATCGAAAAGGCGCATCCCGATGTATTCAACATGCTCCTGCAAATTCTCGAGGACGGCCGTTTGACGGACAGTCAGGGTCGCACGGTGGACTTCAAGAACACGATCATCATCATGACCTCTAATGTCGGCGCGCGCAGGATCACCGATCACGCTAACGCGCTCGGCTTTGACGGCAACGGTGAGACAAAGAAGGATGTCGACGTCCGCGAGCTGGTACTCGGCGAACTCAAGCAGGTGTTCCGTCCCGAGTTCCTCAACCGTGTGGACGACATCATTGTGTTCAACAAGCTCACCAAGCCTGAGATCGAGCAGATCGCAAGACTGATGCTGAACACGCTGACAAAGCGTCTGGAGTCACTCGGCGTCAAAATCACCTTCACCGATAAGGCAGTCGAGAAGATCGCCGACGAGGGCTTTGACGATACCTACGGTGCGCGTCCCCTGCGCAGAGCGATCGTCACCAATATCGAGGATAAGCTCAGCGAGCGGATGCTCGAGCCCGACTTCGACAGCACCAAGCCGATCACCTGCGATCACGACGGTGAGAAGTTCACTTTTAATTCTAAAGAAGAATAAAACACACATCATAAAGGCGGCACAGCATACGGTTGTGCCGCCGATTTTTTGCAAACAGGAATATTCTTTTTCATCCTGCTCATACTATCATTACCAAATCAAACGGAGGTAATGATATGACCGACAAAGAGTTGCTCTATATCGAGGACGCCCTCGGACACGAGCAGTATTTTCAACAGAAGTGTAAGGAAACCGCTCAAAGCCTCAGTGACCCCGAGCTCAAAACATGCGTAGAGAATCTGACCACCCGCCACTCCCAGATTTTCAACCGCTTCTATTCACTGCTGTAAGGAGGAACTACGATGGATGACAAGAACCTGATGCAAAACCTGCTGCTGCTCGAAAAGGGCTGCTGTGACCTGTACCTGCACGGCGCGGTCGAATCCGCGACCCAAAACGTCCTCGGCGCGTTCAACTCCGCGCTCGACGACTCCCTGTCCATGCAGGACGAGATCTACTCGAAGATGACCAACAAGGGCTGGTACAATGTCTGTGATGTAGAACAGACCAAGATCGACCAGCTGCGCCAAAAGTTTTCCACTGCGCAGTAAACGGTAGTTTGACTGCCTTTGCGAAAGCGTGATCCGCAGACAGACTCTTACCTTGTAGGGTGCGGCGACACGCATGTCCGACGTACCGAAATCATTGCAATAAATCAAAAAACAACGGCTGTCTGACGCGTTTTTCAGGCAGCCGTTGTTGTGTTGTATCAATATCATATCATTCCAATATAGAATTAAAACTCCTCTTTGATCGATCGGGTGAAGAGGGCGGAGAGCTCGTCTTTCGCGTTGCTGTTCTCGAAGAGGATACGATAGACGGCGCTCGTGATCGGCAGGTCGACGCCCAGCTGTTCGCCGAGCCTGACCATCGCCTTGCTGGTCATCACGCCCTCGGCGAGCTTCTCGAATTTCTCGCCCTTGACGTACATTTCACCGAAGCGTCGGTTGTGGCTCCACGGTGAGAACAGGGTCGCTTCATAGTCGCCCAAGTGGCACAGTCCGTAGGCGGAGAGCTCGTTGCCGCCCGCGGCTTTGATCAATCGAGCGACCTCGCGTGTGCCGCGTGCCATGAGTGCGCCCTTGATGGAGGTGCAGCCGGCGCCGTCCAGCATGCCTGCGGCGATACCGACGACGTTCTTTGCCGCTGCGCCGATCTCTGAGCCGATCAGGTCGGTGCCGAGGTAGAAGCGGATCAGCTCGCTGTTGAAGCTATGTACCAGCTTGTCTTTGACCTCTTCGTTCTCGGAGTCGATGACCATACAGTTCGGGATGCCCTTGACATAATCCTGCGGATGACCGGGACCGACCCACACCGCGACAGGCGTTTTGTCGGTATCGACAAAGTCTGATACGACCTGCGTCAGGCGCTTACCGGTGCTTTCTTCGATGCCTTTCATGCACAGCACGATGATCTTGCCGTCAAGGTCGTACTCTGTGATGGTCTGCATGTAATCGCGCAGACACTGCGCAGAGATGGAGATCACGATCACCTCGGCACGCTCGATGGCGAATTGGTGGTCATAGGTGACGGTGATGCTCTCGGGGTAGGTGAGATAGTCGTTATGATGGGTTTTGAGGAGCTGTTGCAGCTCGGGGGCGTTCTGAAGTCCGCAGGATACCACCTCGTGACCGATGCGGTCAAGGTACCACGCGATACAGCTGCCCCAGCGTCCGCAGCCTAAAACAGAAATCTTCATATGTTTCTCCTTAAATGAAAAAAGGCGGTTTCATCCGCCGGTTATTGGTTACTGATAGGAATCCGGTGTGGGAAAACCCACCCTTCAGCAGTAGCACACAGCCAATCAGCGTTCGCCTTTGGCTCCGCTTCTTGGGTGTGCCTTGCATGGGTGCTGTTAGCCAAATCAGCTAACGCATGGGTGCTGTAACCAAAATCAAGATTTTGACAGCACCTCAAAAGATTGGGACAGCACCTCAATTATTCACTATTCATTCTTCAATCTTCAGTTTTCAGTTTTTTATAGGTATCCCGCCTGACCGTAACGGTCTTGAGATAACCTGCCTACACGATGACAGGTGGGTGCCCGCCCTGCGGCTTTAGGCTCCCTTCGTCCAAATGGATGGGAGGTCTGCACACCGCCGAAGGAGCTAAGCTCCCGATTTAAAAGTTGTAGGGTTATTTGCGACCGATACGCGGGTCAGGCAGGATGTTGACGGATCAAAAAGGTTTTGTTAAGCGGTTGAGATTGCCACATCGTCGTCGCTCGCCGTATTCGGCAGGCATATCCGGTTGGTATGCCTTGACCTCATGTGGCGGCTCCTCCTCTCCCCAAAAAGCACTGCTTTTTGGGGACCCCGAAGAGCCTCGCAATGACGATTAATGTGTGATTTGAGATTGCGACTTGCAATGACAATTCCAATTTAACAGCCTTATTTCTTTTCCTCGTTTTCTTCCTCGACGTCGTCGAAAAGCTCTTCAAAACGCTTCTCAAAGATTGCGCTGAGTTCATCTAACAGGGCTTCATCCTGAACCTCGGCGAGCTGTTCCTCGCCGTTTTCTTCGATGACCTCCATGATGTAGTACTCGCCGCTGTCATCCACGCTGTCCTTTGCGTTATCATAGATGGGATACAGCGCGTAGAAAACGCCTTTTTCGTTTTCGATGGTATCAAGGATCTCAAAGTTGTGTTCAACATTATCCTCATCGATCAAAGTGATCAAATCGGGCTTATAACTATTGTCCATTCATTACCTCAAACTTGTTTTCTTTAATATGATTTTACTATGACATCGGCGTGAAGTCAAGTGATTTTTGTAAGATTTCACAATAAAAATCATGGATAGATCGTGATGAAAAAATAATGTGATATCAGGTCGGTTTTCGGATAGGTTTTTTTGAGAATATATTGAAAAAAATGGTGAAATATAGTATAATATTTCCGATTATAGGCTTTTATTCAGCGTAGAATAGTATCAAGACATTACTGCATAGTAATGAATGGAACTGTTTTGTGACAGAACCGATACGTTCGGAGGCAATATGATTCTTTTACCGTTTAAAGAATTACCTCGTGAATTCCGATGCGACGAGGTAAAAAAATATTATGATATCTTAGATAAAAAGCGATTCAGTCTGTTTTTAAAGCGTGTGATGGATATCCTTCTGTCGCTGATCATGATCGTGCTGCTTTTGCTGCCCATGGCGGTGATTGCGATCATCATCAAGCTGACGTCAAAAGGCCCCGTGCTGTATAAGCAGGTGCGCGTCACGACCAACAACAAACGCTTCAAGATCTGGAAGTTCCGCACCATGACCGTGGGCGCTGATCAACAGGGCGCGCTGGTCACCTCGGCGCATGATAACCGCGTGACCGGCATCGGAAAGACCCTGCGCAAATTCCGCTTGGATGAGCTGCCGCAGGCGTTCCATGTGCTGTCCGGCAAGATGAGCTTTGTCGGCACACGCCCCGAGGTCGTCAAGTATGTGGAGCGGTACACGCCCGAGATGATGGCGACGTTGTTGATGCCCGCCGGTATCACCTCGCTCGCCTCCATCCGCTTCAAGGATGAGGACGCGATGATCGGTGATGTCAGCGATCCCGATGAGGTGGATCGCATTTATGTGGAAGAGATCCTTCCCAAAAAGATGACATATAATCTGGAGTATATTTCCCGCTTCGGGTTCAGAAGAGATATCTACCTGATGTTATCCACCGTCAAACATGTTTTTACCGGTGACTGACATTTGTAGTTGAGGATGGTTATGAGTAAGTTCAAAAAAGTGCTTTTGGATACCTCGTTGTTTCGGCGCAGCTATGTGATCTGTATGTTCTGCAGTAACCTGTCGTTCATACTGATCCCTGCGTATGCGGTGCTTGCCGTGCTGTTTGTCTGGGGCGTGTTCCTGATGATCTACAATGCGGTCAAGCATCGTACCGTTTTGAAAACGCGTTACGGCTTATGGCTGTTCGCGTTTGTGGTGACGTCGCTGGTGACGATGATCGTGCATATGGCGAGCTCGTTTTTGTATAACGCCTACAATCTCATTATGCTGCTGCATGTGTCGATGTGCTTCTTTGTATTCTATTCCGTACATACCGAAAAGCACCTCAACTTCCGCCGCGAGTTGTATTCCATCTGCCGCTTCATCGTCTACACGACCACGGTGCTGGGCATTCTCGGACTGGCATTTTTGATGGCGGAGATCAGCTTTGAGGTATTATGGTTCAAGTTCATCGTCTACGAGAACCGCTTTGACGGTATGTTCATCAATCCGAATCTGCTCGGATTTGTCGCGGTGGTGGCGATATTCTGCTGCCATATGCTGCTCAAAAAGGATTTCATCGCGATCTCGGGTCGTGAGCGCGTCAGCCGAATCTGGATCGGCTCGTGTGTCGCTGTTAACGCGATCTCCCTGCTGCTCTGCGACTCCAACGGTGCGTTGGCGCTGTTGATAGGATACGCGATATTCTTTGTGATATACAAGATGTTCGGCTCCGAGTCGAAGTTCACCGTGCGGCAGATCGTCACTAAATCCGCCGCATGCCTTGCCGCGGGACTGGTCATCGTGATGGCGATGTTCTTTGTCCGCAATGTGACACAGGCGGGCTTTGTGCAGATCATGCATACGGCAGAATCCTCGTCGGAGATCACCGGTGATCCCGTGACCGATAAGATCGCGCAGGATGAGGCAGCCGTGACCTTTGAGCATGAGAACTCCAACATCGACTCGGGTCGCTTTGTGCTATGGCAACAGGCGTCGAAGATGTTTTTGCAGGATCCGATCCTCGGTATCGGCAAGGGCAATATCTACGAATACGGCACCCGTATCTTTGAGGACGGGCTCAAGTTTTCGGATAAGTACGGAGCGCTGGCGCCCGTTATGACGGATTTCCACAACGGCTATATCACGATACTGGTATGCTCGGGCGTGGTCGGATTCGTGCTGTTCAGTATCTTCGGACTGCGGTTTTTCAAGCATATCACGATGCATGTCTTTCGGGATGACAGCCTGCATGAGAGCGTGCTGCCGTGTATGTACTCGTTCTTGTGCTCCTATCTGATCTACTCGTTCATTGAGGTAGGCTTGCTGCTGAATCCGACGTTCACGATCATCTTCTTCTGGCTGATCCTCGGGTACACCTCATGCTTCCTTGTCAAATACGAGCCTGACAGCACGCTCGGCACCTTCGTTCTGTTCGGGCGCACCTTCCGCAAGAGCATTTTGTAAGAAGCATTCAACTATTTGCATGAATCGGTGAAATCATCCGATAATATCCGTGGTGATAAAAGTGAAACTCTATTTACAACGTGATATTTCGACATTGAGCGCACGGTATCAGGTTGCCGATGAAAAGGGCAAGCTCCGCTATACGGTGACCGGAAAACGCAACCCCTCCGGCGAGAGCCTCCGCATCTGCGATACCGCCGGTAATACCGTCTGCAAGATTCGCTCCCTCGGCTTCACCGCACTGTCGGTGTACAGTATCAGTGCGGGCGGGGAGAGTATGCGGCTGAATATCGCCGTCGGCAACGGTCGTGCGGCGATCCGTTTCCGCGGGATCAGCTTCTATGTGCGCGGCGATGTGCTGATGGGCTCCTACTCTATCCTCGACGCGGATACCGCCGTGGTGTGTACGGTGGGGAAGGATTTTGCCCGCGATTGTACCCAGCTCATGCTCCATCAAACAGAAAGAGAGATCTTCTGTCTGGCGACGGCGATCTGTATCGACAGCCTGAACGTCTGTCAAACGCCTGCCTTGCAGATGACATAGAATAAAACTGTGAACGCGTAGCATCCGGCGTGCTTGTCGGATGCTGTGGCGATCTCAACCCATAATAAAACAACTAAGAAAGGATGAATACAATGGACAAGTTATTACGATTATTGAGTGAAAATTCCAATTATACGACTGCACAGCTTTCGATGATGCTCGGTGAGCCCGAGGAAGCCATCGAAGCGCGTATCAAGGAATACGAGAACAACGGCGTGATCCGCGGTTATCAGGCGGTCGTCAACTGGGACGACGTGCCGGATGCGGGCGTCATGGCGATCATCGAGCTCAAGGTCGCTCCGCAGATGCAGAAGGGCTTTGACGATATCGCCGAGAAGATCATGCAGTATGACGAGGTGGAATGTGTCTACCTGATGGCGGGTGCTTATGACCTGCTCCTCATCGTCAACGGCAGAACCATTCAGGAGGTATCCTCCTTTGTCGCAAAGCGTCTGGCGGCGATGCACGGCATTTTGTCCACTGCGACGCACTTTATACTCAAGCGCTATAAAGAGGACGGCGTACCGCTGGTCGACACGAAAAAAGACGGAAGGGAAATGATCGTCTGATGAATTATTCGGAAAAGCTGACGCCGTCGATCCAAAGTGTGAAGCCCTCGGGCATCCGCCGCTTCTTCGATATCGTCAATGAGATGGATCATGTGATCTCCCTGTCGGTCGGCGAACCCGATTTCCAGACCCCGTGGCATGTGCGCGAGGCGGGTATCGAGTCGCTTGAACAGGGCAAGACATGGTATACTCCGAACCGCGGCTTCAAGGAGCTGTGCCTGGAAATAACAAAATTCTATAAAAGAAAATACAATCTTACATATGACCCTGCAACCGAGTGCGTTGTCACGGTCGGCGGCAGTGAAGCGATCGATAACGCGATTCGCTGTCTGGTATCACACGGCGACGAGGTGCTGATCCCTCAGCCCTCCTTTGTCTGCTATGAGCCGTTGACGGTCATGGCGGGCGCGACTCCCGTCATCATCCAGACAAAGGCGGAGAACGCCTTCCGCTTGACCCCCGAGCAGCTCGAGGAGAAGATCACCGACAAGACCAAGCTCCTGATCCTGCCGTACCCGAACAATCCGACGGGCGGCATCATGGAGCGCGAGGATCTTGAGGCGATCGCCGAGGTGATCAAAAAGCATGATCTGATGGTGCTCTCCGACGAGATCTACTCCGAGCTGACCTATGAGGGCAAGCATCATGTGTCTATTGCCTCGATCGACGGCATGTGGGAACGCACCGTCGTTATCAACGGCTTCTCCAAAGCATACGCGATGACAGGCTGGCGGCTGGGCTATGCGCTCGCGCCCAAGGAGATCTGCGCGATGATGGTCAAGCTCCACCAGTTCTGTATCATGTCCGCTCCCACAACGGCGCAGTACGCCGCGATCGAAGCGCTCAAAAACGGCGACGACGATATCGAAATGATGAAAGGCGAATACGATATGCGCCGCCGCTTTGTGGTCGGCTCGCTCAACGAGATGGGGCTGACCTGCTTCAATCCCGAGGGCGCGTTCTACTGCTTCCCCTGTATCAAGTCTACTGGGCTGAGCAGTGACGAGTTCTGCACCCGTCTGCTCCAGAGCAAGCATGTCGCGCTCGTGCCCGGTTCCGCGTTCGGCGACTGCGGCGAAGGCTATGTGCGCCTGAGCTATTGCTATTCGATCAAGCATTTAAGACAGGCGATGAAGCTGATCAAAGAGTTTTTAAAGGAATTGAAAGATGAAAATAACGGTTAAAGCGCCGGCAAAAATCAACCTCACGCTCGATATCGTCGGCAAGCGCGCCGACGGCTACCACGACGTCGCCATGGTGATGCAGACGGTCTCTCTTTATGATACCGTCACGGTCGAGAGGTTGTCGGGCGAGGGCGACGGGATCACCGTAGCCTGTCCCGATTATCCCGATGTGCCGACGGATGACAGCAACATTGTGTGCAAGGCAGCACGGGCATTTTTTGACAAGACCCATATCACACCATCACCGCTCTCGATCATAATCGAGAAACAGATCCCGACCCAGGCGGGATTGGCAGGCGGCTCCACCGACGGTGCGGCTGTTGTACTGGCGCTGAACCAGATTTTTGAGACGCGCCTGAGCATGGATGAGATGGCGCAGATCTGCGCTCACTTCGGCTCGGATGTCCCATTCTGTCTTTTGGGCGGTACGATGCTCGCGACCGACACCGGCACGACGCTCAAAAAACTGCGCGCCATGCCCGACTGCCACATCGTGATCTGCAAGCCCGATGTCTCCGTCTCCACTGTCGCGGCATACGCTGCCTGTGACGCGCGTCAGCCCAAAGGCTTCCTCTATACCGACGAGCTCATCAAGCGGCTCTACAGCCGCGATATCCGCGGACTCGCCACCTGCCTGTACAACGAGTTTGAGCAGGTGATGGAGCTGCCCGCAATCAATGAGATCAAGCGTGAGATGATCGCCTGCAAGGCGCTGGGCGCTTCCATGAGCGGCTCAGGCTCGGCGGTCTACGCGATCTTCCTCAATCAGAAGAAGGCGGAGAAATGCGTTAATATTCTGAAAGAGAAATATAATAACGTCTTCCTGACCAAGCCTCTCAAGGACGGCTGTCGAGTGGAGAAGGTCGAACCCTGACGAGCTTTCGTGTTACATGCACGAAAGTGTCCGCCGGACAGGATACGCTGGTTAATCTCGGGCGTGGTATTTGACTTTTTTAATCGGTTGAGATTGCCACAGGGCGCATTTCAGATTGTCATTGCGAGGAGGAACTTCGCTCCGACGTGGCAATCTCAACCTTTACCATTGCGCCCTTCGCAATGACTATTATGAATAAAGTGAATAAACTGATACTTACCTGCCAAAGATGATACTGTACTCTATATTTGAAGGCAGGTAATTCTTTTGAAGAAATATATGCATCTGTTTGTCGGCTCCGTCATTATCGCGGGGATGCTCCTTTGCTTACCATTTGTTAATTCTTGTGAAGAATTATCCGAGGATGTACTGCGCGTACATATCCTCGCGAATTCCGACTCCGCCGCCGACCAGAGCTTAAAGCTCGGTGTGCGTGACCGTGTGCTCAGGGAATGCTCCGATTATTTCAGCAGTTGTAATGATAAGGCGGAAGCGCTCAATATTACAAGAACACATCTGAGCGAAATCGAGCAGATCGCGTCGAGCGAGATCAAGCGCCGCGGCTTTGATTATCCTGTCACCGCACAGGTTGGCGAGATGTACTTCAACACACGCTATTATGAAGACTTCACCATGCCCGCGGGTCAGTATGACGCACTGCGCCTGACCATCGGAGACGGCGAGGGTCAGAACTGGTGGTGTGTGATGTATCCGTCGCTGTGCGTCGGCGCCGCGAGTGAGACAGAAATGGAAGATCACCTCGACGACGGCGAGTATGAGGTGGTCACCGCCGACAAATACGATTTTCGCTTCAAGCTCGTCGAATACTGGGAAGGCTTCCGTTCGATATTTCGATGAGGATGCACCGAAAACAGGACATTTTATGTGATAGGATAACACAGGTAAAAGCAGTTGAGATTGCCACGACTCCTTGAGCCTCGCAATGACTGTAGGAAGATGTTGAGATTGCCACGGCTCTCTGAGCCTCGCAATGACTGTAGGAAGATTTAAGATTGCCACGGCTCTCTGAGCCTCGCAATGACATTGTAAATGCGGAGGAATTATGCTGCGTTTTGTACTCGGCCGATCCGGCTACGGAAAAAGTGAATATCTGCGCCGCAGGTTTGCCGATCTCGCGCAAAAGGGAGAGGACAAGCTCCTGTTCCTGGTGCCCGACCAGATCTCCTTTGAGACAGAGGCGGCGTTCCTCGAATTATTAGGCCCTGCCGTATCGCGCAACATCATGGTGCTGGGCTTCTCGCGACTGTGCGACTATGTCTTTGAGCAGACCGGTAACCGCTCAGCGACCTTTGCGGATGACGGTATTCGCCATTTGATGATGAGTCTTGCGCTCGAGCAGGTGGGGGAGGAGCTGTCGATCTTCGATCAGCGAACCGATACCGCCGATATGCGCGAGCTGATGCTCTCCGCCGTCAAGGAGTATAAAAAATGCGCTTTGTCGTCCGACGCTTTGCGTGAGGCGGCTGAGTCCGCAGAGGACGATACGCTGCGCGCGAAGCTGAACGATACCGCGCTCGTGTACGACGCGTATAACGCGATCATGGAGCGCAGTTATATGGATCCGCTGGATTCGCTCACCAAGGTCTGTGAGCTGTTGCCCGACCATAAATTGTTTGAGGGCTATACCATCGCGCTCGATGCGTTCTACGGCTTTACGGCGCAGGAATATGACGTGATCGAGCAGTTGATGGTGATGGGTAATGAAATGTTTGTCGCGCTGACGGACGACTGCCGTCCCGACAGTGAGAACCTGTTTTTTGTACCGCGACGTACCCGTGCGCGGCTGTCGCGCATGGCACGCGATCACGGTATTGAGATTGCGCCGCTGACTACGCTATATACCCCGTATCGCTTCCAACATGAGGCGTTGATCGCGCTGGAAGAAAACGCCTATCGCTTGGAGAAAGAACCCTACACAGAGAGTACCGACGCGGTGACGGTATACCGCGCCTCGGGGCTGTATGACGAGTGCGATTTTGTCGCGCGCACGATCCGAGCCTTGGTCGAGGACGGCGCACGTTATCGCGATATCGCGGTGATCTGCCGCAGTGCCGACCGCTACACCGGCATCCTCGAATCGTATTTTGAGAAGTACGGTATCCGCTGTTTTATGGATAAGCCGCAGAATATCGACGCCATGCCGATGGTGCGATTGGTGACTGCCGCGTTCAATATCGTGAACCGCGGTTTTCAGCGTGAGGACGTTCTCTCCCTGCTGAAAACAGGATTATGCTCCTATTCGGTCGGTGATATCGCGGATTTTGAAAACTATCTTTTCGTCTGGGATATCAGCGGACGAAAGTTTGACACACCCTTTACCGCGTCGCCCGACGGCTTCGCGGATCAAATGAACGAGCAGCAAAAGGAGATTTTGAGGCGCGTAGAAAACTTACGCGCCGATATCATCGGCACACTGCGTGATTTTGCTTTCTCGGTCAAGGATACCGACGGCAGGACGATTGCCAAGGCGTTGATGAAGCTGCTTTACAAACTGCATGTCGACGACAACATCAACACCCTGTGCGACGCGTATGAAGCGCAGGGTGAGCACGAGCTTGCCGCCGATCTGATCCGTATGTGGAACGTGCTGTGCGGCATCCTCGACAAGACCGTTGCGGTGATCGGCGATTACGCGATGACGCCCAAGCGATTTGCGGAGCTGTTGTATACCAACTTTGCCGCATCTGAGGTCAGCACCATTCCGCGCGGCATGGACGAGGTGGATGTCTCCACCGCCGACCGTTCCCTGATCTCGGACAAGAAGATCGTATTCTTGATCGGCGCGCTCGACGGAGAGTTTCCGCATACCCCTGTGGAGGCGGGTGTGTTCACCGATGATGAACGCGTATTGTTGAAGGAAACTCTGCATCTGCCGCTCTCCGATTCGATCGAAGAGCTGATCGCGACCGAGCGCTACTATGCGTATTCGGCGCTGACCGCCGCGGGTGAGCGGCTCTATCTTAGCTTTCCTGCCGCCGATATGCGCGGTGAGCTCTTAACGCCCTCGGACATTATCTCCGAGGTGGATTTGAGCTTGCCGAATCATCGTTTCATCAACTACGATATGGTGCCGGTCAAAGAACGCCTGCGTTCCAAGAGAGCGGCGTTCGATTATCTTGTCAGCCGCTATCACAGCCGCTCCGCCGATATCGCGGCGCTTAATGCGTATTTT
Source organism: uncultured Eubacteriales bacterium (assembly GCA_900314795.1). Classification (GTDB taxonomy): domain Bacteria; phylum Bacillota; class Clostridia; order Oscillospirales; family Acutalibacteraceae; genus Ruminococcoides. The sequence goes on from OMWP01000008.1 coordinate 65,622, forward strand.
CGTGAGGACGAAGCATACCGCGACGTGATCCGCTCCATCGAGGATGTGTTGAGCAGGCGCGTCCGTAAAATCAAGGACGTCAAGTTGACCAAGGAGCTGTTCGGCAAAGAAATGCGCCTGTCATCGACCAAGATCGATGTGTATCATAAATGTCCGTTCCGCTATTTCTGCGAGTACGGCTTACATATCCGCGAACGCCGCAAAGCAACCGTCGACGCGCTTGAATACGGCACGCTCATGCACCACATCTTTGAGGTGTTCTTTTCACAATACAGACGTGAGGAATATATCGGGATGGACGAGAGTACGGTCGAGGGCGTCGTGTCCGACATCCTTGACCAATATATCGATACCCACTTCGGCGGTACGCAGGAAAAGTCGGAGCGCTTTTTGTATCTTTTGTACCGCACCAAAGCCACCGCGACGCGATTGCTCCGGCATATGATCCGTGAGCTCAGCCAGAGCGACTTTATCCCTGTTGATTTTGAGCTGGGCGTAGGGGAGGATATCCCCGATTATTCGGTGGAGCTGAAGGACGGTCTGCGGCTCAGTGTGCGCGGCAGTGTCGACCGCGTCGACCGCTGTGACGCGGATGGCAAAAGCTATATCCGCGTCATCGACTACAAGACAGGCACCAAGGAATTCAACATCAACGATCTGCTGTACGGTTTGAATTTGCAGATGTTTATCTACTTATACGCGATCCGTGAGAACGGCGCCGAACGCTACGGTGAGATCACCCCTGCGGGTGTTCTCTACATGCCTGCCGTATCGCCGTCGGTATCCGCCGATCCCGATACGCCGGAGGCAAAGATCCGCAGTGAGCTGATCAAGAAGTATATGATGAAGGGCGTGATCCTCGATGACGCTGACGTCGTTGCGCATATGGAGCATGACGGTAAGGGTGTGTTCATCCCCGCCAAGCTCAAGGACGGCGTTGTGTCCGCAAGCGCAGGCAGTCTGGCGTCTCTCGAGGAGCTGGGCGCGATCTTCCGCAGGATCGACGAGCTGACGGCCGCCATGGCGCAGTCGCTCTATGACGGCGACGTCGCCGCACTGCCGCTCAAGGGCAAGAAGTACGACGGATGCGCCTACTGTGTCTACAATGCGGTATGTCTGCGCAGGGATGAAGATCCCTGCCGTGAGGCGGTGGACAGGAGCGCCGCGGAAGTATTTGAAGAACTCAGAGGAGAGGGGGATCACGATGGCACGCAACTGGACTGAGCATCAGCTCGACGCGATCACCGCGCGCGGCGGTTCCGTGATCGTATCGGCGGCCGCCGGATCGGGCAAGACCGCCGTACTGGTCGAGCGAGTGATCCGCCTGATCACCGACGCCGAAAACGGCGTTGACGCCGACCGACTGCTGGTCGTGACCTATACCCGCAAGGCTGCCGCCGAGCTCAAGGGCAGACTCAGGGACGCGCTGACCGACTGCATCCGTAAGGATCCCACCAATCCCTTTTTGATCCGCCAGCAATCCCTGCTCGGCAAGGCACATATCTCTACGGTGGATTCGTTCTGCATGTCGCTTTGCAAGGAATATTTCTTCCTGCTCGACATCGACCGCAATATCCGTATCGCCGACGCGGGCGAGCTGAGCGTGATGCGCGCCGACGCGATGCGCCTCACGCTTGATCTGTTGTATGAGGAGAAGGATCCGAAGTTCCACCGTTTGGTGGAGACCTTCGCCTCCGCCCGCGGCGACAGCAGGTTGGAGGATCACATCAGCCGCCTGTATGACTTTTTGCGCTCCCATCCGTTCCCCGAGCGCTGGATGGCAGAGAAGCTCTCTTATTACACCGACTTTACCGAGGTCGGCGACACGGTGTGGGGCAGGATCATCGCGGAGTATACGCGTGAGGCGGCAGATTATTTACAGCTGCTCAACGACCGCGCTCTTGACGCAATCTCATTAGATGAAAAGCTCTATGAAAAGAATTTTTCGCTGTTTGATTCCTACCGCGTATTCTGCGAGCGCTTGCACAGCGCCGTCGAGCAAGGGAGCTGGAATGCGATCCGCAATACCCTCAATTCCTTTGAAGCGGGCCGCCTGTCTACCCCGCGCGGCTATGCCGACAATCCGCTCAAGCTCGAGGCGGCGTCAGCACGCGATATCTTCAAGGATACCGTCAAATCGCTCCAAAAGCTCTACACGCAGGAGGAAGATCTGTGTCTGTATGACATCGAGCGGCTCAAGGATTACGCGGAACAGCTCTTCAAGGCGGTGAGCCTGTTTGAAAAGCATTATGCCATGCTCAAAAAAGAAAACAGCGTAGCGGACTACGCCGATATCGAGCACTGGGTGCTGTCGCTGATCATCGATCGTGATACGATGACCGCTACTGACGTTGCGCGAGAGATCTCGTCACGCTTTGACTACATCATGGTGGATGAGTATCAGGACGCGAACGAGGTACAGGATACGATCTTCAAGACCATCTCGCGTGATGAAACCAATCTGTTCGTTGTCGGTGACGTCAAGCAGAGTATCTACGGCTTCCGTCAGGCAATGCCTGAATTATTCTTAAAAAGAAAAAACAATGCTGTGTTATATGATCGGGATGCAGAAGATTATCCTGCAAAAATAATTCTCGAAAAGAATTTTAGAAGTGACAGCGCCGTGCTGTCCGCCGTCAATTTCTTCTTCAAAAAGTTGATGTCAACGGCAGTCGGCGATATCGAATATAATGAGGAGGAAATGCTCTTCCCCGGAGCTGTATACGCGCCGCAGAACGAGCCTGCGGTCGAGCTGGATCTGATCGACAAGGAGTTGGTCGGGGAGGAGGACGCCGCCGTTGCCGAGGCGCGGTATATCGCCGAGCGTATTCTGCAAATGATCGCCGAGGGTTATCCCGTCAAGGACGGCGACGCGTATCGTCCCGCGACGTTCAGTGACTTTGCCGTGCTGATGCGCAACCTGTCGAGCTACGGCGCAATCTACCGCGAGGTGTTCGAGCTGTACGGTATCCACGCCCACAGCGAGAGCGGCGCAGGATTCTTGGACAGCAGAGAGATCATGCTGATCACCAACTTTCTGCGTGTCATCAACAATCCCGCCCTCGATATCGAGCTGTTGAGTGTTGTGATGAGCCCCGTGTTCGCCTTTGATGAGGACGATCTCGCGCGCATCCGTATCGGACAGCGCAAGGGCTCGCTCTATGCGGCAATCACGCTCGACGCGGAAAAGGGCAATCAAAAGAGCAAAGGCTTCCTCGAGGAACTGTCCTACTATCGGAACGTGTCCGTGACCGTTCCGTTACATCAATTGATCACCTTGATCTATGAACGCTCGTCGTTCATGGCGATCCTCTCCGCTTCCGACAGTGCCGGCGCGACCAATAATCTGCGCCTGCTGCTCGACTACGCGCGCGCGTTTGAACAGAACACCCATCGCGGGCTGTCGGCATTCGTCAACTATCTCGATCGACTGATCGAGGACGGCTCCGACCTGCCCTCGGCGTCCAATGACAGCGGTGGTGATTACGGCGTAGAATTGATGACCGTTCATGCGTCAAAGGGACTCGAGTTCCCGATCTGCTTTATCGCGAATACCGCGCGTAAGTTCGTTTCCGACGCGTCAAAGACAGTACTGCTCCATTCGCGCTACGGCTACGCGCAAAAGCTCTATGATCCCGCGCTTTCCGCCAACTTCAACACCATGCCGCGCAACGCGCTGGCGATGGAGATCAGCCGCGATGAAATGAGCGAGGAACTGCGCGTGCTCTATGTCGCGATGACGCGCGCCAAGCAAAAGCTGATCATGCTGGCGACCCCCTCGCGATCTGCTTCCTCTTACATAGGCGGTATCGCCAAGAAGCTCGCGGGTCAGCGTGAGATATCACCCTTTGCGGTGCGCTCCGCTAACGCATTGTCCGACTGGATCGTCATGTGCGCTCTGCTCCATCCCGACGGTGAAACACTGCGGGAGTATACGGGCGTATCCGCGGACAGTGAGCCGCAGGCTGATTTTGCATTCACCTGCCGCGTGATCGACACGCCGTTTGACACGGATGATACGGAAGAAAGCATAACGGAGGATCAGGATGTTCATGCGAACACCGACCTGATCGACGAACTGAAACAGCATGTCGATTATCGCTATCCGTATGAGGCGATCGAAGCCCTGCCTGTCAAGGTCGCGGCGTCGACGCTGGCGCATCAGATGACCGACAAAGCGTATGACCGCTATCTCGACAGACCTGCGTTTTTGCAGGGCGAGAAGCTCACCTCCGCTGAGAAGGGCACCGCGCTGCACGCGTTCATGCAGTTTGTTGATTTTGCCGCGGCAAGAGCGGCGTTGCAAGACCAACTCCATCAACTGCATGCCGACGGCTACCTGACCGACGCGCAGGTGAACAGCATCGACCTGCAGCGTGCCGAGCGCTTTATCCAAAGCGATCTGGTCACTCGTTGTCTGCACGCCGACGAGGTGTATAAGGAGTACCGCTTCAATGTCAAGATTCCCGCAAAGCTGGTCGATCCTGAGATCGAAGAGCCTTTCCGTGAGGAAAAGGTGATCCTGCAGGGCGCGGTAGATCTGGCATTTGTCGAGGACGGAGAGCTCGTGATCGTGGATTATAAAACCGACCGTGTTAAGGATCCGCAAACGCTGAACGACCGTTACGCGTCCCAGCTTATGCTGTACAAGGATGCGATGGAAGAGTGCCTCGGACTGCCTGTCAAAGAATGTCTGATCTATTCGATCCACCACAGCGCGGAGATCGAAGTATACCGTAAATGATAAAAGGCTCCCACACGGGAGCCTTTCAGACTGTAGAAAAACCTATCAAAGCCTTCCTTTGGGAAAGGAAGGTGCCTCCGAAAGGAGGCGGATGAATTGTATAGATTGTTTGAGCGAAGC
>OMWP01000038.1 GCA_900314795.1 uncultured Eubacteriales bacterium
CCGTTGGGGAGGTGTCCAAAGGACAGAGGGGTGCCGTCTGCGGCTGAGCAACAAGCCCCTCCCCTACAGTAGACGTTGCATAGGATTTGTAGGGGAGCGCCTTGGTGCTCCCGCGGCAGGGCGTTGGATAATGAACAACCTCGGTTAAGGAAAGAAAACGTTTCCGTAGGGACGATCATCGGACACGCGTGTCCAACGTACCGCATGGCAGATACGTTTTTATCCTATCTCATGTTTTCGATAACAGAAACGCCCGTCATTCGCGGTACGTCATGAATGCCGTACCCTACGGAGAAATTGATTTGCTCCGCATTTGGGTGGCGTTGATCGGAAAGGTTTCGGGAGGTGTCTCCCCGTTGGGGAGGTGTCCAAAGGACAGAGGGGTGCCGTCTGCGGCTGAGCAACAAGCCCCTCCCCTACAGTAGACGTTGCATAGGATTTGTAGGGGCAGGGGGTTGGATAAAATGGATGTTCGTTGAGAAAATGTGCGTTTTGTAGGGTACGGCGCTCGTCGACGTACCGCAATAGGGCGTTGGATCACCAACCGCGTCGGGTGATGAGATGTATGTTTCCGTAGGGACGATCATCGATCGTCCGCGTGGTTGAGGTGTTGTATTCCTATCTCATGTTTTCGTTAACAGAAACACCCGTCATTCTGCGGATGACCAATGTGATCTCCCCCAAGGGGAGGTGTCGCATAGCGACAGAGGGGTGCCGTCTCCGGCTGAGGAACATCCCTACGGAAGATGGGATGTGCTTCGCATTTGGATAGCTTTGTAACCAAGCGTTCGGTACGTCGCAAGCGCCGTACCCTACGGAGAAGTTGATCTGCTCCGCATTTGGGTAGCGTTGATCGGAAAGGTTTCGGGAGGAGCAAGCCCCTCCCCTACAGTAGACGTTGCATAGGATTTGTAGGGGAGCGCCTTGGTGCTCCCGCGGCAGGGCGTTGGTCACACCGCAATATATGAATGAGGAGATGGTCGTTTTGTAGGGTACGGCGCTTGTCGACGTACCGTATGGCTGAAACGTATATATCCTATCTCACCTTTTCGATAACTTAAACGCCCGTCATTCTCGGTACGTCATGAATGCCGTACCCTACGGAGAAGTTGATCTGCTCCGCATTTGGGCGGCGTTGATCGGAAAGGTTTCGGGAGGGGCAAGCCCCTCCCCTACAAGAGATGTTGCAGTGAAATTGTAGGGGAGTGCCTTGGTGCTCCCGCGGCAGGGCGTTGGATAATGAACAACGTCGGTTAAGGAAATGAAGCGTACAGAGCAAAACAGGGTATGGCATTTGAACACGCGTGTCCGACGACCCACAGTAGGGCGTTTGATTCATCTATGCAGGCCGCCTAATCCTTGACCGCACTACCCTTTCCTGTTATAATCAAGGCAAATAATCGGTTGAGATTGCCACAGGGCTTTGCCCTTCGCAATGACAATCGATAGACAAAGCAGGTCGAATGTTGGATCTAACCAATTCACCTATCGATCATACCGCAACGGAGGTACCCCATGAATCAAAAAGAACGCATGCTCAGCGGTCTGCCGTATGACTCCTTTCAGGATGGCTTATTGGAGGATCGCGTCAAGGCGAAAATTCTTTGTAAGAAAATTAATGAAGCAGATGACTATGATACCGAGGCGATCGCCGCGCTGCTGCATGAGCTGCTCGGCAAGCACCAAGAGCACTACTTTATCGAACCGCCGTTTCGGTGCGATTACGGCTACAACATCGAGGTCGGCGAGGGCTTTTACGCCAACTACAACCTGAGCGTACTGGACTGCGCCAAGGTCACCATCGGCGACCGGGTACTGATCGGCCCGAATGTGTGCATCACCACGGCGGGTCACCCGATCCATCCCCTCTCGCGCAAAAAGTACGAGTATGCTATCCCGATCACGATCGGCGACGACGTCTGGATCGGCGCGAATGTGGTCATCAATCCCGGCGTCACCATCGGCGCAGGCTCCGTCATCGGCTCCGGCTCCGTGGTCACCAAGGATATCCCCGCCGGCGTCGTCGCGGTCGGCAACCCCTGCCGCGTGCTCAGAGCAATCACCGACGAGGACATCGACTGCTACTACAAGGACAGAAAATTCGACGTGGACGACTATCGCTGACATCAGCGTAACAGCATCACCCCAAACGGTACAACAAGCGTTGTGCCGTTTTTTTATTGTGCGGGCAAAGCGTGATAGGCAATTTCAACAAATACACATTGCACTTTTTGTAAGAACATCCAAAAAGAGTCAAAAATCTGTCTTTTATAAAACTTTTTTGTCGGTCAATGATTCTTTATTATCGTCAAATCAGATAATATCCCGGATCGAAGGAGACCGAATATGAAACAATTCAAAAGAATGATCGCACTGGTTGTATCGGCGATACTGATCGTCAGCATCACGGCGGCGTCTGTACCCACTGTATCCGCCGCAATCTACAACAGCAGTTCCCCGATCCCTTCGTTCAGCAGTATCGAGGTCATCGACGGCGGCGTCCATTTTAAATGGAAGCCGTACCAGAACGCCAATTGTCCCGACGGCGTTTTCTACCGTGTCTATTATTTGAACGCCAACGGCGACTGGGCGAGGCTGACGACGACCGCCACGACGCAGTATGTCGACGCGGACGTTCACATCGGCACATCGTTCCGCTATACGATCCGCTGTGTGACGCCCGACGGCAGAGAATTCGCCTCGGGTTTCAACAGCAAGGGGTGGATCGTCACCTATTATGACACGCCCACCGTCACCTCCGTGATCAGCAAAACGAATGACACGGCTGTGACGGGATCGGCTGACCCGACAGAAGCCGCCGACACAGACGCGTTCTCCGCCACGCAAGAGCAGACAGCGACGGAAGAACCCACAGAGGAAGCCGCAAAAGCGCCCACAGAAGCACCTGCGACCGAGAGCGTCGATGAAGCGGCGCCGGACGAGGAAGAAGCCGCCGCGGAGAACACGGTCATCGAAGAGGATGAGAACACCGAGATCGCGCACAGCGAGGACGAGCTTGCGCCGACAGGCAGTACCGTGAACACCGACACCATCACATGGAGCGGTCAGGGCGCCATGTTCCGCGTCTACCGCAAATACCTGGATCCCTCCATAGAAACCGAGGTCGTCAGCCAATCCACCGACAAAAAGACGCTCACGGTCAACAACACGAAGCAGGATACCGTGTATGCCTATCAGATCTGCGCGCTGGACAAATACGGCGCTGTGGCGAGCGAGCGCGTCTCTACGCCCTATTACATCAACGGTGAATTATACTGTACCCGTAACCGCTGGATCTATGAGCTGCTGTCCGCCAAGCACAGCGAGGTCGCGGACGCGGATTTTTCCGACTGGTCGTATGAAGCACTCAGCGACGCGGCGCATGAATACGGCGCACTGACTCCCGCGGGCTATTTCGACGACGGCGTAAGCCTGACCCGCCAGTTTGCCGCCAATACGCTGGTCAACCTGTTCGGCTATCAACCGCACACGCTGGGCAACGCGTACAACGTCATGCCGATCAGCGAATACCCCTACAACAAGCTCAGCAGCGCCGCCTACTACGCGACGGATTCCGCTAACGGGAACATGAACACCGCCGCCTACTACGGCTGGATCACGCCCGACCGCTATCATCGGCTTTATCCGCAGCGGGATGTTTCCGCTGACGAGTGGGACGAGATGATGGACGAGCTGTCACTGTACCGAGCGTGGAACGGCAAGACGGTGATCGCCTTCGGCGACAGCGGCATGCAGGGCAAGGGCAACATCGTCAACAAAAACAGCGGCGGCTGCGGCAACTCCTGGCGCGACAGCAACCGCAAGGATTTTGCTAACAAGCGTTTTCCGCGCTATAACCGCGAGCTGATGGAGGGTCCCGTCGAATTCATCGGCGAAAAGTACGGCATGATCCACAGGGATTACTCGTGGGCAGGCGCGTCGATGGGTACAGAGCTGACAAAAAACGGCAAAACGTATGAATTCACCGACGATGCGTCCTACAAATCGCACATCGCCAACCAGATCCGCACCGCCGTCAGAGAGAAGCAGACCGCCGATCTGATCCTGATGAACGGCGGCGACAACGACGAATACTTCCCCGCCATCCCCTACAGCAGCGTCAGCGGAAAAAGGATCGTGTATGACTGGGGCTACAGCGAGCCCGACTGGTTCAGCGTCGCGGCACACCGCGAGTATCACAAGCAACATCCCGAATACTTCCACTACAAGGACGGCAAGGTGAGCGTGGAATATACCAACGAAACCTCCTTTGTCGGCGGCGTTAAAACGACCTTTGAGCTGGTCAAGGAGTATTATCCCGACGCTCCCGTCATCTATGTCCGCTCCCATCAGATCAACTACGGCAATCTGCTTAGGCAGCGCATCTATCAGGAAAAGATCCTGTCCCTCGCCGATTCTTACAGGATCGCGACCGTTGATCTGTTCAACAGCTCTGTATTGGACGGCTTCAACAAACTTCAGGCAGAAAAATACTGCTACGATATTAAAAACGGCAAGAGCAATAACGCCGGCATCCACCCGAACGCGCTGGGCTATTCGATCGGATATTTGCCCTATATCGAGAAGAAGCTGCTCGAGCTGTCATAACGCGCTTGGGCAAGTTTCACAAATAAAGCGGTCGATATTTGTCACTATCTACAACCTTCATGTCAATGATGTTATTTTTAAAACTTTTCGGTCGATTCGGCGTTCCTTATTTATTGATAACGCATCACTGATTCGATTGCGTTTCACGCCAATTCATAGCCCGTCAGCTGTCCCGGGCGGAGGAGTCATGTTGTAAAACGGATAATCGCACAACAGGCACTTTTCCCCCGGGCGGCTGCAAGGCAGCAAACAAAGAAGAAGCATTCCGCTGAGAAAACGCCTTTTTCGCGTCAGTCAAATGCTTTTCTCAACGGAATGACAGCAAAAAACAAGGAGGCTTTTATGAGCAACAACAGAAAAATACTATCGGTCATCTTAGCGCTGATCCTCGTGTTGAGCGTATTCGGTATCGTTCCTTTCAGCGTGAACGCCGGTAAAGCAGACGTCACCGCCACTGCGTATACAGAGGGTGACTTCTTGTACGGTCTGGACGATGGAAACAACGCATCGATCAGTTTTTACATAGGCAAAGGCGGAGATGTCACTATTCCTTCGACACTCGGCGGATATCCCGTCACGGAGATCGAAAAGGAAGCTTTTTGCAACAGTCGGGATCTTACGAGCATCACCATCCCCGACACCGTCACAACTATTGGTAATAGGGCTTTTGTCGATTGTTCCGGTCTTACCGGTATCACGATCCCAAAATCTGTCACATATATCGACTATGAAGCTTTTGAATCGTGTACAAATCTTGCAAGTATCACTGTCGATCCCGATAACACTGTATATGACAGTCGGAATAACTGCAATGCGATAATCAAAACCGAATCTAACGAGCTGATATGCGGCTGCATGAACACCGTTATCCCCGACTCCGTCACAAGTATCGGCGATTATGCTTTTTGTGACTGTACCGGACTTACCTGCATAGATATCCCCGGCTCCGTTACGCATATCGCCTATCTACAATATGCTTTCTCCGGCTGTTCAGGCCTTAAAAGCATTACTGTTGATCCCGCTAACACCGTATATGACAGTCGGAATAACTGCAATGCGATAATCGAAACCGAATCTAACGAGCTGATATACGGCTGCATGAATACCGTTATCCCCGACGCCGTTACGAGTATTGATGGGCATGCTTTTTATGGCTGTACCGGACTGACAAGCATCGATATCCCCGATTCCGTCACGAGTATCGATTCTAATGCTTTTAGAGGATGTACGGGTCTGACAAGCGTAAAACTCTCCGGTTCCTTGACCCATATCAATCATAGCACATTTTACGATTGTACAAGTCTTACGAGCGTGATCATCCCTAACTCCGTTACGGGTATCGGCTCACGTGCTTTTAGCGGCTGTACAAGTCTTACGAGCGTAATCATCCCCGACTCCGTTACGGGTATCGGTGACCGGTCTTTTTATGACTGTCCCAATCTTACAAGCGTGACCATTCCCGCCTCTGTCAAAATTGTCGGTGAATCTACGCTTGGAATAAAAGATTCGGGATTTACCGATGGTTTCAGAATCTACGGCTATGAAGGCAGCGCAGCTGAGACTTACGCTTCCAAAAAACACTTCACTTTTATCAAGTTGACCGATCACCAAGATGAAGCGTCCGGCGTCAGCGCTTCTGTTACGGATGGCGTTGAACTCCGCGTAGCGGACGTCTTGGATCAAATGCCTGCCAATACCATCAAGGCATATGATATCAGTCTGTTGAAAAACGGCAAAGCGGTTCAGCCCGAACATGTGGTCACCGTCAAGATCCCGTGTGATGATCCCGACGCTAAGGTATATCGCAAAGAAGCCGACGGCAGTCTGACCGATATGAACGCGGTTTATCAGGATGGATACCTCAGCTTTAAAACGACCCATTTCAGCGTCTACATCGTCGCGACAGGCGCTGATCCGGCGATCTGCGGCGACGCGGATGGTGACGGCGAGGTCACGGTAAACGACGCGACATTCATCCAGCGTTACTTAGTCGGCTCGGGCATAAGCATCGACCCCGCTGTCATCGAACGTAACTGCGACGTGGACGGCGACGGCAAGGTGAACGTGATCGACGTGACCCTGATCCAGCGCAAGCTCGCGGGACTCCCCGTGCGCTATCCCATCGGAGAAGCATTATAATCCAATCATCATCTCAACAGCAAGCACCCCTGTATCCGCAGGGGTGCTGTGTCGGTTTCATGATAAAACAGTTGTTCCTTGCCAACAGTTGTGGTACAATATAATCAATATATATCTGATCTCAAACAAAAGTCTTTCACATCAAGCGGAAGCATTTTGTTTGAAATGAGTATCAGAAGGGAATCTCAGAATGCAAGCACCTTCCAAAGAACTATTGGAGCAAGTCAAAAGCGGCGACAGAAAGGCGTTCGGCGAGCTGTATATGCAGCTGCGTCAGCCCTGCTACGGCTTTGCGCTGATGATACTGAAAAATCGCGAGGACGCCGAGGACGCGGTGCAGAACACCTTTATCCGCATCCACGGCAGCATCCGCACCCTGCAGCACGACGAGGCGTTCGTCATGTGGACGGAGAGGATCCTCAACCGCGAGTGCATCAAGATCGCCAATCGGCGCGGCGTGGAGATCGCCGACGATAACGCGGTATACAGCGACCGCGCGCCCGATCAGGAGGATGAATTCATGCTCCCCGAGCTATACGCCGAGCGCGACGATCTGTCACAGCGGCTCAAAAGCGAGATCGAAAAGCTGCCTTTCGAGCAGCGGCGCGCGATGCTTTTGTTCTATTATCACAGTCTGTCCCTGCAGCAGATCGCCGAGCTGACCGACAGCAATATCAATACGGTGAAATCGCGCCTGCGATACGCGCGGATGACCCTGAAAAAGAATATCGAACAGCAGGAAAAGCAATCGGGCGACAAGTTCTACGGCGTACCGCTCCTGCCGTTTCGGGAGATCATCACCCGCATCCTCGACCGTGAAAAAGGTGAGAAAAAGCCCGCCGCGCTGTGGAAGGGTCTGCAAAAGGATATCGACGCGGTGTACGGCGGCTTTGGCGGCGGTCTGCCCGACGGCGGATCTCACCCCGCCAGACTCGCCGCGGGCGTGCTGGCGGCAATGCTGGTGCTCGGCGCGGCGGCAGGCGTGCTCTCGGGTGCGCTGTCGCAGGAGAGCACCCGAGGCTGGGGCAATCTGCGGGGCGGCGAACAGCCGGAAAACCCCAATCAGATTCTATCGCCCGACCCCGAGTCTCAAAACGACTTCCCCATGCGGTCTCCCAATCAAGCCAATACCCCCTTTGAGCCTGATGAGTACGCGCAAAATATCCTTAATGCACCGCAGAACGCCGCTAACTACAACAACCCCCAAACACCCGCCGTTCTGCCGACGCAGTCATCACCGAATATGCCCCTATCCCCTACGCCGACAAGCGCACGGCTCGATACGCCGCTTCAACAGCCGCAAACGCCGCAAACACCGCAAACACCGCAGGCGCCGCAGAGCACACCGCTTCCGACGCAAGCCGAGGAGGAGGCGCAGGAGCAAGACGGCAACCCCTTTGGGGCGTACCGCGACCTTTTACAGCAAAATGCTCAGGCGATACAAAACTACAACTGGCAGTACAGCGACGGCTCCGCTCCCGTCACGCTGGCGGATATCACCGGCGACGGCACGCCCGAGCTGTTGTTCGTCAGTGCCGACGGCAACACGGCAAGGCTCAACATCTATACCTATGACGGTGAAAAGACCGTCAGTCTGCTGAGTGATTCCGATGGCTTTCGCTCGGTATCCGATATCAACGACGCCTACTTCCTCTATCAGAAGGCGGGCGACAAACGACTGTATCTGTACACCGCGAGCAACGGCGATTACGGGACCTTCCGCAATCTCCGCTTTGATGAAAGTTCGGGCGGTCTGAGCGCCGTGGAGCTCGCCACGGGACGGAGCTATCCCTCGCGGTACACCGTCGGCGACAGCACGGTATCCCATGCCGTGTACGCTGATTATGAAAAATCGCTGTTCAGCGATATCAGCGGCATCCTGCTGCGCAACGATTTCCGCGGCATGTGCTCTCAGGAAGCGTATGAGGCGTTGGGGCGGTATTCGCCGAGCGCGCTGTCACTGAACGATATGTTAACCTATCTGGAGGATAATCAATGATACGAAAGAACACCGCCGCTCTGCTGTGCGTTCTGCTGACGCTGCTCATCCCGCAAAACGCCTATGCCGCCGTCACCCCCGATCAGCCCACACGACAGATCACCTACCGCGAGGACAACATCGAGGGCAATCATTATGACTATTTCAATTCCGTGAACCGCTCGTTTTTCAGAAAGGCAGCGGGCGGCTATATGCGGCTGTACGGCGCTGATAACGGCACGGTATTCGTCGAATACTATAACGAGGATTTCAACTGCGTCAACAGCGGCGTCATCCCCTCGGGACTGCCGATCTTCGGCGGCTTTTATGAGGATGACAGCCGATATTATGTGCTCACGGGACAAACCAATATGGAGGAGGATTCCGACAAAGAGGTGTACCGCCTGACCAAATTCGACAAGAACTGGAATCAACTGGGCAGCGTCGGTATCAAAAACGCCTGCACGACCATTCCGTTCCAGGGCGGGTGTGATTTTGCGATGTACAACAAGCATTTGGTCGTCCGCACCGGCAGACAGATGTATCAAGAGGACGGCTTGTATCATCAGTCGAACATCACCCTGCGCTTTGACGTCAGCACGATGACGGAGGAGCCGTCGGTCTATGGCGCGTCCATACTGGCGCTTACCGGCTATGCCTCTAATTCGTTCAACCAGTTCGTCGCTATCGATGACGGCTATGCCGTTTGTCTTGATCACGTGGACGCGAATCCGCGTGTCGCGCTGCTGGGTAAGTTCAACAGAAAGACGGACACGGATTTTCTCGACGGCAACACCGTAAATTATGATTCGATCTCGATCATCAAGTATAAAGGCGGCGTGGGTGATAATAGCACCGGTGCGAATATCGGCGGTCTTGCGATATCGAGCACCGCTTACCTGACGGTCGGCGACACCTTTGACCAGTCGAATGATTCCCCTCCGGAAGAGACGCGCAACGTCAATCTGTCGGTCGACGACACTGTTAAGCCGACGGAATCTGTCCCTCCGGACGACTCGCGCAACGTCTATTTGTCGGTCACGCCGAAGGATCCCTTTGACGAGGAAAGCACCAAAAGGATCTGGTTCTCGGATTATGTGGAGGAGGATCATCAGTGCGCCACCAATCCTCATTTGGTCAAGATCAACGACGACCGCTTCCTGATCATGTGGGATGAACGCAACGGCGCTCGGTTGGAAAGCGGCGGTAAAGTGATCTATGATTCCTCCCCCACCACCATGAAATATGTCTTTGTCGACGGCAACGGCAATATCGATCCGGCTCAAACAGAAGAAACGGATATCCATGCTGTCGGTGATCCGCGTTATCAGATCCGCTCTGCGCCAAAGGATATGATGATCTTTGTGTCGGGCGATCAGCCGATCGTGACCGAGAAAGGCGTGATCTGGCATTTTTCCAACGAGGATACCATCGACGCCGTCGCTGTGATGGATCTCGACGGCAATATCACCCTGCATAAGGACATCATCCCCAAGGATGTTTTTACCTATCCCGTCAACATGTACACGGCAACTACCGTGCTCAAAACCTTTGACCCGATCCCCGAATCGCTGACCCTGACCGAGGACAATCTCTTCGATTATATCGGCGTGTACAAGGACGGTCATGAGCTCAAATGCGGCGAGGATTTCAATTTCCGCTACGACGGAGAGCCGCTGTACTCGGCGGATTATGAGAACGGATATCTCAAACGGATCGGGCCGCATATCGAGACAGCCTACGGCAAATCTTATATCGGCGTCTACGGCATCACAAGCAAGTTTTATCCCTACACCTTTGCGTGCGGCACCAACGTCTTTGCCACCTTCAACCAAAACGGCGGCGATACCCCGACATGGACGGATGACGGCGTGAGGCTGTGCTACACCTTTACCCGCGGCGTGGGCTACCATATCTACCGCAAGGAAAACGGCGGAGAATACGAGAAGATCGCTACCTTTACGAATCGAGGCGGTACGGAATACATCGATACCACCGCTCAGCGCGACAAGCACTATTGGTATACCGCCCGTGAATACACCTTTGATAAGGACGGCAACGAGATCCTCAGCGAGCCGCTGAACGCCAAAACGCCCGACAGCCCCATGGTAACGGCTCAGCCGACCTTTGACGGCTTCCGCCTGAGCTGGGACGCGATGGACGGTGCGGAGAAATACGCCGTGTACGAATACGATATAGAGAGGGATCGTATCAAATACCCGGCGCTTGGGATCACGACCGACTGTCAGTTTGAGCTCCGCGCGACAGGTTACGGGGTCGAGAAGCGCTATGCTGTCGTCGCTGTCGATCCCACACAGGAGGAGCTGAATATCCCCGACAACTGCCGCTACAGCGCCTACGGGCTTACTCCGACCCTCACGCTGAACAATATGCCCGAGATCACGCGGTGCGATTTCCGTGAGGACGGCTTGTATATCGAATGGGCGCCCAATGAATTTGCCGATCATTATACGGTAGTATACGACAGGGCTTACAACTCGATCAAAGAGAATCACCTGCTGATCAGGAATGTCTACAATAACGATCAAATGGCTCTCTATGTGGTCGCCGAAAAAAGCGGATGCAAGTCGATACAAGCGCCCACTCAGTATGTTACCTATGTCGCACCGGGCACCGACGACTGGAGTTTCCATACACAATGCTATTCGGCAAACAGCGGTATGGCGACCTTCACCGAATGGCACGGCGACAGCGATCGGGTCACCGTACCGGGCAACGTCCTCGGAGTGAACGAGGTATTCTTGAGCAAAACCTTCCGCGACAATACCCACATCAAAAGCGTGATCCTGCCTGAGAACACCTCGATGCTGGACGGTGCCTTTGAGGGCTGTACCGCGTTGCAGAGCATCACGATCCCGGCGTCGGCTTCCTGTTTCGGCAAGTGCTTTGCCGGCTGCACCTCACTGAAAAGCGTGGTGTTCGAGCGCAATTTCTCGATATCGAACCTGCCGGAGGACACGTTTGATGGGTGCGGCGATATCACGATCTACGGCTACGGCAATCGTTACGGCGCCTGTGATATCGCAAAGCAATTCGGCTTTCCCTATGTCGATCTCGATCAATGCCTTCCCGGCGACGCCGACGCAAGCGGCGTGGTCGATCTGATGGACGCCACCGCGATCCAGCGCCACCTTGCCAACCTGAATGTATCTGTCGAAAATGCCATCCTCATGCTCGGCGATATCGATAGCAGCGGTGCGCTGGAGGTCAGCGACGCGACCCACATCCAGCGCTATTTGACCACGATGATGGACGTCCCCTATGCGATCGGGTCGATCAGGGGATGACCGAGTGCGAGTATCCAACCGGATCGGATGACAAAACAACCCCGGATCAACACAAAAAAATAATCTTTCGAAAAAGTTGCATAGTTTTATGCAACTTTTTTTGTTATCTCGGCATAGGTGAAAAGACTTTATACCCGAAATCAAAACCGTATACAGTTTTATACTCGGGTACCTACGGAGGTAAGAATATGAAAAAGCCGAAAGCGATCAATCTATATATCGACCTATACAAACGGTTTGAAAAGCTTTCCGACGCGCAAGCAGGCAGACTGGTCAAGGCGATGCTGCGGTACGGAAACACAGGTGAGATCACCGATTTTTCCGATGATTTAGCACTTGACGTCACCTTTTGCGGTATCGCAGATCAGATCGACCGTGACTTCAAGAAGTATCGTGATATCTGTCAGAAGCGTTCCGAGATCGGCAGACGCGGAGCACAGGCACTCCATCAAAAGGATCAGGCAAATGCGGCAATTGCCACCAATTGCTGCCAAGAAGAAAAAGAAGAAGAATACGAAGAAGAAAAAGAAAACAATGAAGAAGAAGAAAACAAAAAAGAATACAATGAAGAGGAAGAAAACAAAAACAAGGCGCAGAGCGCCCGTCCGAGTCATCTCATTCCATTGGAGTACATTGCGGATGTCCATGCGGTCATCGATTATCTCAATCAGCATACAGGTACCCGTATTCGTGTTTCCAACCTCGGCAACGGCAAGATGATCACCAATCAACTCAAAAAGGGCTATACGGTCGAGGACTGTAAACGTGTGATCGACAACGAATGTGACCGCCTCATGGCGCGCGGTTATCACAAAGACCTGTTGTCGATGTTTCTGTTCGGCAGTCATTTTGAGGAATACGCCGCAAGATCGGCGTGAGGGTTGTTGGTAAGGTGCGTCACGATCGATCTGCCTCGCATTTGGATGACATTTATAGGCAAAGTTGCGCCACTGCCGGTCATCCCTACGGAGAATGTGATCTGCTTCGCATTTGGATGGCTTTGTAACCAAGCGTTCGGTACGTCGCAAGCGCCGTACCCTGCGGAAAAGCTGATTTACTCCGCAGGGTGGGTGACATATATCGGAAGGGTTCGGGTCGTCGAGGCGCCGACCCCTACGGGTGCATTTGCTTCGCATTTGAATAACATATTTCGGAAGGGTTTCGGCGGGAGCGAGCCCCCGCCCTACAAACCCTCTGTGACGTTGCGTTTTCGGCGGGAACAGCCCGCCCTACAGGCGCTCCTAGCTCATCAAACAAAAACACCGACCGCCCTATAAGCAATCGGTGTTGTCTAAACTGATTTATTTTTCTATATCGGAATTATATTGTCATATCACAGGACTGTATTTTTCTGCTACAGAATTATACAATAAAACTACAGGTCGTATTTTTTCTAAAAAGGAATTATATTGTGTTGTTTCTGAACGCATTTTTCTAATAAAGAATTATAGTTCGCATTCACCACAATATCTCTACCGCGCTCTTACTGTGCCAGACCTCTGATCTTGGAAGCCGCCTGGGTGATATCGCCGACGGTGTTCTCCTTGGTGATGACTGCCTCGGTGCCGTCGCTGTTCAGTGTAGCGTCGCCGATTTTAGCGTCATCATGGTTCATCACATAGGTGGCGTCCGCACTCCGGTTCTTCAGCTTGGCAGCGACCGCGTCACTGAGCTTGAAGCGCAGTTCCTGAGAACCGTCCGTGTTTGTCACGATCGCAAAATACAGGATCTCATCCTTGCCCGAAGCCAATACCGTATTATTGCTGTCGAGCAGCTGCAATGTGCCCTCGGCGAGCGTCCATTCCGGCTCGTTGAGCTGGGTGTCGATATACGGCGCGGCGGTCGCCGGCTGCGGCGCCGTTGTCTCCGGTGCGGAGGACGGGTTGCCTTTGCCGCATGCCGCGGTCAATATCATCAGCAGCACGGCTGCCGCAATCAAGTAAAATCGTCTCATCTTATCCCCCATTATTTATGCTGATACAGCTCGGCAAAGCCTGCCGATTTGACCAGAGTATAGTTATTGCCCATGACCGCCTTCATGTCGTTCGCGATATCGGAGTAGCGTGTATCGATCACGAAGTAATCGGTATCAACGGGCTTATCACGCTTCTGTGTATAGTAATCGGGCATCGTGTAGAGCCATTCCACCTTGTACAAATGCGGCACAAGGCTATGCGTCGCCGTAACGGTCGCATCGGTGGGCACGCTCTCTAGCAACTCGTCCACCTGTTGGCAGGAGGATGAGGAATTCTTCTGATAGCTGCTGACGGTGATGATCTTGGGAACGATCAGCGACGCCGCCATCACCGCGCACAGACAGAGTGAGGTGAGCACGACAATGCGCTTGGGATCGGTTTTGAGCTTGGCAATGACAAAGATCGTGCTGATCAGGATCAGCGCCGCCACGCCGTAGGTGTACTGGTAATCCACGTCGTACTGGTACTTCCAGCTCTGCATCAGGTTGATCGGGATGATCGGGAACAGCAGGATCAGGGAGCTGATCTTCTTGGTCGCGAACGGTGCAAACGCTACCGGCGCGAGCATCCAGAGGATGAACGGCAGCTTTTCGACCGTGAACATCTGCTTGATGAGGAAGCCCATATCGAAGAACACGGACTTGAACACGGAGAAGAAGCCCTGCTCACCGTTGATGAAGTAGTCGCCCAGTCGGCTGATCATAACGCCCTCGCCGCCGACTGCCGCGACGATCTTCTGCGCAATCAGGAAGTAGACGACCGCCATACCCAGCATGATACCGCCGCGCAAACGCTCCTTGCGGTTGATCATCATAAAGAGTGCGATCGCGATCAGGTAGATCGCCGCATCCTCCTTGACCATCAACAGCAGGAAGGCAAAAACGAATTCCCATACCGTGTTCTTGCACAGGATGAAGTAGAACAGGAACAGGATGATGGTGGTCAAAAATTTATTTTCATGGAAATCATAGAACGTGCCGTTGAACAGGCAGGGATAGAAGGCGTACATCAGCTCGAGCGCGAGCGTCAATTTGCCAGAGAAGCCCAGCTTGCCGCAGATCAAATACACGGCGAATACGCCTGCCGCCACCGACGCGCTCTGCACATAGAACAGATAGATCGGACTGCGGAAGAGGTAGTAGCCCGGCAGGAAGAGGTAGAAGATCGGCGAGAAATGCACGCCGAAATGCGACATCATATGTGAGCGCTCGACCGTCGTACTCGGCGAGAAGCTCACCGCCATGCGCTCATACATCTGGGCGAAGATGCCGAAGTCGAACGCGAAGTTAGTGTAGGTGCGGTATTTGATCGACGTAAAGTAGCCGAACACGAAGGTGGTCAGCGCGAACAGCACCGCGGCAACGATCAGCGCCACCTTGCGGCTGACAGTGATGCCCGCAATACCGAGCTTATCGCCGCGCACCTGCCACAGCACGATGATCAGATCCACCACGCCGATACCGACGCAGAACAGTGCGCCGCCGTCCTTGTAGTTCGCCGCGAACAGCACCGATACTGCGATCGCCGTGAGCATCAGCGCCCACGGGATGATGTACTTGTTCTTTGAGAGCCATGTCACGCCGACCAGCGCCGCAAAGCCGAGTATCGTGATCGCGAAGAACCCGACGAAGCTGATACTGTTGTAATAGGCGCTGAGATTGGTGAAGTCGCCGTGCGACAGCAGCGCGTAGATATATGCCATCAGCACCGATGACACCAGCGCCGCAACGATGCGCTCGAGCGACAGATGGCGCTCGGTGAACTTGTCAAAGAACGGGAACGACTTTTTCTCAGCCGTTTTCTCAGGGGATTTCGGTTGTTTGCCCATCCAATCCTCTCCTTTTGTTTTGTGTTTGAGTTATGTGTGGGTTAAGCGGTGGTTGCTTGCGGGTTAAGGAGTTCATCAATATAGATTCGCCTTTGCCTGCATAACCCTATTTCATCAGGATATATTGTATCACATAAAGTCGTCCTCGGCAAGAGGGAAACAAGTATAATTAGGAGTGAGGAGTTAGGAGTTAGGAGTTAGGAATGATAAGTTGAGGTGCTGTAGGGATCGGAGCCCTCGACAGCCCGCGGTAAGGCGTTGGATCACCAACCGCGTCGGTTGAGAAGATGTGCGTTTTTGTAGGGTACGGCGCTTGTCGACGTACCGCGTGGTAGGGCGTTGGATCATGAAGAACATCAGTTGAGGAGATGTGCGTTTTGTAGGGATGGTCATTGACCATCCGTGCGGTAGAAGCGTTTGTTTCCTATCTCACGTTTTCGATAACAAAAACCTCCGTCATTTTGCGGATGACCAATGTGATCTCCCCTAAGGGGAGGTGTCGCATAGCGACAGAGGGGTGCCGTCTCCGGCTGAGGAACATCCCTACGGAAGATGAGATGTGCTTCGCATTTTGATGGCTTTGTAACCTAGCGTTCGGTACGTCGCAAGCGCCGTACCCTACGGAAAGGCTGATTTGCTTCGCGTTATGATGTCATCTTGACAGACGTTTCAGGAGGAGCATTCCTCGGCGGAGACGCCTCCCCCACTGTCACTTCGTGACGTCTCCCCAACGGGGAGCACCCCTCCCCTACGACAGGCGTTGCATCTGATTTGTTGGGGAGCAGCTCTGCTCATGGATCACCGACTTGCGGCGGCGCTCCTATCGCGTCGCCGTTCGTCCTCTCCCCACCATGCGGGGGCATGGCGGGGTCCCCTATTATCAAAAATCTTCGGTTCTGTCGAGCCAATAAAAAGGGGGACCCCTGAAAAGGTCCCCTTTTTTATTGGCCCGCCCGAAGAGATTTGAACTCCCGTTCTCCGGAATCGGAATCCGTTGCGTTATCCAGCTGCGCCACGGGCGGATATGTGATCGGGCTGCCCCGAACAAATTCATTATACACTGACTTTGCCGAATAATCAAGTACCGCGGCAGAATTCGATCATCATTTTCAGAGCGAGTGAGATTGCATATCGTATCAGACAACATGAAAAATTCATGGATTTTCGCAAAAACTGTTGACA
This sequence comes from uncultured Eubacteriales bacterium, assembly GCA_900314795.1. Taxonomy (GTDB): domain Bacteria; phylum Bacillota; class Clostridia; order Oscillospirales; family Acutalibacteraceae; genus Ruminococcoides. Next base: position 17,020 of record OMWP01000038.1, read on the forward strand.
AAAGGTTCGCATTATGATATTATATTTGAGCACGAAAAAAGGTGCCGGTTAAAATGCTGGTGTAGCTCAGTTGGTAGAGCAGCTGATTTGTAATCAGCAGGTCGGGGGTTCGAGTCCGTCCACCAGCTCCAATCAAATATGGGAGAGTTCCCGAGTGGCCAAAGGGGGCAGACTGTAAATCTGTTGTCAGTGACTTCGGTGGTTCGAATCCACCCTCTCCCACCAAAGCGAAAACCCTGTCACATTTGTGGCGGGATTTTTTGTTTTGTATTTTTCAATCTTCACTCTTCAATTTTCAATTTTCAGTTGCTATTTCGGGAGGAGCATTCCTCGGCGGAGACGCCTTTCTCTAAGCGAGAACGGCAACCCTTTTGTCCGCTTTGCGGACATTTCCCCTAACAGGGGAATCTCCTACGATAGACGTTGCAGTGAATTTGTAGGGAATCGGCTTTGAGGAGTTGTCCAAATCTATGATTTGGTTCACAACTCCCATGCAACAGCGCTCCAAGAGCGGATTCATCCGCGATTGGATAAGCGCCACTGTGCTGCTCCCGCGGTAGGGCGTTGGATTATGAAGAACGTCGGGTGAGGAAATGTGCGTTTCCGTAGAAGGGCGTTTGATCTGCTTCGCGTTATAATGTCATCTTGACAGACGTTTCGGGAGGAGCAAGCCCCTCCCCTACGATAGACGTTGCATCGTTTGGTAACTCCTCACTCCTCACTCCTAACTCCTAACTAAAATCGCCGTACCCTACGGAGGAATTGATCTGCTTCGCATTTGGGTGGCATTGATTGGAAAAGTCTCGGGAGGAGCAAGCCCCCGCCCTACGATAGACGTTGCGGTGGATTTGTAGGGGTCGGCTGTTTGACACACGTTTTCGAGCCTCCACTCCTACATGGATTTATCAAGTTTTCCGGACAAAAAACAGCCTATAGCTATTTTTGGCTATAGGCTGTTCTCACATATTGATCCTTCTAAAATCACTCCGCCGGAATGAAGGGCAATTCATATTCATCGGGGACATATGACGGTGCCGATTGATCCGATTTAGATGAAGCACCCTTGGAGGAATCACCCTTAGAGGATGAACCGCCCTGTGAGCCGCCGTCAAACGACTTGGATGAGCCACCGCCGGAACCGGAGTCGCTGTTCTGAGAACCGGAATCGTTGTTGCTGCTGTTGCCGCTGTCGCCGCTGTCGCCGGATTGCTCATTGCTATCACCGGATTGTCCGTTGCTTTGCGCGGAGTCCGAGGATTTCTTATCCTCAGACGTTTTGTCATCCTCGGACTTCTTATCATCCGCGTTTTTATCGGAATCAGAAGAGCTCTTATCGGATTTAGCCTCAGTCGCTTTGGAGTCGGCTGTGGCGGCAGACGTCTGTGTCGCAGTATCCGGTGACGCGTCGGCGTCTTCATTCTTTTTCTTTCCGCAGCCTGTCAGCATACACAGGCTCAGTGCGAACGCGATCAAAATTATACTGATTCTTTTAAGCATATTACCTCCGAATTGTTAATGAGAATAAGTCAGTTATTGGGGATGAAGGGCAATTCATACGGGTCGACCAAAGCGTTGATCTTATAGGGGTTGTCGCCGATCCCGGAAAGATATCGCTGGATCCATGTGGCGTCGTTGATATCCAATCCGTTATCATCAACGTCAGCAGCCTCCTCGTAGAATTTTTTGCCTGTTGATAATCCGCCGAGCTTTCTCTGGATAAGAGTAGCGTCAAGAATAGCGACCTGACCGTCATTATCCGCATCACCACGGTACCACTTACTGATGGCAGACGTCGAAAGGCTCGTACACATAGCGGCTGTCATAATAATCACTAACACCATTGCACAGATTTTTTTCATGATTGTACCTCCTAAAAAATCTTGTTCATTATTCACTATCTAAAGGCGGATACAAAGGGCGATCCCCAAACGTGATCGTCGGCGGGAGGAGCAAGTCTAAGCTTATTCGTTAAGAGCGGAGCCCTCCCCTACTTTGGGAATCTCCTGTGATCTGCCTACATGACTAAATCGATCTCGTCGTCGTCTTCTTCCGAATAGACAAATTCACCCGGCTTGTGCTGTACCTCGACCAAGAGAGCGGGGAGCATCAGGCAGATCGCTGTACCGCCAAAGCCAAAGAAATACAGGAAGCGGCTGAGGATGGTGAGCTTACGGCTTGTGTCGATAATCGCGCCGTATTTTGTTATCATAATCAGCTCCATAATCAGGCATGCGAGGTAAAACGCGGCAATGATAAGCGACAATACAACACGGAGCACCTGCTTTTTGCGGAATTCGCTGCTGCTCATGAGGGTGATGTAATAGACGACCAAGCCGATCGCGCCGAGCTGAGTTAAAACGAATATCACGCAGTTCATAACAGAAACAGGATCGGAAGAATCCAGATTACCGAACAGGACAGGTATATTGATCATCTTAACAAAGATCAGCAACAGCATACCGAGCACAAACAGTATCGTGCGCGCTTTAGCGGCTTTGTGATTGTCAAAGAACATCAACACCGAGCTGATCGTAATTAACAAAAGAATGAAAACTATTATCAGTCTGCCGAATCTGCTTTCTTCGATCATAACAGATAAATAAATCTGGTAAACTGTATATAGCCCGAATGACAGCGCAGTTAACAGCCGGATGAACAGTTGAAATTTATCATTGTATAAAAGTGATTCTCTCATGATGATCCCTTCTTAACTTCATAATCATTGTGACGATCATTCGTCGATCGCGCCGATCGCTTTGAGCTTTTTTATCGCTTCATGCACATCGGCTTTGATATCCTCTCTGCTGCCGTCGAAACGGGAGCAGAGGGCATCGACGATCTTGTCCTCTGTCGTATCCTGCGTCAGGCACTCGGTGATCGCGGAGAGGGTCTTGTTGCCTTGGATCAAGCCGTGAAAATCCGCGCTGCCGGTGGGGACGATCAGAGTCTGTCCGTCGACGTCATGACGGATAAAATTGTCGTTCAGTTTCAAATTTTGCACATCCTTTATACTGATATTCAATAAAAATCAGGGTGGGTGGATGAGCTCGGGGTGATTGCGGAAACGCCCGCTCCTCATCAGTCAGCTTTCGCTGACAGCTTCCCCCCGAGGGGAAGCCCTGTGTCTGATTCTCATTGAATATCGGTATATCATCTGCGCCGCCGCTTCAAGCGCTACACTTAAAGCGGCGGCGGGATAATATTGTGTTATTTAACGTAGCATGCTACGTTCTGCAAAAAGGAATTTTTCTTGCAGATTAGGCGCCGGGGAAGGTGAGGCCGCTGGTAGCGCCTGTGCCTGTCATCTCAAATTCATCAGGATCATACGCCTCATCTGACGTAGTGATGACATCCTCAGCGTCGAACAGAGTAACGTCCATATACAGACGCTCGTAAGTTTCTTTATTCATCATAAATCAATTCCTTTCCAATTATGCATTAGCACCGAAGTAGCCGTTAGCAGCCTGGTTGTACAGGTACAGCGCAGAAACAAGATCCTGAGCAGCTGCGTTGCCGTTCTTTAATACTACCTTAGCGTAATCCAGTGCGGAATAATAGAAAGTAGCGTCACCTACGGTGAATTCCTGCAGGGTATCGAGCTGAGCAGCAGCGATATCCGTCTCCTGAACCCAGTAATAGGTGTTCTTCTGAGAGCCATCATAGCCGGTAATGGTAGAGCCGCCGGGAACCTTGAAGACAATCTTCAGAGTAGACTCGGACAGGAAGACTACGCTGGCGGTGTAGAAGGTTGCATTTGCTTCAGGCTTAACGGTGGACAGATCGGTAGCGGTCTTTCCTTCATTCTGAGGAGCAGCATCGATCGCAGCCTGGATATCAGCATCCGTTACAGAAGCCATATGATAATCATATTTCTCAGTTAAGTCGTCATAAGCAGCCTGCTCTTTTACCTGACCGGCAAATACGGTCTGAGCCTTAGCGCCGTAGTTGAGCATTTCCTTCATCAGCGTCTTAACTGCATCAACTTTAGCGGCAGGAATACCATAAGCGGCAGGATCTGCGATCAGTGTCTCAGCATACTGCTGGATGCTGTATTCGTCAGTCTCAGCCTGAGCTGCGCCGTTGTAATATACAACCGCTTGGATCTTGTGAGCCATGAACGCAGCGGGAACCTGAATGGTAGCCATGATCACACCGTCAGAAACAGGAGTAGCATCAGCAAAATCAACCTCAGCGGTTCTGGTGCCATCATAGGTGAATACTACCTTTGCGGGAACGGAAGGATTATAGTTCTCAATTGCTGCAGTATTAATGAAGAAGTTCAAGCTGACGTCGCCGCGCAGGGTGATGTTGTGACCGGTGAAGAGTTTCGGAATCTTAACCAGCGTGCTGGTGCCGTCGCCGTTGTCCTTCCACTTGTAGCCTGCAGCGGGATCCTGCTCGAAGGTGTTCTTCTTGTTGACAGAAGCCTTATCGGGAGCGCTCTCCATTGCAGCAGCAGCGGACGGGTCAACAATGATTTTGCCGTCCATGGTGCCGCTCTCCAGATTCAGAGAGAAGCCATCCTTAGGATCGTTGTTGTAGGCAGAAATCTCAACATTACCGTTGATCTTGCTGTCGTCGGTAACAGTTACATGAACGGACTTGTAGGTGTTGCCCTTCTTGAAACGGCAAACGTCGAACGCAAAGCCGCCTGCGGGGTTCGCGTTGATGGTGGAGCGCTTAATTACGGTGTTGCCGTTGTTATTGGACAGGGTGTAAGCAGAAGTGTAGTTCTGGTTGTCAAGGGTCAGCTTCATGCCGTCCAGAGTAAGGTTGCTGTAGTTCTGAACCAGAATCTTCGCCTTTGTAGAGGTAATGGTACCGTTCTTGAAGGTGATGTTGTTGCCCTTCAGAAGCTGGAAGCCGTTGGTCTCGGTGCCGGAAGAACCGACAGTCTCGCCGTCTACAGTGTAGGTGAAGCCTGCAAAGTCAACGGTCAGACCGGAAGCAAACTTGCCCTGAGGAACCACGATGCCGTTGCCGGAGCAGTCAGCCAGAACAGTGATGGTCTCGCCGTCATTAGCCGCCGCGAACGCAGCCTCGAGAGTCTCGTACTTAGCAGTGCCGATCTGTGCTACGTATTCAACGGGAACGATAGCGCCCTCAACAACCTTGTAGCCTTCAGGTACAGTAAATACGGTATTCTCAGTTACGGTTGCATTACCTACATAACCGTCGTTGAGCTGCAGCTTGGTGATGTTAGCATCCTTCAGCTCTGCGCTTGCGTCGCCGCGGTCATGCTCGAGTGCGAGCTCTGCTACGGTAGCGTCGCCGTCTACGATTACCTTTGATGCGCTTCTTGCGTTTGCGTTGATGAATACTTCGCCGTAGGTGCCGCCGTCGATGGTAACGGTAGCTGCCGCGCCTGCCCAAATGTCTGCGCCTGCGTAAGCAAGGTCAGCCTGAGCTGCGGGAACCTTGTTGCCGGTGATGGTGCAGTTGGTGAAGTTACCCTTGGAGTTACCGAATACATAAACTGCACCGGCATAGTTGTCAGCTACGAAGTTCTTAACTGTTACGTTGGTGAAGTCGATCACTGCGTTCGGGTTATTGGAGCCCTTTGCGCCCTGAGTGGTAGCCGCACGCAGACCGACGTTGTCGCCGTCGAAGGTGCAGTCGGTCACAGTCAGAGTCGCGGTCAATGTATCGAACTTGAAGATTTCTACAGCTTCTGTAGCTTTAACGGTCTTGTTATTACCGTCGATAGTAATATCTTTGGTTACGAGATAGGTCTCATCCACGGTGCAGTCAGCCAAAAGCTCGATGGTATCATTGGCACCCGCTGCGTCGAGAGCTGCCTTAAGAGTCTCGTACTTAGCGTTGCCGATCTTAGCAACATAGGGGATCGGAGCCAGCGTGCTGGTGCCGTCACCGTTATCTACCCACTTGTAGCCCTCGGGAGCAGCCTGATCGAAGCCAGCAGCCTTGGTGACGTTTGCTGTGCTCGCAGTGTCGTCAATTGCAGCCTTGGCATTTTCATCGAGATTGATCTTGCCGTTCAGTTCGCCGCCATTGAGTTTCAGTGAGAAAGCCTTTTTGTTATTGCTATCGGAAACATTAACGTCGCCGTTGATAGTGGTGCTGTCGCCCTCAACGGTTACGTCGATTGACGGATAGCTCGAGAATGTGCCGACTGCGAGCGCAGCAGCGCCAACAGCAGCGGGATCGTCATAACCTGCCCAAGTGAAGTCAGGCGCAGAAATTGTGGAATTATTGATAACGGTTTTGCCGTTGCAAGTAGATACCGTGATCTGATCTTTGTATCGACCTACCATACTGACAGTCATGTTGTCCAGAGTCAGATCGCTGTAGTTCTGGATCATTCTCTGCAGAGTCTGGTTGGTATTGGAGTTGCCGGTGATGGTACCGTTCTGGAAGGTGATCTTGTTGCCCTTCAGAAGCTGGAAACCGATGGTCTCGGTGCCGGAAGAACCGACAGTCTCGCCGTCTACGGTGTAGGTGTGACTATTGAAGTTAACGGTCAGACCTTTGGTAGCAAACTTAGCTTTTGCAACCTTGATACCGTCGCCGGTGCAATCAGCCAGCAGGGTGATGGTGTTGCCGTCCTGAGCCGCCGCGAACGCGTCAGCGAGGGTCTTGTAATAAGTGCCGTCGATCTCAGCTACGTATACGGGATTGATGGTTAATACACCGTCGCCCGCATTATAGGTCAGGGTGTACTTACCGCCGTCTGCGTGGAACTTAGCGTTGCCGCCGTTGTCGTGCATGGTCTGAGAATAGGTCTCTGTGAAGCTGCCTGCCTGCTCATTACCGCGGTAGAAGGTAGTAGTGCCATCATTCGCGATAATCTGGAACTCATAGTCTCCTGCAGCGAGGTTCAGCTCGACGGGCTGCTCGGATACAACATCTATATCTGCATTCCATTCGCCGCTGAAATTGCTGTTCAGCTTAAAAGTCCATGTCGCCGCACCTGCAGAGATCGGCACCATGGTGAACATGCCTACGACCATCAGCACTGCAAGCAGAATACTGATTGGCCGTCTGATTGTTTTCATGATAGAATTCCTCCTTTTAATGATAGGTTGAGATCGTCACCATTTGATGACAGATCTCTGTGAAAACCGTTTTCTTTTGGGTCTGCCCGCTGACCGCATATTTTCACAATATCGGGCATTGACCTTTGTCAATTGAAAATTGAAAGCTGAAAGTTGAAAATTGTTGTCGTGGAGATTCGTCGGTGATCACATTTGCCCACGGTTCCCGACAGAAATCCTCTATTTCATTTTCAATCCCCGTTTTAAAAGGTCAAACAAAGGAAAACAAAGATTTAACAAAACATAAACACAGGCGCAGGTATCCTACGTCTGAGTCAGTTTTCAAAAGAGAAATTGATAAAAATAGGCATGACAAAACAGAAAGGTTGCCGATGTGCCGTTTGCGGGTGAGCTGTACATAGAGTTCCGTTTGCGTTACGCTTGCCGGTGTAGCCCATCGTCATCGTCGAGTCATGCCCTTTCTTGTTTTAAAATGAACGATAATTTTCATGTTTTTTATGAATTATTAGTAATTATAGCATATGAAAAAAATATTTATCTTCTACTATGGAATTATATAAATTATTTTTGGCGGTCGATAAAGAAATATTTGGCAGTGTGCCGAGGTGGAAATGCAATGTCCGTTGAGGGGTGTGTTTTGTAGGGGGCGGCATTTGAACACGCGTGTTCGACGTACCGCGGCAGGGGGTTGATTTGCTTCGCATTATAACGTCATCTTGACAGACGTTTCGGGAGGAGCAAGCCCCTCCCCTACGATAGACGTTGCGGTGGATTTGTAGGGGAGCGGCTTGCTGCTCCCGCGGCAGGGGGTTGGATCATAAAGCACGTTGGTTGAGGGGATGTGCGCTTTGTAGGGTACGGCGCTTGTCGACGTACCACGGGGCTGAAATGTTGTGTTCCTATCTCACGTTTTCGATAACGGTAACGCCCGGCATACTCGGTACGTCATAAATGCCGTACCCTACGGAAGAATCGATTTGCTTCGCGGTAGGTGGCGTTGGACGGAATGGTTTTCGGGAGGAGCAAGCCCCTCCC
>OMWP01000051.1 GCA_900314795.1 uncultured Eubacteriales bacterium
GTTGTGTTTTGTTGTAAGCGAACTAACTGTAACACAGGTTTTTCCTATTTGCTATTCTTTTTTATGACCTACTGTAACGACTCTATTGTAAACCTACAGCTCTGTTTTTACCATGTCAATATAGGGGCTTGCATTATTTTTCGTTTTGTAGTATAATAGCATAGAATAAGTATCTACGGAGGTGTTTGTATGTTAGATAAGACTATGGTATTCTCCCTGGGCGGCAACCGTGACGATGAGATGAAAGAGGCGCTGATCACCGTATACAACGCGCTGAAAAAGAAGGGCTACAACCCCATCAATCAGATCGTCGGTTATATTCTCAGTGAGGATCCCACCTATATCACTACATACGGCAACGCTCGTAACATCATCAGTAAGATCGACCGCGACGACCTGCTCGAGGTCATGGTGAAGTCTTATCTGAACATCTAAAATATTGAAACGAAGGGATTGATTCCAATGGCTGAAAAGGAATTTTCGACCTATAAGGGCAAGCCTCTGGTTCGTTGCGGGGATGAGCTGTACTTTGGCAGTATGGCTGACCGTTTTGTGATCAGAATGCAGATAAAAAGCAAGAAAACAGTAGGGGATACCGAGATTGCGGATAAGGTGGCGATCCAGCTGCTTTGCACCGATCCCGACTTAAGCCCCCGCAAACAGCTCGTCAAATCCAGCGAGAAGAGCGGCCTGTATGTCGCCCTTGACATCGCCGACGTCTGGCTCGACCGAGCATTAAAGTCATAAGAAAAGCTGACCTTTTGGGGTCAGCTTTTTTAATGAGGAATGAGGAATTAGGAATGAGGAATTAGGAATTAGGAATTAAGGGAAAGCCTTCGGCTTTTGGTTTTTATGATGATACCGATACTATAAGCGCTTGCAACTCTACTTTAGAATTACAAGCGCTGTTCTTTTTTGTTTTACTATGTCATCGGATATATTATCAGCTTCCGACAATAGGATTTATTAAGAATCAGGTGTGGACGAAGTCCACCATCAATTCCTCATTCCTCATTCCTAATTATCATACGTTTCCGGACAAACCTCTTTTATTTTCTCTCTGAGAATTAAAAAGTCGTGGAACGCGCCCTCCATCTGGCTGGGATTCCTCAGCAATGCTGCGGGGTGGAGCATCGGCATCATCCAGATCCCCTTGCGCTCGATGAGGGTACCATGCTCGCGGGTGATCCTGAGATCGGGCTTGATCAGCTTCATGCCCGCGATCCTGCCCAGCGTGACAATGATCTTCGGGCGGATCAGGCGCGTTTGCTCCCTGAGATAACCGATGCAGCTGTCCTGCTCATCCTCCTGCGGATCGCGGTTCATGGGCGGGCGGCATTTGACGATATTGGTGATGTAGACGTTTGTGTGACGGTCGAGATCGACGGCGTAGAGCATTTTATCGAGCAGCTGTCCCGCTCTGCCGACGAATGGCTCGCCCTGCAGATCCTCCTGCTCGCCCGGGCCCTCGCCGATGAATAGGACGCGTGCATCCTTATTTCCGACGCCGAATACGACGTTTTTTCTTTTCTCACACAGCCGACAGCGTGTGCAATTCATACATTTTTCTTCAATTTCCTGCCAAGTGCTCAAAATCCTTCACCTAATTTCCGATAAGATGTTGAAATATGTGTCTTTATGATGTACAATAAGTATAACCGTGGGCTTGACCCATGTATAGAATAATCAGATTGGTGGTAATAATCATGAAAAGTACAATTATGGTAGAGACCTCCGCTCACCATCTCCATGTCACCGCAGAGACCTTCGCGACCCTGTACGGTGAGGGTAAGACCCTGACCAACAAGAAGGATCTCTCTCAGCCCGGTCAGTTTGCCTGCACCGAGAAGGTGACCGTAGTAGGCCCCCGCGGTGAGATCACCATGTCCATCTTAGGCCCCTTCCGTCCTGAGGATCAGGTAGAGATCTCCATGACCGAGACCCGCAAGCTCGGCGTACCCGGTGTGATCCGTGAGTCCGGCGATTTAGCGGGCACTCCCGGCTGCATCCTGCGCGGTCCCGAGGGCGAGGTCGAGATCGATCATGGTGTGATCGTCGCACAGCGTCACATCCATCTGACGCCCGAGACCGCTGTGGAGTACGGCGTTGAGGATAAGCAGATCGTCAAGGTCGCTGTCGGCGACAACGGCAGAAAGGTCATCTTTGACGACGTCATCGTCCGTGTATCCCCGAAGTACGCGCCCGCTGTTCACCTCGATACCGATGAGGCGAACGCCGCAGGTCTGATGGGCACCACCGACGGTGAGATCATTCTGTGATCGTCGTTGTGAAACCTCTATAAACTAACGCGTTAGCTCCTCCGAAAGGGGGAGCTTTTTTGTACTGAAAACTGAAAATTGAAGACTGAAGAATGAATAATGAATAATGATGGTTTCTCGCTTTGCTCGGTCAATGATAGAACATGGGTGAGGGCGCAGCCCTCCCTTTATTATTCATTTTTAAGTTTTAAGTTTTCAGTCTTCAGTTATTTCCATTTCACTTCCGCCGTATTCATCACCGGCTCCCCAAGACTGATGGGTGAGGTGGTGAAGTAGACGACGTCGCCGAGGGGGATGTTGACGTAATGCCATCCCTTGTTTAATTCTTCTGTAGAAATTTCACCCTCGTGCATGCGCACCTGCGTCATTTGCTCGGGCAGGTAGATATGGCGTGCTTCGGCGTTTTGGCGGTAGATCGGCGCGATCATCATGCGGTCGCCGACCATCAGCTGATCCTCGACTGTCGCGGCGATCTCGTCGTTCTCATAGTCGAACGCAAGGGGTCTAAAGTACATGGTATCATTCTCGACCGCCTTGACGAATGCATCGTACAGATAGGGGAGCAGGCGGTATCTGAGCGTGATGATATGGCGGAACACCTCGGTATCGCCGAAGGCGAATGCCTCCTGACTGCGTGTGCCGAACGCGGCATGGTTGCGCATGAGCGGTGTGAACAGCGCAAAGCTCATCCAGCGGATCAGCAGATCGCGGGTGCAGTTGCCGTTGAAGCCGCCGATATCACTGCCGCTGAACAAAAAGCCGCACATATTCAACCCCGGCATTTGCTGGAGGCTTTGCAGGATGTGGCTCCACCAGCTGTGATTATCGCCTGTCCAAATGCCGCCGTAGCGGTGTGCGCCGATAGTTGACGCGCGTGAGAACAGCAGGCTCGGCTCATTGCGCAATTCGCACAATGCGTCATAAGCGCTCTTGGTCATATGGTAGCCGTAGAGGTTGTGGACGTCATAGTGGGCAAACCTGCCCTCGGGGGTGTTGTGGTAAAAGCTCTTGTAGTCGCTGTCGGCATTCTGGAGCTTTGCGAGTACGTCGCGTGTGCCGAAAAAGTCCAGTGCGCCGACCTTCTCGATATTGATCTTCTTGACCTCTTCGATCGCGTCTTTGAGCCCTTTTTCACTGTAGAAGAGGGCGGGCTCGTTCATATCGTTCCAAAAGCCCTCGATGCCCAGATCGGTGAGGGCTTTGTACTGCTGTCCGAACCAGCGTGACGCTTCAGGGTTGAGAAAATCAGGCAGGACGCTTTTGCCCGGCCATACGCCGACAATGTAGTCCACACCGTCCTTGTCCTTGCAGAAATATCCCTTCTCATGTCCCTCGTCATAGACGCGGTAGCCCTCTTCCTTTTTGACGGCGGCGTCGATGATGGGGATCAGTCGGATCCCGCGCTCCTTCATCTCGGCGGCAAACGCTTTGAGATCGGGGAAGCGCTCGGGATGGACGGTGAAATCCTTGAAGTTGTCCATGTAGTCGATGTCGAGGTACAGCATGTCTAGCGGGATACGCGCCTTTTTGTATTCATCCGCACATCGTCTGATATCATCCTCGGTGACATAGCCCCAGCGGCTCTGTCCGTAGCCGAACGCCCATTTGGGCGGCAGATAGCTCTTGCCGATCAGGGAACGGAATTCGCTGACGATCGCTTTGAGGCTCTCGCCCGTGATGATATATAGATCCAGCGCAAACCGTTCAGGCATGATTTGGATCATATCGCTGTCGGTATAGCCAATGTCAAAGGTGATCTTGCCCGGCAGGTCAAAGAACGCGCCGAATCTTTCCTTGCCGTCGATCACGATGAAGTTGTGCGCACCGTAAACCGAGCGCTTGTCCTCGGTATGGAACGGCTCGTCGGTGCACCGGCTCTCATAGATCCATCCGCGTTTGTTGATGCCGCGCATGGTCTCGCCGAGACCGTAGACGCGCGTTCTTTCGTCCATTTTCAGCGTGAAGCTGTTCTCGGTCACGGTGAACGGCTTGGGTGCTCCGTCACAGTAGGGGAGGTCTTTGACAACAGCTCCGGTGGTAATGATGGGGTCATAGCAGAATCTTTTGATCATGGGGGTTACCTCGCACTTGATTTTTTTACGGTGAAGCGGTATAATGACATAGATTGGGTTCTGGTGCGTATCGATCGTCGGAATTGCTCCGACGGTTGACATCAGTATCAGTATACCATCGAATGAATCGAGTTACAATGATTATTTGCGGATTTTGTCGAAATACCGCACCGGAGGGCAGCATATGAGCAACAAGGTTATCATCACATCGGACATCACCTGCGACCTGAATCAGGAGCTGGAGCAGCGCTACGGCGTGACCACCATCCCACTGCATATCGTCATCGGCGGTAAAAGCTATGAGGACTGGGTGAATATCACCCCCGAAGAGCTGTATCAAATCTTCTACAAAACCAAGGAGCTGCCGCATACCACCGCGGGCAGCGTCGGTGAGTACACCGATTTCTTCAAGCAGTTCATCGATCAGGGCTGTGATGTGGTGCATTTCAGCCTCGGCTCTAAGCTGAGTGTGACCCATCAGAGCAGCGTGCTCGCGTCCGAGGAATTCCCCGGCAGGGTCTTTTCGGTGGATACTCAGAACCTTTCCACCGGCTCGGGACTCTTGGTCATCAAGGCGTGTGAGCTGCGCGATCAGGGCTTATCCGCACAGGAGATCGCCGAGAAGGTCGCCGAGATGGTGCCCAAGGCGCACGCGTCCTTTGTGCTCGACCGTCTCGACTTTTTGCATGCAGGCGGCAGATGCTCCGCCGTCGCCATGTTCGGCGCGAATCTATTGAGCCTCAAGCCATCGATCGAAGTCCACAACGATGACGGCGGTTCGATGGGCGTGGGCAAAAAGTATCGCGGTAAGTTCGACAAGGTGCTGATCCAGTACATGGAGGACACCCTCAGCAAGTATGATAACATCGACCCCGACCGTGTGTTTGTCACCCATGCCGGTATGGATCCGGAGTTGGTCAATTCGGTCGTGGAAGCGGTCAAGGCGAAGAATATCTTCAAAGAAGTTTTGATCACCCGCGCTTCCTGTACGATATCCAGCCATTGCGGCCCCCATACCCTCGGCGTGCTGTTTATGACAAAGTGATCATCGTTTTGATACGATAATATAATTCGAATATAGAAATATAAAACCACCTGTTCCGTTGAGCAGGTGGTTTGCTATTGGTAGTATTTGTCCTCCGCCCAGTGAGCGGGGTTGTTGTTGATGTAGCGATACGCATTTTCGTATTCTCGGTAACTTCGAATCACATGGTCATAGTACCGTCTTTGCCAAATATTATATCCGATCTCGTGATTGCAGTATCTTTTGAATAAGGAGATGAATTTTGGGATGATCTCATTCGCTCTGTTACCGTTACCGCGTAACGTGATTTTGAGATCGTTATTCTCCGTAGGGTACGGCGCTTGCGACGTACCGAAATAGGATACTCGTGCGGTTTTATCACGTTCTGTTTCAGGCGGCGGGCTGACAACGATTAGCATATGTATATGATTCGGCATGATCACATAATGATCGATGAAAACATTATTATATTTGTTATCCATCAAATGTATGGTTTTCTCGATTGTGTTCCCGTATGCGGATAGTGTTACCTTCGGTACGTCGCAAGCGCCGTACCCTACAATTCTACCAAATGTTGGCTTTTTATCCTTGGAACAAATGGTAATGAAATAGATACGATTCTCTGAATAACTGAATTCCGGCATGCGGATCTGTTTTCGTTGAGGACGGGGGTTATTCTTGTCCATAAATCTCTCTGTATACCGTCGTCACCGCTTCGTCGCTGATGGTGCAGCCGAGGCGGAGCATCGGGATGGTTTCGACCATCCTGCCGAGCATATCGAGGAGCTTGGAGAGATGTGTTTTGTCGGAGGGGAGGACGGTCTGTTGCAGCAGCAGGGTGATCGCCTCGACCGGGCTGATCGGCTTTGCGGTATTCTCGGGCGCTTGTGAGAGGAACACGACCGCCTTGACAGGCGCAGAGGTGTTGGTGCCGATGCCGTGCTTGCCGTTCCACGGCGTGCCGTAGATGACGAACCTGCCGTCCTTTTCGCGCACTAACGGCTTATCGTCGTTGATCATCGTGACCTCATCGCCGAAATGTCGGCGCCATAATGCGGCATGGGTGCTTTTGCCCGTACCGGATGGCGCGGTGAAGATGATCGCATCCTCCTTGTATTTGAGGCACGAACAATGCAGGAAGAATCCGCCTTTGTCGATGATATAGTCACAGATGACGCGCAGGATGGCGACTGATTCGCAGATATACGGACTGCCCGGATCGCCGTGGATCTCTTTGCCTAATTCGGCTTCATAGCGGATCATCTCGTTTGTCGGCTCGATCAACAGCTCATAGCTTTCGCTGTCGGTCAAAAACTCCGCCAGATAGCGATAGGTCTCTTCATATTGCGCCTTAACGGCGATATTCATCTCTGCGATTCGGTAAATGTGCATGGCTTTTTACCTCGGAATAGAATTTGATTGAGGAAGTTGTAGGAACCCTCCGTCACGGACTCAGGCGTCCGTGACACCTCCCTTAGGAAAGGGAGGCTTTGTCGTATGATATCAGCTTACTTCTTCTTTATTATAACATAAGAATAAATTGTTGCAACCGTTAAAAAGACGATCAGGGAGAGGATCATGTAGATGACATAGGTGCCGTTCCTGACGATCAGTCCCGCAATCACGGTGCAGATGCCGGAGAGCACCATGGCGATGCCGCAGTTACGATTGGCGATATACCAGTGCTCGTCGCTGTCCATGCACCAGCTCAGCCGTATTCCAATGAAAGAGTTAGGCTTGGTCTTGGGCAGGATGTTGCCGAGCAGGATGAACAGCACACCTATGACACATGAGATGATGACGAAGATCATGTTCTCTTTATTCTTCATCATTCCGGGGTGTTTCATGACGGTCAGCAGAAAGACGCACAGCGCGTTGAACAAGACCATGACGATCAGGATCACCGTATCCAGAATGTCGAGATTCCGCGCGGTACGGTCGTTATCCTCTTTGGAGGATTTTTCTTGGAATTTTCTGTAAAGGAAATAAAGCAGGGTGATACCGAGGATGATGGCGGGGAAGAGGAAGGCCTCGTATTTGGAGCCGTAGCGGTCGGGTGTACCGTCAATGCCGAAATGCGCCGAGACGGTATCGGGCAGAATGAAGAATACGGCGACCGCGGTGTAGATCATCGGCAGGACTGCTAAGATCATGATCGTGATTCTTTTGAATTTTTTCATAATAGGATACCTCCATTAGAAAATATAACATTTTGTAGGGATGGTCATTGACCGGCCGGAGAATGATGGGCGTAGCATATGGCAGGAACCCCGGATAGAGGAGAGAAAAGACGCCTCGCGTACGTGCCCTTAGAATTGTTTGAGCCAGAGGATCAGCTCGTCGAAGAGCGAGGCGTTGAGCTCATAATAGACAAAGTTCTTTTCCTTGCTCTCGATCAGCAGATCGCTTTCTTTGAGCAATTTTAAATGATAACTGAGCTTTTGCGGCGATACGTGCATCGCTTCGGCGATCTCACCCGCCGACATGCGGTAGTTTTTCTTGATCAGCATCAGGATCTCGCGCCGCTGCGGATCGGACAGGGTTTTGAATGTACTGCCTAATGACATCGGCTCACCTCACGATCTATTTCAAAAATTCTTTAAATACTTGCTTGAGCTAAATATAATCCCTTTTCCGAGAAAAGTCAATAGGTATTTCAAAAATATTTTAAATAGTTTTATAGAAAGAAAAACGGCACGGATGAACCGTGCCGGAGAATGCGGAAGAACCTATCATATTCAGATCGGGAACCATATATTGACAACTGCTGCCGCGATCAGCATGACGCTGTCCATGACGATACACGGGATCAGCGGGATCTTGTCGATCAGCGCTTGCAGTTTTCTCAGCGGCCAGCTGAAGATGTCGAATGACAACAGCAACGCCGTGAGTACCGCTACGGTCAAAACGCTGAATTTCCAGAGCGGATCGCCTAAGGATAGCAGGAAATCAAAACCGCCGAAGTGCCAGAGCAGCAATACGATCGGATAATGCCAGAACAGCACGCTCAACGTATTGCGACCCATATGGGTCAGCAGCGGTACCTTGCGGTTGGGGATGATGGCGATGACCGAGATGATCATCACCGCCGAGATACCGTAGCACAGCAGTCGGTGATAGAAGGTGCAGCCCTCGATGGGGACGATGCTGTAGGGATTTCTGCCGGTGAACAGCATGCGCAGCGGGTAGATGGTATCTCTCATCCTGAAGCACAGGATAAAGTAGATGACCAAGAACGCCACGCCGGCGAGATTGACTTGTGTCCGGTGTGAGAAGCGCCTTACCTTTGCGGGCGTCAGGTAATAGCCCGCCGCGTAAAAGGGCAGAAAAACAAAGTAGCGCATCAGATAGAAGCTGTCGCCGAGCGGGAAGAATCCTGCCGCGACGCCCAGCACGATCGTTGCCGGGATCACGATCCCCGGGTGGACGTCCTTGAGCAGATACAGCGTGATCGTGTACATGACGATCACAAAGAAATACCAGTCGATGCCGGCACTGCCGAACAGATCCAGCCCGATCTGTTCGCCGTTGAACCTTCTCAAAGCGAAGATCGCGATCTTCAGAATGAATCCGAGGATCAGGTAGTAGCTGATCTTGTGCAGATTCGGTCGGTAATCCTTCTGGAACTTCTTCTGAAAAAGACCGTTCAAAAAGATATACAGCGGCGCGGCGAAGGAATTAACGAAGATGAACCACGAGCGAAACATGTCGCTGTTATCGGTGAATTTCTCCGCAAAGCTGCCGACGACGACCAGGATCATGACGAGCAGCTTGACGTTATCAAATTTAAAGATGCGCGGTTTTGAATTATCGACCATCTTTTGCCTCACTGGGGTGTTGTCGTGCTCCAAACGCGGATCACAGACTTTTCAAATAGTTGAGCCTTCTACTCGGATTATACTGAACTTGTCGGAAATTGTCAATATAGGGACGGCGAAGGGAGGGCATACGCGCATCTGTTTCGTAAATAGGCTCGCTTTGGTAAAGGTGAGTTGTTGTCCAAATCTTTGATTTGGGATACAACAACCATACACCGGAGAGCTGTCACCAGAGGTGACTGAGGGATTGTATCGATTGTTCGAGCGTTGAGCGAGTAACCAATGATAAATAAAGGAAAAACAATTGACTTCCCACCGCTTCTGTGTTACACTGAACACAGAAATGACCTGACATAAAGGAAGATCCGCGGATCACCTGAGTGAAAGGCGTTGACAAACCGCAAATCCGGAGCGGGCGCAGTTTGCGCTTTTGCTCCTTTGATCGCTTTGCCGCGCCTATGGGTGCGGCTTTTTATATTAACGTCTTTAGACAGTGCCGCTCGCCAGAGCGGAACAAACAACCACCCGCTATGCGGGTGCGCGTCGAAAGTTATACAAAAAACTCTCCAATCTGTTACAATAAAGATGTTCAAGCCTTATTGTAGAAGAAAGGAGAGTTTAATGGCGAACCAATACAACAGCTTAGCCCATACGAAGTGGTTATGTAAATATCACATCGTCATAGTACCGAAGTACAGAAGAAAAGTAATATATAATCAGTACAGAGCCAGCTTAAGGGATATAATTAGAACGCTGTGTAAATATAAAGGAGTAGAGATA
>OMWP01000025.1 GCA_900314795.1 uncultured Eubacteriales bacterium
GCTTCGCTCAAACAATCTATACAATTCATCCGCCTCCTTTCGGAGGCACCTTCCTTTCCCAAAGGAAGGCTTTGATAGGTTTTTCTACAGTCTGAGAGCCCATCCGCGAGGATGGGCTCTTTTTTACCTGACAACTTGACAAAAGGCGCTGTCTGTAGTTTAATGATACTGTAAAGATTTCACTAAGCAAAGGAAGGTAAATACTTATGAACATTGTATGTTTGGACTTAGAGGGCGTATTGGTTCCCGAGATCTGGATCGCGTTTGCCGAGGCTTCCGGTATTCCGGAGTTAAAGCGTACCACCCGCGATGAACCCGATTATGATAAGCTGATGAAATATCGTCTGGATATCCTCAATCAGCATGGTCTGGGACTCAAAGAGATCCAGGAGACGATCGCGAAGATCGACCCGATGCCCGGCGCAAAGGCATTCTTGGATGAGCTGCGTGCCACCACACAGGCGGTCATCCTCAGCGACACCTTCTCCCAGTTCGCAAAGCCTCTGATGGAGAAGCTCGGCTGGCCGGCGATCTTCTGCAATGAGCTGGTCGTTGACGAAAACGGCAAGATCACCGATTATAAGCTCCGTTGTGAAAAGACCAAGCTGACCACTGTCCGCGCACTCCAGTCCTGCGGCTTTGAGACGATTGCGTCCGGCGACAGCTTCAACGATCTCGCCATGATCCAAGCGAGCAAGGCGGGTTTCCTGTTCCGTGCGCCCGAAAGCATCAAGGCGGATTATCCCGACATCCCTGCTTGCGACACCTATGACGAGCTGTTGACCCTGATCAAAGCGGCGCTCTAATGCTATCATGTAGGGGAGAGCTGTTTCCTCCCGATAAAAAAGCACCTCATTTCGAGGTGCTTTTCTTTATGCCTTGATAACCTTGATTCTGTTGAGCAGGGGCTTGATCAACCGTGTGATCAGCACTTCGATCACGCCGAACGGCACCAGTACTGCCGCACGATAGAGCAATAATGTAAAATAGGGGATATTCATCATCCCGCTGAGGATCAGCGTGATCAGCGGCAACGAACACAGCAATAGTGTCGCGGCCTTTGCGATGATGATATCTTTGAGCTTGAACTCACTCTGATACAGCACTACGCCGTAGATGATGCCCTCCCACACATAGCATGCCGTCAACGCGGGGTTCATCGAGAAAGCGGTCGGATTTGCCAGAATGATGGACAGTACATCGCCCGCACCCGATACGATCGCCGCACATACAGGACCGTACAGATAGGCGGTGATCACGATCGGAATAAAGGAGAATCCGATCTTTACGAACGGCATGATCGCCAGCGTAAAGTTGGTGAAGATACCGAGGATGACCCTCAGCGCGAGCATCATCGCACAGATGGCGAGCGTCTGCACATGGGTCAGTTCTTTAGATGAGTCGGCGAATTTTTTGAAAATTGACATAAAAAGACCTCCTTTGCGCATCTCTTGGGCAAGCATATTTATCAATAAAACGATGATTTGCTTGCTTCTATCGCATAAGGAGGTTTCCGTATGCAACAGCGGGATGCAAAGAATACACCGCAGAGCACGCGTGCCCTTTTTCCGTCCCAGACTGAATGTCAGCTTTTTGAAGCATTGTTAGTTGCTTCCATCAAGCGTCAGTCGTTACTGAAAAAGCGGCGTGCCGCTTTCGTTCTGCCGTCAACTCCCCGTACGGCAAACACTTAACGCGTATTCTTTTACTCTGTTTAATATTTATATTGTCATTGCGAGGGCTGATTTCATCAGCCTGTGGCAATCTCAACCGATTGATAAACCGACATCCATTATACTCCATTGATCATAAATGTCAATCCTTTTATCGGCAAGGCTTCTCCAGATCCAGCGCCACCAGGTCATGGTGCGGTACCTGCTTATCCTCCGGCGGCAGCTCCATATAGTCGCCGAACGCCATTTTCAGATAAGCGTCATAGCCCTTCGGAATCGGCATCTGTAAGCCCTCGAACTCATGATAGATGACCTCGGCGAACGCTTCCTGCGGATATTCATTGACCATATATCCCGGACCCGCACAAAGCTCTGTGCTCTTTTTGTGGGTGCGAAAGCCGTAGCGGGTCATCTTTTTTTCGTGCTTTTTCCAGATCTTGGTGCGTCTTTCGCGGGACGGAACCAGCTTAAGCAGTACCGAACTGACAAATTTGATCAAACCGCCGTGCTTACTGGGCACCACCTCAGTGATATACAGGCTGTACATCATCGCGTGATAATACTGCCAATAGCGCTGCCATCGACTGTCGGGACAACCGTCCAGCGGAAAGACATCCGTCACGATACCGTGCGGCACATCGATATCTTTCTGGTTCTCTTTGACCATCGTTGCCGAGGTGTCGACCAGTGTCGCAAAGCTGTTACCGGTGAACACCTTGTCGCCGTCGGTTTTCAGCATCAAAAATCGCTCGTTGCTCTCGTGCTGTTTCCAGAGTCTGAGCATCCGCTCATAATCTCTGCGCGGCATCATCACATCGATATCGTCGTCCCACGGGATAAAGCCGTTGTGTCGGATCGCTCCGATGACGCATCCTCCGAGCAAAAAATAGGTTAACTCATGCTTTTTACAAAACTCATCGAAATACACCAGCGACTCGAGCTCCTTGAGCTGTAATTGTCTGAGGGTATCTCTGTCTACATTAATGATCTCGCTCATAATACTTCTTCATTTTCATCGTCATAAATGACGGTATTCTTCTTGACTGCTTCTTTGATCTCCTCGATCCTTCTCTGTGCGCTGCCGTCAAGGCTGTGTTTCCAGAACGGCAGCTTGATCAGTCCGATCAATGTACCGATACCGTAGCTGATGTGCAAAACGGGGAAGAGCAGCGGCAAGATCAAAAACAGCGGATTGATGGTCTTTTTGATGACAAACGCGCCGACGGTATTGACGAAGTTGAACATCGTATACATCGCCATGATGACAGCGAAGAATACCGGCTGATTCAGAAACGCCCATAATAATAATGTACCGATGATACTCAGCAAAAACACAAAGGGGATAAAGTGGAAGTAGCTCAGGCATCCGGGACATACGCCCAGCGTCAAGCCGACCCAGTATCCGTTGCCGTATTTCTGCTTGATCATGCGCGAAAAGGTGCTCCTTGTATGCTGGAAAGAGATGATCTCGGGACAACAGCACATCTTGTAACCCGCCTGTCGGATGCGGTAATGCAGTTCGTTGTCCTCTGTTCGCCCCAGATCCTCATTGAAGCCGCCGACCTTGGCGAATACCTCGCGTTTATACGCCGCATGGAACAGACTGTCGTGATATTCTTTTTGTGCGGCAGGTCTGCGGTAATCCGCGACAGAGGATCCGAACAGGCTTTCCTCGGCTGCCAACAGGGTCTTTGTCCATGGGTTCGGGTTGGCACAGATGTTGGGACGACCGCCGCCGACGATGTTCTCGCCCTCTTGGATGTTGAACACATTGCGGGAGACGAATTGGCGCGGGATCTTGGAATGGGCGTCAACACGGATGATGATGTCGCCTGTCGCGTGTTCGATCGCGACATTCCAAGCGCACGCCTGATTCTTACCGCTGGTTTTGTAGATCTTCACATCATAAAAACCGTTATCGGTGTTTTTAAACTCTTCCATCACGTCGTGGGTATGGTCGGTAGAATTTGAGTCGATCATAATGACTTCGATCTTACTGTGAGGATAATTCTGATCCTCAAAATCTCTGAGCAAGCCCTGTAGCGCTTCTTCTTCGTTACGAGCGATCGTACATAGTGAAACTCTCATTTAATTATTCTCCTCCAACGCTGCTTTTGTCATCCATTTTGCGCTGATACAAAGTGATTGTGTCATATAGGGGATGACATACAGCATAGGCAGAATCAACAGACACAGTAACAGCCACGGTGTAAAACTGAAGATCAGCTTTGCTGCACTGCCGGTTCTGTGCTTCATGATATACTTGTTATACTGGAATACTTCTTTCGGAGTGAAATCGGGGTTATCCGCGCTGACAGTGAATACAGTGAAATAACGCAGTGAATAAAGCGTTGTTGTGATCGTAGATAATAACGCGAGGATGAAGTAAACCTCGTTGTACAGAAATGTTTTGCTGAATTCGGGTGCATATACGGATCCGATGATAACATACGCGATCAGCGGAGAGAAGAGGATCAACGCCGGCAACAGCATCCGAATGATAAAGCGCATATTCAAACCCAGTGCACTGATATATCGTCCCGATCCGAAATAATAGAAAACATCCTTCATATCGATCGTTTCCGAGTATGCGGCTATATAAAAGGCACGGATGTAACCGTTGATGATCGGCGAAAACAAGAAACCCATGATGATCTCTACAGGATAACCGATCGAATATACCAGAAACGTACTTGTTGTTTCATCGGATACGAATTGGGGCACTACACAGGAGATGACCGTAGTGGTACCGTCAATGATATAATACGGTATCAAAATGATCGCTAGCGCGGCGATCGCTTTGACATAATTGTGTTTCAGTATATCGCGTGCCTGTGACTTGATAATTGATTCAGCGGACATCTTTGATCATCCTTTGGTGTAAAGATTATACATGCTTTCCAGACAGATCTGAGCATGCTGGAAGAATTTTTCAACATTGATACACTCGTTGGCGTTATGAATGTTGCTGACTTCTCCCTTAAATACCGGCCCGAACGCAACGCCCTTCCCGCCGAGCTTGCGCGCGTAAGTACCGCCTCCGGTGGTATAGAGGTTCGGCTTTTCGCCCATAACTGCCTCATAGGAGTCGGAAAGAATACGGACGATATCGGAATCCTTCCCCATATACAGTGGCTTTAGATGCGACAGCACCTTGACATGGACGCCTTCTTTCTCTGCCTGACGGGTGATTTTTTCTAAAACCTTCTCACCGTCGGCAGTGACCGGGTAGCGGATATCCATCGTGCAGGTGGCATAGCCTTCGTCGATATGGATCGTTCCGACGTTGACCGTCAGCGGACCGGATTCTTTATCTCTCATTTTGACGCCCAGCATCACGCCGTCGGTATCGACGCCGACATAATGACTGATAAAGGAGGGGAGAGTGCCCATCGTGGGAAGCGAAAAGTTAGAGGTCAAAAGATCGACCAGTGCCGTAGCGGCATTCAATCCCTCATCGGGATTGGCCGCATGGGCAGCTTTACCGCGCGACAAGACCATCATACCGTCGATGGTATAATAAAACTCAAAGGAACCTTTTTTGGCGTCAGCGAGACGTGCCAGCTGATGATCCTCGTTTTCGGTGCAGTCGAGAAGAGCATAAGCGGTGTCGGGAACCGCATTGGTCGTCTTACCGGAATGGAACTGAGTCAGCGTGGTGCCGTCATGAGTGTCTGCATACAGCTCTAATTGTAAAATACCCTTTTCACCGATACAAATACCATATTCCGAATCAGGGGTAAAGGAGAGATCCGGCATCGGCTCATACTCAAAGTACTTATCCATATCGGACATGCCGCGCTCTTCATTTGTGCCGAAGATCGCGCGCAGGGTGTTCTTGCCGACGACGCCGTTATCCTTGAGTGCCTTCAGACAGT
The DNA here is from genome assembly GCA_900314795.1 of uncultured Eubacteriales bacterium. Lineage (GTDB taxonomy): Bacteria > Bacillota > Clostridia > Oscillospirales > Acutalibacteraceae > Ruminococcoides. The sequence goes on from OMWP01000025.1 coordinate 5,552, forward strand.
AAAGATTGATCAGCGCAGCGCCCTTGTCATCGGTAACGCCGCGACCGTACATATATCCGTTGTCACCGATGGATAATTCAAACGGCAGTGAATCCCAATTGTTGCCCTCGGGAACAACATCCAGATGTGCCAGTACGCCGCAGAGCTTACCGCCTTCGCCCAACTCGGCGTGTCCCGCCGCATTTTCAATGCTTTCCGCTTTCAGACCGAAGCTGATCGCTTTTTTCATCATCCAATCGAGCGCTTCCTTACACCCGTCCTGGATCCCTGTGACGGACTTGATCGCAATCAGCTCGGACAGATCGGTGATGATCTCTTCTTTGTAATCGAGTATTTTTTCGCCGAAACTCATAGCTTCCTCCTCGTTTTTTTGGTGTTCTGTTTTATTCTGTATGTTCTGCGGAATTGTCGTTTGGCACGAAAACCCCTGAAGATAATCAAATAGATCGCCAGCGCGACTACTGCAACGCCGGAAATAACGGCGCCCTGTTTTAACAAAGGCGTATGATACACAAATTTGATCTCACTGGTTGTGTGACCGGGTACGCGTACCGCCATCAGTCCGGTGTTGACTTCTTCGATATCTGCCTTTTCACCGTTGACAGTTGCCGTCCAGCCTTCATCATACGGAATGCTGAAGAATAACAGATTGTCATCCCCGTCGTTCCTGAATTGCGCCTCAAAGCCTTCTTTGGTGTAGTTGAACGAAGAACAAGAATGTTCCTTCAGCTTTTCGGCGTCTGTTAAATAGGTGGACTTATCATAAAGAAATTGCGATGTAATGCTGTCAAAGCCTTCATATTGCGGATAATAGATATCCTGTGGCTTGTTGGGATCATGCGAGAAGTTCAGGTTGAGATACTTCCCGTCGGTATAGCCGGTGATATCCGCGTACTTTTCCATCTGCTCCTGTGACAGTACCATGGCTTTTAACAACAGCAGGTGATGTACATCCTTGGCTACATCCGTATATTCTTCCTTTGTGATGAACCGATCATAGGTGAATCCCATCGGAATATAGTAGTCGTTTTCATAGATATCGAATCCGTTTTCGGTTCTGAGATAATGATAGCCGGGCATGAGATTTTCATTCTCACTCGGTAAGGTTTCCATATTGTTCTCAGCAAACAGATATTTGACGGATAATAAACCTCTCAATCCATAAAAATCTGTAGACGGTCGCGAGCCGACATCGCGCTGAACGCCGACGTTTTTATAGAAGTTCATCAACGATCCCGGTACAATACTATGGAACGCCTGGATATTAGGGATCTGCCAGAACATTCCCATATTATCGGAGGTTTTATAAAAGTCAGATCGAACATCTTTTACATCATTGAGCGTGATATCCTTGCCGCCGTTCAGCGCGTAGTTGATCATAAACTCATCGTCGCGATCGGCATAACTGCGTGCCGACCACATATACATCGTGCTGTAGGTCGCGACAAACAGGCTCAAAGAGATCACTGTCACCCGGAAGAACCATTTGCGTTTCTTTCGGTAACAAAAATAGATGATGAATGTCAGTATCAGACCGCAGATCGTCGCAATGACGAAGACCCAAAAGCGCTTGGGCGATTCTGCGATGCCGATTTTTAATGATTTGATGGGCTTATCCTCATCCTCGGGCATCAAACCGATCAAAACGGAGATGACCAAAGTGATGATGGCGGTCGGATAAAAGCCGTGTTTGAATTCGGTGATGTTGAAGTTGTCGAGCGCTTGTACCGTGACCAGCGTCATCAACAGCGTCAGCATATAAAACCATCGGGCGTAGTAATTATTGTTCAGACATTGGAAAACGCTGTTGAGGATCGGGACACACGCCATGATGAGCAGGATGATGATCATCCTGCGGAAGAAGCCGCGTTTTTTGTCCCGCAGATGTGCGATCACAAATGTCATAGAGAACATCGGGATGTATGCGGCAACAGAGGACCATTTCGCTCCTGCGGACGGGGTGAAGTTATTCTTTGCCGGTACATCACCGGGGAAGAACATGCTGACTAAGATCTGCATGTATCGTTGACCTTTCGGATAGACAACGGCGTCCCAGCCATACAGGAATTCCGATACGCGATAGTTGCCGGTAATGGCGGCGATTGACGGCAGCAGCAGTAACATCGACATCCCGAAGCCCGCCACACATTCAAACGCAAGCAAGAAGAATTCCCGCAGGCGAAAGCGATAAGACCTTGAGATCAGCTTGATAACATAGTAGATGATCACAAAGACGACCTGTCCGAAAAAGAAGTAGTAGTTGACCGTAGCGGATGCGAATACCGCCAATGCGACGACGCCTTTGCGCTTTGTCTCGTGAAACTCATCTAACGCCGCTAAGAGCAGCGGAAAGATGATGATCGCTTCGTGAAAATGAAAGAAGAATATGTTGTATACGGAGAATCCGGAAAACGCGTATAATACGCCTCCGATGACAGCGTATTTCTTGTGACGCACATATCTGCGAATGTAAAGATAGGCGGAGAGCGACGCGAGCCCTAATTTCAGCATCAGAAGGGGGCCGATACAGTAGGGCACCCATGAAGAGGGGAGAGGAACGGTCAGCCAGAAAAACGGAGAGCCGAGCACATAAAAGCTGTAGCTCCCGATGAAATTAGCGCCTAAGTCGGTGAGGTGACTCCAGCCCATTTCGCCGTTTTGGATCGAATCATGTGCCAATTGATAAAACGGGATCTGCTGGACGTTAAAATCACCGTAGTACAAGAAATAGCCCTTGTCATAGATCATAACGGGTATGACAAGGATCGCCGCAAGAAGGAACGCCCATAAAAAAGCAAACAGTGCATAAGGTTTTTTATCGTTTTGTAATCGATTCAAAACCATTTTTGTTCCTCCTGTAAAAGACTTTACGCGCGTGACAAAATGTGTTAAAATACCTTTGTTACAGTTGACGCAACAAACAAACGCACTTTTAACTGATATATTATAACACATAATATTTGAAAATGCACTAAAAATTTAAAGTTTTTGTCAAATTAAAGGAGATTTCATGATGAACCGATTTTTTGCTATGATCTCACGGATGAAATACATTGACCGTTGGGGGCTGATGAACAATACAAAAACCGAGAACATTTCCGAACACAGTCTTGAAACAGCGATCCTCGCTCATGCGTTGGTCAATATCGCGAATGTACGGTTGAATGAGCATCTTGACGCAGATAGGGCGGCTGTGATCGCGATGTTTCATGATGCGAGCGAGATCATCACGGGGGATATGCCCACACCGATCAAGTACTATAACCCTGAGATCAAGAATGCGTACAAAACGGTTGAGAAGGTCGCTGAGCAGCGTTTGTTCTCGATGCTGCCCGAGGATCTGCAGCCGGTGTATCGTCCGGTGATATCGAACGAGGACGCGGTACTGGAACAATATGTCAAGGCGGCTGATAAGCTTTCCGCTCTGATCAAGTGTATCGAGGAGGTTCGCATGGGGAATAATGAATTCCTGAAAGCAAAGGAATCTACCGAAAAGGCGATCGAACAGATGGAGCTCCCCGCTTTGAAGGTCTTCATGGAAGAATGTATCCCTTCCTATTATCTGACCTTGGATGAATTGGGATAACCCTGTTCTTTTGTGCAAGTTATTACGGTTGTATGATATAATGTCCTATAAGTTGTAAAAAAAGTATGAATTTCGACATTTTTTCCTTTATAGAAAATTAAATAATTCTTTTTGAGTATAATATAAGAATGATTTATTATGTGTGAGTATGTCCGCTTACATGGATTATTTAACGAAAGGCGGTATCTTATATGGCAAGATATGATGATGATTTTATCGATATTTCTTCATCTGATGATGTGAATAAGATATACGACGATAGAGACAGACGCGAGCCGGTAGCGCGTAAGCCGAAAAAGAACAAAGGCCTCGGTCGAAGGATTTTTGTTCTGGTTCTTTCCCTGATCATGCTTTTGGTCGGTTCCGGTTTGGTCTATTACTATAAGGTGCTGGATTCGATGCACTATAAGGAATTAGAGCCTGATGCGGCTCCTGCCGCTACCGGCGTCACGACTGAAACAACGGTTTCCGTTGCTAACGGCGGCAACACGCTTTTGTCGAGCGATAATGTACTGAATATCCTGCTCTTCGGACAGGATTCTCCCGCAACCGAAGAAGATCACGGACGTTCCGATACGACGATCCTGCTCTCTATTGATAATGTTCATAAAAAACTAAAACTGACTTCTTTCCAGCGCGATACCTATGTCAGTATCCCCGGACACGGCGAGAACAAGATCAATTCCGCATTCACATACGGAGGCGAGAGACTGTCGATTGATACGATTGAAACCAATTTCGGTATCAAGGTCGATAAGTACGCAACGGTTGACTTCTCTTCATTCAGAGAGGTTATTGAAGCGCTCGGCGGCGTCGATATCGAGTTGACGTTGGAAGAGATCAAGTATATCAACGCGCAGATCGATGTCAACGACCAGACCGATGTTACCTCATTCCTGAAGTATGATGAGACGAAAGAGAAACAGATGGTTCATCTTGACGGCTATCAGGCGCTTTGGTATGCACGCGATCGCGGTGAGGAGAGCTTGGGCGGTAATCCCGAATACAGCTTCTCCGGCGACGACTGGGATCGTACCTCCCGTCAGCGTAATTTGATCCAGACGATCGTAAAAAGTCTGCGAGAGAAAGCTTCTTTGACTGAGCTTGTCTCTATTGCGAACAAGATCGGTCCTCTGGTGACAACAAATCTGAAAAAAGGCGATATCACCTTCCTGGTATCCAATATGATGACCTATATCAAATACGATATGGAAGAATTATCCTTACCGACTCAGGATAAATGGGGCTACGGTATGACCCCCGACGGTCAGAGCGTTATCGCGATCCACGACTGGGACGGCGTCCGTAACGATGTAGCAAAGTTTATCTATGAGGATTCGGTATCCGGCGGCTCATCCAAATCATCCTCTTCGAGTCCTGCCGCTTCTACCGCTTCGCCTACTGTTAATTCTGTAGCTCAATAAAGTATGATCGCGGAAGCCCCATTCGGTTTCCGCGATTTAATATGTAATGGTTTAATAATGAGGGTTTTATGAGTAACAAAAAGAAAGAAATCATCCGTACAATCAAATTCGTCTTGTTCTCCGCATCCGCGGGCATTATCCAGATCGTGTCGTTTACTCTGTTGACAGAGTTTTCGGGCTTCAGCTACTGGCCGTGTTATCTGATCTCTTTGGTATTATCGGTACTGTATAACTTCACGATCAACCGTAAGTTTACCTTTCATTCCGCGGCGAATGTCCCGATCGCTATGCTGAAGGTCTTTATCTACTATTGCATCTTCACACCGCTGTCCACGATCGGCGGTAATTATCTCGTCGAAACATTAGGCTGGAACGATTATCTGGTCGAGATCCTCAGTATGCTGTTAAATCTGGTCACAGAATTCCTGTATACCCGATTTGTTGTCTACGGCAAGCAGGTGGATAATGACGAGAAATACATAGAAAAAGAAGTCGAGCGCTCCAAAAAGGAACTCGAAAAGAATCACAAAGAATTGAATCAATAAGGATAAACGAAGGCTGCCACAAAGAATGTGACAGCCTTGTCTTTTTTTATTTGGTTGTTTATCCGATTTTCTCGAATCTTCTCATCTTTTTGCCATCTCTTTCGATGATCTCTTGGAACATTTTGTAGGGGCGTACCCATAGCTCATGCTCGCCGTACAGCGCGCGGTAAATGACCATCAACTCAGTCGTTTCACTGTCCTTGGCAAAGTCAACGACCTCATATTCGTTGCCCTTGAAATGCCTGTAACGACCCTTGACGATCTCTTCGGGGACTAACTCAGGCTCTTTCTCCTCAACCGGAGCAGGTGTGCGTTCGGGGATGGGGATCTGCACATCGTTTTCGTTGTCAGAGAAGTCGATACGGAAGGAGCCGTCGTTCGCGACAAGGATCATGGAGCTCATCGGCGGTATGTTGATCTCACACCAGCCGTTGCAGTTGTATTGCCGATTGTCGTTGAGCACATCGGTCAGAACACCGTTAAAGTCAGTGTTGATGCCGATGTTTCGCGGTTCATTGCTCTGGTTGAGCATGATATAAACCTTCTGATGATCGGTTGTCATCGAGAAGCACATGTGCTCAAGCTGGATCTGCTCATTCTTATACTTACCATATTGCAGCGCTTCTAAGCTGTGCTTGATCTTACCGAGCTTGCAGATGTGCTCAAACAGTGAGAAATCGGGATTTTCCAACGCGTTCAGATTCAGTTCTCTTCTCAGATCGTCATCGGAATGACGCTGCTTTTTACCTTCCATACCGAACTCGCTGCCGTAGTAGACAGAGGGTACACCCGGCATCGCGTAAAGCATGGTATAAACATTCTTCTGCAAGGTCTTATCACGAATGATACTCGCCAGTCTGGTCACATCGTGATTGTCCGCAAAGTTGTACATGTAGATGTTCTTGTACATACCCCAGTCGCCGACCTGACGATCAACAGAATGAGCGAATTCAAAATAATTGCGGTCATTATGACTGGAGAAAAGCCCCTTGTAGATCTCGTAATTGGTGACGGAATCCAGTGTTTCCGCATTTGCCAGACGGTTATAATCACCGCCGACGATCTCTCCGAACATCCAGAAATCGGGCTTTTTCTCCTTCGTAACGCCGCGCAGACGTTTGAAGAAGTTCACATCCATGACGTTAGCGGCGTCGAGGCGAAGACCATCGATATCAAACTCGTCGATCCAGTAACGTACCGCATCAAAAAGATAATTCAATACATCCTCGTTGTTCAGGTTCAGCTTGACCAGATCATAGAAGCCGGCCCAGCCCTCATAGCTGAAGTGATCGCCGTAGGGGCTTTGCTGATCGAAGCGAATGTTCTGGAACCAAGAGGTGTAGGGGGAACCCATCCCTTTTTCCTGAATGTCCTTGAAGGCGAAGAAATCACGTCCGACATGGTTGAATACACCGTCCAAGATCACGCGGATACCGTTTTGATGCAGGGTCTCGCAGATCCTTTTGAAGCTCGCGTTATCTCCCAGACGGCTGTCGATCTTTCTGTAATCGATCGTATCATAACCGTGGCGGGTGCTCTCGAATACCGGATTGAACAGGATGCAGTTGACGCCCATCTTCTTGAAATGGGGGATAAAGTCATAGATCTTATCCAAGCGGTAGTTCAGTTGAAAATCATTGTCCTTCGGTGCTCCGCAGAAGCCCAAAGGATAAATATTATAGATGACTGTGTTATGAATCCAGTGCATACTATGTACCTCCTTTTCTGCACAAATACTATATGAGTATAGCATTTTTTGCCGTAAAGTCAAATAATTGTTGTATTAATCGTCGGTTTGTGCTAATATAAGAAGCGTGATAATCAAGAAATCGACATTTGAGGTGCTACTATGGCGAAATATTTTGATAAAGATGAGGTCAAAGAGTCAAGCTCCGAGAAGAAAGTCCGCATTTTTTTGGCGGTGATGTATTTTCTTTTGGTTCTGGCTATGGTATGGATGCCCTTGATGTATGGTCCTGTCAATGATGAAGGGCAGTATTCCATCCTCACTGCTGTCAATCTTTTGATCCAGCCCAACGGTTACGGCAGCGGCGGTCAGGTGATGACTGCGGTATACGGTGCGATAATGGTGATTTTACCGATCGTATCCTTCTTCTTTTTCATTCTGGATAAGAAATCCAAGGTCAAGTATATCATCAGCTACATCACCTGTATCCTAAGCGCTATCGTGATTTGCTTCGGCCCCGGTTCTTCGATTGCCTATGGAGGCATCATCAGTCTGCTCTTGATCCTCGTTATCATGTTTATGACCACACAAGGCTTCCAGGCGACCCGTATGAGAGAAAGAGCCGCCGCAGAAGAGAAAACCGAATAACTTCTTATTGCACGATCCCGCGCATATACTGTCTTGGTGATGGTTATGCGCGGTAAGTTTATGTTGGTAGTGATTCTTTTGGTTGCTGTACTCAGTTTGACATCCTGCGTCAAAAGTATTCAGTGTCCCTCAGATGAATTGAAGATGTACACATGGAGCGGTACTTTTGATAACGACGCCGATGTGATTTTATCCTTTACGCAGTCGAACGGTTATCTTGATATCGAGAGCGGCGATGAATCGCTGCATATTGGCGGATTATGTATGCTGACGGACGATTCAATACTGATCTTTGATGATGACAGCGGTATGAATTATTCTTTTGGCTATCGTTTGTACGGCGATCGGGTAGAGCTGAACCGTGACGGTAATGTGTTGAGTCTGAAAAAAGACGATCCCGATTGAATTACTTATAATTCTCCTACACTATTGTAAAATGAAGTTGAATTTGCTATAGTAATGTCGCGTTAAAGGACAAATAAAAGAAGGGTTCGATAAAATGAAATTTGTAAAAAATCTGTTTTCCGCCGTATTAGCGGGTATTATGATCTCGTTCGGCGGAGCGGTATACCTGGCATGTGTTGCGATTGAAAAAGCACCGCTCGGCGCGATCATGTTCTCACTGGGACTCTCGGTGATCCTGATCATGGGCTTCTTGCTGTTCACCGGCAAAACCGCTTATCTGCTCGAGAACAAGCCGTCCTACATCCCGTATCTCTGCACGATATGGCTCGGCAATATCCTCGGCTGTATGCTGATAGGCACGCTCGTCATGTTCGCTAAACCGAATCTCGCCGAGACCGCTAAGACGTTATGTGAAGCTAAGCTCACCCAGTCCTGGTGGCAGACCATCATCTTAGGCGCGTTATGCGGCATCCTCGTGTATATCGCGGTGGATTATTTCAGGAGCGATAAGGATAAAAAGTCGCTCCCCAAGTATCTTTTGGTGTTTACCTGTGTGCCCGCGTTCATCCTCTGCGGCTTTGAGCACAGCGTAGCGGACATGTTCTATTTTGCCGCGTCATCCGCTTATTCGCTGTATTCCTTAAAGGGTATCGTCTACATCCTTTTGGTATCGCTCGGCAACCTGATCGGCGCGGTAATGTTCCACATGGTGAAAAAAGCCGTTTTATCAAAATAATTGCATAAATATCATGGGTGAAAAAGTCGCAGTTTGGTGCGACTTTTTTCATTTTATTGTTGCTATAAGACTGTATTTGTGTTATAATAAACTGTCAAATTATGCGTAATATTTGTTTGTCATTGCGAGGTTCGGCACTATCGCCGAACCGTGGCAATCTTAACCGATTATGAGAGAGGTATATTCTTTCTCAAACATTCGAATGCGTATTCATTACAAGGAGTTGAGCTTTTGGTTATCCTCGGTATCGATCCCGGTTATGCGATCGTCGGGTGGGGTGTAATTGAATATAAAGGCACCTCGCACCGTCCCGTCGCGTTCGGCGCGATCACGACCGAGGCGCATACGGATTTCAACATTCGTCTCAAGCAGATCTATGACGATACCGTTGAGCTGATCGGGCATGCTAAGCCCGATGTGATGTCGATTGAAAAGCTCTATTTCAATACCAATACCACTACAGCCATCCAGGTGGCGCAGGCGCGCGGCGTGATCCTATTAGCCGCAGAGCAGGCGCATATCCCTGTTTATGAATACACACCCCTGCAGGTCAAGACCGCTGTGACAGGCTACGGCAGGGCACATAAACCGCAGGTCATGGAGATGACTCGCAGACTGCTGCATCTCAAAGAAGTGCCCAAGCCCGATGATACCGCCGACGCGCTTGCGCTCGCGATCACACATACGCAGGCGGCCGGTACGACCCTGCGCAATACGATGATGAAACGAGGAATCAAATAATGATATATTCCGTCAGAGGTAACCTGATTTTGATGGACGCGGGCTTCGCTGTAGTCGAATGCGGCGGCGTCGGTTATCGGGTACAGACCTCGATCACGACCCAAAAACAGCTCAAGCTGAATACCGAGACCATGCTCTATACCTACATGAATGTCCGTGAGGACGCGATGGAGCTTTACGGATTCGCTTCCAAGGGCGAGTTATCTACCTTCAAGATGTTGATCGGTATCACCGGCGTCGGCCCTAAGGTGGCGCTGGCGATTTTGTCAGATCTTACGAGTGAGCAGATCGCGATGTGCGTTTCCTCGGGCGACAGTAAGACCTTGACACGTGCCAACGGCGTCGGACCCAAGCTCGCCCAGCGTATCGTCCTCGAGCTGAAGGATAAGATCAAAGGTGTGGTCGATACAGCAGGCTTTGATGTTAGCAAGGGCAGTGTGATTACCGATACAGGCAATGTACCGAAGGCGGTCGCGGCACTTGCGGTGCTGGGCTATTCCGCCGCCGACGTCACACCGATCCTGTCTAAGCTTGACCCGAGTATGTCGGTCGAAGCGATGATAGCGGCGACCTTAAAGCAGATGGCATAATTGCATAGGGGAGGAGTTGATCCTCCCGATCAATTTGAATCACTTTTTCGAAAGGATCAGTGTCATGGATTATAACACGGATTTTGAGATGGATTTTGAGGATCGTATCATGGATACCTCCGAGATCCCATCCGACGCGATCGATTCGGATAACCCTCTGCGACCGAAAACGCTGGAGGATTATATCGGTCAGGATAAAGCAAAAGAGAATTTGAGAATATTTATTGAGGCGGCAAAAAAGCGCGGCGAGTCACTTGACCATGTGCTGTTATACGGCCCTCCCGGACTGGGTAAGACGACGCTCTCGGGTATCATCGCCAATGAAATGGGCGTGAATATCCGCATCACCTCGGGTCCTGCCATCGAAAAGCCCGGTGATCTGGCGGCGTTGCTCACCAACCTGAACCCCGGCGATGTGCTGTTCATCGATGAGATCCACCGCCTGTCACGATCTGTTGAAGAAATCCTCTATCCGTCGATGGAGGACTTCGCCATTGATATTATCACGGGCAAGGGACAGATGGCGGCGTCCTATCATCTACCGCTGCCGAAGTTTACTTTAGTCGGCGCGACGACGAGAGCGGGTCAGCTGACCGCACCCTTGCGCGATCGCTTCGGTGTGGTATTGCGGCTCGAAATGTATACGCCCGAGGAACTGGCGAAGATCATCACCCGCTCCGCAGGGATCTTAGATATCAAGATCGATGAAGAAGGCGCTTTGGAGCTCGCTTCCCGATCCCGCGGGACACCGCGTATCGCTAATCGTTTGTTGAAGCGCGTGCGCGATTTTTCCGAGGTCATGTCCGACGGTGTGATTACATTAGATGTAGCGCAGACGGCACTCGACAGACTGGAGATCGACGAGCTGGGTCTGGATCAGAACGACAGGCGCATGCTCGAGGCGATGATCAAGTACTATCGCGGCGGCCCCGTCGGACTGGAAACGCTGGCGGCAGCGATTGGTGAAGAAGCCGTGACTATCGAGGACGTTTATGAACCGTATCTGATGCAGATCGGCTTTTTGTCCCGTACACCGCGCGGACGCTGTGTCACCGCGGCGGCGTATGAGCACCTCGGCTACAAGGTTCCTGCCAACACCGCGGCGGCACAAGGCAGTTTATTTGATTAAAGATTGTCAAAAAGAGAGAAACTAATATGCGTAAAACAATCGATTGGAGCGATTATGAGCTCATAGATTCCTCCCGCGGCGAGCGCTTAGAGCGCTGGGGCGACGTCATCCTGATTCGTCCCGATCCGCAGGTCATCTGGAACACCGAGCGCAAAAACCCGCTCTGGCATAACGCTCACGCCCGCTACATCCGCTCACATACGGGCGGCGGTAAGTGGCAGATGTTCAAAAAAGTTCCCGCCTCCTGGCAGGTCAAATACAGAGATCTGGTGTTCAACGTCAAGCCAATGGGCTTCAAGCACACCGGCGTCTTTCCCGAGCAGGCAGTCAATTGGGATTTTGCGGGGGATATCATCCGTAAATCCGATCGCCGGCTCAATGTCCTCAACCTCTTTGGTTACACAGGCTGTGCGACGATCGCGTGCCTTCATGCGGGCGCAAAGGTCTGTCATGTTGACGCGGCAAAGGGTATGGTCAACTGGGCAAAGGAAAACGCGATCTCTTCCCGTGTCGCCGATCAGCCTGTACGTTGGATCGTCGACGACTGCGCAAAGTTCGTTGCCCGTGAGATTCGTCGCGGACACAAGTACCATGGTATCATCATGGATCCTCCTTCCTACGGACGCGGTCCGAACGGTGAGATCTGGAAGCTCGAGGAGCGTATCTATGAATTTGTAGAGCTGTGCTCGGGCGTGCTTGCAGATGACGCCGAGTTTGTAATTTTGAATTCTTACACTACGGGGTTATCTCCCTCGGTGATGGAATATATTTTGGGAACGGTCATCAAAAGCCGATTCGGCGGTACTGTATCATCCGATGAAATCGGACTGGACGTTACCGAGTCGGGCTTGACTCTTCCTTGCGGTTCTACCGCGATATGGCGCAGATGATTTGATTTCCTGTATATGTTGAATTCAAATCATACTGTTGGTTATTTGGAGAGTATATGGATTATATTTCTGTACAAAATGTTACATTTCAATATGAATCGCAGGATGACACCGAAACTGTATCGAAAAAGCAGGTGCTTAACGATATCAGCTTAGAGATCAAAAAGGGTGAATTTGTCGCGATTCTCGGGCATAACGGATCGGGTAAAAGCACAATTGCAAAGCACCTGAATGCGATGCTGCTGCCCTCTTCGGGCAAGGTTTTCATCGACGGCATGGATACAGCTGATGAAAAGCTCACCTATGATATTCGCCGCAAGGTCGGTTTGGTGCTACAAAACCCCGATAACCAGTTGGTCGCGAGTATTGTCGAGGAGGATGTCGCGTTCGGCCCCGAGAACCTTGGGATCCCGTCCGACGAGATCCGTGAGAGAGTTGATGAAGCGCTCAAAGCAGTCGATATGGCTGACTATCGCCTCCACGCGCCGCATAAGCTCAGCGGCGGTCAGAAGCAGCGTGTCGCGATCGCGGGCATCATCGCCATGAAACCCGATTGCATCGTACTCGATGAACCGACCGCAATGCTCGACCCCAAGGGCAGGCAGGAGGTCATGGACACCATCCTTAAGCTCAACCGCGAGAATGGCATCACTATCGTGATGATCACGCATTATATGGAAGAAGCGGTGCTTGCCGACAAGGTCTATGTGATCGATAACGGAAAAATGCTTACCTCGGGTATACCGCGTGAGGTGTTCTCACAGGTAGAATTGCTCAAAAAGCACCGTTTGGATGTTCCTCAGGCTACGGAGCTTTGCCATAAGCTGCGCGCCTGCGGCGTAGAGATCAAAGAACTTCCCTTGACCGAGGAAGAATGCACCTCCATGCTCAAGGAGGTGCTCCGATGAGTTTACTCAGCGTTAAGGATGTTTCCTTTGTCTATTCACAGAAAACGCCGTTTCAGCATACGGCGGTCGAGAATGTCAGCTTTGATGTGGATCAAGGCGATTTCATCGGCATCATTGGGCATACCGGTTCCGGTAAATCCACACTGGTGCAGATGCTCAACGGCTTGTTGAAGCCCACATCCGGTTCCATCACACTGGATGGGATCAATATTTGGGATAAGCCCAAGGAGATCAGAAAGATCCGATTCAGGGTCGGTCTGGTGTTCCAGTATCCCGAATATCAGTTGTTTGAGGAAACAGTCGAAAAAGATATCTCCTTCGGTCCGATGAATATGGGATTGAGTGAAGAAGAAATAAAAGAGCGCGTACACAAAGCCGCTCAGTTTGTCGGATTAGACACCGAACTCCTGCAAAAATCTCCGTTCGATCTGTCCGGCGGTGAAAAGCGCCGTGCCGCGATCGCCGGTGTGATCGCGATGGATCCCGATATCCTGATCCTCGACGAACCCTGTGCGGGGCTGGATCCCTTGGGTAGGGATGTTCTTCTTGCCCAGATCTACCGCTATCATCAACAGCGTGGCAATACCGTATTGCTGGTATCCCATTCTATGGAGGATGTCGCGGCAGTATGTGACAAGGCGCTGGTGATGAATCGCTCTCACCTCGAGATGTACGACACCTGTGATCGTATCTTCTCACAGGGGGATCGTTTGGCGACAATGGGACTGCGTGTACCGCAGATCACCGCGATCGTTGATGATCTGATCGCGGCGGGATTTCCGCTCAATCAAGGTACGCTCACGGTCGAGAATGCCGTTCACGATATCACGGAGTATCTGAAAAAGGAGGGGCGTCTATGAGAGATATTACCCTCGGACAGTACTTTCCCGCGGACTCGGTGATCCATCGGCTTGATCCGCGTGTCAAGATACTCAGTTTGATTGCTTACATCGTACTGGTTTTCTGTACGTTCAATTTTATTTCATTGGCATTTATGGCGGCAGTCGTTCTTTTGATCGTATTGCTGTCGAAGGTGCCGCTGAAGATGTATCTCAAAAGCCTCAAGGTGATCATCGTCATCGTGATCATCACCTCGCTCTTGAATCTGTTCTACGGAACAGGTGAGCCGATTTTTCAATGGGGCTTTATCAAGGTTACATGGGCGGGTATCCATAATGCGATATTCGTTTGTGTGCGCATCATCTGCTTGATCCTGTGCAGTTCCGTGTTGACGTTTACCACATCGCCGACGGATCTGACAGATGCGCTCGAGCGATTGATGAAGCCGCTGACGATTTTTCATGTCAAGGTGCATGAGATCGCGATGATGATGACGATCGCGCTTCGCTTTGTGCCGACCTTGCTCGAAGAAACCGACAAGATCATGGCGGCGCAAAAGGCACGAGGCGCTGATATGGAAAGCGGCAATCTGATACAACGAGTCAAAGCATTAGTCCCGATCTTGGTACCGCTGTTTGTATCGGCTTTTCGACGCGCCTATGAACTGGCGGTCGCGATGGAATGTCGCTGTTACCGCGGCGGAGAGGGACGTACCCGCATGAAACAGCTCCACCTTGCCAAGCACGATTATATCAGCATCGTGTTTACGCTGTTGGTGATCGCGGGCGTTATTTTGATGAATATATTTTTGAAATTCACTGTATGAGAAATTTACTTTTGACTTTATCCTATTGCGGAAAGAATCTGCACGGCTGGCAGATACAGGACAACGCTTTGACTGTGCAAGAGGTCTTTCAAAACGCGCTGTACCAAATCATTCATGAACGTCCCGATATCAAGGGCTGTTCACGAACCGACAGCGGCGTTCACGCCAATATGTATTGCGTTTCGATGAAGATCGCGCATCCCATCACCGAGGATCACCTGATGATGGCGATGAATCGTTATCTTTCCGATGATGTTGCGGTCACCGATGTTCGACAGGTGCCCGACGACTTCCATGCGCGTTATTCCTGTAAAGGAAAGGAATATGTTTATAAGGTATGGAACAGCCGTGTGCGCAATCCTTTTCTGCAGGATCTGGCGCTGCATTATCGCTATGAGATGGATATCGACAAGATGAATCGTGAAGCGCAGGCTTTTGTCGGCACGCATGACTTCACCTCTTTCTGCACGCTGGATAAGCGAGAAAAAGGAGATTTTACTCGTACAGTAAAGTATTTTAATATCAAAAGAGAGGGCGATCTCGTTACCTTTACGGTAGCGGCGGACGGCTTTCTCTATAACATGGTTCGCATCATGGTGGGCACACTGCTGGCGATGAATAACGGCAGGATCGAATTTGGCACGCTTCCTCGGATCATTGAGGGCGAAAACCGTAAGCTCGCCGGACCGACCGCGCCTTCATGCGGATTGTATTTGAACAAAGTATTTTATCAGTGATATCAGTCAATAATAAACCTGAATCGGGTGAAAATATGGATGAAAAAGGAAGACGCTTTGCCGATGATGAAAAGATCATCGATTTCAAAGACCCGGAACAAGATACAGCGGTCGAAGAAAACGCAAAGCATAAGCAAGATAAAAGATTAAAAGATAAAAACGCAAAAAAGCTGCAAAAGCTCTTGAAGAAGCAAAAGAGAAAAGAATTGCGCGCTCGAAAAAAATTCCCGGATGAAGAAGATCTCGAGGATGAAAAAATCGATGAGTCCGCGCAAGAAGAGCCATCCGAGAAGATTCCTGACAATGAACCTTCCGAAGATGATACTGCGGATGTCGAGAGCGATAGGGAAGAGGATCAAGAAGAGAGTGACGAAGAAGCGGATGAGCAGGAACTTCCCGCTGAAAAACATTCTTTCGGGCACGTTAAGCAGGATCCTCCTGCTGCCAAAAAGAAGTTTCCTGTCAAAAGGATCATAGCAGTAGCTGTGATCGTCGTGCTGCTGTTCTCTGTTGTATTCTTTGCTTTCAATGCCGATAGATTCTCTCTGCATAATATTTCCAATTTCTTTAAGTATGGGGTGTTCAATCAGCAGAGTGAAGAAAAGTTCCCTTTGGATATCAAGGGAGAACGTGTCAACGCCGGAAATTTTGATTGTATCGGTCAGGATATCTGCTACGCTTCCGATACCAAGACGAAGCTGCTCAATAATTACGGCAGGGCACTTTATACCGAACAGCATGCTTTTATCAATCCGGTGATGACAGTCAGCGATAAAGGTGCGCTTGTGTATAACCTCGGCGGTACCGGCTATCAGCTGATCGATAAAGAAGGCAATGTTTACAGCGCCGAGTCTAAGGATAACCTTTTGACAGCAGATGTCAATAATAACGGAACATATGCGCTGGTGACGCAGAGCAGCGGCTATCTGTCAAAGCTTTATGTCTATAACGAGAACTCTGAACAGATTTTTGCATATTCATTCGCTGATTATTATGTTACCTCCGTTTCGCTGAATTCCTCCGGAACCAAGGCTGTGGTAGCGGGACTTTCGGCTTTGAACGGCTCTGAAACAGCAGCCCTGTATGTGCTTGATTTTACGCAGGAAAAGCCGCTGCAGGTCAAAGAAATCGAAAATGATATTCTGTATAAGGTAGAATATCTCAGTGATAAGTATGCCTGTGCGATCGGAAAGAATGCTTCCTATGTTTTGAACACCGGCAAGGATGGTGATCTTCAGACAAAATCGTATGAAGGACGTAATTTAACGGCATTTGATATCAACGATGATACCAACACCTACACGGTATCTCTTTCCGGATCGGGTGACGGCAGAAACTGTGATATACTGTCCTATTCCGTTAACGGAGATGATGTAAAATCGTTTTCTGTTGATAAAAAAATCATTAATCTATCTACATACAAGGGCAGAGTTGCGCTGTTGAGCGGCGATTCGGTCATGCTGTATTCCAAAGACGGTAAATCGTTATCGGAAAAAGAACTGAATTCCGACCCGCACTCCGTCGTGATGTACACTTCTTCCGACGCTTATATCCTCTGTACGGGATATATCGATTCCGTCGCTCTGTGAGGTATTATATGATATTTGATTTGATTGTTGTTTTGATATTTGTCGGATTGATCGCGTTGAATGTTTACCGCGGAGCCGCCAGATCGCTTGCTCGTTTCATAGCGAGTCTGATCTCGTATTTATCTGCTACTGCGATCGGACAGTGGTTATCCTTGCTGTCTTATAACGCTATCGTAAAACCCGCGATGGAAAAAGCTGTTACCAATGCGGTAAACGGTGTCACCAATGAAGCCGCCGACAGTATCGTATCGGCTCTTCCGACTTGGCTGACGGGTTTAACAAATCTGAAGGCGGAGGATCTCACCAACGCGCTGTCCGAACCTATTTCGAATGCCACTGACACGATCACCGGGGCTGTTAATACCGCTGTCAAGCCTGTTGCCTGCGGTATATTGACTTTCTTTATCACGATCATGGTATTTTTGCTTTTTATGCTGATTTTGCAAAAGATCCTGGTAAGACCGTTGGCTCGTTTGTTCCGATTCCCGGTTTTGAATGTGGTCAATCGCGTCGGCGGAGCGGTGATCGGTTTGATCGACGCCATTTTGCTTGTCTGCATGGCCGCATATCTGATAAAGCTTGTTCTGGTCAATGTCGGATCAAATTCTTCTTGGTTCAATGAGACCACAATTAACAATTCCTTCATATTCAAACACTTCTATAGTGGTAATATATTTACATGGATCGGTTCTTTGATCTCAAAATAAGCGCACAAGTTGCGGTTGTAACAAATGATCTGTTTCATGGATTTGATTCATAGTCATAAGGTAAGGTAAACTCAATGGATGTATTTGAGGAAAGAGAAATGAGTAACGAAAAGAAAAACGAGGTCATCAGCAAAGATTTGATGACTATACCTAATGCGATTTCGTTTTTCAGAATCATACTGATCACACCGTTTGTCGCATTATTCATCGTCGGAAGGTATCTCACAAACGATTACACACCTGCTATCGTCGTTCTGGTGATCTCCGGTATTTCTGACTTTTTCGATGGTTTTATCGCACGCAAGTTCCATCAGGAATCCGAGCTGGGCAAGGTGCTTGATCCGTTGGCGGATAAACTGACGCTGATCGCGGTCGGCGTTTGTCTGATCTGTATTGAGCCGTATGTTCTTCCTTTGATGATCATTATGGTCGTCAAGGATATCCTGATGATCATCGGCGGTACGGTCATCATCAATCAGGGCATTATCCCGCCTAAGTCGTCATGGTACGGAAAAATCAGCACCTTCATGTTCTATGTTTCTGTCGTACTGGTTGTATCGATGGCAATCTTTGGTTTTCGGAACGAGCCCCTTTCATTAACGATCCTCGGCGTGACAGCCGGCATGATGATTTTTGCATTGGTCAATTATGCGATCATCTTTTTCAGAATACAGAAGCAACAGAAGGAAAAGAAGAAGAATAAAGAAGCTTCATCCCCTTCTGTACAGGCTTCGATCACTACTAAAAAGTAAAGGAGAAGGCATATGGTTTGTTCAAGATGTCAAAAACGCCCCGCTGTTGTATTTGTATCCAGTAACAAGGACGATCAGCAACCCCGCGGTTATTGTCTGCTGTGCGCGAAAGAGCTGGGCATCAAGCCTGTAGAAGATATCATCAAGAAGATGGGCATCTCTCCCGATGATCTTGAGTCCGTTCAGGAGCAGATGGACTCCATTATGGAGAATATGGGAGAAATGGGTGATATGTCCGAAATTGCTCAAAATATGGGAATCCAGCCCCCTGATCCCAACAGCGATCCTGCTGATAATAATGCTGAAAATAACGAGGAGGAAGACGGTTTTACCCCCGGCGGCGCCCCTTCTTTCCCGAATTTCTTCAACATGTTCAACAACGCCAACAAAGCGAATAACAACGCTGATAACGGCGATAAAACCGGCAAAGGAAAAAAGCCGAATCGGAAAAACCGTAAACATATCGGTCTTTACTGCGAGGATTTGACCGCTAAGGCTCGTAAGGGCAATATCGATAATGTCATCGGCAGAGATAAAGAGATCGAGCGTGTGATCCAGATTCTCTCCCGCCGTACAAAAAACAACCCCTGCCTGATCGGTGAACCGGGCGTTGGTAAAACCGCCATCGCGGAGGGACTTGCGTTGCGTATTGCAAAAGGTAATGTGCCTCACCGTTTGAAGGATAAAGAGATCCAGTTGCTTGATTTGACAGCACTGATCGCCGGCACACAGTTTCGCGGACAGTATGAGAGCCGCATCAAGGGATTGACCAAAGAGGTCAAAGAGGCGGGCAATATCATTTTGTTTATCGATGAGGTGCATAACCTTGTCGGCGGTGGTGACAGTGAGGGTACCATGAATGCCGCGAACATCCTCAAACCCGCGTTATCCCGCGGCGAGATCCAGGTGATCGGCGCGACCACCTTCAACGAATATCGTAAGTATATCGAAAAGGATTCAGCTCTGGAACGCCGCTTCCAGCCCGTTAAGGTCGCGGAGCCGAGCGTCGGCGATACCATCGATATCCTGATGGGTATCAAGGGATATTATGAGAATCATCATAACGTCAAGGTAGGGGAGGACATCATCCGCAAAGCGGCGGTCTTTTCCGAAAGATACATCACCGACCGCTTCCTGCCCGATAAGGCGATCGACCTGTTGGATGAAGCGTGCGCCTGCGCCTCTCTGCGCAACAAAGAACGTGAGACATATGAATCCTTGATGGATGAGAAAAAAGCGCTTGAAACCTCAAAAGAAGCGATTTCCGGCGAGGAAACGGTTGACTATGAAGCGTTGGCGACTGTTAAATCCGAGTTGGCGCGTGTCGATGAACAGCTTGAAGGCTTTGATGAAACGACGCTCACTGCTGAAGTTACCGAGGTCGATCTTGCAAATGTCATCGAGCTTTGGACGGGGATCCCGCAGTCCAGAGTCCGTGAAAATGAACTGTTGAAGCTCAAGGATATTGAGGATTCCCTGAAAAAGAAGATCATCGGTCAGGATGAAGCGGTAGATGCGCTCGCCAAGGCGATCAAGCGCTCCCGTGTCCAGATCTCACCCCGCCGCAGACCGGCTTCCTTTATCTTTGTCGGTCCGACAGGTGTCGGTAAAACAGAGTTGGTCAAGGTGCTGTCGCTCGAGCTGTTTGACACCCCCGAGACCTTGATCCGACTGGATATGTCCGAGTTTATGGAGAAGCACTCTGTCTCTAAGATTATCGGTTCCCCTCCCGGCTATGTCGGCTATGATGAGGCGGGTCAGGTCACCGAGAAGGTGCGCCGCAGACCGTATTCGGTGCTGTTGTTCGACGAGATCGAAAAAGCACATCCCGACGTCATGAACATCCTGCTCCAGATTTTGGATGAGGGTAAGCTGACCGACGCGCATGGCAGAACCGTTGATTTTTCCAATACCGTTATTGTCATGACCTCAAATGCCGGTTCGACGAATCGCGAAAACGCCCTCGGTTTCGGCAAAACACAAGAATCAGCCGAACGCGACAGTGTGATGAAGGGGCTGCGTGAATTCCTCCGTCCCGAGTTCATCGCTCGTGTTGATGAGATTATTATCTTTAAGAGCCTGAACGAGGATGACTTTGTCAAGATTGCCGATCTGATGCTCGGCGAGTATGTCGAAACCCTGCGTGAAAAGGGCATTGAATTCCGCTTTGATGAAGCCGCCTGCAAGTACCTTGCCGAAAAATCCTGCAACGGTCAGTCGGGCGCGAGAGATCTGCGCAATCTGATCCGTAAAGAGGTAGAGGATAAGATCACCGAGCAGATGATCCTGCACGGCGAGGGCGGTATTTCCGCTATCGCGCTTTCGGCAAGTGACGATGGCTTGACCGTCGAGACGATCTGATTACGAAAATTATATCAATATAGCAACATGCGGGGCGAATCTATTCGTCCCGCATGAATGATGTTGACATAATTGAAAAATGTGGTATACTATTACTGTTGTTGGGAAGTAGCCAAGTGGTAAGGCAACGGACTTTGACTCCGTCATTCGTGGGTTCGAACCCCGCCTTCCCAGCCATACTAAGTGAATAAAAAGATATTCACGCCAAAAAGCCCGATTCTATCGGGCTTTTTGGCGTCTAAAGAACTCGTTTTCAGTTGCATGAAACATAGATATTTTTCGGGTATTTTCCCTGTCTGTCGGGTTTTGATCCCTCGAATAGCTAGTTTTTCTACTTTATACTCTTTAAAATAAACCTGTTTTTCGTACCAAGATTATCACAAATTGTAACATATATGTAGTATTACATTATTTTTCGGTTAACAGCTACTCGGCAGTGCTGATGTAAAGAACTGCACCGTACTATCTTCTAAGAAATGAAGGAAATTAGCCCCAAAAGGGTAAAGTTATCGCCCGAAAGGGCATATGATCCTCCATAGCTCAGTCGGTAGTGATGGCGTCTAGATTTGCACCGTACTATCCTATCCTTTATGAGCAACCAGCTTCTCGGCGAAGGTCACACGGCTGCATCTATTGATGAGCTGTACTTGTTCCTTACTAACATGACCGCAATCGAATATATCCGCAACGCCATGAAGCGTGTGCGAAAGAAAGAATCCTCGATCATTCTGGCGTCCCAGAACATCGAGGACTTTTTGATTCCCTCTATTCGAGAGTTTACAAAGCCGTTGTTCTCCATCCCCACGCACCAGTTCCTGTTTAATGCCGGACAGATCAATCCCAAGGAATATATGGATGCTTTGATGGTGGAGCCGTCTGAGTACGAACTGATTAAGTATCCTGAGCGAGGAACATGTCTGTATCGTTGCGGTAATGAAAGATATCTTCTTCAGGTCATCGCGCCTGATTACAAAGCGGCGATGTTCGGTAATACTAATCCTTAATAAAATGTTTTAATCAGATATTAGTAATATATTTCGGATAGCGCGACGGGAGACGCAGACAGGCTTGAGGTGTTGTCCAAATCTTTGATTTGGCTAACAACACCCATGCAACAACACTCCAAGAGCGAAGCGATTGGCTTAGTGTCACTGCTGGCGCCCCAACCGGATAAGCCTACCGAGTACAGCGAACGACGACGACAACAAAGCTATACGAAATATAGCGCAATAGATGATAAAGTTTTTTATTAAGGATTAGTATAAGGCAGGCGGTAGATAAATAATCCACCCTTCTGAGATAAGAAGGGTGGATAAAAATCATATTTCTTCCCCGATAGAATAGGGGATCTTCATGCCTGAGAGCCAACGCTGAATCCATGTTGCGTCAATAATTGAGATTTCACCATCTGCGTCCGCATCGGCGGCAGTTTCGCTGAAGGTTTCCGGTACTTTCATATCTAATAAAAGCCGCTGAATCCAAGATACATCGAGAATGGTAACTTTTCCGTCACCGTCAGCGTCGCCGAGAATGGCGGGAGGGACAGCCTGAGTGGACAGCGAAACAGCCAGCGACATCCGCCCGAAGGCTTCCTCCACCGTTGCGCCGTTCGCGGTCACGACGGTATCTTCATCCATCCAGTAGCCGAAATCGGGATTGAGCAGGCAATCAACATAGTAGGTTCTGCCTTTCTCAAAAGTCCCTTCAAAGTCAGTGTATTCATCGTTGCTTTTGGTGTACCATTTAGTATACTGGAATTCGGGATCGGTATAGAACGAATAATGCGCGCCCTTTTCAACAGTCAATACGGGAGCGGGCGACTGAATACCGTCTGTTATGGTAACGGTTGTTCCAATAATGGGCTGAGCGAGCGTCAGGGTGAGCTCCTTGATCTTGGTGTAGAAGCAGGCGTACACGGTCATATCGGATGTAACGATCGTATCGAGCAGAGCGCCTGCGTCTTCAATTAATTCATCTGCGTCGGCAAATTCATCCAGCGGCTTTGTCGCAAGTTCGCGGAAGATATAGTCCTCGGTCTCCATTGCGCCGAGTGTCTCAAATACTCCTGCGTTATCAAGCGCGTCAAAGAACCTTGCGCCGCGCAGTACATCTACGGAAAGATCCTCTCCGTACTCGCCGCAGTCAATGGCGACGGTACAGTAGGGCGATGCGAGCCTCACCTCAGTTGCGCCGGAGCCGTCTTCATTGACGATGGCAGGCCTGCCGTACCATGTTCCGACAGAGCCGCCCTTCGGAGCAACGATCTCCATGTCGTCAGAGAGGGTGATCGCTCCTGCATAGGAAGCTACGGCGATGTTGTCGCAAGTTACATCAACCGATGTTTTCGTTCCGCTGATGCGGATACCTTCATCACCCATAGCGTACAAGCCTATGTCTTTACCGTTGCTGAGGGTGATCCTGCCGCCGGCGACAGAGATAGCTTCAGCGACGATTCCCTGTTTATAGTTATTCACAGCCATCATACCGCCGGACATGGTAAAGCGATCTGCATAGACGCCGCTGCCGTACATCGTCATATCGTCTTGCAAATAGTCGGCGTCAATGGTGATCTCTCCGCCGTTTACGGTCATTTCCGCACATTCGAAAGCAAATGTGTTGATCGTTTCGCCAAATCTGCTCCCTTGTATTTTTGCGTCGTAACGACCGCTGTTTATCGTGATCGCTTTATTATAGGAGAATACAGGCTCGTTAAAGCCGTCTAGGGTCAGGCTTCCGTCAGATTCGGAAGAGAAGACCATGTTTCCGAATGAGCTGATGGCTGTGCTTTGGCGCATTTGTTCTCCGTTTTGCTCATAATCTGCATTCAAATAGTTTTCTCCCGACAAAAGGATGTTGAGGTTGTCGAGGCGCGAGTGTATCAAAGCACCGTAATATTCACCGTTAATGCCTTGGACGTTATCGAGCATCAGTGTGGCGGTTTCGGGATCATAGACAGCAGATCCCTTTATCACGGAGGGAATCTCATTGCAGTTCTCGGAGGTGACCTGTATGCCGCCTACCCAAAGGTTGTAACTGATAACATTGTCTTCGCCTCTGAGGCGCAGTACCAGGTGCAGGGTAGATTCCTTCTGAATGTTATAATCCGCGAGGGTGCGTCCGTCCTCGAGCTGCTTACCGGCAAAGATCAGCCTCTGCTGATCCGGTGTGATCCCCTCTTTTTCCTGTATCTTACTCTTGATATTCTCGATTGTGTCATTGGATTCGACATCAAGCGTGACTGTCTTTCCGGTCAGGGTGCG
This sequence comes from uncultured Eubacteriales bacterium, assembly GCA_900314795.1. Lineage (GTDB taxonomy): Bacteria > Bacillota > Clostridia > Oscillospirales > Acutalibacteraceae > Ruminococcoides. The sequence continues at coordinate 29,913 of OMWP01000025.1, forward strand.
GACAAATATCTGCATTCCTGTCGGAGCAAGCGCAACATTTGCCGCAGTCGCGCTCACAGAAAGAGCGCCGAACAGCACGCATACGGAAAGAAGCACAGCAAATACTCTCTTGGTGATCTTCTTCATAATCAATCCTCCTTGTGTTCTGTTCAGGTCAGTATCTTCATTACGATATCATTGTACTATATCACGATTTCCGTCGTCAATAGATTTTCGAAAAAGACTTGTATTTTTGCGAAAAGAACTTGCCCCGCTACAGGCTTTTTGATATAATGACAGCAATAACAAATCGGGAGCAAGAAGATGAACCAACAACAGATTGCCGATCTCTCGGCTGAACTGATTATGAAATACTATGATAACGACTATATGCCGTTCCTGATGCACATGGACGATGACGCGCTATGGTACGGTCCCGCCGAGGGACAATTCCTGCACGGTAGGGAAAAGATGATCGAGGTATGGAACGCCGAGGACCACTCTCTGTCCTTTTCCTTGGGAAATATCGAGGTCATGCACACAAGCGCTCATCCTTCGTCCTGCGATGTGATGTTGAGTTATCACGTTACTACGCACTATCCCGATCACCATGACATCACCCTGTATCAGCGCCTGCTCCTGACTTGGTGCGAGCGTATGATTGAGGATGAGAACGGCAGCAAAGAGAAACAGCCAAGGATACTGCTCTGTCATATCTCCAACCCTCATTCCATGCATGAGGAGGATACGATATATCCGAAAAACTTTCATCAGATCTATTACAGCAGCGCTTCTCTCAGACAAAACGGTGATCGCATCCACTTCCACGGACTTGACCGTTCGGATTACTTTATCCTTTCCGATACCGTTGTATATATCGAAGCGGCTCACGAGAGCAGACACAGTATCCTGCATACTGTCGATGGAGAATCGGTCGAGGTGTTTACAAGTGTATCTGCGCTTGAAAAAAGATATCATCATCTGTTCCTCAGGTGTCATCAGAGCTATCTGGTCAATCCCGGTTATATCCGAAACATTCGGCGGTTTAAGCTGACGCTGTCTGATGGCACTCAGCTGCCGATCCCTGAGAAGAAATATACAGCTTTTCGCGATATGGCGATTCAGCAGTTTTCAAGCAAATCCTTGTAGACAATATCTGTATGATCTGTTATCATAATGAATAATCAGACTTGAAACTGAGGGTGAAAGATATGGAGTACGGGTATTCGATCCTGATGGGGATTTTTGCCGGTCTTATTCTGATTTATGTCGGGTTGATGGCGCTGACTAAAGACTATAAAATGTTGCCCTTTCGTGCAACCGTGTCAGTACAGCCGAAAGACGAGAAACGGTATATGAATATGGCTTGGAACGAAGATCATGCGAGGGGTTGAGTGATATGAAAAATGTACCGTTCAAAAAGCAAAGCAAAAAAGAACAGCGTAGATTCCACGCTCGGCTGAGAAGAGATTAGAACGGCTTGAAGCCGACCACCAGAGTGGTAAAGAGCAAAATGGTTTACGATAGAAGGAAACTGCAGAAACCAAGTGCGAATGATGGTGAATGAGATGGACGATATCAAAACTTTGAGAGCAAATGAAACATGGCAGAGAGCCGGAGCTTACTCCGTCAGGATTCAGGGGATGAACCGCCAGCACCATATCTCTTTGCAAGAGGAATTCGATGAGCATGACGGCGATAAGAGCAAATACATCGTTCTGATAGACGACACCTATCCTGTTGCAACTTGCCGTTTCTATGAGCTGGATGAAAATACGGTTCTGGTCGGACGAGTCGTAGTTCTTCCCGAATATCGAGGAAAGCATCTCGGCTGCAGAGTGATCGCAGAAGCTGAAAAGTGGATTGCAGAACTCGGCTATACAGAAATAGTAATCGACGCCAGATTGGAAGCGACAGGCTTTTATGAAAGGCTCGGATACAAGCAAAGAGACGGTGAAGTTTTCAAAAGTTGGAAATTTGATTGTACAAGAATGGTTAAAAGGATAAACGTATGATGAAAACCGAACGAGAAAAAATGACAAATGCCGAACCCTTTTTGACGAACGATCCTCAACTCATGGAGGACAAGAAAAACGCGCGGATCCTTTGTTCCCGTTTTAATGATTCGCCCGAGGATGAATCTGTCAGAAAGTCAATACTGAAAGAATTGCTGGGAAGCTGCACAGAAAACATCGCCGTAAAACCTCCGTTTCACTGCGACTACGGATATAACATCTTTGTGGGCGATGATTTTTTCATGAACTTTGACTGTGTATTTCTGGACGCCGCTCCGATCAGAATAGGCACAAATTGTATGATAGGACCAAAAACGTGTATTTACGCAATCGGTCATCCTCTTGACGCGGAAGGACGAAGAAAAAAGATCGGTATTCCTAAGCCCGTCAATATTGGTGATAACGTCTGGATCGGAGGAGGGGTAACGATACTCCCCGGTGTCACGATCGGCGATAACACTGTTGTTGCCGCGGCTTCTGTTGTGACAAAATCGTTTCCCGAAAATGTAGTAGTTGCCGGGAATCCGGCACGAATCATTAAGCACCTGAAATAAAACAATGGGCAAGTCAGCGCAATTAAATTAAATAGTCAGTCGATAAGGAGAGTAATTATGAGTAGAAAACTTATATTTATGGATTTGTTACTATATAAATGAAAAGGCAAGTGCTATCGGTAGTGAATCGATTTTGTTCGTGGGTTCAAAACTCCGGCAGATTTGGTGTTCGAGGGTTCAAAACTGTACGGATTTTGAGCGAAAAAAATCTTTTTTGTACATCAATCATAACCACCCGTAAAACGGGTGGTTTGCTCTGGGGCTATAAGCCCCTGTTACTGACCCGCGTCTCAAGGCGCGGGCTTTAACTTTGTTCAAGCCT
>OMWP01000044.1 GCA_900314795.1 uncultured Eubacteriales bacterium
CTGACACCGCTCGAAAAACGATGTCAGTATGTTGCTTAATCTTTCATTTCTGCCTTAGTACGCTGTTTCTGTGCTGTCTACACAAAATGGTGCGGTTCAAATGTCAGGTCTGTTTTTTTCTCTGCACTGTATTTGACTTTTCTCATATACAATGATAGAATGATTTAATAATGGGTAATTGTGTGTCATTCTCAAAAAACGGATGAGATTACCACAGCATCGGCGATCGCCGACCCCTGCAACGAAAATTATACAAAAGGAGATTGAAGATATATGAAGCTCGGAATCGTGGGACTGCCGAACGTGGGCAAGTCCACCTTATTCAACGCGATCACCAACGCGGGCGCGCAGTCTGCAAACTACCCCTTCTGCACCATTGAGCCGAATGTCGGCGTGGTGTCGGTGCCGGACAAGCGGCTGGACAAGCTCGCCGAAATGTACGATCCCGACAAGTACACCCCTGCCACCATCGAATTCGTCGATATCGCGGGTCTGGTCAAGGGCGCGTCCAAGGGCGAGGGACTGGGCAACAAGTTTTTGTCGAACATCCGCGAATGTGACGCGATCGTCCATGTGGTGCGCTGCTTTGACAATGACGACATCATCCACGTCGAGGGCAGCGTTGACCCCGCCAGAGATATCGAGACCATCGACCTCGAGCTGATCCTCAGCGACGTCGAGATGGTACAGCGCCGCATTGACAAGGCGCAGAAGATGGTCAAGGGCGATAAAAAATTCCAGTCGCAGGTCGACTTCTTCAAGCGTGTGCTCGACGCCCTCAACGAGGGAAAGCCCGCGCGTTCGGTCGAGTGTGACGATGACGAAAAGGCGCTGCTCGCCGAGGTCGCTCTGCTGACCAACAAGCCCGTCATCTTTGCCGCGAATATGAGCGAGGATGACTTTGCGAACGGTATCGACAGCAACGAACGCCTGCAAAGAGTGCGCGAGATCGCGGCTGAGCAGAACGCGGGCGTATTGCCGATCTGCGCCGAGATGGAGGCGGAGATCGTCGAGATGGATAAAGAGGAAAAAGAAATGTTCCTCAGCGATCTGGGGCTCGAGCAGAGCGGTCTGGATCGCCTGATCAACGAATGCTACACCCTGCTGGGGCTGATCTCCTACCTCACCGCGGGCAAGCCCGAGGTGCGCGCATGGACGATCAAAAAGGGTACCAAGGCGCCCCAGGCGGCGGGTAAGATCCACACCGACTTTGAACGCGGCTTCATCCGCGCGGAGGTCATCTCGTTTGACGATCTGATCGCCTGCGGCTCCATGACCGCGGCAAAGGAAAAGGGTCTGGTGCGCAGCGAGGGCAAGGAATATGTGATGAAGGACGGCGACGTCGTCTTATTCAGATTTAATGTGTAATACTGTATCTGTTGAGATAATAGTGAGATAAAATACGGTTGAGGTAGAAGCCCGTTTAATGGATTTATGAAGTGCTTTGACTGAAGCATTTCCACCTCATCCGACCTTTTCGGTTTAAAAAAACCGAAAAGCCCACCTTCCCCTCAAGGGGAAGGCTTCCGGTCTATCTATCCTGAAACCATTCGAGGTTCTTATGAAACAAAAACTACAACGCACCCCCGAGGGGCTGTTCACGCTGATGCGCCGACACCCTTATCTGCTGACGATCGTTCTCTGCGCACTGCTCCTGCCGTTCGGACTGGCTGACCGCGCCAACATCACTGCCGGCAGCTGTATCTATCTCGGCGTCGTCCTCGGCGTGATCTGCGTCATCGCCGTGTTTGTATTTAATCTCGGCAAGAACCAAACCGAAAAGCTCCTGCTGTGCGGCATTATGCTCGCGTGTATCACGGCGAGTATGCTGACGATCGGCTTTGTCAAAAACAAAGCGTTCGCGATCGCGATCATCGCGCTGATCGTCGCCGCGGCGGCTGTCTTATTCATCCGATTCACCTACAAGATCAATGACGCCGTCATCATCGCCGTATTGATCGCGCTGGGGATCGCGATCCGTTTTGTATACATTTTATATACGGGTACTGTCGACCGACAGCACGACGGCGGGAATTTCAACGATATTCGCGGACACATGGGCTATATCAAGTACTGGTACGCGAGCGGCTTGAAGCTGCCTGATTATGACGTCAGGATGTACGAACAGCACTATCATCCGCCGCTGCATCACTGGCTCATGGCGCTTTTGCTGCGTCTGCTGACGGCAATCGGCGTCAAATTCCCCATCGCCGCGGAAGCGATCCAGATCCTGCCGATGCTGTACTCCTCGCTGACGATGATCGTGTGCTACCGCGTTTTCCGCTTGGTGAAGCTCCATGGCAATCCGCTGATCGCGGCGATGGCGATCGTTTGCTTCCACCCGACGTTCATTATCTTCTCAGGCTCCTACAACAACGATATGCTGCTGATGCCCTTTATGATGGCGGCGATCCTATGGGGGCTCAGATGGTACCGCGAACCGGTCATGCGCAACATCATCCCGCTTGCGCTGTGTATCGGACTGGGCATGATGACCAAGCTCTCGGGCTGGATGGTCGCGCCCGCGGTGGCATTCGTTTTCTTAGTGATCCTGATCAGAAACATCAAAAAACCGCTCAAATACATCGGACAGTACGCGGTGTTCGGCGTGATCTGCATCCCGCTGGGCGTATGGTGGCAGGTGCGCAATCTGATCAAATTTCAGGTGCCGCTGTCTTTCATTCCCGATTTCGGTGAACAGAGCTTCATGTACTCGGGCAATATGCCGCTGACACAGCGACTGTTCAGCTTCGGCAACGGTCAGCTCGACTTTGTCTACGGCTCGATCACCATTGTTGACGCGCCGTATAATGAATACAATCCCACGCTGGGGTTGTTCAAGACCGCGATGTTTGATGAATGTGCCAACAGCATCAACGATATCCATTTTCCGCAGATCCACATCACGGGACCGATCCTTTTCTGGATCTCTGTCGTGCTGTTCCTGACCGCCTTTGTCTGCTTTATTGTCAGCATGATCAGAAAGAGCGAGAATACGGACGGCGTGGAACGGATCTATTTCAGCCTGCTGTTCGGCGTGATCTTGGTGAGCTACTATATGTTCGCTCTCGCCTATCCCCACTCCTGCACCTTCAACATCCGCTACTGCATGCCGTTGATCCCGCTTTGCGCGATGGGGTTGGCACTGGTACTGCAACGAAGCGAGAGCAGTCAAAACGTCGTGTCAACATGGTTCCGCCGCTCGATGTACGCGCTGAGCGCGGCATTCTGCTGTATGAGCTATGTGGTCTACACACAGGTCAGCACGAGTATGTAATGCGTGGGTTTGCCATTTCACTCTGTTATATTATCATAGCGTATACCCAAAACTGTTGATTGAGGTGACTGTATGAAAAACAAACTACTCCAACCACGGATCCCCGCTTTTGAGAACAAGTTTTTGGGGTTTATCGAAAAGCATATCATGGTGATCGCGATCATCGTTATCTCGGCTGTCGCGATCGCAATCAGAGCACTGCTGTTCGATCATCTCTCCATTGACGCGTATAACTTCCTGATCCCGTGGTATGACACGTTAGACAAGAAGGGCTTTGCGGGGCTCTCGGAGCCGGTAGGCAACTACAATATCCTGTACCAAACGATCATCATCCTGTTCACCTATCTGCCGATCAAGGCGCTGCACACCTACAAGCTGTTTTCATGCATCTTTGATTTTCTGACAGCCGGTCTTGTCGCTTACGTCATCTACAAGAGCTTTTCGAGTCGTCCGCGGCTGAAAGCGCTGATCGCATATACAGCGGTGCTCCTGTCTCCGCTCGTTTTTCTCAACTCAGCTTGCTGGGCGCAGTGCGACGTGATCTACACCTTCTTCTGCCTCTTCTCGGTCTACCATATCTATCAGGAAAAGTATGTCAGCTCGCTGATCCTGTTCGGCGTCGCTTTGACGTTCAAGCTGCAGGCGATCTTCATCCTGCCCTTTCTGCTGTTTGTCTACCTGTACAAAAAGCGCTTTTCGATCCTGTACTTCCTGATCATTCCCGCGGTGATGGTTATCCTCTCTCTGCCCGGACTGTTTATGGGAAGGAACTTCAAAGAGATCTTCACCATCTATCTCAAGCAGACCTCCGAATATAAAAGCATGGCGATGAATTATCCGTCCTTCTGGCTGTTGTTCAAGACAGAGGGTCTCGACAGCTTTTATAAGGAATTCAGCACCGTCGCTATTTTGCTCACGTTCACGGTACTGCTGGTACTGATGATCGTATGGTTGAAGAAGAAAGTGGATTTCACGATCGAAAACGTCTTGATCATGGCGTTTTTGATCAGCTATACCTGTGTATTGTTCCTGCCGTCCATGCATGAAAGATACGGCTTTATCTACGAGATACTCGGCTTGATGCTCGCCTTCTGGTTCGTCAAAACCATCCCGCTGCTGGTGCTGATGTATCTGACCTCTTTTGCCACCTACAGCACTTATCTGTTCCAGCTGACCACCAACAGCACGGTGCTGTGCGTTGTCAACACGCTGGTATATATCGCGTATGTCATCTATCTGAACAGACAGCTGTTCAAAGGAACAGCCGATACGGCACCTGCTATTGAATCATAAATTATATAAACAACAAAAAATGAGAGCCATGTTCCGACTTCCGCGAAACATGGCTTTTTCTACAGACTGAAAGGGCGGTCATTGACCGCCCTCAGACTGTAGAAAAACCTATCCTGCCCCCTCTGACGAGGGGGTGGCAAGAAGTATGATTCACAGAGAGATAAACGTAAAATGCAGGGGAGAGATAACGCGACGATAAAGAGGAAATAGAAGGATTGACTCAATACCGTGAAACCTCAGTCGCCTTAACGGCGACAGCTCCCTCGTCAGAGGGAGCCTCGGAAATGTTCTGCGTTTTATATGATATACTTTTTCGACAAACTGAGGGCGGTCATTAACCGCCCTTTCTTATTGCCGTTATTATTTTGCTCTGCTGACAACAATGAAGCTATCAAATCTCTCTATATTGTACCGTGAGTCAAAGCGGCTCGCGTAGTCGGCGGGCAGGACAAAGACGTCATCCTTGTATGCGTCCGCGGTCATGTCCTGCGGGAGGACGAACTGGTATCTGTCAAAGCTTTTGGCAAAGCGGAACTCGGCGGTATCGTTATAATACTGCACGGTGGAATAGAAGCGCGAGGGCTCGACCCCGCAGTAATACATCAGCACAAGATAGCCGCCGTTGACCCTGCCGTCGGTATAGAGATCAGCACAGTATACGGTGTTTCTGTCAAGCGAATCGGCGTATCGTGCCGCCTCGCCGAAGCCGTGCATGAACTGCTGCCCGATCTGCTGCCTGTATCCGGTGCCGAAATATGTGTGAACGAACAGCCCCGACGCCGCCATGATCAGGCACAGCACGACAGCGCACAGCTCCCGCTGTCTGTTTGCCAAGAAGTTGATACCCACAGCGACAAAGTAGACAACCGGGATGAAAAGGACGTTGATACGGTTGATGTTCTGATGAACGATCAGCGAGAAGAGGAAGGCGGCTGTAAACCATGCGCACATCGCAAAGTCAAAATGCTCCCCTTTCAGCTTGACCGCGCGTTTGAACGACAGAAAACCGCCCAGCAACAGCAAGGGGAAGGTGAACACATAGACGATATTGAAGCCGTCGATGATATTGTGCAGCTCGCGAACAGGATAAGAGAACAGCAAGGAAAAAAGACTGCCGATATTCTTGATCACGTTGCTCAGAAAATCCTTATCCAAGGACAGGAATACCGAGTTTGATCGCAGTGCGGTCAAACGCGGCACGCTGAACAACGCGGTATGGATCTCGGGCAACTTAAATAAATTAATGATCCAAAACATTGCCAGAGGAACGGCGATCACGATACAAACGACACCGCTGAGAAGAAGCTGTTTGAGGGTGATATACCGCCTTACCAAGGCATAAATCAAAAGGATCACCAGCATGATCGGTACAACGATATACGTTGAAGCGTAGGTATACAGCGACAAAGAGAATAAAGCCGCCGAGAGGAGATACGACCATGTCTTTTTATCCTGACACCCCTTAACGAAGAAATACAGCGCGAAGAGGATCAAGAACGGCGCGGGGTTCGCGTCCAGACCCCATCGGGAGCTGATGATGTGCCACGGAGCGACAGCGAGAAGCAGAGCGCCCGTATAGGCGGTGAAGCGGTTCGTCGTCTTTTTCAGCAAAAGATACAGAACCAATACAGAGAGGACGCCGAGCAGTGCTTGCGGCAGACGGTAGGCAAACAGACTGTTGCCTAATATCTTGATAAACAGCGAGGCGGCATACATATAAAACGGGCCGTGACCGGCTCCCCACGCTACGGGATAGACGGGGTTATGATACCCGTTTCTGTCTACGCCGTAATTCGCGATCGCCCATGAATCATAACCGATGCTCGCCTCATCCTGATTCATGCCGGCAGGCAGATCGGAAAGCGCGATCAATCTCAGCGCGGCACTGATAATCAAAACAACAGCGATGAAAATGATCTCAAACCGTCTGCTCTCGATCAACCGATCAAAGCGCTCTGAAAAAGGCCTTTTCTTTTTCACCAATGCCGCAATCAGGATAAAGACGCATATCAGACCCATTGATATATAATTGAAATAAACCATATGACCCTCACATTGTATTGTAAAAATTCATCAATCGATATAACGAATTCTACCAGAAGTGATGATTCATGTCAATGATCTACCGTTCATACAGCAGATAATGATGCAATGCCCGCTGTACCATACAGCGGGCATTGATTCTATTTGTTATATTTGATCATGCTTTTGTTTCATTTGCCTTCTGGTTGTTCTTGTTGATGAACTTGATAAAGAACAGGGTCGCGATCATCAGCACGATACCGACAGGCAGCGCGATGTACCAGGTCTGTACAAAACCGGCTACGATAAAGCTGATGAACGATACCGCGGCAACAGTGATCGCATACGGCAGCTGGGTACTGACGTGGTTGATGTGGTTACACTGGGCGCCCGCCGAGGACATGATGGTGGTGTCGGAGATCGGGGAGCAGTGGTCGCCGCAGACCGCGCCCGCAAGGCAGGCGGAGATACCGATGACCTGCAGCTCGCCGCTCGGGAAGATGGACAGGACGATCGGGATAAGGATGCCGAAGGTGCCCCAAGAGGTACCGGTCGCGAACGCGAGCAGGCATGCAACGAGGAAGATGATAGCGGGCAGGAAGTTCTGCAGAGAAGCGGCAGCGCCGTTCATCATATAAGCGACGAAGTACTTCGCGCCGAGCAGGGTGGTCATGTTCTTCAAAGCGGTAGCGAAGGTCAGGATCAGAATGGGAGGAACCATCGCGAAGAAGCCCTTGGGAACCTGCTCCATCGCCTCCTTGAAGGTGACGATCTTGCGGAGCATGAGGTAGATGATGGTGAATACCAGCGCGATCGCGCCTGCCCACGGCAGACCGACTGTCGCGTCGGTATTACCGAACGCGTCGAGGAAGGGCACACCCTCGAGGATACCGCCGTTATAGACCAGTGCGAAGACGGAGATGCCAATCAGGAAGATAACGGGCAGGATCAGGTCGATGACCTTGCCGTTGGGGTTAACGCCCTCGTTCTCGAGCTCCTTGTCAACTCTCTCACCGGTGGTGTAGAGGTCGCCCTTGAACTGTGCGTTATACTCGTGCATCGCCATGGAGCCGTAGTCAAAGCCCATGATGCAGATCGCGATGATGAACACAAAGGTGAGCAGGGAATAGAAGTTGTAGGGGATCGCGGTGATAAAGAGCTTTAAGCCCTGACCGTCCTCGGCATAAGAGGCGACAGCCGCCGCCCAGGAGGATACGGGTGCGATCATACAGACGGGAGCCGCGGTCGCGTCGATCAGATACGCGAGCTTCGCGCGCGAGACCTTGTGACCGTCGGTGACGGGACGCATAACGGAGCCGACCGTCAGGCAGTTGAAATAGTCGTCGATAAAGATCAGCACACCCAGTACAAAGGTCGCGAGCATCGCGCCGGTACGCGTCTTGATGTGCTTAGCCGCCCAGGTACCGAACGCGCGGGAGCCGCCCGCCTTGTTGATCAGGGCGACGATGATGCCCAGCTCGACTAAGAAGATGAAGATACCCGCCGTATCGCTGACCGCCGTGATCAAACCGTCGGAGGTGATCGCGTCCATCGCCTTGAGGAAGTCGAAGTTCGCGTACATCAAGCCGCCGACAACGATACCGATCGCCAGCGAGGAATAAACTTCCTTGGTGATCAGCGCCAGCGCGATCGCGATGACCGGGGGCAGGAGCGCCCATGCGGAGCCCTGGACCGTGCCGTCTCCGGCGATCCTGCCATAGCCGTGGCAGTCCTCACACAAGGCGCCGTCGATTGCGCCGTGAGCCTCACAGGTCTCACATTCGGCGCTGCAGGTCTCGCAGGGTGCGCCGTCCACCAGACCGGTGCCGTCACAATCCTGACATTTGACCGTGCCGAGCGCGCCGCCGCTCGTCGCGACATAGATCAGCAGACCGACGATGACGACTGCCGCGATCGCGAGCACGATTTTCTTTGTTTTTGTCATTTGTTTTCTCTCCTCTTTTATTTGGATAGGATGTCAAGCAAATTCGCTCAACAGTATAAAAGCCGCGGGAGTACCCACGGCTCAGAAAACAAGCTGAATGAATAGCACTCCGTTACACTATCAATCGTCATTGCGAGGAGTTGACCTGCGGTCAACGACGTGGCAATCTCCACCGATCAGGCATGACATATTGATGTATGATTAACGACAGTATAACGCATCTTCTGCGTTATCCCAGCGATCATGCCCTCGGGAGGAGCATGGCGCTTCGGCAGGATCCCCTTTCATCGGTGCACTCCCGTACAGGACAATGTCCGACCGATTACTGATGAAGCCTGCGCCTCTATCACAAAGTTCATTATATAACGAATCATCATCATCCGTCAACTGTTTTTTCATAACTTTTTTACAAAAAACGACAAATTCTTGTATAATCTGTATCGAAAATGACAAGAATATGGTGACAGAAATAATCTTGAGGATAAAAGAAAAGCTCCGAAGCATCTTGCTCCGGAGCACGGTGATCCAATCTGATTATGATTTTTTGGTGATGCGCAGGTTCTGGCGGGTCTTGCGCAGCTCAGTGAGCTGAGCGGTGATCGCGTCGTCGGTGCGCTTCATGACGTTCTCGACATAGTCGTTGGCGGCTTTGCGCATCTCGCTCGCCTTTGCCTTTACGTCGTTGAGCAGCTCGGCAGCCTCTGCCTTTGCCTCACGCATGATCTCGCTCTGGTCGACCAACTGCTTTTTGCGCTCTTCGGCAGCACGGATGATATCGTCAGACTCTTTCTTCGCCTCGGCGATGATCTGGCTGCGGTCGGCTACGATGTTCTTTGCCTGTCTTACCTCGGCGGGAAGGGTATCCTGGATCTCGTCGAGAATGTCATAGATCTTATCTGCTTCGATAATGACCTTACCGCCGGAGAGGGGCATGGTCTTAGCGTCCGCAACAAGGTCCTGTAATTCCTGAATCAGTTCGTCTACTCTCATTTTACATATTCCTTTCGTGTTCAGGCGCAGGTCAACCCTTCAGCGCCTTTATTCTGTTAAATACTTCGTCATGTATTTCGGCAGGGACAAAATTTGTGATATCGCCGCCGTGGTACGCAACATTCTTTACGATCGAAGAGCTCAGATAGGTGTAGCTCGCGTCACTCGCCAGAAAGACGGTGTCGAGCTCGGGGTTCAGCTTTCGGTTCGTCAGCGCCATCTGGAATTCATATTCGAAGTCCGATACCGCACGCAGTCCCCTTACGACTGCAGAAGCGCCGAGATCCTTTGCGCACTGTGCCAACAGCCCGTCGCAACCGATCACCCTGACGTTCGGGATATCGCCGACCGTCCGCTGTAAAAAGCCGATCCTCTCCTCCATGGAGAACACAGGATGCTTCTCACCGTTTGCGAAAACACCGACGATCACATTGTCGAACATACCGCTCGCGCGGGTGATGATGTCGATGTGTCCGAGGGTGACAGGGTCAAAGCTGCCGGGGCATATCACGGTACTGTGCATAGAACATTCCTAACCTTACTTTTCAGTCACATATCCGTTCGGGATCAGTCGCCGATAAAATCTTCATGACGATATGTGCTTACCCTTATTTTACCATAGGTTCGTTCTCTGTCAAGAGTAAATTTGTAATATTTTTGTAATATTTTATCATTTAATGCACTTTCACAAATAATGACCCCTGTTTTTTTCATTCTTTGTGCAATAATTGGCATGATTTCTTGTAATATTCCGCGATTATAGGGAGGATCGAGAAAGGCGACGTCGAATTCACGGGTGGTGTTTTTGAGATACGCGACCGAGTCGGCGCAGATGACTGTCGCAAATTGTTGCAGGTTTGTAACCTTTAGGTTGCGTTCAATTACCGCAATGGCTTTTTTGGAAGAATCAAGGAAAACCGCACTCCTCGCGCCGCGGGACAGCGCCTCAATGCCCATTTGACCGGATCCCGCGAAAACATCGATGAAGTCGCGCCCCTCGATCTCGAATTGTACGGAGGAAAAAACCGCCCCCTTGACCTTGTCGGTCGTCGGTCGGACGATATCCTCGCCCTTTAAGGTTTCTAACGCCCTGCCTCGCGCAGAGCCGGTGATCACACGCATAAGATTCCTCCTTATCAAGGTAAAGGCTCCCTTTGGTAAAGGGAGCTGTCAGAGGACACACCTGTCCTCTGACTGAGGGATTGTATCAATGTCGGCAAAGCCGACCACCTTATTCTTGCAGGGCTTTGATTCGTGTGCATATGTGAGAATCAATATCATCACATATTTCTTTAAATCGTGCATGGATATCCCTGTTGGTATATCGTAAAACTACAATCCCATGTCGGGTTAAATAAGCTGTTCTTTTTTCGTCATAAAAGAGCGTATCCTGTTCGTAATGCTGAGAGCCGTCCAACTCGATGGCAAGTTTTGCTTTCGGGCAGTAAAAATCCAATATGTAGTTACCGAAGACTTTTTGTCTTGTGAAAGCAACGCCAAAGGTTTGTCGATAGGGTTTTAGATAGTCATACCAAAGATGTTTTTCTTCTTTGGTCATATTTTTTCGCAATTCTTTTGCAAAAGGAACATTCTCTTTGTTATGCGTTCTGTCCATGAAAACCACCTGATTTGGTTGGTCGCGCTTTAAGCGCTCCATTGATGCAATCCCTCAGCTTCGCTTTGCTCAGCAGCCTCCTCGCCGGAAGCGGCTCCCCCCTTATCCTTCGGATATTCCCCCAACGGGGGTACCTTTACCAAAGGGAGCCTTTATGACGCTTCTGTGAATAGGGAGCCTATGCATCTTCATGAAAATAGTTGTATACATTCAGCGCGGCGGGGTGGGTCATGCCGGGCGCCTGCTCGAGCTCCTCGAGTGACGCATTGCTGATGTTCTTGATCGTGCGGAAAAAGCGGATCAGCTCCTTGGCGCGCTTTTTTCCGATCCCCGGGATCTCTTCCAGGGAAGATCCCAACACGCGTTTGCGCTGCTGGCGGTTGAAGCCGATCGCATAGCGGTGCACCTCGTCCTGGATATTGGTCACAAAGGTGAACGCCGCGCGGTTGGGTCGCAAGGCGATCTCTGCCATATCACTGACGATGGCACGGGTGCGGTGGTGGTCATCCTTGACCATGCCGAACACGGGAATGTTCAGCCCCGACGCCGCCACCACGGGCAGCACGGCGCCGACCTGTCCCTTGCCGCCGTCGAGCAGGATGAGATCGGGCAGTCTGCCGAAGCCGGTAGACACGCCCTCCTCCTGCGCTTTTTTGTATTCATTCAATCGGCGGGTGAGCACCTCCGCCATCGAGCCGTAGTCGTCCTGTCCGGAGAACGACTTGATCTTGAACTTGCGGTAGGCGCTTTTCAGCGGGCGGGCATTCTCGAACACGACCATGCCCGCGACGTTATCCGCGCCGGCAAGGTTGGAGATATCGTAGCTCTCGATATATTCGGGGATCTTTTCCAGACCGAGCAGGTCTTTCAGCTCATCCAGCACGCTCAACTGCCTGCCGGTCACGCCCTTGAGCTGTCCGAGGGACTCAAACGCGTTTTTGCGGCACATCTCGACGAGATTTTTCTGCGTGCCGCGCTGAGGAACGCTCAGATACACACGTTTTCCCTTTTTCTCACTGAGCCAGCGCTCGGTGTTCTCGATATCCTCGATCTCGCCGTCGAGCGCGATGTGCGAGGGAATCTCCTGGCGCAGGGTGTAGTAACGCAGGATGAACTGGGAGCGGAAATCGACCTCGTCGTCTATGTCGTCGATAATAAAATTCTCGGTATCGTACAGCCGCGATTCGTTGAACCGCAGGACGGTGGCAGAGCCTTTGCTCTCCTGCCGCGCGACGGCGATCACATCCAGCTCGTCGAGATGGATATCCACGACCTTCTGCTTATCGCGCATCTTCTTCATCGCGGCGATCTGGTCGCGGTAATGCGCGGCGCGCTCAAAGTCCAGCGCCTCCGCCGCGACAGTCATCCGCTCCTGCAGCTCGCGCAGGGTCTTACTGCTGTCGCCCGACAGATACTCCAGCGCATTCTCGACACGCTCGTTATAATCCTTGAGCTTGACGCGTCCCGTACAAGGCGCGCAGCACTGCTTGATGTGGAAATTCAGGCACGGACGATAACGCCCGAAATCCTCGGGAAAACGGCGGTTGCAGGTCGGCAGACCGAAGATCTTGTTCGCTTCCTCGACCGACGACTTGACGTAGTAGCTCGATTTATACGGCCCGATATACCGCGCGCCGTCATCCGCCTTTTGCAGGACATAGCTGAGCCTGCGCCACGGCTCGTTGGTGACGCGGATGTAGCTGTAGCCCTTATCGTCCTTCAATAGGATATTGTACTTCGGGGTGTGCTGTTTGATCAGCGAGCACTCGAGGATCAGACACTCAAACTCGCTGTCGGTGATGATGTATTCGAAGTCGTCGACGTTGTCCACCATGCGGCGCACCTTTTCGGTGTGGTTGTTCTGGGAGCCGAAATACTGGCTGACGCGGTTTTTGAGCTTCTTCGCCTTGCCGATATAGATGATCTCGCCCTGTGCGTTCTTCATGATATAAACGCCCGGCTGCAGCGGCAGCGCCATCGCCTTGGCGCGCAGCTCCTTCAACTTCGGATTCATCATTTCACCTCCATTTCAATCTGCTTTATAAATAAGTGTAGGGGAGCGGCTTGCTGCTCCCGTGTCCCAAAGGGACATTCGCGAAGCGAAAGATACGGTTTACTCTGAAATAAACAGCTGTTTAACAAACGTTTCGGGAGGAGCAAGCCCCTCCCCTACAATAATAACACAACTGTCAGTAATTCCTGCGGATTATCTTTCATGCACATGCTTGCCGGTCATGTGCTCGATCTTCAACTCGATCACGGCACATCGTCCGCCGTTCTTCTGTATATCGCTCTCGGTCATCTCGGTATTCGGGAAATACTTGTTGCCGAGTTGACGAAGATGCTCGGTCTTTTCAACGGGATCGGTCACCTCGCGCAGTCTGCCGAACGCCGTGACGCTGTCAAAGAAATACGACCAGCCGTCATCCGACATTTGCGGTTCACCGAGCACGTTGAACGAGCCTTTGTCATAAGCGCGGATCGCCTCGAGCTTGTGACCCGCTACAGCAGAATGAAAGTAGATGCAGCCGTTGTCATAGACAAAGTTGAGCGGTACGGCATAAGGGTAGCCCTCATCGCCGAGCACCGCCAACACCCCGCGCTTTTGAGCGCGGAGAATATTCTCACATTCCTCACCGCTCAATTGCTGTTTAAATCGCCGCATTTTTCTGAACATAAGATTCCCTTTCGATTATCACATGAGGATTTTGCTCTATCTTAACAGTTCTTATTTCTTATTTCTTCGTTCTTATTTCAACTTCGATGTATCCATCAGGACTAAGGAGAACCGACCGATCTCGTCATAGACGTTTTCGAAGCGTTCCGCGTCCTCCCATTCGTCCTTGCCGTAGTCCCATGAATCGGCGATCTTGACCTCGTTATCCTCAAGGTCGTAGCCGTACAGACAGACGCAATGCTCCGTATCATACCACGGATATTTGATATCCTCATATTCCTTATACTGCTCGATGCGGGGACTGTTGCGGTCGTAGGTCGTCCAGATCAGCACGGGACATCCCGCGTCGACAAAGCGATACAGCTCATTCATGCTCAGTCCCGTTGTATCAAAGGGATACAGCTCAGCCTCGTTTTCGTCAATAAAATTCCATACCGTCGTCACCATGCCGGGCGGATAGATACCCGCTCCGTCATAGAAGCGGCGCGGATTGCCGCAGTAGCCGATGACGAAATTGTTGTCGTAGACCATGTAATCATCCACGATATCGTCGATATCCAGATCATATCCGAAATGACTCAGTGCGGCAGTCAGGGCGAGCGCTTCGCATCCCGCCTGCATACCGTTCAGCTGTCCGAGCGGCTCGACGTTGTCGATGATGGCGAAGTTGTTTCTCAGCTCCGTGTTTAAAATCTGATCGTATTTCGCCTGTGCGAGCTCGTCGATGGTCGGCGGCTCGGTAGGCGGCTGCGTCGGCGGCTGGGTAGGTGGTTGTGTCGCCTCATCGGCAGTTGCGGTATCCGCCGTCGCACTGTCGGGCGTTGATTCGACATTTTTCGCACAGCCGGCAAGCAGGAGCATCACCGCCAGAAGGAATATCCATATCTTTTTCATATCTAACCCCTATATGTAATGGTTCCGAGGATCGTCATTCACGACGATCCGCTTTTCCAAGTTCTTATTTCTTATCTCTTCATTCTTATTTTAGCTCAACGATCGTTACGCCGCTTTCACCCTCACCGAAGGTGCCCAGTCGGAAGCTCTTCACAGCTTTATGGTGTCTGAGATATTGCTGGATGCGTGAACGCAAAACGCCGGTGCCCTTTCCGTGGATGACGGTCAGCATATGGATGTTACTGAGCATACAGCTGTCGAGGGCGCTGTCCACACTCATGATCGCTTCCTCAGCGGTCTGTCCGCGCACATCGATCTCCGTTTTGGCGAGCGATTTGACGTCCTTTGTAACGGTGCGTTCACGGCGTTTAGGCACGGTGACCTTCTCCGCCTCCAAGAGCCGCAGGTTATTGAGCTTGACGCGCGTCTTGATGATGCCCGCCTGTACCAGCACGCTGTCCTTCTCGGGCTTTTCGAGGACGACAGCCTTTTTATCGATATCGAAAATCAGGACGTTGTCGCCGACCTGTAACGGTCGGGGCAGCTTGTA
Source organism: uncultured Eubacteriales bacterium (assembly GCA_900314795.1). Classification (GTDB taxonomy): domain Bacteria; phylum Bacillota; class Clostridia; order Oscillospirales; family Acutalibacteraceae; genus Ruminococcoides. Next base: position 15,264 of record OMWP01000044.1, read on the forward strand.
ATCGCCCTGTTCGGATTCTTTGATGGGATCGGCGGTTTCTTCGAGCGCTTTCATCCCTGTCTTGAACTTCGCCTTTTGCTCCGCCTCATACCTTTGATGCTTCTTTGCCTGTTCGAGCTCGTCGATGATCGCGTATGCCTGCGCTCGGGTCTTGGCGGCAAGCTCCTGTGCCTTGTGCTTCGCCATCTCGACCTCGCGCTTCGACTCGACCTTGGCGCGCTCGAGCTCTTTTTCCGCCTGCGCCTGCTTTTGCTGAGCGGCAAGGGTCGCCTCACGCGCTCTTTCCAGCTCGTCTGCCAACTCCTTGCGGCTGATCTCCAGACTTTCGACAACATTCTCGAACTGGCGGCTCTCGGAGGAGGTCAACAGCTTGGCGCGTTCGATGACGTCGTCCTCCATGCCGAGGCGCTTGCTGATCGCAAAGGCGTTGCTCTTGCCGGGCACGCCGATGAGCAGCTTATAGGTCGGGCGCAGGGTGGTCACATCAAATTCACAGCAGCCGTTCTCCACGCCCTCTGTTTTCAACGCAAATTCTTTGAGCTCCGAATAATGAGTGGTGGCGGCGATCTTCGCGCCGCGCTCACGGAGCTTTTCGAGGATCGCGACCGCCAAAGCCGCGCCCTCGACAGGGTCGGTACCGGCGCCCAACTCATCGATCACCGCGAGGGTAGAGCGGTTGCAAAGCTTCAAAATGCCGATGATGTTCGTGATGTGCGCCGAGAAGGTGGACAGGCTCTGTTCGATACTCTGCTCGTCACCGATATCCACCAGCACGCGGCGGAATACCGACAGACGCGAGTTGTCCGACGCGGGCACCATCATGCCGCACATCGCCATCAGCGTGAGCAGTCCGAGTGTTTTCAGGCAGACGGTCTTACCGCCCGTGTTGGGGCCGGTGATAACCAGCGTGTCGAAGTCATCACCCAGACGAATATCCGTGGGGACGACCTTGTCCTTGGGGATCAGCGGATGACGCGCCGCTTTCAGCTCGATCACGCCTCTGTCGTTCATCACGGGGCGCACCGCTTTCATTTTATACGCCAAATGCGCTTTGGCGAAAATCAGGTTCAGCTGAACCAGTGTCTTGTAGCTATCGATGATATCGGTCGCACAGCCGGCACATAAGCCGCTGAGCTCGAAAAGGATGCGCTCGATCTCCTTCTCTTCCTCTCCTTTGAGGACGCGGATGTCGTTGTTCGCGTTGACAACGCCCATCGGCTCGATAAAGACCGTCGAGCCCGACGATGAGGTGTCATGCACCAGACCCGCGACCTGAGAGCGGAATTCCTGCTTGACGGGGACGACATATCTGCCGTCACGCTGGGTGATGATCGCCTCCTGCAAATACTTTTGATAGGTGGAGGAGTGGATGATCTTGTCCAGCACCTCGCGCGCCTTCGAGGCGGCGATCCTCATTTTGCGGCGAATGTCGGCAAGCTCTCTGGACGCGCCGTCCGAGATCTCATCCGCACCGATGATACAGGTGGTGATGCGGTCGCTGAGGTTGGGATTGGTGTACAGCGCGCGGAAGTAGCCGTCCAGCGAGGTGCTCACCCCGGCGCAGTGCGCGTGCCAGTCACGCACGCCCTTGATTACGCGCAGCGCGCGTGCGATGGAGAGCAGCTCCGAGGTGTTCAGACAGCCGCCTGCCTCGGCACGGCGCAGGGCGTTTGTCACGTTGCTGATCCCGCCGAAGGACGGCGCGCCGAATCGACCGATCAGGATGTGAGCGTCCTCGGTCTGCGTCAACAGATGCTCGACCTTGTCAAGATCAACCTGCGGTTCCACGACAAGCGCCAGCTCGCCCGCCTCGTCGATGGAGGTCTCCTCCGACAGCATATGTAAGATTTTATCCAGTTCCAGTGTTTTAAAATGTCTGTTCATCTTTCAGCATTCCTTATGGTGATATAAAGCCTTCCCCTCGGGGGGAAGGTGGGCTTTTCAGCTCCTAATGAGCTGAAAAGGTCGGATGAGGGGACTACTCTTCCAAATCTCTCCGGATTCCATTTGGCAGGACTCTCAAAACCATATTATGATTCACTGTATTCCCTCCGAATCCAAATTCAAAAGGAAATATTTGCCCCTCATCAGTCACCTATGGTGACAGCTTCTCCCCGAGGAGAAGCCTTTTGCCGACTTCATCTATTTGAAGCCCTTATAAGGGAGCCATCGCTTTATAAAATTGTAAGGTCGGATAGTCTTTTTGCGTCATGTAGGCGACATAGCGCTCCGACGCGAGGGACAAGGGCGGCAAGAGCTCCTCTTTGAGCTCAAAGGAAAAGAGCTTGTCAAAATCGGCGTACACGGTATGCCTGAGCGCCGTGATCGAGGAGATCGGCAGGCGCACACCTTGGATGCCGTGCTTATCCGCGCAGGAGGCACAATAGAGCTTGCCGGTATGGGGCACAAAGACCATCTCGGGCGCTTCATACGCGCCGCAGATGTCGCACATCACGAGGTCGGGCATATAGCCGCACAGGGTGATCAAGCGCATCTCAAAGCAGATCTTGATCTGCAGCGCGGGGCGCTTTTTATTCGCCAATAGGTAGATCGAATTGAGCGCCAGCCGCAGCTGTTCCTTGGCTTCCTGTCCCGTCGGACAGAGATGCAAACACAGCTCGCAGAAATACTGCGCGAGCGACATATCCTCGATATCGGAGCGCAGTCCGATGAACTGCTCGAGCGCCTCTGCCTCGTCGATGCTGTAGCTGTCGCGTCCCTCAAAGATCGTCAGTGCCGCATATGATAAAAGCCCTGTGCCGGCGCACTTAGGGCTTTTGATATTTTTGGCGCCGCGCGCAAAGGCACGCAGGATGCCGTGGCTCTCTGTCAAAACCCATACCAGCCTGTCACGTTCACCGATATTCTGCTGTTTGATGATCAGACCCTTGGTTTTGAACTTCATCCTTGCCCTCTTGCTGTTTACCGCCATGCTTGTGTTGGAGCTCTTTATAAGCAAGATAATCCATGACACTGCCGCTCTCGGTAAACGATCTCCACGCGTCTTTTTCGTCTTTCACACGATCATTCCCTTTTCAATGGTATAGGGGGTCTAAAGTCACCCTAGGGTTATTATACCGAGACAGCAGGGTATTATCGCGGGAAAAATGTAGATGGAAAATTTTCGTAAAGCGGTCGCTGATTTCTTCACAGACCACTACATATTGATTCTATCATAAAAGAATGCGCATATCAAGAGGAATCTCGCCCGAAATCGACAAGAAAAAACTCCCTCGTTTGAGGGAGTCGCAGTTTGTCGAAAAAGTATATCATATAAAACGCAGGACGTTTCCGAGGCTCCCTCTGACGAGGGAGCTGTCGCCGGACACGCGTGTCTGGCGACTGAGGCGTTATCTCTCCCCCGCATTTTACGTTTATTTCTCTGTGAATCATACTTCTTGCCGCCCCCTCGTCAGAGGGGGCAGGATAGGTTTTTCTACAGCCTGAAACTCCCTCGTTTGAGGGAGTCGGTATTTGAAAAGTATCAATCAAAGCTCTTTTTATCATAGCCGAAGTTCGTCAGCAGCGCGCGGCGGTTGCGCCAGTCCTCCTTGACCTTGACCCATGTTTGCAGGTTCACCTTGCAGCCGAAGAAGCGCTCGATATCCTGCCTTGCGTAGGTCGAGATCTTCTTGAGCATGGCGCCCTTCTTGCCGATGATGATGCCCTTGTGCGAGTCGCGCTCACAGAAAATGGTCGCCTCGATATCCATGATATCGCCGTGATCACGCTCCTTGAGGCTCTCGATCACTACCGCGGTGCCGTGGGGGATCTCCTTGTCGCAAAGTCGCAGGATCTTCTCGCGGATGATCTCGGAGACGATCACCTTCTCGGGCTGGTCGGTCAGCGCGTCATCGTCAAAGAAATGGCCGCCTTCGACGCAATGCTTTTTCAGCTCGTCCGTCAACGCGGGGAAGCCCTCGCCCGTCTGCGCGGAGATGGGTACGACCGCGTCAAAGTTGTACAGCTCGCTGTAGGCGAGGATCGCTTCCATCAGCTCTTCCTTTTTATTTTTGAGCATATCGATCTTGTTGATCGCGAGGATCGCGGGCATATCGGACTTTTTGAGCTTTTCGATCAGGCTCAGCTCGCCCTTGCGCACACCGCCGGTCGCTTCGACCACCAGCACGGCAACGTCGCCGTTCGGTACGCTCTCATTGATCGCCTTGACCATATATTCGCCCAGCTCGTTGCGGGGCTTCAACAGACCGGGAGTGTCGATGAACACCAGCTGATCGTCGCCGTCCGTGAGGATGCCCGTGATACGGGTTCGGGTGGTCTGGGGCTTGGAGCTGACGATCGCGATCTTGTGCCCTAAGATACGGTTCAGAATGGAGCTTTTGCCGACATTCGGGATGCCGACAATGGTGACGAATACGGATCTTTGTTGATTATTCATAGTCGTTTTCCTTTACCTTTTATCACTCAATGTTATACCTAAAAAACAATAAATTGTCAATATTATTTCCGTCATAATTGAAGGCGCACGCTCTGCGGCGTGCGCCCGATGTTTTAGATTCTTTCCAGTCCGATGCGTGCCATGACGGTTTCTTCCTTCATGCGCATCTCGGCTTTTTCCTGCGGCTCCATGTGGTCGTAACCCAGCAGATGGAGCATGCTGTGTACGGTGAGGTAGCACACCTCGCGCTCAAAGCTGTGACCGTATTCCAACGCCTGTTCCTGTGCGCGCTCCATGGAGATAACCACATCGCCGAGCAGCTTTGCCCCGGTATCGGGGTTGACGTCATACACGCCGTTCTCACCCAGAGGGAACGAGAGCACGTCGGTGGCGGAGTCGATATCTCTGAACTCTTTGTTCAGCTTTCGGATCTCTTCATTATCCACAAAGCTCACCGAGACCTCGCTGTCACCCTCGAACTGTTCCTCGCGCAACACAGCGATACACGCGCGGCGGATCTGCATCCGCAGTCCCGTAGGAATACGCACCTTCTTCTGCCTGTCGGTGATAATCACTTTCACCTTGTCGATTGCCATTGCCATCATAAACATCATAATCCCTACTCTCTATGGCTCATCGATACGATGAGATCATGTTACGCCGGAATACGAGCAGTGTAGGATCATTGACGGTATTACTCACCGGCAAATCCATAACCAAACTTATTCTTCGTTAACGCGTCCTTGCTACCTCTCTTATATATAATGATTAGAACCTAAGTCGCACACTACTGCGGCTTGTTGCTTCTGTTGCGTTCCTGCGCCTTTTCATACGCGCGGATGATATCCTGTACCAGTCGATGCCGCACAACATCCTTATCAGAGAAGGTCATGCGCTCGATGCCCTTGATCCCTTTGAGGATCTTGACGGCTTCCTTCAAGCCGGATTTCGCCCCCGAGGGCAGGTCGATCTGGGTGATGTCGCCCGTGATGACCATCTTGGAGTTGTTGCCCAGTCGGGTGAGGAACATCTTCATCTGCTCGGAGGTGGTATTTTGCGCCTCGTCGAGGATGATGAAGCTGTCATCCAGCGTTCTGCCGCGCATATACGCCAGCGGCGCTACCTCGATATTCCCTCGCTCAAGGTATTTCTGATAGGTCTCAGCGCCCAGCATATCGAAGAGCGCGTCATACAGCGGGCGCAGATAAGGGTCGACCTTGCTTTGCAGATCGCCCGGCAAAAAGCCCAGCTTCTCGCCCGCTTCTACGGCGGGTCGGGTGAGAATGATACGGTTGACCTCCTTACTGCGGAAGGCGGTCACCGCCATCGCGACCGCCAGATAGGTCTTGCCGGTACCGGCAGGGCCTACGGCGATAGTGATCGTATTGTTCTCGATCGCGGAGCAATAGCGCTTCTGCCCCATCGTCTTGGGCTTGATGGGCTTGCCCTTGGCGGTCACGCAGACGCAGTCGGAGGCGAGCGTTTCGATCTTCTCCTCACTGCCGTCGTTGACCAGCGAGATACAGTAGGTGATGTTCTGCTCCGAGAGCTGTTCGCCGCGGTTGAGCAGACTGAGCAGGCTATCGATGACCTTACTCGCCTTGAGCACGCCCTCTGCTTCTCCCGAGATCTTGAGCTCACTGTCACGCGCGTGGACGCGCACGCCGAACTCATCCTCAATGATTTTGATGTTGGAATCAAAGCTGCCGAACAGTGCCGCGGCATGCTCCATACGATCAATGTTGATAATTTGTTCCATATTTCCTCTTACAGAAAAACATTGCGCTTTTCATTTTATATGTCTGAATATTATAACACAAAATTCTGTGAAAATCAACTATAATTTTCAAATAAATTCTATTAAAATCGCCAAAACGCCAAATTTTGGTTGATAGCACTCCTCTTCCTGCTCATATTATTGACATTTGAGAAATAAATATAGTATAATAAGCGTTAGCCCAATTTGAAAAATAACGTAAAACGATTCATTATGTGCTATGAATAAGGAGATTATCCAATGAAACGAATCATATGTCTTGCGCTTTGTGCCTTGGCAGCTCTGCTTGTTTGTGCGTGTGATCAGCAAAAAGACGCTCCGACGCCCACACAGATGCAGCAGGATGAGACCGTTGCACAGCAAACGCCTGATTCCGTTGCTCCGACCGAAAGCAGCGGCTCACTGAGCCTGAAAAAATTTATCAACACCTTTGATACCACTCCCAAAGTCAAAGAACAGCAGGATCTTTATGATGACAATAATATGTCTGTATCTTTGAAAGGTATCGACTATACCGCGGTCTCCGGACCGGTGTTAAAGCTGACGATCACCAATAAAACCGATAAAGAGGTTGTTGTGCAGTCGCCCTACTCGATCGTCAACGGCTATATGATCACCCCCGAAGCAAACTGCACCATCGCCGCTTCAAAGAGCGCTGACTGTTCGCTGACTTTGCGTTACTTTAATCTTGCGATCTCGAACATCACCTCGATCAAAACGATCGACTTCGCGTTGAAGTTCGTTGACGCAAAGAGCTATAATCCGATCGCGATATCCGATCTGATATCCGTCCAGACCTCTGCAAATCAGGATGAAGAGGTCGTGTGCGACGAGAGTGGTCAGGTCGCCTATGATAAAGACGATATCAAGATCATCTTAAAAGGCGTCAACACCGACCGCGCGTATTCCGACGGCGCGGAGCTGATGGTCTATATGTATAACGGTACCGATAAGAACATCACCGTCAGAGCCGAGGACGTCATCGTCAACGGCTACGATATGACTTCGGCGATGTCCAGAACGATCCTTCCCGATAAACGTGCCGTCGACGTCGTCACCTTCTACAAGCTCGACATGGAAGAACACGATATCGAAGAGATCGATAACGTCAAGGTCTCCTTTACCATCAAGGATACCGAAAACTGGGAGACGATCGATTCTACCGAACTGATCAGCGTGACCCTGCCCGAAAAATCGACAGAGACTGCTTCTGAGGATCAAAAGACAAAATAAAACGATTATTCATACGACAAAAGCCCGCGGTATGCGGGCTTTTTTATCGCAAAAACACTTGACATCTAACGATCATGGTGCTATAATAGCCGAGGTGTAAAGTTCTTTGCTTTACAGGAAGGATGAAGCGCCGATCATGAACAGTAAGCCAGATATCTCACTGCTCTACGATTTTTACGCGGAGCTGCTCAATGACTCACAGCGACGGGTCGTGGAACTGTATGTCAACGAAGATCTGTCCCTGTCCGAGGTCGCCGAGATCCTGCACATCAGCCGCCAGGGCGTGCGCGATTCCTTAGGTCGCGCCGAGCGCAAGCTGGTTGAATATGAAAGTAAACTTGGCCTGCTCAAGGATTATCATCAGCGGATGGAGCGTGATGAGGCCGTGCGCAGACTGATCGACAAAATCAAACATACCGAGAGCGGCGATATCACACCGCTGCTCGAACAGATAGAAGATTTGATGCAACTGAACAGCGATTGATGTTCAGGCTGAAAGGAGTTGACCGAACATGGCATTTGAAAGCTTATCCGACAAACTGAATAACGCATTCAAAAAGCTCAAAAGCAAGGGCAAGCTGACGGAAGCCGACGTAAAGGAGGCGATGCGTGAGGTACGTCTCGCGCTGCTTGAAGCCGACGTTAACTTCAAGGTCGCCAAGGGCTTTACCAACACCGTCACCGAGCGCGCCATCGGCGCCGACGTCATGGAGAGCCTGACTCCCGCTCAGATGGTCATCAAAATCGTCAACGAAGAGCTCGTCAACCTGATGGGTGCTGAGGACGCGCGCTTAGAGTATGCGTCCAAGCCGCCCACCGTCATTATGCTGTGCGGCCTGCAGGGTGCCGGTAAAACCACCCATGCCGCAAAGCTCGGTAAGTACCTCAAAGAACAGAACCACCGACCCATGCTGGTCGCCTGCGATATCTATCGACCCGCCGCGATCGAACAGCTCAAGGTTGTCGGCGCGAAAGCGGAGGTACCGGTCTTTGAGATGGGCACCGAAAACCCCGTCACCATCGCGAAAGAAGCCATCAAACACGCCAAAGACTACGGCAATGATATCGTCATCCTCGATACCGCCGGCCGTTTGCATATCGACGAGGCGCTGATGAAGGAGCTGCAGGACATCAAGGCGGCTGTCAGCCCCAACGAGATCCTGCTGACCATCGACGCGATGACCGGTCAGGACGCTGTCAACGTCGCCAAGACCTTCAACGAGATGCTGGAGATCACCGGCGTCATCCTGACCAAGCTCGACGGCGATACCCGAGGCGGCGCCGCACTGTCCGTCAAGGCGGTCACCGGCAAGCCGATCAAGTTCTCCGGTACGGGTGAGAAGCTCGAGGATCTTGAGATGTTCCACCCCGACCGTATGGCGTCCCGCATCCTCGGCATGGGCGACGTGCTCACGCTGATCGAGGAAGCGGAGCAGAAGCTCGACCAGGAAAAGGCGGAAGAGCTCGCCCGCAAGATGCTCAAAAATAAAATGGACTTCAACGACATGCTCGCTCAGCTCGACCAGGTGCGCAACATGGGGCCCATCAAGGGCATCCTCTCTAAGCTCCCGGGCGTGGGCAATAAGGTCGATGAGATGGATATCAACGAGCGTATTCTCGATTGGAACAGGGCGATCATCCTGTCGATGACCCCCGCGGAGAGAGAACACCCCGGACTGCTCAATCCCTCCCGCAAGCGCAGGATCGCTGCGGGCAGCGGCAGACCGGTGGAGGAAGTCAACCGACTGATCAAACAGCTCGAACAGACCCAGAAGATGATGCGTCAGTTCACCTCCAAGGGCAAGAAGGGCAGACAGCTCAGAAAGATGCTCAACTCAAACGGCGGCATGCCCCCGATGGGCGGCGGCTTCCCGGGGATGTAAGTCAGTGAACGGTTTTCAGCGATCACTGACCACTGACCACTGACCACTAACCACTGACCACTGACCACTAAACACGCTGATCACGGAGTAATCCGTTCAGATAATTTACGATTTCCGATTGTAAATTAGATATAGTATTCTAGACAGACAGGAGGTAAGACCATGGTAAAAATCAGACTCAAGAGAATGGGTGCGAAAAAGAACCCCTTCTATCGTATTGTTGTAGCTGACTCGCGTTATCCGCGTGACGGCCGCTTCATCGAGGAAATCGGTACCTACAAACCCACCGCCGAGCCCTCTGAGGTTAACGTAGATGCCGATAAGGTTAAGGAATGGATCGCCAAGGGCGCACAGCCGACCGATACCGTAAAGGCTTTATTGAAGAACACAGGCATTATCTAAGTATTTCAAAACGAAATGCTGAATCAATAGTATTTCTAATTGTAATTGCGAAAGGACCATAATTATGAAAGACTTACTTCTTACGATTGCTAAGGGCTTGGTTGAAGAGCCCGATGCGGTTTCCGTGACCGTTGACGAACCTAACGAAGAGGGTACCATCGTGTATCACATCCATGTTGCAGAGGGCGATATGGGCAGAATCATCGGTAAGCAGGGCAGAATCGCGAAGGCGATCCGCACTGTAGCACGTTCCGCCGCGATCCGCAAGGACGAGAAGGTTATGGTAGAAATCGACTAATTCCACATTCCATAGCACAAAAGCGCACCCCATCGGGTGCGCTTTGTTCTTTATATCGGTTGCTGAAATTTGTTCCTATTTCTTCGCGTTGAATTGCTTGACCCTGTCGGACAGCTCCGTGAGCTCCTCCTTGCTCAGCTCGGGCAGGTTCTCGAGCTTTTCGAGGAAGGTCGAGATCGTTTCTTTCTCTTTGATCTTCAGATATTCCGTATAATAGGTGACCACCACGCCGGTCACCATCGCGACGGTCAGCACACCGAACAGTGTGACGATGATGGTGATGATCCTGCCGAGCACCGTGACGGGTACGATATCGCCGAAACCGATGGTCGTGGATGCGACAAAGCAAAAGTAGAAGCCCTCAAAGATGCCGTGCACCTGCGGCTCGATGAACGACAGCAGGATCCCGCCGATCAGTAATACGACCAGATACGCGAAAAAGATCTTGATCGTTCCCGTGCGATGCAACAGCTTTCCGATTCTTCTAAATCCTTTCATGCTACCCTCTCCGTTCGGATGATTTTTATTCCATTATAAAGTCCCCTCCCCCACTTTGCAAGATGAAAACAAATAAATGTTGAAAACATGCGCGATTCTCGCTATAATTAAGACAATCCCCTCCTGCTCTATCATGCAGGCGACAGGGTATCATCCCCTGATCACTAACCACTGACCACTAACAAAGGACGTAACCCTATGCAAAAACAATATCTCGAGGTCGGCAAGATCGTCGGCACCCACGGTATCCGCGGTGAGATGCGGGTGGAGTGCTGGGCGAATTCTCCCGACTTTCTCAAGCCATTCAAAACACTCTATCTGGACGAGGGCAAGACGGCGATCGCCGTGTCCTGTCGTCCGCATAAAAACATCGCCCTGATGACGGCAAAGGGGGTCGGCTCCATCGAAGAGGCCGACCAACTCCGCGGCAAGATCCTCTACATCGACCGCAAAGACGTCAAGCTCGACGAGGGCGAACACTTTGTGCAGGACATCATCGGACTCAAGGTCACCGACGCGGATAACGGCACGGTGTACGGCGTTGTCAAGGACGTCCTCAAAACAGGCTCCAACGACGTCTATGAGATGAAGGCGGATGACGGCAAGCTATTCTACATCCCCGTCATTCCCGATATCCTCGACCGCTTTGACTTTGACGAGGGCGCGGTCTATATCCATCCGATGAAAGGACTGTTCGACGATGAGGATTGATATCATCACCCTCTTCCCCGAGATGTGCGAGGCGGTGCTCAGTGAGAGCATCATCGGCAGAGCGCGCAAAAAAGGCGCGGTCGAGATCCTATGCCACCAGCTCCGCGACTATGCCTTTGACAAGCACAAGCGCGTCGATGATACCACCTACGGCGGCGGCATGGGGATGCTGATGCTCGCCGAACCGATCGCGCTGTGTTACGAAAGCATCTGCGAGCAAACCGGCGGCGCGCCGCATTTGATCTACCTTTCCCCCAAGGGGAAACCTCTTACTCAGCAAAAGCTCAAGGAGCTGTCGGCATACGACAATATCTGCCTCTTGTGCGGGCACTATGAGGGTGTAGATCAGCGCGTGCTGGATCGCTATGTCGATGAAGAGATCTCCATCGGCGACTATGTGCTCACCGGCGGTGAGCTGCCGGCGCTGGTGCTGACGGATTCGCTCGCGCGATTACAACCGGGCGTGCTCAGCGACGACGAGTGCTTTGAGCTCGAGAGCCACTATGACGGTCTGCTCGAATACCCACAGTACACCAAGCCGCAGAATTGGCGCGGCGAGGAGATACCGCCCGTGCTGTTCAGCGGCCACCATGAAAACATCAAAAAATGGCGCAGAGAACAGAGCGTCATCGAAACCGCCAAGAAGCGCCCCGATATGATCGAGCACGCTGATCTGACCGACAAAGAGCGACAGCTTGCGGAGCAGATCATCAAGGAAGCACACGGCGACAAACCGCAGTGATTTCCCATTTTTTGCCTTGATTCCTCTTTTTCTCTTGTCGATTACTACAAATAGTTATCCACACCTTGGTTATTTTGCACAATAAAAAAGTTCTTCTGTTTTCGACTGTTAGATATCAAAACAAAAATGATTTTCGACTGTTGACCAACCGCACAAACGAGGATATAATAAGGAAGCAACCAAAAATTACTGTATTATTTTCGAGAAAAAAGAGGGTATTATTATGTACGTTAAGGAAGTATTAGTTCAGAACAAGGCAGGCTTACATGCCCGTCCCGCTACTTTCTTCATCCAGAAGGCTAACGAGTACAAGTCTTCTATCTGGGTAGAGAAGGACGAGAGAAAAGTTAACGCCAAGTCGCTCCTCGGCGTTCTTTCCCTTGGTATCATCGGCGGTACAACCGTAAAGATCTTTGCGGACGGTGCTGACGAGACTGACGCGGTAGAGGGTCTGGTCGAGCTGATCGAGACCGGCTTTGCCGAGTAATTCAATCGCATACACTGATAAAGCGGATGAACTCATCCGCTTTATTTTTTTGTCACGGGGTCATGCATGACCTTTTTCGTCTTCAGTGCGGAGCAAATCAATTTCTCCGTAGGGTACGGCGCTTGTCGACGTACCGAAACCTTTCCAATCAATGTCAATCAAATGCGGAGCAGAACAATGCTTCTTTGTAGGGGAGGGGCTTGCTCCTCCCCTAACCTTTCTTACCCGAGCGAAGCAGAACAACGCTTCTTTGTAGGGGAGGGGCTTGCTCCTCCCGTAGCCTTTCCGTTCAATCATTATCAGTGCGGAGCAAATCAATTTCTCCGTAGGGTATGGCGCTTGTCGACGTACCGAAACCTTTCCAATCAATGTCAATCAAACGCAAAACAGAACAACGCTTCTTTGTAGGGGAGGGGCTTTGAGGAGTTGTCCAAATCTGTGATTTGGCATACAACTCCCATGCAACAGCGCTCCAAGAGCGGGTTC
>OMWP01000060.1 GCA_900314795.1 uncultured Eubacteriales bacterium
AAGTATCATTACTCACTGTATTGTGTCAAGTGTTTTCTTTGTATTATAAAGCTGCGTTATCTCTCCCCCGCGAATAAAATGAAACACCCTTTATGAAGTGCTGCCCGCTCGCCCCCTCGTCAGAGGGGGCTGAATAGGTTTTTCTACAGTCTGAGAGCCCTGCGCATGACGCAGGGCTTTATCGATAAGGGGATATTAACTGAGATATTCGCTACTTTCCGATCGGATAAGCGGTGTCCATTCCCGAAAGATAACGTGTAATAAACAGGACGTCACAGATCTCCAAAAGACCGTTTTGATCAACGTCGCCCTGCATCAGTGTGGGCTCATCCATATAGGGGTTGAGCATAGAAAGATGGCGTTGGATGATCGTCGCATCCATGATGGTGATCTCGCCGTCGCCGTCCGCGTCACCGAGCTTGTGGCTTGCAAGATCCGGTGATGAGAATGGGAGCCTGTATCGTTTGGCGTATTGTTCGGCAGCCGTGCCCGAATCGCCGTAGATCGTAAAATCTTTTGTGGGGATATAGTGGATGCCGTCAAAGTTGACGCCGAAGGCATCATCGCCGATATAGGTGACGGATCGGGGGATCGTGACACTTTTGAGCTCACTGCACCTGCCGAACGCGTGCCTGCCGATAGAGGTAACGGAATCGGGGATATAGATGTGAGAAAGATGCGACCAACCGTAGAAGGCTCTGTCGCCGATACTTGTCACGGTATCAGGGATCACCGTATGCCGACAGCCGTAGATCAGTTCGTTTGTCTGTGTTCTGATAATGGCATTGCAGTCATTGCGGCTGTCAAAAACAGGATTATCTTCGGCTACATGGATCAGCTCCAACCCCGAACATCCGTTAAAGACATTGAGTCCGATATGGCTCACACTTTTAGGGATATCGATACTTTTCAATTCGGGATATGAGGCAAATAAATTGTCACAGATCGCTTTTGTTCCCTCTTTGATGACGACCTCTTCCGGACAGGATCCCTTGATGGCATACGCGACCTTGCCGACGTATAACAATCCATCGGGCTGATCCGTATACCATGCGGTATGGTCAAAGGCGGAAACGCCGATATCGATAGTGGAGTCGGGGATTTGAATATCCTTCAGCTCTTCGCAATAGGCAAAGGCATGGTTACCGATCCTCTTAACAGAAGCAGGGATATGAACAGCAGTCAAGTTGACGCAATCATAGCATGCGTAGTCGGCGATAGCTGTGACAGAGTCGGGGATGGTGGTATTTTGACAGCCGAGCAAGAGCTCATTGGTATAGGAGTCGATGACAGCGTTACAGTTGTCGCGGCTGTCAAAGGTCGTATTGGCGGAGCTGACGGTGATAGTTTCCAGATTGCAGCAGCCGCTGAAATCGTTATGAGCCGAATCAAATTCGGAAAGAGATGATCCGATCGAGATACTCCTCAATTCATTGCAACCTGAAAAAGCCATTCCGTTCATTCGGGTGACTCCGTTGCCCATGTTCACATCGCGCAGAGCGGTACAATCGCCAAACGCGTACCAGCCGATCTCTGTGACGGAGTCGGGAATACTGACCCCGGTGAGCAGTGACCGACTGCTCGATTGTTCGAACGAGCGGGCGCCGATTTGGGTGACCGGATATCCGCCGAGATAAGGGGGGATCACGACAATACCGCCGTTTCCGAGATATTCGGTGATCTGAACGGTATCATCGGACAACAGCTCATATTCGTAATCGGGATTTGCTTCATCGACAACGCCTGTATCGTTCAACTCGACCTCTTGTGCCGATGCGGTGAGCGGAATGACGGTGAATACGCTCATCATGATGATGACAGCGAAAAAGAGGCAGATGAATTTTGCTGATGCTTTCATTGATATCCTCCTTTCCTACAGGAGTTTATACTAAACTCTGATTAAAATATTTGATAAGATATTAGCGGAAAATTTTGCAGAGCGCGGCGGAGGGCGCAGATAGGCTGGCGCCTATCAAGACCGACAACAAAGCTATGCGGAATTTTATGCAATAGATTGTCAATCTTTTTAGTCGGAGTTTAGTATTAGCATCCATCAATCGTTATTGGATCGACATTATGCTCCTATTCTATCATTCTTCACCGCATAACGCAATCCAAAAATGCTGTGATTAAGGGAATAATCAAACACAAAAGCAAAAATAGCAAACGAGAAAACAAGAGAATAAACGAGAAAATGAGAGATAAAATAAGCTAGACGAGGTGTATATGAAAAAATTCGGGTTTTGCTCTTGACTTTATGTGGTGAAAGTGGTAGTATAATCAAGCGTTAAAAAAGAATTGTTTCCGATCATCGGTTGAGATTACCACGGGGTCATACTCTTCGTAATGACGATTGAGAATCGGTTGAGATTGCCGCGGCATGACGGACGTCATCCCTCGCAATGACAATTCAATATCATCAAGGAGGTAAAGCTATATGTCCACTTATATGGCTAAAAAAGGCGAAGTCGAGCGCAAGTGGTATGTCATCGACGCCGCGGGCAAGACCCTCGGTAAGGTCGCTACCGAAGCAGCTGTCCTGCTCAGAGGTAAGCACAAGGTCACATTCACTCCCCACGTTGATTGCGGCGACCACGTCATCATCATCAACTGCAAGGACATCGTCCTCACCGGTAAGAAATTAGAACAGAAGAAGTGGTACCGCCATACCGGTTATGTCGGTCACCTCAAGGAAACCAACTACGCTACCCTGATGGCTACCCGTCCCACCAAGGCGGTCGAGCTGGCTGTTAAGGGCATGGTTCCCTCCAACACCATCGGCAGAGCAGCTATGCTGCGACTCAGACTCTTCGACGGCGCTGAGCACAATCATCAGGCTCAGAAGCCCGAAGCATGGGAATTTTAAGAAGGAGGAACGATAAATGTACGATAAGGCACCTTATTTTTACGGCACCGGCAGAAGAAAATCTTCTGTAGCAAGAGTTCGCCTCTATGCAGGCACCGGTAAGATCACCATCAACGACAGAGATATCGACGATTACTTCGGTCTTGAAACCCTCAAGCTGATCGTTCGTCAGCCCCTCGAGCTCACCGAGACCGGTGAAAAGTTCGACGTAGTTTGCCGCGTTGGCGGCGGCGGCGTTACCGGCCAGGCGGGTGCGATCCGTCACGGTATCTCCCGCGCGCTGCTTCAGTATGATTCCGACGCGCTTCGTCCCGCCCTCAAGAAGGCAGGCTTCCTCACTCGTGACCCGAGAATGAAAGAGCGTAAGAAATACGGTCTCAAAGCCGCTCGTCGCGCTCCGCAGTTCAGCAAGAGATAATCAGATTTATTATCGATTTCATCAAACCTCTCGATTGTTCGGGAGGTTTGTTTTTTAAAATGCCTCAACAACAGAAAAGTCCTGTAATGCCGCAAAAACAAATCACCTCTTGATTTCTCACCTGTTTTATTGTAGAATAGATAGGCAAAACAAAAAGAAAAGGATTGATATAAATGAAAAAGATCATTGCACTGATCGCGGCTGTCGCACTGGTGCTTTCTCTGAGCGCCTGCTTCATGCCCAATGCCAACAACAACAGTGATTCTTCCTCGGAGCAGGCGAACGCCGCCGATGTTACATCCTATGACAAGGATTTTGACGGTCTGGTGAAGTACATCACCGACCGTGGTTCCAACTACGAGAAGATGGATATCTATTATGATCTGCTCGGTGCGGACAACGGCGCGCGTATCGTACTGAACAAAAATGCTTTTGTCGAGGTCTATGATTTCTCGGGTGCAAGCAGTGCTACTGCCGATTCCGCAAATGCCTCCAAAGCGAAAGATATCCTCAATGCAGTTCGTGAGAACGGAAAGTTCAAGCCGATCGAGGACGGCGCCGAGCTGACCGCCGCGATCACCGACAGCGGCAAGTATGTGCTCGCATGGGATGCATCACGTAGCTTTGATTATACCGGCAAGGTCGTAACCGACGAGCTGAAAGAAAACTGGTAAGCATATCATAATGAAAAGCCCGACACAACGTCGGGCTTTCAGTTTGTCGAAAAAGTATATCATATAAAACGCAGGACGTTTCCGAGGCTCCCTCTGACGAGGGAGCTGTCGCCGTTAAGGCGACTGAGGGAGA
>OMWP01000027.1:0-39413 GCA_900314795.1 uncultured Eubacteriales bacterium
CGGTCAATTGATACAATTCCTCAGTCACCGTTCGGTGACAGCTCCTTTTCCCAAAAGGAGCCTTGGAAATCGGCTACTCATTTTTTATTCTATACTTTTCCGCAAGCTGAAAGGCTCCCTCATGGGAGCCTTTGTTATGTTGTGATGATTTTTTCGGCGACCTTGATGCCGTCGACAGCGGCGGACACGATGCCGCCCGCGTAGCCCGCGCCTTCGCCGCAGGGGTACAGTCCTCTCAGACTCACGCTCTGCATACTCTCGTCACGTGTGATGCGGATGGGGGAGGAACTGCGGCTTTCCACTGCGGTGAGGATCGCGTCAGGATGGTTGAAGCCATGCAGCCTGCGGTCGATCATCGGGATCGCCTCGCGCAGAGAATCGGTCACAAACGGCGGCAGGATGTCGTCCGGATTCGCAAAGTGCGTGCCGGGCAGATAGCTCGGTGTGACCTCGCCGAATCGGGTGGAAACCTGTTTGTTCAGGAAGTCGCCGACACGAATGACCGGCGCGTTGTAATCGCCGCCTCCCGCGACAAACGCCTTGCGCTCGAGCTCTCTTTGCCAGTACATACCTTTGAGCTGATGCTCGCCCGCGATATCATCGGGATGAACGGATACCAATAGAGCCGCGTTGGAGTTGATCTTGTCGCGCGCAAATTCGCTCATGCCGTTAGTGACAACGCTGTTTTCTTCACTCTGTGCCGCGACGACCACGCCGCCCGGACACATGCAAAAGGTGTATACCCCGCGTCCATCCTTGAGGTGGACGTTTTGTTTATAGTAAGCGGCGGGCAAAATGTGATGCGCCTCGCCGTATTGGGAGCGGTCGATGTTCTCGCGCAAGTGCTCGATACGCACGCCGACCGAGAACGGCTTCGGCTCGATATGAATATCCATATGATGGAGCAGTTCAAAGGTATCGCGCGCGCTGTGCCCGATCGCGAGCACGATCTCATTGCAGTCGATCAGCCGCTTTGTGCCGTGATGTTCGACCTCGGCGGCGGTGATCGCGCCGTCATTTGTTTTGATTCCGATCAGCTTGGTGTCGAAGTAGATTTCAGCGCCGAGAGCGATCAATTCTTCGCGGATATTTTTGACGGTATCGCGGAGCTTGTCCGTGCCGATATGCGGCTTGGCATTATAGAGAATCTCCTCGGGAGCGCCGTGCGCGGCAAATTCAAGGAGCACCTTGCGAGATCTGCCGTCCTTGGTGCCGGTGTTGAGCTTGCCGTCCGAGAAGGTACCCGCGCCGCCCTCGCCGAACTGCACATTGCATTCGGTGTCGAGAGTAGCATGATGCCACATTCGATTGACTGCTTTGGTGCGTTCTTCTACGCGCGATCCGCGTTCGATTACGATGGAACGGATACCGCTCTGCGCCAGTGTCAATGCGCAGAACAATCCTGCGGGACCCGTTCCGACGATCAGCGGCCGTTTCTCTTTGTCCTTCGGCGTCAGAGGGATGTAGCGGTATGGTTCGGTGATGACGGCATTTTTGCATTTCGCTTTATTCAGCGCCGCCTGCTCGTTACCGCTCAGTGTCACATCGATACTTGTGGTGTAGTGGATGTCGTTTTTGTGCCGCGCGTCGATGGAACGGCGGTAAAGCGACGCTTGTTTAATTGCTTTATCAGGTATCCGCAGTTCCTTGGCGCAGGCCTTGCGGATGTCTTCATCGGTATAGCCCAGGGGGAGTTTTACATTGCTCAGTCGTATCATAGGTGATCCCCCGCGCACATCCCGCTCGCAAAGGCGAACTGGAGGTTATAGCCGCCGCAGTCGCCGTCGATATCCAGCACCTCGCCGATGAGATACAGCCCGCGGTGACGGTTGCTCTCAAAGGTATAGGGGTCGATCTCGCTCAGCCTGACCCCGCCCGCGGTGACCTGCGCTTTCTTGAAATCGCGGGTCTCTTCGCAGACAAAGCGCCAGTCGGTGATGTGGCGGCAAAGCGATTTAATTTCTTTTACAGAAATATCCTTGCAGAGAGCGGAGGGCTTGATGCCGCTCGATTTCAGCAGTGCCAGTCCAATATTTTTATGGAACATTCCCGTGAAGAGCTCGCCGCAGGTTGTTTTGCTGCTGCGCTTAAATCTGTTGGTGATCTCCTGCTCGACCTGCTCATCGGTGAAATCGGGCAGAAGATCGAGGTGGATCTCACACCCGCCAAGATTGGCGTGTCGGGAGAGGTTGAAGATGCAGATGCCGGATAACGCGTTTTCGGTGAACTGCACCTCGCCGCGTTCGGTTTTGATGATCTTTTTGTCGCGGATCAGGGTCGCTTCCGCCGACGCGCGAATGCCCTTGAGCGATTTTAACAACTCGCTTTTGACCTTGACGGGCGAGAGGGAGGGGCTGAGCTTGGTCATGCTCAAACCCAGTGCTCGCAGCAATTCGCGGCTGTCGTTATCTCTGCCCGCATAATCCGCCTTTCCGCCTGCGGCAATGACCAGCTTTTTGGCGAAAAGCCGCAGCTCCGGGGTCGCGACCTCATACCCCTCGGCGGTCTTTTGGATGCGGCGGATATCGGTATTGCAAATGGTTTCGATAGGGAGCTGTGCGATCCTCATACGCAGTACGTCGAGGACAGAGCTCGCCTGATTGGACAGGGGATAGACCCGGTTTTCACTGTCGGTATGCGTGAGCAGTCCGAGTGTGCGAAAGCCGGATAAGACGGCATCAGGATGATATTTCTTAAAAAGAATATTAATCAATGCGTCGCTCCCGTCGCCGTGATAGCTCTGTGCATCCGCGCCGATATGGCTGAGGTTGCATCTGCCGTTACCGGTGACAAGGATCTTTTTGCCCACGCGATCCGCTTTTTCCAGTATGACGATCGTTTGATCGGGGTGGTTCTCTGCGGCACGGATCGCGCACATCAGTCCTGCCGCGCCGCCGCCGATGACCGCCGCGTAAACGCTACGCTTCTTCATTATGCTTTGGGTGCGAAGATCGCGCCGAGTGCGCCGAATACGCCCATCGACGCCAATCCCATGATCACGCCTGCGATGACGACGCCGAGCATGACGGCGATAATGCTCTTTTTAAAATCCATATCCAGCATGGAAGCCGCGAGTGTCCCCGTCCAGGCGCCTGTACCGGGCAGGGGGATGCCGACGAACAGCATCAACGCGACAAACAGACCTCTGCCTGCTTTTGCCTGCAATTTCTTTCCGCCCTTTTCACCCTTTTCCAGACAGAAGGTGAAGAACTTGCCAATGAATTTTTTGTCCTTGCCCCATTCAAGGATCTTGCGCGCAAAGAGATAGATGAACGGTACGGGCAGCATGTTGCCGAGGATGGCAAGGATATACACGACGACCATGTTCATGTTGCCGCCGAGATTGTTGACGCCGACGGCATAGGGGATCGCACCGCGCAGTTCGATCAGCGGCACCATAGAAATCAAGAAAACAACGATATAATGAAGCATAGAGAATCTCCTTTTTATTCAGACGATCAGCACCCCTGTCGGGCGCGGGTTCGTCCTTACTCTCCATAGCATTATAACTGAAAAAAGCGGTCTTTTCAACTCTAATTTGAAGGATTGATAAAACTTATATGAATCCGTTTGACAACTTATGCGGAATGGATTAGAATAAACTCGGATTATCATGATACTTATCACATAAAACAAGGTGTATGATGAAAGACAAAAAAGTGTTAATTATACGCGTGATCCTAACGGTGCTGACGGTGGCGGCGGTCGCCGCGATCTTTTACAATTCATCACAGGATGCGGTCGAATCGACTGAGCGCAGCTCGCCCTTGACCGATTGGATCAACGGTATTTTGGCGGGTTTTCCGATCCCGTTCAGTGTGACGGAAAACTTTATACGAAAGCTCGCGCATTTCACCGAGTATTCGATCCTCGGAGCATTGCTGAGTGTGACGTATTATTTGTATATTCACAGGATCAAAACAGTGCTGATATCGACGCTGATCTCCGGCGCGGTCATCGCGACGATCGACGAGATCATTCAGCTGTTCCCCGCAGGACGATCCTGTCAGGTGAGCGATATTTTGCTCGATTGCTGCGGCGTCGCGTTCGCGACCGTGATCGTGATGCTGATCATTCGGACGATAGAGAACAATCGTCTTAAAAAACAACTCAATGAACAATCATCATAATGTGATTTCTTTTTCGGAAGGAAGGGTAAAACGTGAGTGAGGTTTCTCAGAATAAAATGGGCGTAAAGCCGATGCTCCCGCTGCTGTTGGGAATGTCGCTGCCCGCTATGCTGTCGATGATGATACAGGCGCTGTACAATGTGGTCGACAGTATCTTTGTCGCGCGCTATTCGCCCGACGCGCTGCAGGCGGTGTCGCTGGCGTATCCGCTGCAGATGATACTGATCTCCTTCGGCGTCGGCACGGCGGTGGGCGTCAACTCGCTGATCGCGCGCCGGCTGGGCGCGAAGAATTATGAAGAAGCGAATAACGCCGCAACCACGGGTTTGGTGTTGGCGGTTATCAACTGGATGGTCTTTTTGGTGATCGGGCTGACGGCGTCCCGTCCGTTTATCTCGCTGTTCACCTCTAACGCCGACGTCATCAAGGACGGTACAAGCTATCTGACCGTTGTATTATGTATCTCGTTCGGTATGATGATCTCCTGTATGGGCGAGAAGATCCTGCAATCAACGGGCAACATGATCATCCCGATGATCACCCAGATGCTCGGCGCGATCGTGAACATCATCTTCGATCCCTTGTTGATCTTCGGCATCGGCTTCTTCCCACGGCTGGGCGTACTCGGCGCGGCGATTGCCACCGTGTTCGGGCAGATCTGCTCCATGACGTTCATCCTGATCATCCTCTTTGTCAGAAAGCATGAGGTCAAGATCCGTTTCAAGGGCTTCCGCATGCAAAAGATCACCTTGAAGAATATCTACGCGGTCAGCTTCCCCGCAATCATCATGCAGAGCATCGGCTCGGTGATGGTGTCGGGCATCAACGCGATCATTTCAATAGCAAATCTGACGGCGGAATACGCTGCGGCGTATATCAACGCCTTCGGTATCTACTTCAAGCTCCAAAGCTTTGTCTTTATGCCTGTGTTCGGATTGAGCCAGGGCGTGTCGCCGATCATCGGCTACAACTACGGCGCGCGTAACAAAAAGCGTATGTTCCAGGCGTTCCGTCTGGGTATCATCATCGCGGGCGGTATCATGGTGGCAGGAACCCTGCTGTTCCACCTCGCGCCCGAGTGGCTGTTATCACTCTTCGAGTCAAAGGACAATGTCGCCGCCAATGCGCTGCTTGCCGAGGTCGGCGTTCCGATGCTCCGCATCATCAGTATTTCGTTCATCATGGCGGCGGTCGGCATCATGTTCTCGACCCTGTTCCAGGCGGTCGGCAAGGGCTTTTACAGCATGACGATGTCCGTACTGCGCCAACTGGTCGTACTCCTGCCCGTGGCATATCTTCTCTCCAAGATCAACATGACCGTGATGTGGTTTTCGTTCCCGATCGCCGAGGTCGTCTGCCTGATCATCGGCATCATCTTCTTTATCCTGCTCCGGAAAAAGGAGTTCAGCAAGCTGTAATGTTTTATCCTCTCACCACATATGCATATAGTATCATGTGGGGTGATGGTATGAGTGATATTAAGCGTAACGAGATCGTCTATGAGGAGGGCTGGCGGGAAGCCTCCCCGATCATGAAGGAAGAAACGCCGCTCGATGAAGCGTCTGCTCCTGTTGAGCGACCGCAGGATCAAAGCGATAAAAGCAGACCGCTTTTGATCACGATCCAACTCGTGCTCAGCCTGTTGGCGGCGCTGGTGCTGTTTTTGCTCAAGGCGATGGACAGCGAAGGGTATTACAACTTCATGGACTATTACCGTGAGGAACTGCAAAAGCCTGTGGTATCGCAGGAGATCTTCCACGCGGCAGACGCGTTGTTGGAGCAGAATCCCGTGACGGTGCAGGCGACCCCGGATGAAACTGCGCATAGCGAAGATTGATTTATTCGTCGGCTACGAGGCGATCGCGGCGATGACCGCCGTATTGTTGCTCGACCGCGACAATCGTGTGATCTACTGTTTTCTTGCCGCGATCCTCCACGAGCTGGGTCATGTGCTGATGATGCTGTTATGCGGTGTGCATTTGAAGGAAATCAGGCTTCGCCTGTTCGATGTGCTGATCCAAGCGGACGACGCGCCGTCATTTAAGGCGGATGTGCTGATCACCATGGGCGGCATAGCGGTGAATTTCCTGTTCGCCTTACTGCTGTATCCTGTCTGCGTGAAGGTCGCTTTGCCGCATTTGGCGCTCGGCATCTTTAATCTATTGCCTGTCATGAGTCTCGACGGTGGGCATTTGCTCGAGATATTCATGGACAAACGGTTCTCGCCGCGTGCGACTTCGATCACGCTGCGGGTGACGACCTTTTTCTTTTTACTGCCGCTGATGACGGCAGGACTGTATGTGTTACTGAACAGCGGCTATAATTATTCGTTGTTGATCATCTCGATCTATCTGATCGTTTTATTGTTTCTAAAAAATAGGTAAATGCCGATCATTTCCTTTGTCGATCGGCAGATAAGGAGAAGCCTATGATCCCTGAAAAAGTCGAAAAACTGCTCCTGAAGGTACAAAAGCCCGGCCGCTATGTCGGCGGTGAGCTCGGAGCTGTCATCAAGGACAAGCAGGAGGTGGACGTGCGGTTCGCGTTCTGTTTTCCCGATATTTATGAGATCGGCATGTCGCACCTCGGCATCAAGATCCTCTACAGCCTTTTTAACGAAAAGCCGTACATTTGGTGCGAGCGTGTTTTCGCGCCGTGGATGGATATGGAAGAACAGATGCGCGCGCATGATATCCCCTTGTATGCGCTCGAATCGGGCGATCCGCTGACGGATTTTGATTTCATCGGCTTTACCCTGCAATATGAACTGAGCTACAGTAATATCCTGAATATGCTTGACCTCGGCGGCATTCCGTTGCTCTCAAAGGACAGGCATGATCTCAAGCACATCGTCGTTGCGGGAGGCCCCTGTGCCTGCAATCCCGAGCCGATCACCGACTTCATCGATATCTTCTTCCTCGGCGATGGCGAAGAGGTCGACCTCGAGGTGATAGAGCTCTACAGAACCTGCAAAAAAGAGGGCAAAAGCAGAGAGGAATTCCTGCACCTTGCCTCTCAGATCAAGGGCGTTTATGTACCCTCATTATATGATGTTTCCTATCACGATGACGGCACTGTTGCCGCTGTTACGCCGCGCGACAATGCACCTGCGGTGATCGAAAAGCGCGTGATGATGGATATGGACAAGTCCTATTATCCCGATAATTTCGTTGTCCCAAATATCGAGATCGTCCATGACCGCGCCGTGGAGGAGATCTTTCGCGGCTGTATCCGCGGCTGCCGCTTCTGTCAGGCGGGCTTTCTCTATCGTCCCGTGCGCGAGAAGTCGGTGGAGTGCATCAGTAAGCAGTGTCATGCGTTGTGCCGCAATACCGGCTATGACGAGGTATCCTTATCGTCACTCAGCTCCAGCGACTATACGCAGGTCGTTCCGATGCTCCGAGAGCTCAATTCATGGGCAAAGCCCGAGCACGTCAGCCTGTCTTTGCCGTCACTGCGTGTAGACGGCTTCTCCGATGATATCCTCAACGAGATCAAGACCGTGCGCAAGAGCGGTCTGACCTTTGCTCCCGAAGCGGGCAGTCAGCGCCTGCGTGACGCGATCAATAAGAATGTCTTTGAGGACGAGCTGATGAACACCTGCCGCGTCGCGTTCGAGGGCGGCTATACGACCGTCAAGCTCTATTTTATGATCGGTCTGCCGACCGAGACGATGGATGATGTCGCCGATATCGCGAACCTCGGCAAGAAGGTGCTCGATACCTACTACAGCACCCCGAACCGCCCCAAGGGCAAGGCGCCCCGCGTTACCATTTCCGCGTCTTCCTTTGTGCCCAAGCCTTTTACTCCCTTCCAGTGGGAGCCGCAGGACACGATGGACACGCTGCGCGAAAAGCAGCAGCATATCAAGCAGACCATCATCGACAACAAGATCTCGATGAGCAAGCTTTCTTATAATTATCACGATTCCGATACCTCCTATCTGGAGGCGGTGTTTGCCCGCGGCGACCGCCGTCTGAACAAGGTGATGCTCGAGGCGCACAAGCGTGGGATCCGCTTTGACGGATGGAGCGACTGCTTCTCTCTGCAAAATTGGCTCGAGGTATTTGAAGCGTGCGGGATCGACCACGCGTTTTATGCCAACCGCCGCCGTTCGTTTGATGAGATCCTGCCGTGGGATCACCTCGACTACGGCGTGACCAAGGCGTTTTTGCGCCGCGAGTGTGAGCGCGCGTATCGCTCCGAGGCGTCGCCCAACTGCCGTGAACAATGCCTTGGCTGCGGCTCAAGAAAGTACGGAGGAGGCGTGTGTTATGAAAAGCGTTAGAGTCTTCTACCGCAAGTTCGGGCCGTGTAAGTACATTTCCCACCTCGATACCAACCGCGTGATGATCCGCGCCATCGGCAAAAGCCGCCTGAATATCTGGCGCACCGAGGGCTTCAATCAGCACGCCTATATCACCTTTGCACTCCCGTTATCGCTTGGATTCGCCTCCGAATGTGAGAGCATGGATTTCCGTGTGCTGGATGATAACGAGGATCTCTCGGCGATCCCCGACCGACTCAATGCCTGCCTGCCCGACGGCATCCGCGTCCTGCGCTGTGCCGAGTCGGTGCACAAGCCCGCAGCTATCGAGTCCTCCAAATATACGGTGATCCTCGAGCCGATGAACGAAGGGGATATTTCCGATAAAGAATTATCCGAGAAGCTGACCGCGTTTCTCGCATCCCCCGAGATCATCGTCGAGAAGAAAACCAAAAAGGGTATGAAGAACATTGACCTCAAGCCCTATATTCTCGCGTTTGAACCGCGTGAAGGGGATAAGGTATGCTTTGATCTCAAACTCCCCGCGGGCTCTACGCTCAACATCAATCCAAATCTTCTGATCAACGCCTTTGCCGATCACCTCGGTATCGAGCTGTATGCCGACATCACCCGCGCCGCGATCTATACCAAGGGGGGAGAGGAGTTTGCCTAAACGCTTTGACATCGTCCTCCTCGACGCGGATGAAACGGTCTACGACTTCAAGCTGGCGGAAAAAACCGCCGTTAGTCTGACGCTCGAGCAGTTCGGCGTAACGCCTACCGATGATGTTGTCACCCGCTACAGCGCCATCAATCTCAGCTGCTGGAAGGCACTCGAGCGCGGAGAGCTGAGCCGTGAGGACTTAAAGCCGACCCGCTTTCAAATGCTCTTTGAACAGCTCGGCGCACAGCCTGTTGATTTTAACGCGGTGAACGATACCTATGAGAACAATCTCTCCCATCAGGCATTTTTGCTTGACGGCGCGTTGGAGTTTGTCAAACAGCTCCACGAGCATTGCAGGATCTATCTGGCGACCAACGGCTTGACGATCCCACAGACAGGGCGATTCAACCGCGCCGCGGTCAAGCCCTATGTCGACGGTATCTATATCTCGGAGCAGATCGGTCACAGCAAGCCCGACAAGGCGTATTATGATTATATCTTCCGTGATCTCCATATCACGGACAAGAGCCGTGTGATCATGCTCGGCGACAGCCTGACCTCCGATATGCTCGGCGGCAGGAACGCAGGTCTGACGACCTGTCATTATCTGAACGGAGAAGCACCGTCCCACAGTCCCTTGTGCGACTACGAGATCGCCTCTTACGACGAATTTTTTGATATCCTGTTTTCTGAATGATAAAAGCAACCCCCACTGGTTTACAGTGGGGGTCTCATTATTTCGATGTCATTGCGAGGGTCGGACAGCCCGTGGCAATCTCAACCTTATTCTTGACTTGTCGCCAAGGTTGGCTTGTTGTCATTTGTTGAGATAATGTTGAGGAATATCAGTGAGCAGCCGATGAAGTAGGCGAGCACCACTGCGCTTGCAACGGCGCTGTCGATGATCATCAGCGCGCTTTGGGTCACTTCTTCACTTCCGGAAGCAGTCATCGGCGCCATCGCCAAGCTGATCAGCACCATACCCGCGATGAAGGTGATCGTCGTCAGTCGTTTTGTCGGATTCGTCCACATGCGGTAGCCGAGCGCACCGACAATGATGTAGACAACGGCATAGAAGATGTTGAAGTAAACAGCCGTGTTGCCGTCACCGAGCAGGCTTTCTGTCAGGAACGAACCCGTGTTGGTGAGCACCTCAACGATGGACAGCATCGCATGCAGGATCAGAACAAGACCCGATGCGAGGATCAGGCGCTTGCCAAAGACGTACGAGCGGTTCAGGTTGCGGTCGGGGTCGCTTTCATCAAGCTTGCTTTCCAGCGTGAAGCGAATGATGATGAACAGCGGGATCGCGACATACAGGAACATGCGCAGCACGATGTAGTTGTTGGGATCGCCGACCAATTCTCTGACGAGCGGTGAGTTCATCGGTCGGAACACCTCTTGCGCCAGCTGACTGTCAAAGATGCTCTGACCTGCCGCTTTATTATAAGCGAGCATATCGCTGCCGATGGTGGAACCTCCGATATACGCGGACGGCAGCAGCAGTCCGAGTGTCGCCGCTACGGCGACTACGCAACTCAAGGCGATCGCGCGGTATTTATTGAACGGGATACACATGGAGAAGACCACGATGATGCCCGCAATGGACAGCAGGACCGTCATCATCGGACGGACGTTGATGTCGGTGATGACCGGAGCGTTGCCGAGCGCTTTCGGAACTGCGTTGAGCAGGATCGGCAGGAGTACGGCGATCGCACCGAGTGCGCCCGCGCATATCGCCTGAGATACGATCTTCTTGAGAAACGAACCGCTGACCGGCGTACGGCGAGGCTCCAGCGAGAGCAGGAAGCCGCCTGTACCGATAACAGCCGCTTCCAGCATGTACATGTTCTCGATCGAGAACCACATCTGACCCTTCGCAAAGGGGATCAGCGCAAATGCCAATATGAAGACAGCGATCGACTTCATCAGATAGAGGACGGATGTTTTCTGGGTATTGCCGATGACGCGTCTGCCCTCGCCGACGACCTCTTTGAGGTGGCTGAAGTCGTTGTCGAGCAGGATGACGTCGGAGCAGGATTTTGCCGCCTCGGAGGCTTTGGCAAAGGTGATGGAGGAATCCGATCGTCTGAGCGCTAAAATGTCGTTGACGCCGTCGCCTGTCATCGCAACCTTATGTTTATTTGCCTGCAGCGCCATGACGAGCGCTTCCTTCTGTTCGGGAGATACACGGGCAAATACCGTGTATTCCTCCGCGATAGAGGGGATATCCTCGAGCGGAACACCCGCGAGGGAAATGTATTTGTCAGCGTTCACGATGCCGCATTTTTGTGCGATCATGCTGACGGTCAGGGGGTTATCACCCGAGATGACCTTGACAGTAACGCCGTTTTCACGGAAGAATTTGAGCGTACCCGCCGCGGTCTCGCGGATGTGGTCTTCGATTGCGATAAAGGCGATCAGCTTATCGTCGAGCTTTACGGCGATAACGCGGTTGCCTTCCTTGGCGCGTTCGGTGACATATTCCAGGCGTTCATCGTCCTTAGGAAGCAGGTATTCGGGAGCGCCCATCAACAGCTTTTGACCGTTGTTGTATACGATACCGGAGTATTTGTTGGCGCTGGAGAAGGGGATCAGCTCGCGGATATCGTTGGACTGATCGGCGCCGAAATACTGAAAGACCGCTTCACTTGTTGCGTTTCTTTCATCGGTCGCGCCCATCAGCACACGGATGTGCTTTTCGGCGTCATCATCAAATTTCTTGATCTCAAATACGGACATCGTGCCGTCGGTCAGTGTACCGGTCTTATCCAGACAGATCACGTCGACACGCGAGAGGTTTTCGAGCGAGTACAGCTCCTGCACCAGCGTCTGCTTCTTGGTCAGTCCCGCGATGGATACCATCAGCGCGACCGAGGTGGTCAGCACCAGACCCGACGGGATCATACCGACGCCGAACATACCGTCTGTCAACACGATCAGCGACCAGGTAACGGGATCCTTGAGCGACAACGTCAGACCGTTCCAGATGGCGGGATCGTTACCGGTCGCAGAGATCTTGACTGCGAGGGTAACGGTGGCGGTGATGATCGCAAAGCACAGGCAAACGGTCAGCACCTTGATGATCTTCATGATCGAGCTCATCAGCTCGGATTTGTGGCCGGAGCTGTTCTTGACCTTGCGGGTCAGCTCAGCGGCATAGGTGTCGTCGCCGATCTTGTCGGCGCGGCAGCGTGCCGAACCCACGATAATGGAAGAGCCGGAGAGGATGGTATCACCCTCTGCCTTTTTGATGTGATCCGATTCGCCGGTCAGCATCGATTCGTCCACCTCGACCTCGCCGCTCAAAACGATCAGGTCGGCGGTCGCCTGTTCACCCGCCGAGAGAGCGACGATATCGTCCAGCACAATCTCGGAGGCGTCGACCGACTCGATATTGCCGTCACGCACGACCTTACTCTTGGTGCTGGTGACGATCTTGAGCTTTTGGATGGTCTTCATGCTCTGGTATTCCTGGAACGAGCCCATACAGACGTTCATGATCGCAGGGATCAGAAAAACGAATTTCGAGAATCCGAAATAGCTGTTCACGATATCGGAGCGTCCGATCGCATTCAAGTAGATCATGAATCCGATAAAGACGGATGCGATGACGAACAGCACAATATTGAAGAAGGTGAAGGTGTTGTTCGCGATGATCTGCAACATGTTTTTTTGGTTGGGATCCTGTGTGACGTTGACATAGCCCTTTTGGATCCTTTCTTCAACCTCTTTCTTTGTCAAGCCCGCCTCATATGCCGCTTGCACACGATCAATAGGCGGTTTTTCTTTTTTGTTTTTTTTCATAAACCCACTCCTCGGCTTTATGTTTGTTCACGGCGTTCTTTGTCGGATGATACCGTTAACCGATAGCCGTATTAACTCATCCTCTATATTATCATATCTTTTTGCAAATATCAAGAAAACGAAAGAAGAATCAAAGAAAAATCTTGGGACATTATCACGCTTTTGTTTTGATGACGAAAATCGATAAAGATCGGCATGGGTATTGATTTTTTGAGAAAAGTGTGTTACGGTTATCTTATAGAATATTACGGGAGAGGTTCGAATGAAAAAAATCGATAAGCTGATTAAAAACAGAAGGGTGATCTACGCGCTCTCAGCGCTCGCGGCAGGTGTCCTGTGCGCGGTGGCGATCTTCTTTATCGTTTTTTTGAATGTCAACTCGATCTCAGGCTTCTTTGAGGGCGTCACAAGGGTTTTAGCGCCGATCATCATTGGTCTGGTGCTCGCTTACATTATCGACCCTGTCGCCAAATTCTTTGAAACAAAGGTATTTGTAAAGCTCAAAAAAGAGAACCTGCGCCGCACCCTTTCCGCGGTGATCGCGCTGGTACTGGTGCTGTCGTTACTGACCCTTTTTATCGGCACGTTGATCCCTAACCTCATCAGCAGTATCTCGATGCTGATGGACAACGCCGATACCTACTATGCCACTATCGAAAAAGCCGTCAACCAGATCAATTCCCTTGGCTTCGGTTTGCATATCGACTTGTCCGCGATCGAGGCGTCCATCAGAAATTGGCTCGGTGATTTTGTCAACAATCTGTCCCAGAACCTGTCCTCTATCCTCAGCACCACCAAGAATATCGGCGCTGTTCTTCTGAATATCCTGATCGGCGTTATCCTCGCGATCTATATTTTGTTCAGCAAAAAGTACCTGCTCTCGGGATTGCAAAGACTCCGCAAGGCGATCTATACACCCAAGCAATATGAGAGTGACACACGCTTCTGGAACCGTTGCCACGATATTTTTACCCAGTATATCGGCTGCAATATCATCGATGCGCTGATCATCGGTATCTCAAACGCGATCTTCATGCTGATCCTCGGTATGCCGTATGTACCGTTGGTATCCTTTGTTGTTGGTATCGCCAACCTCATCCCGACCTTTGGCCCGATCATCGGCGGCGCTGTCGGCGCACTGGTACTGGTATTGGTCAAGCCGTCCTATGCGCTGTGGTTCCTGATCTTTACCGTCGGCATCCAGATCTTGGACGCTTATGTGATCAAGCCCAGATTGTTCTCCAGCTCTATCGGTTTGGCGCCGGTATGGACGCTGATCGCGATCACGGTCGGCGGCAATCTGTTCGGCATCCTCGGCATCCTGTTGGCGATCCCGGTAGCGGCTATCCTGACCTTTATCTATGACGAGCGATTCATTCCGTGGCTGGAAAAGAAGAGTAAAGCGCGCGCCGCTAAAGAGGAAAACAACGCCAAGGCGCTTGATAACACGCCCGAAGAAGCGACAGAAAAAGAACCCGAGAAAGAGCAGACCGCACAATGATCTGCCTTTGAGGGTGAGCCCTTTCATCATAACATCTATATCCACCAGTACCTTTTACCGGTGGATTCAGTTTGTCGAAAAAGTATACATATAAAACGCAGAACATTTCCGAGGCTCCCTCTGACGAGGGAGCTGTCGCCGGACACGCGTGTCTGGCGACTGAGGGAGAGATAACGAAACATGACATCCTTTTTATCGTCGCGTTATCTCTCCCCCGCATTTTACGTTTATCTCTCTGTGAATCATACTTCTTGCCGCCCCCTCGTCAGAGGGGGCAGGATAGGTTTTTCTACAGTCTGTATCCACCGGTACCTTTTACCGGTGGATTTTTGTCATATTGATTGTTTCCATGACTGTTTTGATGACAATTCTATTTCAAATTAATAAAATTTATTGTATTTATTATCGGATTATGATATATTAAAACGGAAAGTTATCCCAATGGATTCATGAACGACATCTTTGATCTGTTCTGCCAAATTGTGTGACCGCTTTGCGCTTGAGCAGTAAGGGAACTGCCTTCAAGGTCGGTACGATCCTTCTTCCGAATCGTTTCATGTTGATTATTGCTTTTGGCAAATCAAAATATAAAACCGAATCTTTAATTCTGAGGAGAGAGAACTATGAAATTAAAACAACGGTTTCAGCCTTTTTTACAGGCGATCCCAAAGCTGCTGCTGTTCCAGTTTGTGTCGACCGTCATTCTGACGCTGGTGACATGGGGCATATCTCTGTTGGGCAGTCTGTTATTAGGCTTATCCGGAAAAGCTGCCGTGACCAGCGGCGATCTGTCATTCCTGTTTACAAGATGGCAGGGTTATGTGATGATCATCCTTTTGCTGGCGATGGTAACGATTTATGTTGCTGTTGAGCTGAATGCGCTGATCATCTTCTGTAACAAGACGCTCGATGGCGAAAAGGTTTCTGTTTGGCAGTGCATCAAAGAAGGCTTTATCGGACTCAAGAAGTTCCTGAGTCTTCGCGGTGTAGTCGTCATCATCTATGCGGTCGTGCTCGCGCCGATCTTCGGACTCGGCTTCTCGATCTCGCTGACACAGAACTTCTATATCCCGAAGTTCATCATGTCGGTCATCGAGGCGACCCCGCTGTTCATGACGGCATATATCATCGTCGGTGTATTCCTGACGGTCGTAGCATTCGTATATTGCTTTATCCTGCACGGCACATTGCTCAACGATATGACGATGAAAGAAGCAAGCGTACACGCCCGCAAATTATTTGTAAAGAACTGGAAGAATCTGCTGGTGGAACTGCTCATCTTCTTCCTGCTTGCAGTATTGACTGCGGTGGTAGTGATCGGCGTATGCGGTGTGCTGCCTCTTCTGATCGTTCAGGCGATCCCGATGGGCGAGTCTGTAAAAGCATTCTTCACCATCTTCTTCAGCGTGATCATCATCCTGCTTTGTGCGATCGCGGCATATTCTTATGTATCGCTGCTGATGATTAAGCTCACCTCCCTCTACAAAAAGTATACCTCCGAGGGTGAAGAATGGAGCTATCAGCCTCAGGAAAAGAAGCGTCATCCCGTTGTGATCACGGTAGTAGCGCTTTTGCTGGTTGCTTCGATCGGATTCTCTGTCTATGCGGTCGGTCATTTTGACGAACTCTTCAAAACGCAGGTCGACGGCAATATCGTCGCTCACCGTGCCGCCGGTGTTGAAGCGCCCGAGAACACCGTCAAGGGTATCGATGTCGCGTATCAATACGGCGCTCTCGGATCGGAGATCGATATCCAGCGTACCTCTGACGGTCATTATGTCGTTAACCACGACGCCGACTTTGAGCGTGTCGCAGGCGTTGCCAAGGCTCCCGAGGAGATGACCCTTGCGGAGGTCAAGGAGCTCAGAGTTGACGGAGAACCCGTCCCGACTCTCGAGGAGATGCTCGACGCGTCCAAGGACAAGGTGATCCTGTTTGTTGAGCTCAAGGGCGCGACCGCCGATAATCAAATGGCGGATGACGCTGTCAGGATCATCAAGGAGAAGGGAATGCAGGATCAGGCGGTATTGATCTCTCTCAAGATGGATCTCCTCGAATACATCGAGGAGAAATACCCCGAGATGCAGACCGGCTATCTCGCGTTCGTATCCCTCGGCTACATCGAGGAAACTCCCTTCGATTATCTGGCGCTTGAGGAAGAGATCTCCACAGATGAGACGATCGAGTCCGTCCATCAAAAGGGCAAGAAGATCATCGTCTGGACAGTCAACGATGAAGAGGACATCGAGCACTTTATGCTCAGTGACGCCGACGCGATCATCACCGACTCTGTCAAGCTGTCCGGTGAAGTCAAAGAACGCCTCTCCAATCGCAGCACTTCTGAGATCATCTTCCAGCAGGCACTCAGATTGGTTCAATAAAATAAAACTGATTTAGCAGAAAGCCGTTGCCGTTTTGACAACGGCTTTCTTTTTGGCGTCTTCAAGGTGCGGGAACGATTCCACGCTTCATCAATTGAACCGGCAGTTTTGCTCTTATCGCTCTTGACGTTAACAGATGCCTTACTGTATAATCAAAATGCATAAGGAAGGAGACATCCATGATGAAAGAATTCTACGAGCCGATGCTATACCTGTCAACCCCCGAACACCCCAATACCATGAGTGTAGTCGCCGAGTTGAAAGAACCAATCGACGGCAATATCCTGAACAGTGTTGTCGAGGCGCTTCGTGTACGTTTCCCGTATTTCTATGTCAAGGCAGTCGTGCGGGACAACGACGTCTATCCGGTGCCTAATCCGCTCCCCATGACAGTACGCAATTCTTGGGAGCCGATCAACTTCAATTCGCAGGAGTCCAACTACCATTTGGCGGCATGGAAGTATGACGGAACACGATTGGCGGTTGAGATATCGCATTCTCTTACCGACGGCGCGGGCATTCTCCCATACGTCAAGAGTGCGTTGTATCTGTATCTGTGTCGCAAGACGGGGTTGGAGCTGGATCCCGCAGGGATCCATTTGCCGGGGGAGGAGATCCCCGCGTCCGAGACCGGCAATCCCTTTGCCGGCATGGATATCGACGGGGCAGAAGAGCCGATGTATACCAAAAAGCCCATCGAGGATTTTTATCGGGTAAAGCGCGAAGGAGATCCGCAGCCTCAGTTCCATTGTATCAAGATGGCGGAGTCGCAGCTGATCCGATATTGCAGGGATTTTGACGGCAGCCCGAACGCGATGATCGCGGTGCTGTTGGCAAGAGCTGCCCGAAAATATGATCCGGATAGCGAAAAGACCGTCAGCGTATCGGTCGCGATCGACCACAAGGCGATGTTGGGCGCTCGTGAGAATTACCGCATGTTTGCCAACGTCATCGAACTGGATTTTCCAAAAAGCAGGTCGCTGGATGATTTGATGCAATCGTGCACAGTAGCTCGCGGACAGATGATGCTGCAGGCGCAGCCGGAGAACTCGCTTTGGGCAATGAAGAACAGAAAGCTGACCTACGCTAAGCTGGGACAGCTGCCGCTGGACATGAAGCTGGGCGCGATCGCAAAGTCCGCGGGAAACACACGCTGGACCTTTTCTGTTTCCTACGTCAACAGCCGATCCTTGGGCGCGATCGATCCTTATCTTGACGCGGTGTATATCATCGCGGAACCGGGCGTTTTCGATATCGGCTGTGAGATCTTCTGTAATGATCACAACTTCTTTTTGACGATCATGCAGTCCTTCTCGGCTGACCGATTTGTCGAACTCTTCCTCGATGAGCTCTCCTCAGTCGGCATCGACTATGATGTGCTTCATAAAGAGCCGTTGCGCTTGTGCGGTATAGAGCCGTTCACAAGCTGATCCACTCATAATATTGAGTCAATATCCGATCGCTGTTACGGCGGAGGAACACAGCCAAAATAGAAAAGCAGGGTTTCACACCCTGCTTTTTTATATAAACGATTTATAACAGACCGGTAGGGGAGGGGCTTGTGTCAAGAGTAACATGGTACAACTTGCTCCTCCCGGGGTGTGGGCAACGCCCGCCATTTCGATCAAAACAGTGAAAAGCGTGAGCTTTACACCCTGATGATCAGATTGTTCGCGCCGAAGGTCGCGGTGTATTTGACGTCCTTTGCCATTTTGAAGATGATCGCCAGGCTGATTTCTTCATCCTCTATCTCGGGCGTTTCTAACAGCATTTGGTAGTAGTCTTTCAGATTCAGCGGCTTGCAGTCGTCTCGCATACGGATGATCAGATCATCATCCTTCGCGACCAATCTCGCGTTGATATTGTGCTCCTCGCCGTCCTTAAAGCCGATATTCGCCAGGAAGATCGCCAGCTCCTCGGTGATCAGCCCGTAGGTCAGGGCTCGTTGTTTATCCGCACCGTGCTCCATGGCAAACGCGACCGCGATTTTGGATAACCGCTCGATCTTTTTGATCGAGGAGGTGATGACCGACATCTCATTCTCGGGCGTTGTGCCAAAGTCCTCGGGCATCAACAGCATCTTATCGCTGAATGTCTTGCCGCCTTTATGGATCAGTATGTAGATGACGGCGATCAAAGAGAGTCCCGCCATATTGACGATCTTGGAGATCCACGCGCCCTGATAGCCGATGAAGCCGAGCATCAACAGGGTGATCGGCACCAGGTTGCCGCACTCGATCAAAAAGCTGTAGATGTTGGCAAAACGCAGGCGTCTGATGCCCATCAGATAATTGTTGAAGTTGTAGACGATCGTGTGGAACGGCAGCGACAGACAGGAGATGCGGATACATTGCGAGGCGAGCTTCAACGCCTCAGGTTCATCGGTGTTAAGGAACACGGTCACGATCGGATCGCAGAAGAAATACAGCAGCACCGTGATGAGAGTGGTCATGACCAGTGAGTGAAGCAGTGCGATCCTCTGCACCAGCTTGACCGCCTTCTTATCCTCCTCGCCGACAAAAACGCCCGCGAATGCCATCAGCGTATCAGCCGGCGCGTACCATGCCGCTCTCAGGAACACCGTGATCTGAGAGAACACGCCGTGTGCCGCGACCAGATACGGCATGTTAAAGGAGGTCAGCATGTTGTTGATGATCAGTCCGGCGATCGAGTTACTGCCCTTGGTGATACCCATCGGCGCACCCAGACGGATGACCTCCGCGCATAGCTTCAAGTTGAAGTCCTTGAATTTCAGCTTGAAGACAGAGGCGCTCTTCTTGACCATATAATAGGATGCGCCGATAAAGAACGGAAGGATATAGCCGATCGAGGTCGCCAAGCCGATCTCGAACATACCGCCGTGCAGGACAAAGACAGCGACCGAGTCACCCACGATATCGATGACCGTCGTTGAGATGGAAGTCGCGTTCACGCGCTTGTACTGCCCCTCGATCTGCAAGAACGGTGTGATGACTCTGGTGAGCGTATAGAACGGGAATCCGATCAGATAGCCCAGGATATACTGCCGCGTCATCTCCGCGACTGCGGGGTCTCTTGCGCCGAGGACAAATGCCAGTCCCGAGCTGAAGATGAAGGCGAGCAGCGCCATGATCGTTGCCAGACCGCCGCCCATCAGCAGTGAATTGGAGAACACACGGTTCGCGTCTGCAAGCTTTCCGGCGCCGATCATCGCAGAGACCTTATTGCGCGCGCCGTTGGCGACAGCCGATCCGATCAGCTCAAAGAACATGATCAGCGGCGACATAAAGCCCAGCACCGTGACACCGTCGATGCCGATGAACTGGCTGACAAACACCAGGTCGATCATCGGACCGATCGCTTTCGAAAAGTCCGACACGCCCCATGATATCTCCGACTTATAAAACAGCCGCCGAATGATTTTGTTATCGACCTGTTTTTCGACCTTCATTTCCATGAGCATCCCACCCTTACTGAGCTTCGATATAATATTCCGTGTATCATTCTACTACAAACATTCTCATTATTCAATAGGGCTGTTTGTAATGAAATGGTAGGGAAATCTATCAATGGCGTAGAGTGAGTACGTTGAATCGGTAGGGTAAAGAGATATCGCCTTCGGATCAACACCTCCCGCCATACCTGCATCAACGCTCTCCCTAAAAATGATTCCCCGAATCATTTTTACCTTCGGTTCATCGCGCGGCTCGAACCTCGGCACACTCGCCTTCAAATCCCTCACTCAACGCTGTAGGGTAATAAAAAAGCAGGGCATCGGATGATACCCTGCTTTTCTATGGCGTAGAGTGAGTAGGTTGAATCAGTAGGGTAAAGAGATATCGCCTTCGGATCAACACCTCCCGCCATACCTGCATCAACGCTCTCCCTAAAAACAGTCCGCAGGACTGTTTTTGTCCGCGCCATGCGCTTACCGCTTATGGCTTGACACGGTCGCCTTCAAATCCCTCACTCAACGCTGTAGGGTAATAAAAAAGCAGGGTATCGGATGATACCCTGCTTTTCTATGGCGTAGAGTGAGGGATTTGAACCCTCGGTACCTGAATAGGTACACAGCATTTCCAGTGCTGCTCCTTCGGCCACTCGGACAACTCTACATGTGGTCAAATGATAATCGGCAACAGCCGTTTTTCAATTGCTCAACTATTATATACAATTTCTCCCGAAAAATCAAGTCTTTTTTCAAAAATGTTTTGAACTGAGAAAAAAAGAGAAATATTGAGAAAAGCAGACACGCCTATATTGCAGAATGATAACAAATAGCCCTTATTGTTTACAGTTTCGTCATATATCGTTCATTTGCTTGACAAATTTTTCTTTTTGGATTTGTGTTATTTGCATATGCAATAGGCAAGTTGCACAATTTTCTAAGATAAAATCAGTGCATTACTAACACAAAACCGATTGTATAGGGGTGTTTTGCTGTATTTGAGGCAGGAGCCACGGAAAAAGTTATTGATTTTCCACAAATTTTATTCTATAATCAGTATGAGATTATTATGATTTAATGTAGGGAAAGTGGGTCTGTTGCCAGCAGTATCCCTGGCGAATACCGGAAGAATTGTCATTGCGAGGAGGGCTGATGTTTATGTCAGCCTGACGTGGCAATCTCAATCGATACACATTATTAATGTTTGATATGGTGAGTAGTATGGATGAAAAGACTGTCTTAGAGCTCCAACAGGAACTGCAAAAACTGAAAAAAGCGCAGGTGCGTATCAAACGCAAGTTCACCTTTATGCTCAGCATCATCGCAATGTTGGTGCTGATCACGGCGACGCTTGCGTGGTTTACGCTGTCTAATTTTGCTTCTGTCAACGATATCACGCTCAAGATCTCCACAGCACCTCAGCTGTATCTGGATATTGAGAACCGCGGTACTGACGTCAGCCTGTGGAAAAAGGTACTCACCAATGACATGGTCAATACCGCTCTTAGAGCTGAGAACGCTCCCACCCTCGATCAGCAGTTGATGGATCCGGTCACAACATCCAACGGCATTAGCTTCCAGAGCCGTTCCGGCAATACCCGCAACGCGAATTCTACCACCTTTGTTGAATTCAAGGTCTGGTTTATCGCCACAGAAGAGATGTGGGTGCACCTCTCCGGCGACAAGGTTCAGGTTGAAAACAACGACGCTACCACCTCTGTTTCGACGACAGAGACCGGCGCCAAGGCAGATGTTGTCCGTGCGATCCGTGTTTCCTATGAAGACAGCGGATCCGCCGCGATCTGGGAGCCTAACAAGGGTGCCGCCGTCAACGGACAGACTACCTTTGACGTTTCTACTACATACTCCAACGACACGCGCATCTTCCACCTTGACAAGCTCACCCCCAAGCAGATCACCTTCCGCATCTGGGCAGAGGGTAACGACCCTGAGTGTGACGACGACGTTCAGGACGCCAACGTCACCATCCAGATGCTCTTTGCCGGCACGGATGATAACAACTCGCTGTTTGAATAACCTCTCTTCGGTTAACGGTTAAAACTGTTAACCCCAAAACTATATTTGGTTTAAACAGGCGCACAAACGTCTGATTAAATAGTAATTCTGTCCTCGTGTTTGGGACAACAATAATTATTAAGGAGGAATTCTCATGACAAACACTAAATTCAGAAGAAGAGCGTTGCTCTCTTCCGTTGCAATGCTCCTCGTAGCTCTTGTAGCTCTTGGTTCCGCGACATTCGCATGGTTCTCGACCACCAACACCGCATCCGCAAGCGCGATGAATGCGAAGACCAACAAGGCTTCCAACATCCTGCTCAATGAGTACTTAACCGATGAATCTGGTTTTGCCGGAGATTGGCAGCAGACCCTGACCCTCACCCAGAACACCGCTTCCGGTACCACCAACGGCAACATTGCTATGGAGCCTGTTACCACCAAGGACTTCACTACTTGGAACAATGTTAAGGCTACTGTTTACAATCAGGGCTTCGCTACCGGCGCCTACACTGATGTAACCAGTAATATCAAGAAAAACGGTAAGTATGTGAAGTACACCTCTCTGTACATCAAGAACACCGGTGAGAATACCGCTGCTACCATCAGCGCAAATGCTACTCCTGCTGTTTCTACCAACACCCTCGGTGAAAACTATCTGCGTGTAGCAC
This sequence comes from uncultured Eubacteriales bacterium, assembly GCA_900314795.1. Classification (GTDB taxonomy): domain Bacteria; phylum Bacillota; class Clostridia; order Oscillospirales; family Acutalibacteraceae; genus Ruminococcoides. Next base: position 22,865 of record OMWP01000027.1, read on the forward strand.
TGGTTCCCAGAGCTGCCGGTTCTAAGGACGTTACTGCTGCTGTTGCAGCCCCGATCGTATATGGCGATGGCAACGACCGTTCCAATGCGACGGCTGGTTGGAATTCTTCTGATGTTACTGATCAGGCGGATTCTATCGTTACTACCGCAATGGGCGGAAATGCCTCTTTGGGCACTCTTACCAAAGATGCTATTTACGCTTTTGATGTATACGTTTACTACGAGGGTACCGACTTCCAGTGTAAAGATGACGTCGCAGGCGGCGACATCAATGTTACCTTCAACGTAGCTAAGACTGCATAATCAGAGTATTATTACTGATTAACTTATTTGAGTCTATTCTTTACCGACGTTTAAGTTTTAAACATCGTATAAGAGATTTCTCTGTTAAATTATCATAAACGGCGGCGCGGGTGGCAAACACACGCCCGCGCCGCATAGGACATTTCCCGCGAGGGATTTGTACTTGTTTTTGATAAGACACGGCTCTGTATGAGCGGTCGGTCGCCCTGCGGCGACGGCCGTCGGACGTTCGACATGGCTTGTTCGGAGTCGTTCACATTTGCCTCCTCCGGTCTGACAAGGAGGCGGGGTTCAGCCTCCCTTTCCTAAGGGAGGTGGCACGAAGTGCCGGAGGGTTGATGATAATTGACAACCCCCAGTCGCCTTTGGCGACAGCCCCCTTGGGAAAGGGGGCCTGAATCCTCAGTAGTCAGATCATCATCAATTGTTATTGCGAGGCATTTATGCCGTGGCAATCTCAACTGATAAACTGCCTCTCGCTCCTGTGAGCAGAGGTCAAAACGTTTTGAACTATGCGAAAATGGAGTGTAGGGGCGGAAAGGCATTTCCGCCCGGCACGCCCCTATGATTCCGTTCTTTTTCGTGTAGGGGAGGGGCTTGCTCCTCCCGAGAGTAGCTCTAATCTGTGTATACCTTTATGTATATAGAGATTAACGCTATTAATAGATATGGAGAATGAATATGAAAGAGAATGAAACCAAAACGCAGAACAATAACAACGAAACGCAAAGCAAGGGTAAGAGCGTTTTCAGAACGATCCTCAACACGATCATCAATATCCTGATCGTTTTAGTGCTGATCGTTTCCGTTGTGATCGCTACGCTTGCCTTGACTTCAAAATCGACCGGTATCTCCACGATGTTCGGTTATACCATCCAGCCGATCCAGTCCGACTCGATGAAAGGCGGGTCTCCCGATGGGTATCCGAGCGGGGATTTCGGCAAGGGCGATTTGATGATCGCGAAAGCGACCGATTTCAATTCATCGGCTGAGTATGAAAACGGTGATATTGTTACTTTTGTCACTGGAGATGAGAATGGTAATAAGATGTTGATCGTCCATAGAATCATCAATACTATTACCTTGAAAGATGGAACCAAGCGTTACCAGACGCAGGGTGATAACAGAGAAACTTCTCCCGCTCCCGATCAGGAAGAAGAGTCACTTTATCTTCCCGCGATGGAGATCGGCTCTGTCTATTATTCACCCGGTTATGAAGGCAAGATCTTAAAGGGTTGGGGCTCGGTGCTCGATTTTATCCAGAGCCAAAAGGGCTTCTTCTTAGTCGTCCTCCTGCCGATGATCATCTTCTTCATGTACGCGGTTATCCGTGTTGTGATCAGCTCCATGAACTATAAAAAGGCAAAAGCCGACGAGGACAAAGAAGAGGCTGTCAAGGCGGCTGTCGCGGCTGCACTTGCCTCCAAGGATGAAGATACCGAACCGGTTAAAACAGACGGCGGTACCGCACCGGTAGAACCTGCTAACGCGGAAGCTGAGGCTAAGCCCCAGGATCAACCCGCCGAGCAGGATGTGAAAATGACGGCAGAGGAACTCGAGCAGTTCAAGAAATTCCAAGAGTTCCAGAAAATGCAGCAGGCTTCTGAACAAGCAGAGCAAAAGAACGCTAAAACGGAAGAATAACGACAGGGGGAGAGCATATTCCTCCCGGAACAGATAGATTACGAAAAAGGAGCTGTTTTATTTGAGCAAGAAACCGAAAAACATCGATGAGCCTTTCTCTCCGGAACAGCTCGAACAATTAGAGTATAAAGGCGATAAGCAGGTACAGCTGCAACGCCAAAAAGAGGGTCTCTTTCAGCGTTATACAGCAAAGCGTGATTCGCAGGATATCGCCAAGCAGGTCAGATGGAAACGCCGCGCCGGTATCGCGTTGATTACCTTGGTTGCGGTTTTGTTCCTGATTTGGATCATGACTTGGCTGTTGACAACGATCGGTGATTTGGTCATCTCTGTCGACAGCGGCGCCGCCAAGAAAGGTATCTCTATTTCTGAGAATGAGGATGGCTCAGGAGCCACGCATAAACTCAGCGCCAACATGGTAAAAGAAGTTACCAATATCACTTATGACTGGTTACCCGCAACATTGGATCTTGAGGCAAGCGGTTCTCATAACGGAAGAAACTATCTCGCCTATACATTTTATCTGACAAACAACGGTTCTGAAACACTCAATTACCAGAGCATGCTCCAGAGTGTCAAGGCGGCAAAGGATGCTGATGAGGCGTGTCGCGTGATGATCTATAAGAACGGTGAGCCCGAGGTGTTCGCGAAGGAAAACAGAGGCTTGACCTCCGCAGATGGTTCTCCCGAACCGTTTGAAAAGATATTCAAGAAAGAAATCCCCGCAAATTACACACCGCCGACAGCGGAAGAGATCGAGGCGGCGGCAGAACAACCGCAAAATAAAGAGCTTGTCAACCACACCGATGAAGAAATCGTGATCCAGCCCTTTGTTGACTCCAAGACCGTATTCAATACCGAGGTCGATGGTCTGGAGCCCGGGCAGACCGATAAATACACGATCGTCATGTGGATCGAGGGAGAGGATCCCGAGTGCCTTGACGTTATCCGCGACGGATATGTCAAGCTGATGTGGTTCTTCAACATCGCGGACGAAGAACTGTAAATATTGCCTTCCCCTTGAGGGGAAGGTGCTGAACGAAGTGAAGCGGATGAGGTGGAAGCCTTTCCGGTTCATGAATGCGTGGTTGGAGCGGCTACGTTTTCACCTCATCCGTCACCGTCAACAAGTTGTCGGCGACACCTTCCCCTCAAGGGGAAGGCATGGTGTAAGCGCTCATACCTATGTACATAATCCAAATGAAATAAACTAGCAGCAAGGAGTAGAACATATGGATACTATCTTTAAATTCTTATTTGAGTTTCTAAAGCAGTTCTTCGGCTCGATTTTTAAGGGCATTGTCGATATACTGCAGGCTTTCAACTTCAAGGCCTACTATGATATTATTCAGAATTTCACGGGACAGGGCGAGCTCGGTAAGGGCGTCGCTTGGGCGATCGCGATCGTCGCTATGCTCCTTCTTGCCGCTGTACTCGGTTTGATCATCTTCTTCATCGTGAAGGGTATCATGAAATTCACGAAGTTCAAGAAAAAGGCGAAGGACACCAACGATCTTGTCAATGAGGTCAACGCGTTGAATAAAGAAGTCATGCGCCTCAACCTCGAGAAGGATAAGATCCTCTCCATGAAGGTCTCTCAGATCGGTCTGAACCCGAACGAGATCTCCGAGCTGACCGGCGAAGAGCTGGAAGCCCTCAACAAGGAAGGCGAGGAAGAAGAGGTATCCACCGGCCGCTTCAACAAGCTCATCACCATCGACGAAGAGTGGGCGGATTATCAGCCCGAGCCGTACGACTGGGATGTTACTCTCCCCGAGTTCGTCACCAACTTCCGCAACTTTGCTTGCTCCAGAATGCATTATTGGTATGAGATCAAGCTGCTCCGTTGCTTTGTAGCAGGCTTCGCATCCGGTCGTTTGACGATCCTGCAAGGTATCTCCGGTACCGGTAAAACTTCACTGCCTTATGCGTTTGGTAAATATGTCTGCAACCCCGCCGTCATCGCGTCTGTCCAGCCTTCCTGGCGTGACCGTACCGAGCTGTTCGGCTACTACAACGAATTTACCAAGAGATATAACGAGACAGAACTGCTCCGTGCGCTGTACGAAGCATCCTATAACGAAAACGTATACGTCGTCATCCTCGATGAGATGAACATCGCCCGTGTCGAGTATTACTTCGCTGAGATGCTGTCCATCCTCGAAATGCCGGCACATGATGAGTGGATCGTCGAGATCGTTGCGGCTCCGTGGCCGGATGATCCGAAGCATCTGGATCACGGTAAGCTGACCATCCCCGATAACATCTGGTATGTCGGCACCGCGAACAACGATGACTCCACCTTCGCTATCACCGATAAGGTTTATGACCGTGCGATGCCCATCGATATCAACACCAAGGGTAAGCCTTTCGATGCGCCCGACACACCGCCGTGTCATATCAACTATAAACATTTCACCAAGCTGCTGGAGGATGCGGTTGCCGCGAATCCCATTAGCGAGGAAAATTTGAAGAAGATCGAGATTCTCGACGATTATGTCATCGAACACTTCCGTGTTGCTTTCGGTAACCGTGTTATGAAGCAGATCAACTCCTTCGTACCCGCGTTCGTCGGCTGCGGCGGAACAGAGATCGACGGTATCGACTATGCGCTGTGCAAGAAGGTATTCCGTAAGTTCGAGGCACTGAACATTTCTTACATCCGCGACGAGATCGACGGTCTTGTCCAGCAGCTCGATCAGCTCTTCGGACGTGAGAACATGAACGAATGTAAAGAGTATGTCCGCATGCTCCAGAAGATGACCTGATAATACAATAAGGCTCCCTTTGGTAAAGGGAGCTGTCACCGAATGGTGACTGAGGGATTGTACAAATGAACGAGTGTGACATAGTCACACAAGATACAATATCTAATCCGACCCTGACATAAAGGAGTGAGACCCATGATTGATTATAGCAGATACTACAGAGTATATGCCGAAATGAAAGACACCCTTGACGGTGACTATGCGCGCGAGTATCTGACTTCTGCTTTGGCGGACGCCGATAAAGGCAATGATGAGCTCTCCGGTAACGCGTACAACCGTGTTATCGACATGGAATGGGTCGAGATGATCGAGGGCAAGCTGCCCTATATCGAGAAAGCGATCGACGAACAGCGAAAATTCATTGAAGAGTATAAAGAAGTCGACCGTATCGATAAGGTTAAACAGGTCGGCAAGGACGCTGTTCAACATCTGACGCAGCACGCGAATCTGATCATGGCGATTGAGGATGACGGCAGCGTTATCCCCGAAAGATTGTTGAACACGCATCGTGAGGATAGCTTTGCAACCTATGAGAATCGCTTTCTTCATACGCTGATTTTCAGGACGATCGCATTTGTCGAACAGCGCTTCCGTGCGCTGCAGGATGCACCGAACGATTCATCCAGTAAGATGAATATGGAGCGTGAGATTCGTGTCGGACACGAGGTTTTCGGTTTTCAATTAGAGCACCATGCCGAAAAGCATGAGCGTGATAAGGTTGACAGAGATGAAGACCTTTCCAGTCTGACTGACTATGAGCGTATTGAGCGTATTCGTATGAAGCTTGATGACTTTGCCGGAACAGAGTTGATCAAATCGCTCAAAGGCTGTATTGCGGTAAAATCGCCGATCAATAAGACCAACTGTATCAAGCAGGATCCTGCTTTCAAGCAGTGCTATGACCTGTGGGTCTTTATTGAGGGTTACCGTAAGACCGGCTATGTATTAGAGAAAAACGTCTTTGAAGGTCAGATGCCTGAGGACGTTCAGAAAGATATGTACGACGTGATGGCGTTCCAGCATTTCGTCGCTACCATCAACACCAACTCCGCTCTCCGCGAGAAGCTCCATGCTGAGTATATCGCTGAGAATGAGCGCCGCGCCGCCGAGGCTAATAAGCCCGAAGAGGAAATGGCGCGTTATATCGAGGATAAGATCTATGAGGCGCGTCGTGAAGAAATGGCGTTACGACTCAAAGAGGTTCGTGAGCGTGAGGTCATTATTTCTAAATTGACCGCCGAACTCGAACAAGCGAAAGAACAGATCCGTATCCGCGATATCAAGATCAAAGAACTCGAATCCGTTATTGCCGCTTTGAAGAAAGAGCTTGAGAATCTCCGCGAAGAGCTGCGCAAAGCGCAGGTTCGCATCATGGATCTCGAGAAAGAGGTCGAAGAGCTCAAGGCGCATATTGCAGAGCTCGAGGCAAAGATCGCCGAGCTCGAAGCTACCATCCGCGAGTTAGAGGCTCAGATCGCTGCTCATCTTGCGACGATTGCCGCTTTGGAGGGCACGATCGCAGAACTGCAGGCTCATATCGAGAAGCTGAATGCTGAGATCGCCGGACTCAAGGCGCAGATCGAAGAGCTCAACGGCGTCATCGCCGAGCAAAAGCAGACCATCGCCGAGCGTGACGCGACGATCACTGAGCAACAGGGCGAGATCGGCAAGCTGAATACACAGGTTGGCACCCTGACCAACACGATCGGCAATCTGAGCGCTGAGAATTCCGAGCTCAAAACGACGATCGAGGACAATAATCGCACGATCGCCGAACAGGCTGACGATATTGCCGCTAAGGCAGCTTCTTTATCCGCCGCGAATGACGCGAATGAAAAGCTGACCGGCAAGTATAACAATCTGAAAAGTGACTACGACGCGGCTGTTGAGAAGTATTCGAACTATCAGCGTGAGATGGATGACCTGAACCGCGTGATCGATGAAGGAAATGGCGAGAAGAAAGAGCTCGAGCATCAGATTCGTGTTCACCTCAATACGATTTCTGCAAAGAACGCGATCATCGCTACATTGAACGATGAAAAGTCCGCGCTGAGTGAGCGCATCGGCGGCGTAGACGCTGTCGAACAGCAGGCGAAGCGTGATATTATGGCGGCGCGTGAACAGGTTTCCGAGATCGAGACCAAGAATGTTGCGCTCAATAACTCTCTGCGTACACAGATCGCCGCGATGAAGTTCCGCGATGATCAGATTGCAGAATTGCAGGCGCAGCTCGAGACCGCTGAGCTGACCAAGCAGGCTGAGATCAAAGCGATCCGCGAGAAGTATGAGAAGCAGATCGCTGACATCCAATCACAGTACGAGGTCAAGATCGATACCCTCGAGAACGAAAAGGTCGCCGCGTGCACCTTCTCCGATGACCAGAAATACACCATCCGCCTCAACGCCGAGAAGAAAGCGATCCAGAAGGATTATGACGTCAAGCTCGCCGACGCTACCAAAAAGGCAAAGAAGTTTGTCAAAAAAGCGCGCGTGCTCGTTGACGATAAGCCTGAGGCGCTTCTCAATCTTCCCGAAGCAAAGAATTATTATAAGTAAGTAACTAATAACCGCATACTCATCCGTTAGTACAGCAAGTTCGCAGATACAGAGGTTTGCAATGAAAAAGAGCGATGAACTGAGGGTAAGAACTCGGAAAATGATTGCTAAAAATTTAATAGTTTTAGTAGCGCTCGCCGTTGTTGCATTCGTCGGTGCTTATTCGTGGTTCTCCAAGACCACTACGGCATCTGCGCAAGGTATCAATGCCAGCACGAAGATGAATGATAAGCTGGAGTTTTACATCATGCCGCCGTCTGACACTGACCAGTATAATGCGATCAAAAAAAGATTTGTGGATAATGCCGCTTGGAATGCGGAACATTCCTCCGAGACCCCAAGGCGTACCGATTGGCATCATGGGGAGTTGAACTTTGATTTCTCCGACCAGGAGTTCAAATTTATGGACGGTTTGTTTATGTCTGAGGTCACCGGCGATGGGGTTTCTTTCAATATCCCGAAGCTGATGCAGTACGATAATGTGGCGTATATCGATAAGACTCAGGCGTTTGAGAAAGCGACCCCCAACGATAACTACATGTCGTTTGATCTGTATATCCGCAGCAAAAACAATTATTCCATTGCTTTGATGAATGATTCCTCGATTGAGCCGGTTAACTCTAATAGCATTTCCGGTCAACATGATTACACAGGTGATGCTGCAGAGGCGAACATGAAGCCCGGCGCGATCGGCGCGGTCAGGATGTCGATCTTGAACTGTGAAGCGAATAATGAGCGCGAGCTTCTCTGGATCCCTGCTCCTAATGTCTGGTACAACGGTCTTACCGATCATCTTTATACCGGGCTTACTGCGAATAGTTCCGGTGACTACAGCTTTTCCGGTAAGGGCAGCGCTTATTATGACGAGAACGACGCCACTAATAAGTTAAAGCTGACTAACGAAGGCACCACCACCCATGCTTTTTACAGCGCCAATAATGCAAATCGTACCACATGGGCAAACGGTTCCAATAAAGTAAAAGCCAGCACAGCCGGCAATTATCAGCTCGGTTCCGACAACACAGACGATATTGTTGTATTAACCTTACAGAATCAAGATAATGATTATCGTTACGGTCGTATTCGTGTCAACCTCTGGATCGAAGGCGAGGATTCCGAAGCGAGATTACGATTGGTCAACGGTAAGTTCAATATGTCGTTGCGTTTTGATATCAAAGAAACTGCTACAGAACCCGGTTCATAACCCATATATTAACAATTATAAACTACCGGTAAAGGAGGTGAAACATGATGAAAGCGAAGACAATTCTAAAAGCGCTGGGTACCATGGCAAGACAGCGCCATTTCTTCGGAAAAGGTCTTATCAAATCATATGTTTCACTGCTCCTTGTTTTGATACTCGGCGTTTCATCCACTATGGCATGGTTCTCTGAGCGTGAAGCGGCTCATCTCAGAGCTAATAATCTCGAGTTCCAGTCCGCCTCTTCACTGCGTATCAATAAAGATAAATACAGCGCGAATAAAATCACCATCCCCGCGTTTACTCTCGATGAAGCGTCCAGCTTAGACGGCAGAAATATCTATTTCCCTGTCGGCGAGTCGTTCACCTCTGATACGGCTGAGATGTTCTTCCGCGAGGGCAACAAAGGCGATGAGAATGTTCATTATGTCTACAAGGACTTTGAGCTCAAGGGTACCTCCGGTAACACTCCCGTCTATATCAAGAGCTATAAGATCCAGGTCGGCGACGATATTTATGAGGATGAACTGAAGGTCGAAGACGACGCGCAAGGAAAACCGAATAAACAGGTCAAACCTCCGGATCATTGTCCTGTCAGATTGGCGTTTATCGCCGATAGCGGCGTCAAGCCTGTTGTTATTGATCCCTCCGCACAGGTTGACAAATATGTCGATAATTCCCCCGGCGTAGTTTCACTGGTCGATGATAACGGTAATCCTACGCTCGAACCGTCTTATCCTAACTATAACTGGAACTCTTTTTCCACCTATTATTACGAGCACACTCCGCTGTTCATTATCCCCGGCGGACAGAAACTGAATGTTACTCTGGTCGTATGGCTTGAGGGTTCTTTAGAGGATCTTGATCCCTATAAGGATAAACAGATCAAGGTCGATATCGATATCGAGAGTAACTTCGCCGCGATGGACACCATCAAGTTTGTCGACGCGTCAGTTGGTGATAATGACTCCAGTGCTTCGGCTCGCTATTGGGTTAGCGATAAAGACGGGCAGGGTTATCCCATTATTCTTGCTTGCTCTTATGAAGACCCTTATTCAGAAGAAAATCCCAAGCGTTGGAAGACTGTCATCATGAGACAGACCAAACAGGGTCAAAAGGGCGTCACCGGTGGCGAGTGGGAATGTGAGATTCCTAAGAAAGCTACCACAAACATCTCTTTCTATCGTTTGACCAGCCAAAACGGATCGTCCCAGGCTACCATCTATAACGCTTGGTATACGCGCTCCGGCATTATGGGAATGATCAATAGCAGTATCAATAATTCTACATGGCTGACAAACGGTAATTTACAAGAAAGCAGAACATTCTTCGATGCTTCCACCAATACAAATGATAACGCATTAGTATATACCGCGATCCACGGTAACGGATATAGTACCACAAGCGATGAAAGTCAGCGCCTGTCTCCCTGCGTCGGTTACTGGAACTTTACCGCAGGCTCCGGCAGCAGCTCCGGCGGCGGACAGTCCTCCGGCGGTGGCGGCGGCAGTTCTGTAACGAATTGTAACTTGAAAGTGATTGCGAGAATTCCGGACGGCAAGAGTTGGGTTTCTTCTACCGATACGCTCGGATTTGAGACCGATGCCGGTAACAGCTACTACTTTACCGATAACTGGACAGATAGCGGTAAAGCAAATGAACTCACGGCGTCTTTGCCTGTCGGTGAGAAGATCGTCCGCTTCTGTAAGAAGAACAGCTCCGGCACGAATTACTATCCGTTCAGTGGCGGCACTCAGACCTTTACAGTGCCGAATTCAAACGATTGGACGGTAACGTACGAACTGACCAACAGTGATTATTGGGGTCATAATTAACAGATGATTTCCGTAGTACGTAGCCTCCCTTTTTTGGGGAGGCGGCACGCGGTATATCATGGCCTAATAACCTTGACAAAAAATGATAGATTATGGAGGTGATACAATTGAATAAGCTATATAAGAAGCTCAAAGCAAAGGTTTCTCAACCCGGCAAAAAGGGAATGAAGAATTCCGTGATTTCAATTGTGATCCTCCTTGAGGTCATTGCGCTTTTGATCGTGGGAACCTTTGCTTGGGTCGAGACGGTGTCATCCATCAAGATCACTAACGAAGCGAACAAGGTCGGTACTATTAAGGATGATACCAAATACACCGATATGATGATCGGTGATAAGACCGGTACGATCAATCTGCTCGATTATTTCGAGCCGTCCGGTGATATGCACTTAGCGCCCGCGTCCAGTGCCGACGGCAAGACCCTCTACTTCCCGAAAGCGAATATCGGATCGAATGTGATTTACAGAAAAGGTAACGTCAACGATAAGAACACCACTTATCTCAGCGCTTCCTTTAGGCTGAGAGCTGATACAAATGCTGATTTCTTCTTCTGGAAAGATACTGGGCACGATATTAGCGTAGATAATAATATTCGAGTATCAGTAACTGCTTATACGGAGGGAGAGAACCCCGAGGGAACTTATGATCCCAAGTCCGGTAAGCTGATCAGCAATACAAAGATCTACGCGAATAACGCCAGCACGACCGCGGTGGTCAATTCCACTTCCGGCGCGACCGGTGCTACCACTGTTGAAAAGTTCACCGATCATCAAAAGGGCAAGAGCTCTACCGCACGACTGTTTGCGGTCGGCGCGAATGAGACGAAATATGTCACCATCAACGTATGGCTTCAGAAGCAGTCGGGTAATTCCGATCTGACTTCTAATATGTCAGTATCTCAGGCGATCAATAACCTCGGTATCACCTCCTCGCTGACGCCTCGTCATGTTACTCTGCTCCCGACTCCGACTTGGGATCAGAGTGGAGTGGATGAGACATTCTACGCTTGGTGTTGGGGCGCTACCAATGGTGACGCCAGCCGACTCTATAAGTTGGAACTGGATGATAACGAGCATTATGGCTTTGACTATAACGGTACTTATCAGAATACGCTGTTCATCCGTTCCGGTAACGCAAATCTGACTAAGGAATATCTTGAAGCTAATAATGGAGAGCACTGGAACGATAATACGATCTGGAACGTAACGGAGAATACTTCTATCCCGAACGATCCCGTCGATCCGACCTTTATCATTGAAACGATCAACGGCAGCACTCTTAGCGGTGATGATAAATACGATCCTTCAAATAAGAAAAATATATCAGATTGGGATACCAATCCTAACGGACGTCCTAAGAAGAGCACCGGTAGTTGGCACGATCCGGCCACGGTTAAGGTAGCGCTCTGTACCGGTCAGGGTGGTGAGAATCCTTGGGGTACACTTGAAGCTACCTCCTATGTTGGCTCGACAACATCTACGCATGTGATCGAGTCGACCAATCCTGATAGCCAGAAGCATAAGGACACCATCCATGCTTGGCCCGGTAAGAAGCTCCAGCTGAAAGCTACCGCCAAGACAAATTATGCGTTTGTCGGTTGGTATTTAGATGCTGATGGAACTACTCCTGCGTCCGGTACCTATACCGATGCAACGTACACACCCAACGCCCCCTCTACCGCTTCCGAGATCACTTATTATGCGAAGTTCAAAGAGACGCGTACTTTCACGATCAATCGTATGGTAGACGGCAACCTGAATTCTACTGTTGCAGCCGGAACGATCACAGTTAATGATAATTCGACAACGTCTACGGGTCGTTCTAAAACCGTAACAGTCGATAAGGGCGATAGCGTGACCTTCTCCGCGGCTGCGGAACGCGGCTATACTCTTGAAGGTATTTACACAGCTTCTTCTTATGGCACGTTGAAATACGGACCGAATGATGGTAACGGTAATCCTGTTCCATCTGATTACCCGGAAGAGGCATCAATTAAGCTTAACAATAACACGACCTATTACGCTCGCTTTACGACAAATAAGCATAAGGTTAATTTGAGGACGATCGGTTCTACCGGCAGTACGGTTCAGTACGGAAGTGAAACAGCTTCAACTTCTGTGACTAAGACCGGCGTGAAGTACAATACCTCGGTAACGATCAAAGCAAATCCTGCTGCGGGTTATAAGTTCGTCGGTTGGTATACCAACTCAAGCGGTACAGGTACTGCGGCAAGTACAAGCGCTTCTTATACCTTTACGCTCGGTGACGCTGATGTTACTTATTACGCAAAATTTGATATTGCCGATTATTATCTGACCGGTTATATCAATGGAGCGGATGAGAGCGGAACAACGCATCACTTCTCACACAACGGAAACGGAGTATTTACTTATACTTATAAGTTTACCGGCGACAGTGATCAGTGGGTTACCGTCTATGACGGAACAAACGCTTATCATCCCGGTACTCACGGTGCTGGTTCTGGTACAGCTGCTAACACCAGTTTGACGGATACAACGCCGGCAGGTCCTAACGGTAACAAGTGGAATATACCTGCTCCGAAGGGCACCACAGTTACGATTACTTGGGATTCAGGCACTAAGAAATTATCGTGGACGCTTAACAGCCGTGAGCTGTTCTTAAAGCCGAATTCCAACTGGACGCAAAGCAGTGCGAGATTTGCCGCTTATGTCTATGGCAACGGCGAGGCTTGGTACGACATGGAATCCGCCGGCGACGGTTATTACAAGGTTACTGTTCCCGCTTCTTATCCGAATATCATATTCTGCAGAATGAATGGCGGTACAACCGCGAATAACTGGGGTAATAGGTGGAATCAGACCGGTGATTTGACGATTCCGGCTGATAAGAACTGCTTCACTGTTCCCGATGGAGCTTGGGACGGTTCGACCACGACATGGTCATTGTATTAAATGATAACTAAGGAGGTGAAACCATGAAAAAGTCAAAAGTCGTCTTAGCGATCGTGTTGGCGGTCGTACTGCTGATAGCCGTTTGGAACGTCCCGACGTTTTCATGGTTCTCACGTCCTCATAGCCAAAATGGCGCACAGGCGGTCTTAGGTGGCAGCAACGGCGCCTATTCCATCAACGCCTATAACGGCTACAATGTTTCCATAGCGACCTATCCCTCAAATGATGGATTTACTTACTCAACAACTGCTACAACTAACTATAGCGGCTCCAATATCCCCAACAACAACCGCAAGTATTTTAAAACGACGCTCACCAATAACTCCGGTGGGGAACAGAATGTTTCGCTCTACGCGCGTACGCTCTCGATCCCGACCGCAAACAACGGCTCTCTCGCTATCGGTGTTAATGGTCCCACCCGTAGCTATCACGACTATTCCACTTTAGCGGCAGATACTGCTGACGCTACACGAGATGCTATGCGTATTTATTTCCAGAAGCCTAAATCTGCCCCCGACGGTTGGGCGGGTACAGAGTTTTATATCTGTTGGAATGAAGATACAAATACAAGTATCGCAAGTCTTGATTCGACCGGATCTAACGGTACCTATTACAAGATGACCTATTGCGGTGAAAAGGATAACTACTATAATTACTATGTCGATATCCCCAAGACCGCGACCCACGCGTTCTTTGCTTGTGAAAACTGGGCTGAAGGAAAGCAACAATCAGATTTAACTGCTGATAACTGGAAGAAGCGTACTCAGACCATAAAGAATCTGTACGGCGCCGGTCAGTCTCAATTGCAGAGTAAGATTTATAAGCTCACGTCGACTATTGACTATGGAAACACAAAAGTTGAGACACCGCCTGATAGTGTTGACGGCGCTTGTATCAATCATTTTTATTCATCGATTTTTGTGAAGACCGGTAGTACATATAATGCCGGTTTGGATCAAACAACGAAAATCCCTACCAGAGAAGGCTACACTTCCAATTATATCGGTACGTTGGAGTACTATTCCGGTGATACAAACGTATTTACTGTTGATAAGACTACGGGCGTGATCACTCCTGTTGGCGCGGGTGAAGCGACGCTGTATACCAAAGCTGTCGGCTCTTCTTATTCGGATTCACAGCAGGTAGAAACGACCGTCAAGGTCACCGCCGCAGATAACTATGTTTTCAATGATGTTCCGATTGTCAAGAATGTCAAGATGGCGGCGAATGAGACGGTTGATGTCAACTGGTATGTGATCAATAACTCTCCCACCACCGCGCTCACCTATACGATCGATGAAGTCTATGTCAGTAACTGATTGTCATTTGTGAGATCGTTACATGAACTTCAACATCATAAAAATATACAAAAAGGGTTGTTTTTACAGCCCTTTTTTATTATACTGATTGATAGAGCGTATATCGTGTGATGTAGAATGAACGAGGTTTTCTATGAACAAGCTGAAACAAAAAATCAAAGATAGATTAGGTGAGAAAAAGACCGCCATGCTGAAAAAGGCGTTAAACGTCACCCGTATCATCAAGAATATCGTGTGTTGGACGTTGATCGCGATTTTGACATTAGCTGTCATCATCTTTGTATTCACCAAGATCAACGGAGAGACCCCAAAGGTATTTGGCTATACGCTGCATCGTATTGTATCGGGCAGTATGAAGCCTGAACTCGAGGTCGGCGACGTCATCGTCAGTAAGGAGATAAAGGAAAAATCCGAGATCGCTATCGGTGATATCGTTACCTTCCAAGGTGACGCTCGGTTTGAGAATAATAAAGTCACGCATCGTGTTTTAGTCGCTCCTTATGATAATGGCAGGGGAGCAACGGTGATTGTGACAAAGGGTGACGCTAATATCGATGACGACGGTGAGATCAACGTAAGCGATGTGGAGTCAAAGTATCATTCTAAAATTGATTTTTTGAAGAAGCTTTATAATTTCTTTTTTACGCCTTGGGGCTTACTGGTTTTCATCTTTGTATTGTTGTTGGTATTCTTTGATGAGATCATGAATATCGTCAAATTATCGACTCAAAGCGCGAAAGAAAACAACGACGAGACGATTAAAGAGATCGTTGAACGCGTCAAGCGTGAACAATTGGAGGAGGCAAGAAAGAAGCAGGCTGAGGAGAAAGAAGCTCTTATCGAGGAACAGAGCGCTTCGACCGTCTCAGAAGAACATGCATCGAACGATGAAGAAGTAAATGCTTCTGCAATCGATGAAGCCCATCCTGAGAAAAAAGAGATCGATACAACACAGCAGAAAAAGGAAAAAGCGAAAAGACCTGCTTCAAAGACGCGATCGAAGCAGAAGAAAGATTCACATTCAAAAGTTCATTCCGAGAAAAACAGTGCAGGGAATGGACAGCGTAAAACAAATCAGAAAAAGACCCCGCCATCTTCAAAGAATACATCCAAAAAGAAATCAAAGAAGCGTAAGAAACACTGATTGGTTTATGTTGCTGATTTTATCGTAAATAAGCAGGAGGGAACTCAGTGATTAGAAAAATAATCCACGTTATATCCGTAGTGTTTTTTATCGTTCTTATCTTTGTGGTGGTGTATTCTCTTGCGTCGCGCATTATGGGAGAAACTCCGTCGATTTTCGGCTACTATTTCTTCCGTGTTACATCAGATTCTATGGAGCCTACTCTGAAGGTCGGCGATGTATTGTTGGTTCATTCTGCTGATGCGGAAGATATCCACAAAGATGATATCATTACCTTTAAATCTAAAGAAGGTTCGATGTATGGTCGTTATGTGACCCACCGCGTCGTTTCGGATCCTGTGGTCAAAAAAGATCGTTATTATTATCAAACACAGGGAGACGCGCCGGGTGCGCCTCTGGATAAGGCGATTACCTACGATCAGATAGAGGGCAAGCTGGTGCGCAAACTTGCTATTATCGGAAAAGTATACAGCTTTTTCTGTACGCCGACGGGTATCATTGTTTTGATCGGAATCATCGTATTGTTGTTTGCTTCTGAGATGATCCCATTATTTTTTACATCAAAAAAATTGGACGAAACAGACGAATTGCTCTTTGAGTCAATAGGAAAGCAGACATCTGAGAATGCTTCTATTGAGAAGGGCGATTCGGAAAAGAAAGCACATGATAATGATCCCGACAAGTCAAAATAGTCTATCTGAAAAAGCCACTCTTTACGGAGTGGCTTCAGTTTGTCGAAAAAGTATATCATATAAAACGCAGAACATTTCCGAGGCTCCCTCTGACGAGGGAGCTGTCGCCGGACACGCGTGTCTGGCGACTGAGGGAGAGATAACGAAACATGACA
>OMWP01000027.1:39422-63873 GCA_900314795.1 uncultured Eubacteriales bacterium
CGTTATCTCTCCCCTGCATTTTACGTTTATCTCTCTGTGAATCATACTTCTTGCCGCCCCCTCGTCAGAGGGGGCAGGATAGGTTTTTCTACAGTCTGAGCCACTCTTTACAGAGTGGCTTTTTTCTGCTTTAGAAAAATAGAAGTGTACTCCGGGGAGTTATGGTTAAAATCCTTTCATAAATATTGCATTCCACCACAATTTGTGGTAAAATCTGTATATAATGGCTACATATAGGGTTTTGTATCATTGTCTGATAGTTCTCACTGCCTAAGAGGAGCAAAGGTTATGCAAAAAGCCGATCACAGCGGTCATCGCGCCCGAATGAAAAAGAAATTAATAGCGAACGGGATCGACGCGTTTGAGCCGCATGAGGTGCTGGAGATCCTGCTCTATTATGCGATCCCTCAGCGCAACACCAATGATATCGCAAAGAACCTGATCGCACGCTATGGCTCACTGTCGGCGGTGCTGGATGCTTCTCTGGATAGTCTGAAGGACGCCGGTCTCACCGAGCACCAGGCGGTGTACCTCAAGCTCTTTCCCGGTGTGACGCGGCTGTACATGCTCGATAAGTATGAGAACCCCGACAAGACGCTGAACTTCGGCAACATCCCCGGCTTGATCCTGAACAAGTTCATCGGCTATGAAGAAACCGAGCATGTGTTCCTGTTGTTGATGGATAAAAAGGGAAAAGAGGTCTACAGCGGCATGATCGCGCACGGCGATTTTGATTCTGCGGGCATCTCGATCCGGCAGATCGTTACCTTGGCGATCAACTACGGCGCGACCTCCGCGGTATTGGCGCACAGTCACCCCAGCGGCTTGGCACTGCCGTCTAAGTCGGATGTTCTGACCACACGTTCCCTCAAAGAAGCCCTAAAGCTCGTCAATATCACCCTGCTCGATCACTTCATCGTCGCCGATCACGATTGCGTATCACTGGCGGAATCGGGCATTATATAAATCAGTATGATGAAATCCCTTGGGGTTCTCAACGCGCCCCGCGCGGTGGGGAGAGGAGGAACCGCCACATGAGGTCAAGGCATACCAACCGGATATGCCTACCGAATACGGCGAGTGACGACGATGTGGCAATCTCAACGTAATTTTTTGTCATTGTGAGGGCTCGACATGCGTGTCAGCCCGTGGCAATCTCAACCTATATCAAAGGAGGATGACGCATGGATCAATTCAAACTCGTATCTGAATACCAGCCCACGGGCGATCAGCCTGCCGCCATCCAAACCCTGGTGGACAGCATCAAGGCAGGGCATAAGGAACAGACCCTGCTCGGTGTCACCGGCTCCGGTAAGACTTTCACCATGGCGAACATCATCGCGCAGGTGAACAAGCCGACGCTGGTGCTCGCCCACAACAAAACGCTCGCCGCGCAGCTTTGCTCCGAGTTCAAGGAGTTCTTCCCCGAGAACGCGGTCGAGTATTTTGTTTCCTATTATGACTACTACCAGCCTGAGGCATACATCCCTCAGAGCGATACCTATATCGAAAAGGATTCCGCGATCAACGACGAGATCGATAAGCTGCGCCATAGCGCCACGCTGGCACTGTCCGAGCGCCGTGACGTCATCATCGTCGCCTCGGTATCCTGCATCTACTCACTGGGCGACCCGATCGACTACCGCAACATGGTCATCTCCCTGCGCCCGGGAATGGAGAAAAGCCGCGACGACTTGATCCGCAAGCTGATCGAGCTGCAATATGAGCGCAACGACATCAACTTTGTGCGCGACAAGTTCCGCGTCAGAGGCGACATCGTCGAGATTTTCCCGGCGTCATCCTCCGACCGCGTCATTCGCGTCGAATTCTTCGGCGACGAGATCGACCGTATCACTGAGATCAATCCGCTCACGGGCGAGCTGATTGCGACCCTGCGCCATGCCGCCATCTATCCTGCGTCGCATTACATTGTCGACGGTGAGAAGATGGCGCGTGCACTCGCGGAACTGGAACGCGAATTGCAGGAGCGGTTGAAATATTTCCGCGAAAACGGTAAGCTGCTCGAAGCCCAGCGCATCGAACAGCGCACCCATTATGATATCGAAATGCTGCAGGAGATCGGCATGTGCCCCGGCGTAGAGAACTATTCGCGCGTGCTGTCGGGCAGAGAACCGGGCTCGGCGCCGTTCACCCTGCTTGACTATTTTCCGAAGGACTTTTTGCTATTCGTGGACGAAAGCCACGTGACCCTGCCGCAGGTGCGCGGCATGTACGGCGGCGATCACGCGCGCAAAAAGAGCCTGATCGACTACGGCTTCCGACTGCCGTCCGCCTATGATAACCGTCCGCTGAACTTTGACGAGTTCTATGAGCGGCTCAATCAGGCGGTGTTCGTCAGCGCAACGCCGGGTGATTTGGAGTTGGAGAAGAGCGCGGTTGTGGCGGAGCAGATCATCCGTCCCACGGGACTGCTCGACCCTGAGATCTCTGTCAGACCGACCGAGGGACAGCTCGACGATCTGATCTCCGAGATCAACATCCGCACCGAGAAGAGCCAGCGCATTCTGGTCACGACTCTCACCAAGAAGATGGCGGAGGATCTCACCGAGTACCTCGAGAGCATGGATATCAAGGTGCGCTATATGCACCACGATATCGACACCGTCAAGCGTATGGAGATCGTGCGCGACCTGCGACTGGGCAAGTTCGACGTGCTGGTGGGTATCAACCTGCTCAGAGAGGGTCTGGACATCCCCGAGGTCAGCTTGGTAGCGATCCTCGACGCGGATAAAGAGGGCTTCCTCAGATCGGAGCGTTCTCTGATCCAGACGGTCGGACGCGCCGCGCGAAATGCCGACGGCATGGTCATCATGTACGCTGACAGCGTGACCGATTCGATGAAGCGAACCATCGTCGAGACCAACCGCCGCCGCGGCATCCAGCAGGCGTATAACGAGGAACACGGCATCACGCCGCAGACCATCGTCAAGAAGGTGGGCGACATCATTGAGATTTCCACCCATACCGATGACGAGATGGAGCTGGTCGGCAGACTCTCGCGCGAGCAGCGGATCGAGATGATCAAGCAGCTCACCAAAGAGATGCAGGCGGCGTCCAAGCTGCTCGAATTCGAACACGCGGCATATCTGCGTGACCAGATCAAGAAGCTCAAAGGGCTGAAATAAGCCTCCCTTTGGTAAAGGGATCGCGTGCGACGCGCTGTCACAAAAAAGTCTCCCTTTAGTAAAGGGGTCGCGTGCGACACGCTGTCACAAAAAAGCCTCCCTTTGGTAAAGGGGTCGCGTGCGACACGCTGTCACAAAAAAAGGCTCCCTTTGGTAAAGGGAGCTGTCGCCCAAAGGCGACTGAGGGATTGCATATTTGATCGAGCGTTAGCGAGATACCATTTTTATTTGGTCGGTCGCTTTGCTCCATTTTTACAATCCCTCCGAGCTCGCTTAACGCGAGCCCACCTCCCTTTACCAAAGGGAGGCATAACACAGAAACCAAGGTGAAAGAAATGGCAAGAACCAAGAAAAAACCTGTCTACAGTAACGACGACATCAAGGTGCTCAAGGGACCCGATCAGGTGCGCAAGCGCCCGGCGGTCATCTTTGGCTCCGACGGTATCGAGGGATGTCAGCACAGTGTGTTTGAGATCCTCTCTAACTCCATCGATGAGGCGCGCGAGGGCTACGGCAAAGAGATTGTCCTCACCGCCTACAACGACGGCTCGATTGAGATCGAGGATCACGGACGCGGCATCCCTGTCGAGTACAACCAAAACGAAGAGAAATACAACTGGGAGCTGTTGTTCTGCACGCTCTATGCGGGCGGCAAATATGACAATGATAACGGAGGCAACTATGAGTTCTCCCTCGGCCTCAACGGCTTGGGACTCTGCGCGACCCAGTTCGCGTCCGAGTACATGGACGCCGATATCAAGCGGGATCACAAGAAATACTCCCTGCATTTTGAAAAGGGCGAGAACGTCGGCGGTCTGCAATCAACAGATTACAGCGGCAGAGATACCGGCTCCAAGATCCGCTGGAAGCCTGATCTCGAGGTTTTTACCGACATCAAGATGGACAAGGAGTTCTTCACCGAGATGCTCCGACGTCAGGCGATCGTCAACCCCGGCGTCAAGTTTATCTTCCGTCAGCAGGCGGGACGTTCCTTTGACATTGAAGAATTCTACTATGAGAACGGTATCGCCGACCATGTCAGTGAGCTGATCGGGGAGGATGGCTTCACTACCGTCCAGAGCTGGAGCGGCGAGCGTATGTGCCGCGACCGTGACGACAAGGACGAGTACAAGTGCAAGATCAACGTCGCCTTGGCGTTTTCCAATAAAGCCTCCGTCACCGAATATTACCACAACTCCTCGTGGCTGGAGCACGGCGGCTCACCCGATAAAGCGGTACGCAACGCTTTTGTCTATCAGATCGACAGCTATCTCAAAAGCAAGAGCATGTATAATAAAAACGAGAGCAAGATTAAATATGACGACGTAGCGGATTGTCTGGTGATCGTCATCTCCTCTTTCTCGTCCGTCACCTCCTATGCGAACCAGACCAAGCTCGCGATCACCAACAAGGGTATTCAGGACGCGATGACCGACTTTTTGAGAAAGCAGCTCGAGGTCTATTTCATTGAGAATCCCCTCGAGGCGGACAAGATCGCTAATCAGGTGCTGGTCAACAAGCGTTCCCGCGAGAGTGCGGAAAAGACCCGCGTCACGATCAAAAAGAACCTTACCGCCAAGATCGACATCACCGCCAAGATCGCGAAGTTCACCGACTGCCGTTCCAAGAACGTCGATGAGCGCGAACTGTTCATCGTAGAGGGCGACTCGGCAAAGGGCGCCTGCGTACAGGCGCGCAACCCGGATTTTCAGGCGATCATGCCGATCCGCGGTAAGATCCTCAACTGCTTAAAGGTCGATTACGACCGTATCTTCAAGAGCGAGATCATCACCGATCTGATCAAGATCCTCGGCTGCGGCGTGCAGATCGACACGGCAAAGAGCAAGTCAAAGAAAAAGGACATCAACGCCTTCAACATCGACAACCTGCGCTGGAACAAGGTTATCATCTGTACCGATGCCGACGTGGATGGCTTCCATATCCGCACCATGCTGCTCACGATGATCTACCGCCTGACCCCCGACCTCATCAAGGAAGGCAAGGTCTATATCGCGGAATCGCCGCTGTATGAGATCACAACGAAGGATAAGGTCTATTTCGCCTATACCGAGGCGGAAAAAGAGAAGTATCTGAATGAGATCGGCAGCGCAAAGTTCACGATCCAGCGCTCCAAGGGTCTGGGTGAGAACGAGCCCGACATGATGAGTCTGACCACCATGAACCCCGAGACCCGCCGCCTGATCAAGGTCATGCCCGACGACGTCGAGCGCACGGCGCAGATCTTTGATGTACTGTTGGGCGACAATTTACAGGGGCGCAAGGACTTCATCGTCCAATTCGGCGCGAATTATACGGATAACTTAGATGTATCGTAAGCCTTCCCCTTGAGGGGAAGGTGGGCGAATCACTGAATAAGGTGATTCGGTCGGATGAGGTGGCAACCTTTCCGATTGATCAATATAAGAGATGGAGTGGAAGCGTTTTCACCTCATCCGTCATCCTTTGGATGACACCTTTTCCTTACAGGAACGGCAACCCTTTTGGGCTTTGCCCGTTTCCCCTAAAAGGGGAATCTCCTTAAGGGGAAGGCATAATAAGTTGCAAGGAATATTCATATGGCAAAGAAAAAACAAATAAAACAACCTAAAATAAAACCGATCGCCAACGGCGTGATCGCCGGCGCGGGGGATATCGTCGAACAGCGTATTGCTTCGACGATCGAAGAGAACTTCATGCCCTACGCCATGAGCGTCATCATGTCGCGTGCGATCCCCGAGATCGACGGCTTCAAGCCCTCGCACCGCAAGCTGCTCTATACCATGTACAAGATGGGCTTGCTCACCGGCTCACGCACCAAGTCCGCGAACATCGTCGGCGCGACCATGAAGCTCAACCCCCACGGTGACAGTGCCATCTATGACACGATGGTGCGACTCAGCCGCGGCTATGAAGCGCTGCTGCATCCTTATGTCGACAGCAAGGGTAACTTCGGTAAGTTCTACTCGCGCGATATGGCGTGGGCGGCTTCCCGTTATACCGAGGCAAAGCTCGACCCCATCTGCAACGAGCTGTTCAAGGATATTGACAAGGATACCGTCGATTTCGTCGATAACTACGACAATACCATGAAGGAGCCGACCCTCCTGCCCGCGTCATTCCCCTCGGTGCTGGTCAACGCCAACACCGGTATCGCGGTCGGCATGGCGTCCAACATCTGTTCCTTCAACCTGCGTGAGATCTGCGAGACGACCGCCGCACTGATCCGCGACAAGGATCACGACATTATCTCGACCCTGCCCGCACCCGATTTCTCGGGCGGGGCGCAGATCATCTATAATGAGGAGTCGATTCGCGAGGTCTACCGCACGGGTCGCGGCTCCATCAAGGTGCGTTCGATCTACGAATACGACAAAAAGCAGAACTGCATCGACATCACCCACATCCCGCCGACCACGACCACCGAGGTCATCATCGAGAAGGTCATCGACCTTGTCAAGAACGGCAAGATCAAGGAGATCTCCGATATCCGTGACGAGACGGGTCTCGACGGCATGAAGATCACCATCGATCTCAAACGCGGTACCGACCCCGATAAGCTGATGCAGAAGCTCTATAAGATGACCACCCTCGAGGACAGCTTCTCCTGCAACTTCAACGTGCTGATCGGCGGCGTGCCGATGACGCTTGGAGTAGGGGAGATCTTGAACGAGTGGATCGCGTTCCGCGTCGAATGTATCCGCCGCCGCACCTTCTTTGACCTCAACAAAAAGAAAGACAAGCTCCATCTGCTCGAGGGCTTGAAGCTCATCCTGCTGGATATCGACAAGGCGATCAAGATCGTGCGCGAGACCGAGGAAGAGGCTGAGGTCGTCCCCAACCTGATGATCGGCTTCGGCATCGACAAGATCCAGGCGGAGTATGTCGCCGAGATCAAGCTCAGACATCTCAACCGCGAGTACATCCTAAAGCGCACCGCCGAGATCGAACAGCTCATCAAGGATATCGAAGAGCTCGAGGCGATCCTCAACTCCAAGGCGCGCGTCAAGACCATCATCGTCAAGGAGCTCAAGGCAGTCGCGGATAAATACGGTAAGGAACGGCTCTGTCCGCTGCTCCATGTGGAGGATCTGCCTGCGGATATCAGCCTTGAAGAAGAGATCCCCGATTATCCCGTACATCTGTTCTTTACCAAGGAGGGCTATTTTAAGAAGATTACGCCGCAGTCCCTGCGCATGAGCGGCGAGCAAAAGCTCAAGGAGAACGACGAGATCGTCTATACCACCGAGACCACCAACAACACCGATCTGCTGTTCTTTACCGATTGCTGTCAGGTCTATAAGACCAAGGTCAGCGAGATCGCCGATACCAAGGCGAGCGCCTTCGGTGAATTCATCCCCGCGCGACTCGGCATGGACGAGGGCGAAAAAGCGATGTTCGTTTTAAAGACCAAGGATTACAGCGGCTATCTGCTCTTTGCGTTTGAAAACGGCAAGGTCGCCAAGGTGCCGCTCTCGGCATATGAGACCAAGACCAACCGCAAGAAGCTGATCAACGCCTATTCCGATAAAGCGCCCCTTGCCGGCATCGACTTCACCAAGACCGACCGCGAATTCCTGCTCACCTCGTCCAACGGACGCATGCTGCTCTTCCACAGCGGCGCGATCGCTGCCAAGACGACTAAGAACACACAGGGTGTAGCGGTCATGAAGCTGAGAAAGGGTCATCGCGTAATGGCGATCGGACCGTATGAGGAGGGCAGATTCAGCAAGCCCTCGCGCTATCGCACCCGCACCCTCCCCGCGGCAGGCGCCTTGCCCTCGCCGGAGGATGAAGCCCAGCAGCTTTCTCTTATTTGATGGCGAATAACGGTATAGCGTTAGGATCCTGATATAACGATAGGAAGTTATCATGTAGGGGAGGGGCTTGAGGAGTTGTCCAAATCTATGATTTGGCGTACAACTCCCATGCAACAGCGCTCCAAGAACAGATGAAGTCTGTGATTGGCTAAGCGCCACTGCTGCTCCTCCCGAAACCTATCCGGTACATGCCACCCAAACGCGGAGCAGATCAGCCCCTCCGTAGGGTACGGCATTTATGACGTACCGAGAATGACGGGCATTTCCATGATCGAAAACGTGAGATAGGAAACAAACACATCTGCCATGCGGTACGTCGAACACACGTGTTCCGGCGCCGTACCCTACAACGCTATCCTACGCTTTCTAAACAAATTTCCGGATTCCTCAAAAAAACACTTGCAATCTGCCTATTTGTATGATACAATAATCTTTGCATTTGAGTATATCGACTGCGAACAGTCGTTTTGAAAGGAAGATACACTATGTCAGTTGTTGAGATTATCTTAGGAGCATTATTGCTGATCGCTTCTATCGTGTTGATTATCATCATCATTCTTCAGGAGGGTAACCAGCAGGGTATCGGTGTTGTATCCGGTGGCGCTGACACCTTCTTCTCTAAGAACAAGGCTCGTTCCTATGACGCTTTCCTTGCCCGCGCGACCAAGTGGTTTGCCGTAGGCTTTGTTGTCATCGTTATCGCGCTGAACATCATTGCGTATTACACCACTCCCGCTGATTCCGTCGAGGCGACTGATTCTACCTCCGTCAGCGAACAGGTTGCTGAAACTACTGCTCCCGAGGCATAATATTTTCGCACAAGCTATCATAGAATAGACTATCGGAGAAATCCGGTAGTCTTTTTTTGTTGCCATGCTCCAAGCCTCCCTTTTCCAAGGGAGGTGGCTCGGACACGCGTGTCCGAGTCGGAGGGTTGCTAATACTAAGTATCATTAAAACACTTTAACATTTATTGCGTTAAATTCCGCATAGCGGTGTTGTCGTCCTTGACATACGCCAGTATGCCTGCGTCCTCCATACTTAGTATAACTGTATTTTCGGGAGTCATCATGCTATTTGTATTCATCGTATCTGTATCGACCTTTCTTGTTTTCTCTTTCATCCATTATGCCGCCAAAAAGAAAAAGCCCTTCAAAAGGGCTTTACTCTCGATATTGGTGGGGCTGCTCACCTTGGGCGTCGTCGATCTCCTGTCGGGCATGACGGGGGTCTACATCCCCGTGACACAGCTCACGCTGTTGACCTCAGCGGCAGGGGGCGTGCCCGGTGTTGCGCTGATGGTACTGTTGTCGATATTTTAATCCGGATAAGATTGCAATAAAACGGCGGGAGCAAGCCCCCGCCCTACATATTTGTATTATATGACCGACCCGAGCTCGTCGAGGATCTCTGTCACGGCGCGTTTGTTGCGGGTGAGCATCGCGATCATGACGGAATAATACAGATCGGGATCCTTATAGAAGTTCTTTCTGAGGATGCGCGCCTGCTGTTTGTCAGGCACATACAGCGAGAAGCTCAGCAGCTCCATATCGCCGCCCGAGATACGGAAGGTGACGGTGTAGCCGTTGTCGCATTTCTCGATCGTGACCTTGTTCTCGCTCTCCACGCGCTCCTGCTTCAACAGCGCCAGCGCGCATTCGATCGCGCGCTCCTTGACGGTGGGCGCCAAGGTGTCCTCGAGCTGCACCGCGATCATATTGCCGTTGTCGGTGTTGAAATAGCGCTTTTGTTCCGCGTCAACTAACTCGATATTGCCGTTTTTCAAGAGGTCGTCAAAGCTCGCGCTGGTCTCAAAATAATTCGCCAGCCCTTTTTCCATCAAAGCGTTCACGACCGCGTTCTTGGTCATCGGAACGCCGACGCTCTTGAACAGATAACAGATCAGGGTGCGGATCTCGGTTTTCGACCGCATACCGCCCAAGCTGATGCCTTCATCAAATGTATCAAACGCCATTCAAACACCGCCTTTATCATTGTCATTGCGAGAAATGACACGTGTTTTCAATCTCAATCACTCTCAAAGCTTCCCTTTCCTAAGGTACCCCCGTTGGGGGAATGTCCGAAGGACAAGGGGGGAGCCGCTTCCGGCGAGGAGGGTGGCTCGGACACATGTGTCCGAGTCGGAGGGTTCCTTCGGATGAATATTACCAAATAACTCAGCTACATTATACCATTCATTACTAAACTCTGTCAATAAGCAAGAGCCGCCGCATTGATTTGCGACGGCTCTGTTTATAATAAGTCATTGCGAGCCCTTTAGGGCGTGGCAATCCCACAAAGAGGGGCAGGACGTATCTGCCGCTACAAACGGTATTGACGACAGGGGATTGCCACGTCGAAACAAAGTTCCTCCTCGCAATGACAATTATGATATTAGAGAAACAAGCGAGCTTGTTATCCCGCGTTCTTCATCTGCAATCTCAGCTTATCCGAGATCATCGCGATGAATTCGCTGTTGGTGGGCTTGCCGCGACTGCCTTGAATCGTATATCCAAAATAGGAATTGAGCACCTCGACGTCGCCTCTGTCCCACGCGACCTCGATCGCATGGCGGATCGCGCGCTCCACTCTCGATGACGTCGTTTCATATTTCTTCGCGACGGTGGGGTAGAGCTGTTTGGTCACGGCATTGATGATCTCGGGCTTCTCGATGGACAGGATGATAGAGTCACGCAGATAATGGTAGCCTTTGATATGGGCGGGGACTCCTATCTGGTGCAGTATCTCCGTCACCTTGAGCTCGAGGCTGTTGCTGTCGTAGCCGATCTGTCGGATGCCGCCCTTCGCTCTCTGTCGCTGTCGCTTGCTCAGCCTGACGATATTCTCTGCCAGATCACTCAGATTGAACGGCTTTAATACAAAATACGTCGCGCCCGCGCTCATCACCTCTCGCTCGAGCACCGGACTGTCAAAGCTCGAGTATACCACAAACATCGGCAGCTTTTCGGGCTTCTGCTTACGGATCGCGCGCATGACCCCGATACTGTCGATATGGGTCATGAACAGATCCATGATCACCACATCCGGCTTTTCGTTCTGAATGCGGGAGAGCACCTCTTCACCGTCCTTCATACAAAAAGCGGTGGAAAAGCCGTATTGCTCAAGGGATTGCATGATTTCAGTCATATTGTCAGTCGGCTCCTGCGTCATCAAGAGTTTCATTCTTTCTGTCATTTTTACATCTCCTGTTTTGTTTTGTGAACTCAGTTTACCATAAATTGGTAAATTTGGCAAGAGAAAACATAAAAATTTTTGAAAGAAATATTCGACAGATTTCGCAGGGACGCGTGCGTCCTTTTTTTCACGAAACCCACGTTTGTGATACTGCCCGAAGCCGCCCATTGGTAAGGGCAAGGTGCTCAGCGCAGTGAAGCGGACGCGTGCGTCCTGATTATTTTACTCAGAGAAGTCTTTGGTGATTCTATCATCTATCATAGAGCGTCAGTGAGTCACCCTCACGAAAGATTGTTACGCTTCTCCTCTGATACCGCCGAACTGCTCATAGCATCCCAGCATATTGCCGATGGTGATGCCGTAGCCCTTTTCGGGGGAGTTGACAAACACATGGGTCACCGCGCCGATCAGCCGATCATTCTGGATGATGGGTGATCCGCTCATGCCCTGTATGATACCGCCGGTTTTGTCCAGCAGTTCCTCGTCGGTCACGCGCACAACCATATTCTGACCGCTTTTATTATTGAGATTGATACCTTCTATCTCAACGTCAAAGGTTTGAAGTCCGCCGTCATCAAGCGTGGTAATGATCTGCGCCGGACCGGTTTCGATCTCGTTGTTAAAGGCGCATGGATATTCCTCGCCTTCAGGTGTGATGGTATACTTTCCGTATACGCCGAAGCTGTTGTTGACGGTCATCTCGCCGATCTCGTCGTCCGACATATAACCGTTCAGACCGCCTGCGATCCCCTTCTTTGCTTTGGTGATCGAGCCGATCTGTGCCGTGACGATCTTACCGCTGCCCAGGGGCATCAACAGTCCCGTGTCGCGGTCACAGATGCCGTGTCCCAGTGCGCCGAAGGAATGGGTGTTTTCATCAAAATAGGTGATCGTGCCCAGTCCTGCGGTCGAGTCACGGATCCACATGCCTGCCGTATAATTACCGTCGTCATCCGTTTCGGGAGTCAAAGTCATGGATAGCGGGCTCTTACCTCTTAATACAGATAATTCGATATCCGCTCCCTTGGATGAGGCGATGATCTCGTGCAGGCGTTCGTTGGAGGTGATCTCCTCGTCATTCGCGCGGGTGATGATATCGTTCTCGCGTAATCCCGCGGCAACGGCAGGGGAATCATAGCTGTCATCGACATTGACGACCACAACACCGTTCGTGTACATTGTCAGTCCGAACGGCATACCGCCGACGTGCACCGTGCGGCGCACCTCCTGCGAGGATACCGTCATGATCGGACACAGCAGCACTGCCGCCAGTGTCATACAAACATACCTTATCATCTTCTTCATTATTCACACATCCTTCGCTTATTCACTCAGAGCATCTCATTTATGGATGATCTGCTCCGTCGATAGTATTTGACGTCATCGACAGAATAAAACAGGAAGGTTCATGCAAACGATAAAGGCTGAGAGCGCGTTCATATCAATTGTCATTGCGAGGAGTCGGCGAAGCCGACGACGTGGCAATCTCCACCAAAGCTCAAAAATGTCATTGCGAGGGATAAATGTCGGTTGCAGCAGTAGCTCTCAGCCAATCAGCGTTCGCCTCTGGGGGTTCCCCGTAACTCCCCGAGTTATGGGGAGAGGAGGAGCCGCCACACGAGGTCAAAGCGTATCAAACGGATACGCTTACCGAATACGGCGAGTGATTGTAAGCCAAATCATAGATTTGGACAACTCCTCCGCAGTAGCTCTCAGCCAATCATCGTTCGCAAGTATGCTCCGCTTCTTGGGAGAGCCTTGCAT
The DNA here is from genome assembly GCA_900314795.1 of uncultured Eubacteriales bacterium. Lineage (GTDB taxonomy): Bacteria > Bacillota > Clostridia > Oscillospirales > Acutalibacteraceae > Ruminococcoides. Next base: position 52,345 of record OMWP01000027.1, read on the forward strand.
GGGAGTTGTAAGCCAAATCATAGATTTGGACAACTCCTCACCGTGGCAATCTCAACCGATTATTCAATTTTTTTCTTATTTATATTGTAACCGAAAAGTTTTGGTGTTATACTGAAATGGATAAAAATATGCGGAAATACGGTGGAATATGGAAATTCGTTTGCCCTCAGACGTCAAACTGATTATCGAAAAGCTACGGCATAACGGCTACAGCGGTTATGTTGTGGGCGGTTGCGTGCGCGACAGCCTGCGCGGGCTCACGCCGCATGACTGGGATCTCACCACCTCCGCGCCGCCCGAAGAGATCGAGCGGATCTTTGCGGAGTACCAGACGGTCAGCGTCGGCAAGAAGTACGGCACCGTAGCGGTGATCGTAGAGGGCGAGCTGTATGAGATCACGACCTACCGCATCGACGGAGAGTACACCGATTCCCGCCATCCCGACGAGGTGCAATTCTCCGATCGGCTCAGTGACGATCTCGCACGGCGTGATTTCACCGTCAACGCGATGGCGTATAACGATGAGGACGGCTTGGTGGATCTTTACGGCGGACAGCAGGATCTCAAAAACGGTGTGATCCGATGTGTCGGCGATCCGACCCTGCGTTTTTCAGAGGATGCGCTCCGTATTCTGCGCGCCCTGCGCTTTGCGGCAACACTCGGATTCACCATCGAGCCCGCCACCTCCGACGCGATCCTCCGGCAGCGCAAGCTGCTCTCTGATATCGCGGGTGAGCGCATCCGTGAGGAGTTGTTGAAGCTCTTGTGCGGTGAGAATACTGATTTTGTCCTGCGGCGTTACCGCACGGTCATCGCGGTGTTCATTCCCGAGCTCAAGGGCACCTTCGATTTTGAACAGAATTCCAAGCATCATAACCGCGATGTGTACCGCCATACCGTCGCGGCGGTGCGCAATATCGAGCCGCTGCCGCTGCTGCGTGTGACGATGCTGTTTCATGATATCGGCAAGCCGCTGGCGCAGACAACGGATAAGTTCGGCGTGAGCCACTACAAGAACCATCCCAAGATCGGCGCGGCGATGACGCGTGAGATCCTCCGACGGCTGTGTATGTCGTCGGCGTTCATCGACGAGGTCTGTACACTGATCCGCTGGCACGACGAGCGGTTTCAACCCGATACCGTCATGCTCAAGGGCTACCTCAAGCGTCTCGGTGTGGAGGTCATGCAGGCGCTCATGCTGATCCAGCACGCGGATATTTTGGCGCAGTCCAAATATATGCGCGAGGAAAAGCTCACTACACTTGCGGCGGTAGGGGACGAGCTGAACCGCATTATCGCGTCAGGGGAGTGCTACAGCCTGCGACAGCTCGCAGTCAACGGTTCCGACCTGCTCCATATCGGGGTCAGATCGGGCGTGCAGATCGGCAAAACGCTTGATCTGTTGCTCGACAAGGTGATCGAGGACGAGCTGCCCAATGAGAAAGAGGCACTTTTAGCGTATGCCGAAAGCACGATTGACAAAGAGAGCTAAACTGATTATAATAAGGCACGAGCAAATCAGGCAGTCGCGGGCGAGCGCCGAAAGGCTCCGTCCGAGGAAAGTCCGGGCTTCACAGAGCGAGGATAACGGCTAACGGCCGCCGGGGGCGACCCCAGGGATAGTGCAACAGAAAATAACTGCGAATCGTTGTTTTTCTCCATGTCTGATTGAACGATTAATCGGGGTCCCCGAAAAGCCTGCTTTTTGGGGAGAGGAGGAGCGGCAAAACGAGGACGGGAATTGTTTTATAAAGCATTGATAAAACGATTCCCACTGAGTGGCGCCAGCGACGACGTGATGGTGGAAAGGTGAGGTAAGAGCTCACCGGGGTGGCGGAGACGTCACCGCCGTGTAAACCCTATCCGAAGCAACACCGCGGAGGGACAATATGCTTGCTCGGCAGTCCCGTGGAGGTGGCACCGAGCCGCTGCGGCAACGCACGGCCAAGATAGATGACTGCCCAATACAGAACCCGGCTTATAGATTTGCTCGCCTAAAAGCTCCCTTCGGGGAGCTTTTGTTAGTGAGGAGTTAGGAGTGAGGAGTGAGGAGTTGATGGCGGACTCTGTCCGCACCTGATTCCTATTTAAATAATGAAAACTTATGCTTCTTCTAAAAGGGTATATTACGATATTGCCATATCGACTGTCTATCAATCCAAAAGCCGTCAGGCTTTCCCAAAATTCCTCACTCCTCACTCCTCACTCCTCACTTCTCCCTCCTCACTTCTCCCTCCTCCCTCCTCACTGATTCCTACATCTTGTATGTCGTCTTTTGTCAACAACAAGCGGCATGAAAAAGTTTACAAAAAATGATACATTTTCTTGTGCAGAAATTAAATGTTTGTAACGAAAAGAAGAAAAAAGTATCAAAAATTTAAATTTTCTTACAAAAAAGGGTTGTTTTTTTTCGAATAACGTATTATAATACAGATACATTAGCTTTTTACGTTTAAAGAATTTCCATGCGGAATTATTTAAAAGAAATAACTAACAGATTTTGGAATAGATTTGGGGAGATAAAATGAGACTTCGTAAACAGGAATTAGGCGATCGTAATCTTGTAGGTGCACGTGTTGAGGCGGCTCGTAAGAAAAAAGGCATGAAGCAAAAAGAGCTGCTCGCACAACTGCAGGTCAACGGCGTCGATATGAACGCGTCGGGCTTATCCAAGCTCGAGGGACAGATCCGTTTTGTGACAGACGTAGAGCTGGTCGCACTGGCGGATATCCTCGAGGTTAGCGTGGATTTCCTGCTCGGACGCGCTCCGCAGTAATTTTCAACTTGATATTTTCCAAGCATTTTGGTTTCTGTTTTTTCAGACGGCAGGCTCTTTTTAGGGCCTGTCGTTTGAATTTTATATAAAAAGTTACTAAGTCAAGAGGGCTCCTTTTGAAAAAAGGAGATCCGTTGAAAAAAAGAAGCGCATCACACTCTTTGTATAATTGATCTTTTGGATCAGCAAGCCCCTCATCCGACTTGGCTTGCGCCAAGCCGCCTTCCTCCGCGAGGAAGGCTTTTTACTGTTCACTGCACCTCACTCCGGGATATCATTCTGTTATGGTCGCATAAAACCATCCGCGTCACAAACACTAACCTCAGGTTGGTGATGATATGAAGACCCGTTTTTTCAGCGGCAAGCCCCGGCTTGTCTTTTTTCTCTGCTATACATTATTATTCGTCCTCGCGGTACAGGCGGCGGCATTCGTCCTGCCGTTTGTGCTGTCGCTCTTCACCGCGGTGCTGATGAAGCCGCTATATGACTATCTGCGGACAAAATTCAGCTTTCGATCCTCCTTTGCCGCGACAGCGCTCACCCTGTTGGTGTTCGGTGTAGTATTCGCCGTGATCGGGATCATCCTCTTTCTCGCGATCAGTCAGGCGCTCAGTCTGTTGGAGGATTACCGGGGTGTGATCGCCGATTTGTTCCGCTCTCCTGCGTTGTTTGACACGCTGAAAGAAACCGTCATTTCGGGAGATCTGCTGAACACCGTGACCTCGGTCGCATCTGCGCTGTTCCAGGCGGTACCGCTCGGAATCACTTTTGTGATCGTGACCTTTGCGCTGACGGTCTTTTTTCTGCATCATTTAGGTGATTTGCGCGACAATCTCCTGCACCGCGCAGGGGAGTACAGCGATGTTCTGGGTAATGTCATGCACATCGCGGGCGATACCCTGCGCCGTCTGATCCGCTCTTACCTGATCCTCTACGCGATCACCTTCGCTGAGGCGGTTTTTATCTTCTATGTGACAGGAGTCGAATACCCGATCGCGTTTGCGTTTGTGACCGCCGTAGCGGATGTGTTGCCGATCTTAGGACCCGGCACGGTCTATGTACCGTTCGCTATTGTTTTTATTCTGCAAAAGAATTATATCAGCGGTGTGATCCTGCTGGTGTATTTCCTGTTGACTGTCGTGCTTCGCCAGATCCTAGAGCCGCGCATCGTATCCGACCAGGTCAAGGTGCATCCGCTGGTGGTGCTGTCTGCGATCTATTTCTCCATCGTCAGCATGAATATCTGGGTGCTGTTTTATGTTGTCAGCATTTTTATCGCCTATCGTATCCTCGATACCGCTCATGTCTTTGATACCGACCTCAAATAATCCGATCGGCGGAATCGGTGATATCTCTTGATATTTTTTTATAATATAGTATAATACAATTATATATAATAGATAAATCTGTGCTTTTGGAGGCATACAAATGAAACAGAGTATCGACAGCTTTTTTGAATCCATCCGCGGAAAACGCATTGCGCTGATTGGCATGGGCCGCAGTCATATGCCGCTGATCCCGTTGTTCACCAAATACGGCGCGACCGTCATCGCCTGCGATAAACGTGATGAAGAAGCGCTCGGCGAGGTTGCGGAAAAGGCGAAGGCAGACGGCGCTGCGCTTTCCTTGGGCGAGCATTATCTCGACGATATCGACGTTGATATCGCATTGCGTACCCCCGGTATGCGTTTTTGGTGTGACGAGCTTAACGCCCTGCGTGAGAAGGGCGTGACCATCAGCTCCGAGATGGAGATTTTCTTCGACATCTGTCCGTGCAAGATCTATGCGGTGACAGGCTCCGACGGCAAGACCACGACCACCTCCGTCATCGCCGAAATGCTCAGAGCCGACGGTTATACCGTCCATGTCGGCGGCAATATCGGCAAGCCCCTCCTACCCGAGATCGAGACTATCTCGCCCGACGATGTGTGCGTGGTGGAGCTGTCCTCCTTCCAGCTGATCTCCATGCGCCAGAGTCCCGACGTCGCGGTCGTGACCAATCTCGCGCCCAATCATCTCGACATCCACAAGGACATGGAGGAGTACATAGAAGCAAAGCGAAACATTGTTCTTTATCAGAATAATAATCAAAAAGCCGTTCTTAATTTCGATAACGAGATCACTCGTTCTTTTGATGTGAGCTGTAAGGGAGAGGTCGTCTTCTTTTCCCGTCAGAAGCAGATCAACAACGGCGCGTATCTCGACGGCGCCACCATTGAGTACGCGGAGGACGGCAAGATCTTCGATGTGCTCGATATCCATGAGATCAAGATCCCCGGCATGCACAATGTCGAGAACTATATGACCGCGATCTGTGCTGTTTGGGGCGACGTCAGTGTCGACAGCATCCGCAAGGTCGCGCGTGAATTCGGCGGGGTGGAGCACCGTGCCGAGTTCGTCCGTGAGCTTGACGGCGTTAAGTATTACAACGATTCCATTGCCTCCAGCCCGACCCGTACCGCCAGCGGCACCCTGTCGCTCTATGATTTCAAGCTGATCCTGATCGCGGGCGGCTATGACAAGCACCTTGATTACACCGAGCTGGGAGACAAGATCTGCGACAAGGTCAAGATCGCGATCCTGATGGGCGCGACTGCCGACAAGATCGAGACCGCGATCCGTCAGTCGTCCAAATACACGGAGAACAACCCTGTCATCATCCGCGTCAAGGACATGGAAGAGGCGGTAAAATGCGCGCGTGAAAATGCGGTCGAGGGCGATATCGTCTCGATGTCACCCGCATCCGCCAGCTTCGATCTCTACAAGGATTTTGACGCGCGCGGCAAGCACTTCAAAGCGCTGGTCAACGCCCTATGATCCGAGCTGTTCAGGCTCCCTTTGGTAAAGGGAGCTGTCACCGGACACGTGTGTCAAAGGTGACTGAGGGATTGTATAATTGTTCGAGGCAAAGCCGAGAAACCGATTTAGAATTATACTCCTTTCACACAAACGATCCGTTTTATACCCGTATCCTCTCGCTGTACGAAAGCTATGGCGGAGGATATGATTTTGTCGGCTTTTGGGTGCAGGAAACGGAAGGTGAATATACCGCGGCGATCTCTCGATTCGAGGACAAGTTCAGCCTGTATCTCACGGACGCTTCCGACCCGGAAGAGATCAGCGCCTTTCTGCGCTTTCAGGGTGCGGGAGCGGTGATGGCCGCGTGCGGCTTTTTATCTGATTTACCGGCGGATCGTGTGATAAAAGGACAGGTTTTGCGCTACATCGGCGAGCAGTATAATTCTTGTATAGAATTATACTCTCCCGAGATCAAACCGTTTTATGAGCTGTTGCAGCGCTGCGCGAGCGATATTTTTCTCGTGCCGGAATACATGACCTTTCTGTCGGATGTGACCCACCGCCGCAACCTCGGCAAATGCACGCTCCTCGGCACGGACATCGACGGGACACTTGTGTCCGGTTTAATGACTGTGTCAGAAACGTCATCTGCTGTTATCCTCGGCGCGGTAGCGACCCATCCCGACTTTCGCCGCAGGGGATTATCGCGCGAGCTGGTGCGCACACTCGCGTCACAGCTCAACGCGCAGGGCAGAGAGGCGTATGTTTTCAGCGCCAGCGAAGCGAATACCCGATTTTATCAGAACTCGGGCTTCGCGGTCTGCGCGGAATTTGCAGAATACATCAAACCCTTTCAATGATTCCGAAAGGCTTTTTACACCCCACCACATGGAGAGAATATGAAAAACTTATTTGAATTTGATGACAAAATCCGCTCCGCCGCGGACAAGGCGATGGCGCTGTGCCGCGAGCATTTCGAGGAGATCGAGCGGATCAAGGAATACAATCAGCAAAAGATGCTCAAGGCGTTTCAGGAATACCATGTCAGCGAGGCGATGTTTGCGGGCTCGACGGGCTACGGCTATGACGACCGCGGCAGAGATACGCTCGATAAGATCTATGCCTATGTATTCGATGCGGAGGACGCCTTGGCGCGTCAGCACTTTTTGAGCGGCACCCATACGCTCGCAGTCGCGCTGTTCGGCGTACTGCGTCCGGGGGATGAGATGCTCAGCGTGACAGGCACGCCCTATGACACCATTCAGCCCGTGATCGGCATCACCGAATGTTCAGGCTCGCTGGTCGATTTCGGTATCAAATACAGCGAGGTCGCCCTGCTCCCCGACGGCACCGTTGACCTCGAAGGGTTCAAAAAAGCGGTCGCCGAGAAGAAGCCTAAGATGGTATATATCCAGCGCAGTAAGGGCTATGCAACGCGCCCCTCGCTGAGGGTCAAAGAGATCAAGGCAATCTGCGACATCGTCAAGCCCTTGTCGCCCGATACCATCATCATGCTCGACAACTGCTACGGCGAGTTCACCGAGATGGAATCGCCCCTTTCGGTCGGCGTCGATCTGATGGCGGGCTCCATGATCAAGAACGCGGGCGGCGGTATCGCGCCCACCGGCGGCTATATCGCGGGCAGAGCCGATCTGATCGAGCTCTGCGCTTACCGACTCAGCACTCCCGGAACAGGCAGAGAGCTGGGCTGTACGCTCGGCACCCTGCGCGAGATGTACCTCGGCGCGTATCATGCCCCTGTCGCGACCGCCGAGGCGCTCAAGACTGCTGTATTCGCGTCGGCGCTCTTCGAGGTGCTCGGCTATGACGTTGAGCCGCATTATCAGAAGCGCCGCGGCGATATCATCGATGTGATCACCCTCGGCACGCCTGAGAAGCTCTGCGCGTTCTGCCGTGGTATCCAGAGCGGATCGCCCATCGACAGCTTTGTCACACCTCAGCCGTCACCCATGCCGGGCTATGACAGCGACGTCATCATGGCGGCGGGCGCGTTCACCCTCGGCTCGTCCATCGAGATCTCCGCCGACGGCCCTCTCCGAGAACCCTACGCGGTTTATTTGCAGGGCGGCATCTCCTTTGCCACCGCTAAGATCAGCGTCATGCTCGCTGCGCAGGAAGTCGAAAAAGAGCAATAGTCAAACCCGATAAAAGTAAGCGCTCCGGAATTCGAAGCGCTTTTTGTCTGCTTATTTTGCTGTAATGTAATAGGCGAATTCTTTATATGCTTTTTCGCCGATCCCCTTGATGTTCATTACATCCTCGATAGATTCAAAATCGCCGTTCTGTTCCCGATAATCGACGATACGCTGCGCCTGCTTTTTGCTGAGTCCCGGCAGGGCGCTCAGTTCATCGACAGAGGCAGTATTGATGTTGATCGGCTCGATCTTCATCGCGGCGATCTCTTCTGCCGTGTAGCCCTTCGGCGGCTGTTGATCAACATCATGTGTGTACAACTCCGAACCGATTACGGCGATCAGTCCGATCACGCCGATGATGAGGATGATCGTTCCGTTTTTGATCAGTTTTATCATACGTCTTTATTTCAAATGGTCATTGCGCAGGGCGCAATCGTTAAGGGTGAGATTGCCGCGTCGGAACGATATTCCTCCTCGCAATGACGATCCGGAATGCGCCCTGTGGCACTCTCAACCGATTTTTCAATTTACATTATCTCAATCGCTTAAAAAAGTCGCTCAATATTTGACTGCATTTCTCCTGCATCACACCGCCTTGATAGGCGGGATGAAACGCAAGCGGCAGACTCAGCACATCCGCCACCGAGCCGCAGCAGCCGTTTTTCGGGTCATACGCGCCGAAATAAACCTGCGGGATCCTCGCGTTGACGATCGCGCCTGCACACATGGGGCAGGGCTCTAAGGTGACGTACAGCTCACATTCCCACAGCCGCCAGCCGCCTAGTTTTTTACAGGCGTTGTCGATCGCCTCAAGCTCAGCGTGATACAGGGCATTCTTGCCTTTCTCACGGCGATTTCTGCCCTCGCCGACGATCTCACCGTTGCGGACAATAACTGCGCCGATCGGCACCTCGCCGTCGTCAAAGGCTTCCTGTGCGAGCACGAGCGCCCGCTCCATCATCTTCTCGTCCATCATGCAGTGCCCATTGCAAGGTTGAGAATGCAGTAGGTAAGCATCACCGCGGTGAACGCGATCAGAGTAGGGGAGGTAGCGGTGGTTTTGACCTTGGTTTTGAACGGCAGTACGGTGTTGCCGTTCTTGAGGGTGAAGAAGTTGCCGTTATCCTTGTTGATAAAGCGTTTGATGAAGATGAAAGAGAGAATACCGGTGATCACAAATATGATGCCGTAGCACATAGTGGCGGTCGTTTCATCCAGGATCTTGTAGGAGGTGAGGATATCCGAGAGCACGGATAATCCGTTGTTCAAAAAGTGAACGATGATCGAGGGCAGCAGTGAGTTGGTCTTGATGTCGATGAACGCGAATACCAGTCCGCAGCAGAACGTGAACGGCAGCTGTACAAAGTTGCCGTGCATCAGCGCAAATGCCGCTGAGGACACCAGGATCGCCAAGCCCTCCGAATACGGTCGAAGTACGCCCATGACGATACCGCGGAACGCGAATTCTTCCGCAAATGCGGGCAAGATCGCAACGACCAGAACGTACAGCAGGATATTCGGCTGATCGCCTACATCAATGTTGCCGCCGGTATTCTCGATGCCGACCAGTCCGAAAACACTGTTGACCAGCGATACGACATAGTTGCTCATCAGCGAAAAGCTCAGTCCGATCACACACAGCTGCGCCAATAGTCCGCCGCGTACCTTCTCAAAGGGAAAGATCGCGGAAAAACGCAGACGGCGAATCAAACAGTAGATGATGCCGACAAGGAAAAAGACGACCATCGAGATTGCACCGTTTTCAAGGAGAAAGAATTCTCCCGATGAACTGTCCTCACGGATTCCGAGCGCTAACGTCAAAAACGCCAGAACAACACTGAATATCAGCTCCGCGCCGAAGAAGATCAGCAGCAGGGTGCCGATGCTGTTAGCGTTTTTTCTGAGCAGACGGCGATATGTGTTCTTGCGCTGCTCTTCGGGAGTGGGCTGAGGCGGATAGTATAACGGCTGTACATATTGCTGTGCCGGATACGCTTGCGGCTGTTGCACAGGATAAGGATATTGTGTCGGTTGTGAATAGTATTGCACGATGATTCTCCTACATTTTGATGGATCGGATGCCGCCGTTACACCCCCGCTTGAGGGCTGCGGCACACCGTTTTGATCTGTTTTTATTATTAGAAACAAGTATAAACTATTTTTTTACAAAAATAATTCTTGACAAACAATATGTAAGATATTATAATACATAACGAAAACAAAGTAAAGCGGAAATCCGTAATATTCACGGATAAGGCTTTCACCTGTGGGGTGTCGTCTGCACGGGTCAATACAATCGGGGAGTTTTCCCTTACCTTTGTATTGCATGCGGACGGAGCTTTCTGTCCGCTTTTCTATTTGTTAAAGAAACTTTGGAGGTGCTTACACATCGCTAAACAGGAACCTCAAATCAATGAGGAAATTCGTGACAGAGAGTTACGCGTAATCGGATCTGACGGCACTCAGCTCGGCATCATGTCGGCTGCCGACGCCCAGCATATCGCGGACGAAAAGAATCTCGACCTCGTCAAGATCGCTCCCCAGGCGAAGCCGCCTGTCTGCAAGATCATGGACTACGGCAAGTATCGCTTTGAACAGGCGAAGCGTGAAAAAGAGGCGAGAAAAAACCAGCATACCGTCGAGGTCAAGGAGATTAAGCTCTCCCTGAATATCGATACCCATGACTTTAACACCAAGCTCAAGAACGCGAAAAAGTTCCTGACGCACGGCAATAAGGTCAAGGTTTCCATCCGTTTTCGAGGACGTGAGATGGGACATTCCGAGTACGGCTATGATATCATGAAGCGTTTTTCCGACGCTTGCGCCGAAGAGGCGAATATCGAACGTCCCGCCAAATTGGACGGCCGCCAGATGATCATGTTCCTGGCTCCCAAGCCCACCAAGTAACAAAAACAAAGTCATTGCCTGTGTTCGGCACACGCTGAACCGCGGCAATCTCAACCGATTAAAAAGGAGGATTTTTAATATGCCTAAGATCAAAACACACAGCGGCGCGAAGAAGCGCTTCAAATTGAGCAAGAACGGTAAGGTTATCCGCGCTCATGCTAACAAGAGCCATATCCTGAACAAGAAGACCACCAAGCGTAAGAGAGGTCTGAGAAAGACTGCTGTCGCAGATAAGACCAATGTAGCTCAGGTCAAGCGCCTGATCCCCTACAAATAATGAACGCTTAATTGATTTTAGAATTATCGGAGGTAAAGATAAATGGCACGTATTAAAGGCGCGATGATGACTCGCAAGAGAAGAAAAAAGACATTAAAGCTCGCTAAGGGCTATTACGGTGCAAAGAGTAAGCACTTTAAGATGGCAAAACAGCAGGTGATGAAGAGCGGTAACTACGCTTTCATCGGCCGCAAGCAGAAGAAGAGAGATTTCCGCAGACTGTGGATCACTCGTATCTCTGCCGGCTGCAAGGCTAACGGCACCAACTATTCTACCTTTATGAACGGTCTGAAGAAAGCCGGCATCACCCTGAACCGTAAGGTTCTGTCCGAGATCGCGATCGCCGATCCCGCCGCTTTCACCGCTCTCGTAGAGCAGGTCAAAAACGCATAAAAAGCTATAACTGCGTTTGGGTCATCCCCAAACGCTTTTATATTGTCCGTCGTTAAATATTGATCTTGCATTCTACCGCGGGTCGTCATAAATGTCGACCCCTACAAATCCTCTGCGGCGTTTATTGTAGGGGAGGGGTGCTCCCCGTTGGGGAGACGTCACGAAGTGACAGTGGGAGATTCCCCTGTTAGGGGAAATGTCCGCAAAGCGGACAAAAGGGT
>OMWP01000030.1 GCA_900314795.1 uncultured Eubacteriales bacterium
ACCTCGCCCATATTATCAAAAACGGTAAATATCGGTCTTGCCGAGCTGCCAAGATAATTGCCGATTTCTCTTGCAGTAACGGCAGAAATGTCACGCTCACGCAGGATTGCTAAGCCTGCACCGATGATTTCTTCTTTTGTAAATTTTGCTTTAGGGGGCATAATAAGCTCCTTTCTGAAACAATCGTTTTATAACACTTGTTTTATTATAAAGTATAATAATCGTTTTGTCAATAACCGGATTTGTAACACCCAAACTCGCAAAGCAATAAAACTATCCTATTTACCAAGAATCACTCCCCGGAAAGCGCATAAACAGTGATTTTTGAAGCCTAAAAAGCGTTACACTATTTCGATGGCAATAAAGATACGAATAATGGAAAAATCCTATTGAAAACAAAGCTAAAATGCGATATAATAACCGTACAGAAAAGTTTATCCAACACAGCTAAATCCCTACTCTGTTATCAACGCTGATAACAAAATGATAACAAGAGGGGATATAGGCAGGAGAATATGGATAGATCAAATAATCAAAAGAACCACAGATAGTACAGATAATAATACCTACACGGAATTGTTTAGGTGCTATTGAGTGGGAATAATAACAGAAGTCAAAGAAATGGCTTAAACACTGACTTTTTAGCACTTTAAAAGTCATCTTGCTACCATTTTGATACTGTTTTACGATTCTACACAATAAAACAACCAAGAGAAAACCCCTCTCGTTTGAACGCTTTGTTCATTCGAGAGGGGATGTTTTATATCGCTATTTTTCGGTTACAGTTATCTTTTTTGTTTGTGAATTATTGAGGATCACTCGCCGTCTGCGTAGGCGTCGATCGCGGAGAGATCCTTTTTGTCGACGGTCACGGTTTCGGTTTGATCAGTGAGGCTGTTGTAGTTCTCGGTCAGCGCCTCGATATCGGTGAGATCGGCGATGTGGTGGTGCGCACGCAGGTAATCCTCGAAGCTCAGGTCATCCTGCTCGAGGAACTGAGCGACTTCATCGGTGCTCACACCCTTTTCGAGCGGACGGAAATAGGCGTGCAGGAGCGACTGCAGCTCCTTGCGATAGGAGTGATCCTTCGTATCGGGCAGGCGCAGGGTGAGGGGTTCTTTCTTTGCAAAATAGCGCGGCATATCCGCCTTTGCGGAGGAGAAGCCAATCGGAATGGGAGCGCTGTTATGATAGGTCACAAAGCGATATTTGACCCCCTCATGCTCCTTTTCCTTTGATGCTTCTACGACAGTCCACTCGGGCAGCTCGTCGAGGTTCGGGATGAAGGTATCCGCGTCACCGCTGAACTGCATCTTGGTGATGTAGGCGGTGTCGCAGTAGGGCAGGAACTGGCGGTAGGTGTAGCCGCCGCCGATGATGAAGATATCGTCGGTGTTCATATCCCTGATGATGCCGAAAAGGTGCTCCATGCTGTTGCACATCACGGTACCGGGGGCGCTCATACCGTCGATATCGATCAGCACCAGATTCATCCTGCCGGGCAGCGGCTTGCTGTTCGGAAAGGACAGGAGGGTGTTGTAGCCCATCACCAGTACGGCGCGGCGGGTTTTCTCGCGGAAAAAGCGCATATCATCGGGGATCGACAGCAGCAGATCGCCGTTTTTACCGATACCCCATTTTTCATCGACAGCTACGATCAGTTTCATAGGTTACTCCTTGATACGTTTGTTAAAAACTTTTGCAGAACAATGATAAGCGGGAGGAGCAAGCCCCTCCCCTACAATGGTTGTTCTTTAGATCGCGACAGGGATCTTCTCGTTGAACTCGTGGTATTTGTAATCGATCAGCTTGAAATCATCCACGGTGAAATCATAGAAATTCTTGACGTCGGGATTGATCCGGAGCTTGGGCGCGTCATAGGGCTCGAGCTCGATGATGCGCTTGACCGCGTCCACATGTCTGTCATAGATATGCGCGTCGGCGATCACATGCAGGAGCGTGCCGACCTCAAAGCCCGATACCTGCGCGAACATATGCAGCAGGATCGCGTACTGGCAGACGTTCCAGTTATTGGCAACCAGCATATCCTGTGAACGCTGATTGAGGATCATGTTCAGCTTATTCTCCGTCACGTTCAGCGTCACGCTGTAGGCGCAGGGATACAGCCCCATTTCGTGCAGATCATGGTGGTTATAGATATTGGTCATGATACGGCGGGATTCGGGATGGTTCTTGAGGTCGAACAGTACCCTGTCCACCTGATCGAACTCGCCCTCCGGATAGACGTGCTTGACGCCCAGCTGATAGCCGTACGCCTTGCCGATGGAGCCGTTCTCATCCGCCCAGCTGTCCCAGATATGGCTCTTGAGATCATGGATATTATTGCTCTTCTTCTGCCAGATCCACAACAGCTCGTCAATGCAGCTCTTGAAAAAGACCTTGCGCAGCGTCATGATCGGGAACTCCTTACTGAGATCATAGCGATTCACCACGCCGAACTGCTTGATCGTATGGGCGGGAGAGTGATCGTCGCCCCAGTACGGGCGCACGTTCATCCCTTCGTCGGAAAAGCCGTTTTCAATAATATCCTTACAATTCGCGATAAAACGCTCGTCAGCATAGCTCATACTCATCCATCCTTTTTCTATCAGTTGAGATCGGGCGCGCACGCCGTGATCTCGCAGTGCAGACTAAAAAATCACTGAGTCCATTATACGGTTTAGGGGACTAAAAGTCAATCTTGTATTTTGTACCCGATTCATATTATAATAGAGGTACCAAAGGACAGATAACGTAGTTTTATCGAAAACCATAGATAGACACAATCGTTCCTGCCATGCGGTACGTCGACAAGCGCCGTACCCTACAAAACTGCATCTGCTTTAGTGTTTAGGAGATCGTATGAACAAGAACCTTCCTCATATCGTCGAGCCGCTCCTTACCTGGTTCGACTGCAATAAAAGAGAATTACCGTGGCGGCGGGACAAGGAGCCGTATCATGTCTGGATCTCCGAGATCATGCTGCAGCAGACGCGGATCGAGGCAGTGATGGGATACTATGCACGGTTTTTGGACGCCCTGCCCGATGTGGAAAGCCTGAGCAAGGTGGATGACGACGCGTTGATGAAGCTGTGGGAGGGGCTGGGCTACTACAGTCGCGCACGCAACCTGAAAAAGGCGGCGGTCGCCATCATGGACGAGTACGGCGGCGCGTTTCCGCAGACGTATGCCGAGCTGGTTAAGCTCCCCGGGATCGGCGAGTACACCGCAGGGGCGATCGCGTCCATCTGCTTTGATGAAAAAGTCCCCGCCGTAGACGGCAACGTCCTGCGTGTGATCGCGCGCGTACAGGGTAGCAAAGAAAACGTCCTTCTGCCGCAGACGAAAAAAACCGTGACCGAACAGCTGAAAAAGATCATGCCGCAGCGTGCGGGAGCGTTCAACGAGGGGTTGATGGAGTTGGGCGAGCTGGTCTGCCTGCCGAACGGCACACCGTTGTGCGACAGCTGTCCGCTGAACGAACACTGCACTGCATACAAGAAAGGGCTGACCGAGCAGCTCCCCGTGCGCGTCAAGAAGATGAAACGTCGGCGCGCCGATAAATCCGTCCTTTACCTCACTTCTTCCGACGGAAGGATCGCCATCGAAAAGCGCCCTGATACAGGACTGCTGTCGGGGATGTATCAGCTCCCGAATGTCGAAGGCTTTCGCACGGAGGAAGAATTGCGGGACATCCTGCAAGAGTGGGGCGTTGAGCCGATCGACATCACATTCACCAAAAAAGCGAAACACGTTTTCACCCACATCGACTGGTACATGAAGGCGTATCATGCCAATGTCAAAAAGCATCATGATCACTTTATCTGGGTGACGGCGGACGAGCTGAAAGACAGCTATCCTCTGCCCACCGCCTTCCAAAAATTGCTGTAATACTAATCCTTAATAAAAACCTTTATCATCTATGGCGCTAAATTCCGCATAGCGGTGTTGTCGTCGTCGCACGCCGTACTCGATAGGCATATCCGGTTGGTATGCCTTGACCTCGTGTGGCGGCTCCTCCTCTCCCCCAGCAGTGACACTAAGCCAATCGCTTCGCTCTTGGAGTGTTGTTGCATGGGTGTTGTTAGCCAAATCAAAGATTTGGACAATACCTCAAGTATGCCTGCGTCCTCCGCCTTGCTCTGCGAAATTTCTCGCTAACAAATTTGTTAAAGCGTTTAATGGATACTTAGTATAAAAAACGCACCCGAGAGGGTGCGTTTTGCTATCTCTGTTATACTTTCAGTTCATCCTCGATGGTGTTCGCGGCGTTCTCAAAGTAATTGCCGACAAACAGCTCGACGGTTCCGGTATCGACCGACTTCGCGAGAGCGGGATCGATCGGCACCTTTGCGAGCATGCGGGTGCCGTACTCCTTAGCGATCTCATCAATATGACTGTCGCCGTAGATTTGATGCTCCTTGCCGCAGTCGGGACACTTGAAGTAGCTCATGTTCTCGACCAGACCGAGGATCGGGATATGCATCAACTCCGCCATCTTGACCGCCTTACTGACGATCATGGAGACCAGCTCCTGCGGAGAAGCCACTACGATGATGCCGTCCAACGGAATAGACTGGAACACGGTCAGGGGTACGTCGCCGGTGCCGGGAGGCATATCGACGAACATGTAGTCGACATCCTTCCAGATGACCTCCGACCAGAACTGCTTGACGGTGCCGGCGATCACGGGGCCGCGCCATACGACGGGATCGGTGGTGTTCTCCAGCAACAGGTTGACAGACATGATATCGATGCCGGTCTTGGTGGTCTCGGGGATGATGCCGAACTCATTGCCCTTGGCGCGCTCAGTGATGCCGAACGCCTTCGGGATGGACGGGCCGGTGATATCCGCGTCCAGGATCGCCGTCTTATGACCGCGGCGATTAAGCTCCACCGCCATCGCGGAGGTGACGAGGCTCTTGCCTACGCCTCCCTTGCCGGATACGACCGCGATCACCTTTTTGACGGAGCTTAACTCATTTAACTTTTCATGCAGATCCTGCGGCTCGGTGCGCGAAGCGCAATTCTGGGCGCAGGAGGAGCAATCATGGGTACATTCGCTCATTTTTATTCTGC
This sequence comes from uncultured Eubacteriales bacterium, assembly GCA_900314795.1. Classification (GTDB taxonomy): domain Bacteria; phylum Bacillota; class Clostridia; order Oscillospirales; family Acutalibacteraceae; genus Ruminococcoides. The sequence continues at coordinate 5,080 of OMWP01000030.1, forward strand.
CTCTTTCTCAGATTCTTCCTTTTCTTCTGTCGCTTTCTCAGCGGCTTCTTCTACCTTATCGGTTGTTTCCTCAGCTGCTGTTTCAGCGTTCTCTGCCGTTTCTTCAACAGCCTCATCCGCCTTTGCTTCGGCGTCCTTTTCAGTCTCGGCGAGTTCTTCGGCAAGACCGCCCTCGAGAACAGGCGCTTCCTCCACTTTTTCCTCAGCCTCTTCTTCGCCCTCTTCCTTCATCTCATAACCGGAGAAGAAGGTGTACGGGATGCCGTAGCCCAGTGCGACACAGGCGAGCATCAGGATAATGGAGGGCCCGGAGGAAGATGATGTAGCGCCCATCATCGCCATCGCAGCATTCTGCGGCGCGATCATATTATGCAGCGGCAGCGCCGGTACCAGAGCGGCAAGGATGATGTACAGTGCCGGCAGATCGATCAAGAGCAGAACGGCAAGGCTGAAGCGCTTGACCTGCTTGCCCTCGCCCACGCGGGTCGCGTAGAACAGCAGCAGACCGAAAACGACCATGATCAATACCTGGATCACGGTGCCCCATGTACCGACGATCTGGCTGGCGATCGAGCTAAAGAAATAGGTACAGATTATGTAGCCGATAACAAGGAATGATGAGAAAAGGATGTTGAGCTTGTTTGATTTAGAATTAGGGTTTTTCATATGAATACCTCCGTATAGTTTTCGGTCGGCACAAAGCACTGACCGTTGGTTATGATAATAGCGGAAAGTTTCCGATATTTCCGAAATCAGGACTGCTTTTTCCTGAGCACAAAGCAGTACCAGCCGCGAATGGTGGTTTCCTCCACGATATCAAAGGAATCGCCGATCGCCTTTTTGACGTCGTCGGCACGGGTATCGATGATACCGCTGGTGATGTAGACTGCGTCATCCGTCATAAACTCCTTGACGGAAGCCGACAATGCTATTATAGCATCCGCTACGATATTTGCAACCACAATATCATATTTTCCGTCGACTTTATCCACCAGATCGCCTGCGATCGCGGTGAATTTGTCCTCTACATGATTGACAGCGGCATTTTCGTTAGCGGTACGCACCGCCACCTCGTCGATATCGACGCCGAACGCGCTGTCTGCGCCCAGCATCACCGCCGCGATACCGAGGATACCGCTGCCGCAGCCGACGTCCAGCACCTTTTCGCCGCCCTTGACATGGCGCTCCAGCGCCTCCATGCACAGCTGGGTGGTCTCGTGCTTGCCGGTACCGAACGCAAGCCCGGGGTCGATATTCATCATCAAACGACCCTTGGGGTCGGTATCGGTATACCATGAAGGATTGATCAACAGCCTCTCACCCACCGGCATCGGCTGAAAGAACTTGCGCCAATTGTTGCGCCAATCGTCCTCTTTGACCATGCTTTGATCGATGTGATAGGCGATATCGGCGGCGGTCAGGCGTTCACGCAAAAACTGCACCGCTTCACTGATATTATCCTCGGGATCGATATATATATGTATCTTCGCCTTACTGCGATCTTTTTGCAAAAGATCTTCGTCGATCAGATCGATATGCGCGATCTCCATGACCTCTTCTTCGAGCGTGCTGTAATCCTCGATGTAGATGCCGTAGGGCACGGTCATGTTAGCGATCGCCGCCGCGTCGTCGATACGCCCGGCTTCTACCTCGACCGCGATTTCAGTCCAGTCCATGTTACACTTCCTTTATCATACTGTTATTCAACTAAACACTCAAAATCGTTCCCTAATAGATTAGCACAAAACCGTGTTTTCTGCAAGGCTTTTTCACGGGATAACGGCATGTAAAAAGAAGCCCTCTTTTTGAAGGCTTCTTATCATTTCTCTTATCGATACTCAGCCGCGGTAGAAGATCTCTTCTCTCTCATCATTTTTGACGAGAATGTTGCCCTCTACCTTGCTGACCTCATAGCTCTCCTGCTTGCCGTCACGATCCATCGTGATGCGCCAGAGAATCGGGCGTTCATTTGCCCACTCGAGCGGCTCCATATTGCCGCGATGAACGGCATCACCCTCTTTGAGGATAAAGGTCTTATTGCGGTAAAAACTGAATATCCTGCTCCTGTCCTCACTGTGGAACACGTCAAATATCGATCGGTTGCCCGAGAGCTGAGCGACCATATCATCAAACTCTCCGTAGTTTTGGTCATTTGTCTTTTCCGTATACTGACGGCGGATCTTGACAGATAAGACCACGCTGATGATGTTCAGCAAAACACCTGCCGCAGCCAATCCGATACCGTAGTACAAAATGGTATAGCCGGATCTGTCGGTCATGCCGTGTGCATAATAATACTCGACCTGCACATAGAAATCGCTGTTCATCGATGAACCGATAATAACCAGTACAATACCGAATATGATCAGCAAAATGCCTACTGCCCGCGTCACATACTTTGCTATCTGCATCTCAGCACCTCCTGATCTATGTCGGATTATTAGTCGGATTGTACATATTTCTTCAGGTAATAGTGTACACCTTACACAGAAAAATGTCAATTGCTATCCTCTATGATAGAGGGTTGCTCTCCGTGATCTTTGTCAAATCATGTATCTAAAACTTGATTGCGACAAAAACAGCGACCGCCATGAAACAGTCGCTGTTCAAACTTATCCGAAGATATCTTTTAATTTTTCCTTAAAGCCTTTGCGTTTCTGGTAATTCCTGTCGCCCATCGCCGCGTCGAACTCCCTGATCAGATCCTTTTGCTTATTGTTCAGGTTCTTCGGCACCTCGATGACGACGCGCACATACTGATCGCCGCGGCCTCTGCCGCCCAAATGCTGTACGCCCTTGCCCTTGAGCTTGAACACATCGCCGGGCTGGGTGCCCTCATGGATATCGTAGCTCGCCTTACCGTCGAGGGTCGGCACGGTCACAGTCGCGCCCAGCGCCGCCTGAGCGAAGGTGATCGGCAGATCGCACCAGATATCGTCGCCTCTGCGCTCAAAGATCGGGTGCGGACGGATGCCGATATATACATGCAGATCGCCTGCGGGGCCGCCGTTGACGCCGGAGTTACCGTGTCCGCCGACGTTGAGCACCTGCTCGTCGTTGATACCGGCGGGGACGTTGACCTCTACGGTCTTTTTACGGCGCACCTGACCGCGGCCGTTACAGGTACGGCAGGGGGTCTCGATGATCTTTCCGCGACCCTTACAAGCGTCACAGGGACGGGAGGTCTGCACGGTGCCGAAGGGAGTACGCTGGTTGATGGTCACCTGACCTCTGCCGCCGCAGGCGGAGCAGGTCTTGGGTGTCGTACCCTTCTGCGCGCCGGTGCCGTTACAGTCCTTACAGGTGGAGATCGCCTGATACTGCACGGTTTTTTTACAGCCCTTTGCCGCTTCTTCAAAGCTGATATACATGGTCGTTTCCACATCGGAGCCGCGTCGGGGGGCGTTGGGGTTCGCCGAACGTCTGCCGCCGAAGCCGCCGAAGAAGCTTGAGAAGATATCGCCAATATCAATATCCTGACCGAAGGGCGAGCCTGCGCCGCCGGCGCCGTAGTTGGGATCGACGCCCGCGTGACCGAACTGGTCGTAACGCGCCTTCTTCTCGCTATCGGACAGAACCTCGTACGCCTCGTTGACCTCTTTGAACTTTTCCTCAGCCTCTTTGTCGCCGGGATGCAGGTCGGGATGGTACTTCTTTGCCGCCTGGCGGTATGCCTTTTTTATTTCATCGTCCGAGGCGCCCTTGTTCACGCCTAAGACCTCATAATAATCTCGTTTATCTGCCATGGTTTCACCCACCTACCGATCGTCATTGCGAGGCACTGTATTGTGCCGTGGCAATCTCAACCGATTTTTCTTATTATACTAATCCTTAATAAAAACCTTTATCATCTATTGCGCTATATTACGTATAGCTTTGTTGGGCTTCTTGACAGGCGCCAGCCTGCCTGCGTCGCCCGCCTGCCTGCGTCGCCCGCCGCGCTATCCGAAATATATCACTAATATCTGATTAAATCTTTTTATCAAGGATTAGTATTAACGCATGATGCGGGCGAGTAAAGAGAGCCTTACCCGCCCGTTTATCATATCATATTGTTAACGCAACGTAAAGTGTATTCTTAACGAAATCAGTCTACGTCTTTATAATCAGCGTCGTATACGTTGCCGTCATTACCGCCCTGGTTCGCGTCCTGCGTCATGTTGGGGTCGGGCTGCGGAGCGCCCTGCTGGGGAGCCGCCTGCTGGTACATCTTTGCGCCGATATCCTGCAGACTCTTCATCAGGTCGTCCTTTGCCGCCTTGATGAGGTCGGTGTCGTTCTTTGTGATCGCGTCCTTAACAGCAGCGATCTTGGTGTTCAGGGTGTTCTTGTCATCCTCAGCGAGCTTGTCGCCGTTGTCGGAGATCAGCTTCTCAGCCTGATAAGCGACCTGCTCCGCCTCATTCTTGGTGTCGACCTCTTCACGGCGCTTCTTATCCTCAGCGGCATACTGCTCTGCTTCCTTGACAGCCTTGTCGATGTCGTCCTTGGACATGTTGGAGGTGTTGGAGATGGTGATCTGCTGCTGAGCGCCGGTGCCGAGATCCTTCGCGGATACGTTGACGATACCGTTCGCGTCGATGTCGAAGGTAACCTCGATCTGCGGGATCCCTCTGGGAGCGGGAGCGATACCGGTCAGCGCAAACAGACCGAGCTGCTTGTTATCGCGGGCGAACTCACGCTCACCCTGGAGGATGTTGATCTCAACCTGGGTCTGGTTATCAGCCGCGGTGGAGAAGATCTGGCTCTTCTTGGTGGGGATGGTGGTGTTGCGGTCGATGATCTTGGTCATGATACCGCCCATGGTCTCAACGCCCAGAGAAAGCGGAGTGACGTCAAGCAGCAACAGGCCGTCTACCTCGCCGCCCAGAACGCCTGCCTGGATGGCAGCGCCGATCGCGACGCACTCATCGGGGTTGATGCCCTTGAAGGGCTCTTTACCGATCAGGGACTTGACAGCATCCTGAACCGCCGGGATTCTGGAGGAACCACCGACCATCAGCACCTTGTTGATCTCGCCGATGGACAGACCGGAGTCGGACAGAGCGGTGCGAACAGGGCCCATGGTCTTTTCAACCAGATCAGCGGTCAGCTCATTGAACTTCGCACGGGTCAGGGTGAGATCCAGATGCTTGGGGCCGGTCGCGTCAGCGGTGATGAAGGGCAGGTTGATGTTGGAGGTGGTCACGCCGGAGAGCTCGATCTTGGATTTCTCGGCAGCCTCCTTCAATCTCTGCATCGCCATCTTATCGCCGGACAGATCAACACCGGTCTCGGTCTTGAAGGACTGTACCATCCAGTCGATGATACGCTGGTCAAAGTCGTCGCCGCCCAGACGGTTGTTACCTGCGGTAGCCAGAACCTCCTGTACGCCGTCGCCGATCTCGATGATGGAGACGTCGAAGGTACCGCCGCCGAGGTCGTATACCATGACCTTCTGATCGCTTTCTTTATCCATGCCGTAGGAGAGTGCCGCCGCGGTAGGCTCGTTGATGATACGCTTGACGTCCAGACCCGCGATCTTGCCGGCGTCCTTGGTCGCCTGACGCTGTGCGTCGGTGAAGTATGCCGGAACGGTGATGACAGCGGAAGTGACCTTCTCGCCCAGATAAGCCTCGGCGTCAGCCTTGAGCTTCTGGAGCACCATCGCGGAGATCTCCTGCGGGGTGTAAGCCTTGCCGTCGATGTTTACCTTGTAGTTGGAACCCATCTCTCTCTTGATGGAAGAAACGGTGCGGTCGGGGTTGGTGATCGCCTGACGCTTTGCCACCTGACCGACCAGACGCTCGCCGTTCTTAGAGAACGCGACGACGGAAGGAGTGGTGCGCGCGCCTTCTGCGTTTGCGATAACGACGGGCTCGCCGCCCTCGATAACTGCTACACAAGAGTTTGTTGTACCTAAGTCAATACCGATTGTTTTAGCCATAATAAATACCTCCATTGTAATGAATACTTAAAATTGAAAATTGAATAATTAATAATTGATGTGGCTGCCTACGGCAGCATTTATATTATAATGATGAACTGAAAAGTATACAAATCCAAAACGCGGACACGCGTGTCAGCGTTTCCCGATATGATTCATTCTTCAGTATTCATCATTCATTTTTCAGTCAGAACGCCTCAGGCGTTTGCTACGACTACCATCGCGTGGCGGATGATCTTGTCGCCGATCTTGTAGCCCTTTTGGTAGACTGCCGAGATCGTGTTCTCGTCGAGGTTCTCATCCTCGACCATCGACACCGCGTTGTGCAGCTCGGGATCAAACGCATCGCCGACCTCACAGAACGGCTCGACCTTGAGCTTCTCGAAGCAGGTTTTCAGCTGAGCGGCGATCATCTCGACGCCCTTGGAAAACTCCTCGGGCACGTCCTTGCCGTCAAACTGCGCCAGCGCCTGCGTCATGCTGTCCGCGAGCGGTAACAGCTCCTTGACCGCCTTGGCGGTCGCGTCATCATAGATCTGGAGCTTCTCCGCCGAGGTGCGCTTGCGGTAGTTGTCATACTCGGCATAGAGCCTGACGTATTTTTCCTTTTCCGCTTTCAGCTCCTCAGTGAGCTTTTCTTCTGCCGAAGGCTCCTTCTTTTCCTCCTCGACCGTCTCGGTCGCGGTTTCTTCTTCTTTTACCTTTTCGGTCTCTTCGACCTCAGGCTTTTTCTTTTCCTTTTTCATCTTGATCTATCCTCCTCAGAGCAATTCACCGATCGCGCGGGAGACACATCCCGCCGCAAAGATGACCTCGCTCATAATGGTTTTGTAATCGATCCTCAGCGGTGCGATCACCGCCACAGCGCCGGCGTTCTCTCCGCCGATCTCGTAGCGGGCGGATACCACCGCGCTGTCTCTCAGCTCGGGGATCTTGCTCTCCTCGCCGAGATAGATCATATGGGTACGACTGCTGTTGAGCAGTCCCGAAATCGTTTTATTGTCGCTCAAAAAGCGGATCGCGTTGCGCGCGCTGTCAAAATCGTAGCTGTCCGAGAACAGCAGGTTGGTCTGTCCTGCAACGGTCACGTTGATCTCGAGAGCGTTTTGCACCGCCTCATAGATCGCGACCAGCACATCGGGGATGAAGAGCGTCAGCTCGCCCATGCCCGAAGCGGCGGTTTGCAGATAACCCTGCGTCACATCCGTGAGCTTAACGCCCGCGAACGCCTCGTTCACCGCCTTGTCGAACATCGACAGCAGCTGCGGCGTGAGGACGAACTCGCATCGGAACAATCTCGACTTGACCATCCCGTTGGACGTGACGAGCACCACCATCGAGGTGTGCCGTCCCGTGGACACAAAGCGGATCCTGTGGATCCTCGCCTCATCGGAGGACGGGGTAGTCACGGCGGACGCTGCTTTGGTCAGCTGCGACAGCACCATCGCGGTGCGGCTGAGAATGCTCTCCGGAGCGCCTGCGCCCGATCGGATGCCGCGCTCGATATTCTCACGCAGTCGCTCGGGCAGGATCGCCGGCTTCATCAGATGATCGATGTAGTAGCGATAGCCCTGCTTGGTCGGCACGCGACCCGCCGAGGTGTGCGGCTGGTGGAGATAGCCCTCCTCGTCCAGCGACTTAAGCTCGTTGCGGACGGTCGCGGACGATACGCCGAGATCCGTTTCTTCCAGCAGTGCCTTGGAGCCGATCGGCTCACCCGTGCGGATGTAGGTGTCGATCACCGCGGACAGTATCTTCTCTTTTCGTAAAGCGAGCCCCATACTGTCGCCTCCTTTGCCTGCGGTCATTGGAGCGCCTTTTTCAAAAGTCATTGCGAGGGCGAACCTTGTTCAGCCCGTGGCAATCTCAACCGATTGACGATCGAGGTGTTTTAGCACTCTCGATGTTCGAGTGCTAACAACAATACTTAGTATATCCCAAAATCAGAAAAAGTCAATATTTTATTTGTGAATTTTTTGTTAAACAGGAAAAATTTATGCGGAGAACGGTTAACGGTTACGGGATCTGCTCCGCATTTGGGAGACATTTATCGGATGGGGTTTCGAGATGTCGCGAGCGTCATCCCCTACGATATACGTTTCAGCTTTATATATCAATGGGTGAGGGCGGAGCCCTCCCTTCACTGTTATCTGTTATCTATTATCCGTTCTCTGTTCTCCGTCATTGACATTTTCCGACAATATCTTTATACTATATATTATATGATATAAAGGAGCTAAACCTATGATCCTTACCTTTGTGACAGCGATCCTGTGCTTTGCGGCGGCGATCATCATGCTCACGCCGTATTTTCGCAAGCTGACCCTGCTGCGCCCGATGGCGTTCTATCTGATCTTTCAGGGTGCGTGGCACATCTTCTCATTTTTGATCTATGAGCTGTATCCCACCTCGGTAGTGCCGGATTACGTCAACCGCATCGGCACGATCCTGATCGTGCTGTACTACATCTTCATGCTGCTGATGACGCGCAAGAAGTCCAAACGCAAGAAGAGAGAGAAAGCGCAATGAGCGGATACTTATATACCGCCATCTGGTTTTTGCTGGCGGCTTACCTGATCTATGTGACCGTGACCCGTTACCGTAAGCCGATGATGTTCATCCTGTCGGGCTTCATGGTATTCTTAGGCGTATGGGAGCTGGTCAACACCCTGACGCCGATCGACCTCAAAAGCGGCGTATACGGCTGGATCTACCGCGGCATCGCGCTGGTGGTGCTGGTGCTGTGCCTGATCTGGTATTTTGTGATGCGGAACAGAGATGACGATGATGAGAAGTGAGCCTTGTGCCACAACATCTTGTGCCATGGCGCGATCAAAAATACTATCATCAAAAAAATCCCGCAAAAATCCAGAAAATGCTTGCATTTTACACGTATTAATGGTATGATTGATTGTACGTGAAAGCGTTTATACCCGATTTCGGTGCCGTGTTAAACCGAATTCGGATTACTATTTATTGTTTTTTAAGGAGGTGGGACAATGCCGAATATTAAATCAGCTAAGAAGCGCGTTAAGGTCATCGCTACCAAGACCGCACAGAACAAGGCGATCAAATCCGCCCTCAAGACCTACATCAAGAAGGCGTATATCGCGGTAGATACCAACGCTGATGATAAGGTTGAGGCGGTACGTCTTGCTACTAAGAAAATCGACATGGCTGTTACCAAGGGTATTCTGCACAAGAATACTGCCGCGAGAGCGAAGTCTTCTCTGGCAAAGCGTCTGAACGCTTCCGCGTAATGTCATGCGATCGATTATTGTCAATCAGTATACGATAAAAGCAGGCTTTGCGCCTGCTTTTTTGTTTGAGGTTTTCTTATAGAAACAGCTCCCTGTAAACCACAGGGAGCTGTTGTCGTATGCGCTTATTTCTTCTGATTCTTCTCCAAAAAGCTGAGGATATCGCCGACGGTCTCAAAGCTCGCGAGCTCCTCGTCGGGGATGACGATGCCGTGCTCCTCCTCGATGGTCATCAGCATTTGCAGCACGTCGAGGCTGTCCGCGCCGAGATCCTCCTTGATACGGCTTTCCTTGGTGATCTCCATGCCGTTTAAGTGGAGCTGTTCGTCCAGAATCTTCTTTAAGTCTTCAAACATGTTATTCCTCCTTTTTATATATCATTAATAAGCAAAGCAAATCAATTCTATCGTGGGGATGACCATCGGTCATCCGCAGAATGGTGAATGTTTCAACAATCGAAAGCCTTAGATAGAAAAACAACGATTCTACCAAGCGGACGAGCAATGCTCGTCCCTACATATTTATCCTTTCAATCTTTCGAGCGCTGACTCGATCTCGGCGTTCATCGCGCCGGCGGACATCTTGTACGCCTGATCGATGCAGATACGCACCGCGTTGGCGTCGGAGCTGCCGTGACCTTTGACGATGGTCTTTTCACAGCCGAGCAGCACCGAGCCGCCGTAGTTGTGGTAATTCATGAATTCCTTTTCTTCCATGAACATCTTCTTCATCAACAGCGCGCCGAGCTTGTAGATGGGCTTGGAGTAGATATCCTTTTTCAGCTTTTTGAGCAGCTCCAGCGCCGTGCCCTCGGTCGTCTTGACCAGCACATTGCCCGAAAAGCCGTCACACACCACCAGATCATATTTGCCCGACAGCAGGTCGCGGCTCTCCATATTGCCGACAAAGTTGATACTGTCGCAGGCGCCCAGCATCGGGTACGCCTTTTTGCGCAGGTCGTCGCCCTTCTCGCTCTCAACGCCGACGTTCAGCAGCGCGACGCGCGGATTCTTTACCCCGTAGACATTTTTGAGATACGCCGAGCCGAGGATGGCTTGGTGCAGCAGCATCTCGGGGGTGATATCCACGTTCGCGCCCGAATCGCAAATACCCACGATGCCGCCGTCCATGGTCGGCAAGATCGGACAGAAGGCGGGTCGGCGGATGCCGCGGATACGACCGATCCGCAGTGTTGCCGCGGCGATCAGCGCGCCTGTAGCGCCGGTCGAGATCACGCCCGAGATCTCGGGATCCTTGCGGAGCATCGTGATCGCTTTGATCATCGAGCTGTCGCGCTTGAGGCGGATCGCGTCGGTGGGCTTATCCTCGCCGGTGATCACCTCGGGCGCGTGGACGATCTCGATCTGCTCGCCCGTATAGCCGAGGCGGTCGAGCTCGCTTTTTATGATATTTTCGTCGCCTGTCAGGATCAGGCTGAGATCCTCATGCTCCTTGATGGCGAGTACCGCGCCCTCGACATTAGCCGCAGGGCTTTTATCGCCGCCGAAGCAATCAACAATCAATTTCATAAAGCACCTCAACTTATTGTAGGGGAGGGTCTTGACCCTCCCGTTCGGAAACCAAAATTGATTTCCGATCATATCATAAATACCTTTTCATACTAAGTATCCATTAAACGCTTTAACAAATTTGTTAGCGAGAAATTTCGCAGAGCAAGGCGGAGGACGCAGGCATACTGGCGTATGTCAAGGACGACACGCAATAAATGTTAAAGTGTTTTAATGATACTTAGTATCATATATTACTCTCTCAAACTCTCTTTGTCCGTCAAATATCGGACAATCGGGAGGGTCAAGACCCTCCCCTACAAAGAAAATATGTGTTGAAAGCGGTTGAGATTCCCACGTCGGGCGTTGCCCTCCTCGGAATGACATTGGTACTGTTATGTTATTATCCTATCTTCTTCACATAAGCTCTTCTGCGCTTATGCTTGACTTCCTTGAACCGCTTCCACTGGTTCTGGATCGCGGCATTATCTTCCAAATTCAAATTCGTTTCCGCGTATTCGATGCGGTCATCCTGCAGGATCTTCAGGATCTCGGCAGAGATCGCCGTCGATACGCCGCGGTTGAGATAGGTCGGGTCGACCGCGATCAGTCCGAAGTCGATCACCGACGGGTGCTTGATCGCCCACAGCAGACGGATCAGCGCCAACGGTGTGAGCTTGCCGCGGGACTTCTGCACCGCCCTCGCGATAGAAGGGAAACAGATACCGATGCACACCGCGCGGTCGTTTTCATCAAGAATGATCGCGACGTGCTTTAAGTCAACGATCAGCTTGAACGACTTGATGATCTCGCGCTTCATCGCCTCGGTAAAGGGCACGGTGCCATACAGATTCTCATAGCCCTTGTCGATCAGCCCAAAGAAATCGTCGCCGTATTTGTCGATGAAGTCGGAGATATTCTTCGCCTGACCGAAATGCAGATTGTAGCGTTTCATAACGAAATCCGCCATCTTGCGCATGGTGCCGTCGTCCTCATCGGGCGGGTAGATCTTGCTCTCCGTCCAGTCGACTTCCTTCTCAAAGCCGAGGTTCTCGATCAGCTTCGCGTAATAGGGCGCGTTGTAATGCTCCTCAAAGGTCGAGAGCTGATCAAAGCCGTCGACTAACAGTCCCTCGCGTTCGAGGTCGGAGAAGCCCAGAGGGCCGTGGATCGTGTCCATGCCCTTCTTCTTTGCCCACTCCTCCACTGCGGAAAAGAGCTTTTCGGCAACCTCCTGACTGTCGATCGCGTCAAAGCGGGTGAAGCGGACGCGCTTTTCGTTGTTCTTCTTATTCGCCGCGCGCTGGATGATCCCCTGGATCCTGCCGACAGGCTTGTCGCCGTCAAAGGCGAGGAAGTTGACGATATCACAGGAGTCGTTGTAGGTAAAATTCGGTTTGAACATCGCCTTTTCGTCACCGTACAGCGGCGGAACGAAATACGGATTATCGCGGTACAGATCGAGCGGAAAATCGATGAACTGCTTTTGTTCTCTTTTCGTTGATACTTCTTTGATGGTGATCATATATTTCCTCGATTTCGTGATGCTGTCAATAACAGGTCGTTCTTTCGCTTGGAGAATGTCCCTGTGGGGCACGGACGACCAATGGTCGTCCCTACTGATCCCTGATCACTGACTACTGACCACTCTTACAGTGATCTTCTCTTGGCGTGGAAGCAGACGCCGACAGTGTTGGGGCCGCAATGACTGCCCGCGGTCGGGTTGACGTCTACGATCTCGGTACGCAGGTCGTCGCCGTATTTTTCCTTGAGCATCTTTTCAATCCCCTCGGCGATATCGCGGCAGTCGGCATGACCGACCAGCACGCGGTGATCCTTGACGTTCTCGCCGAGCTGATCGACGAAGCTTAACAGGCGCTCCATCGCCTTGACTCTGCCCTTTTCCTTACCGACGGAGACCATCTTGCCCTCCTCGTTCATATAGATGATCGGGCGGATGCCGAGCAGGGTACCCATCGTGCCCGCGATACCGGACACACGGCCGCTGTGCTTGAAGAATTTAAGGTCATCGGCAAAGAAATAACAGCCAACCTTGTTCACCTCGGTCTTTGCCCATTCGAGCATCTCTTCGGCAGTTTTGCCCGCCTTATACAGATCGCCGATCTCCTTGACGGTCATCAGGGAGCACAGGGTGATACCCATCGTGTCGATCTCATAGAATTTGCAGTCGGGGTACTGCTCCAACAGCTCCTTGACGGCGATATCCATGTTATCAAAGGTCGCGGTCATGTTGCGCGAGAAATGGACGTACAAAATATCGTTGCCCTCTTTGAAATGCGGCTCAAAATACTCCTTATATCTTTGGGTGGAAATCGCAGAAGTGTTGGGCAGAACGCCGCCGCGCAGCTTGTCATAGAACGCGTGCGCGTCAAAGGTGTCAAAATCCTCGTAAGGGTAGGTCGTCACGCCGTCAACGGAATACGGCATGCTGATCATATGGTAGCCGAATTCCTTCGCTTCGGCAGGGGTCAGATCGGTATCGGTATCGGTGAATAAAACTAACATGGCTTTTCCTTTCTGTTCATATCGGTTGAGATTGCCACAGCCCCGACACGCGTGGACGCGCGCGTCGAGGGCTTCGCAATGACTTTTTTATTCGAGTATCAAAATGTAATCGTAGATCGGCTGGTCGCCGTTGACCATGATGACTTCACTGCGCGTATATTTGGCGGTCAGGGTATCGACCATCTTGCGGGCATTCTCCGCGGAGGGTTCTTCCCCCGCCAGGATCAGCAGGATATCATAATTCCCCGCGTTCAGCTTATCGCACAAGGTGATCATCGCGTCCTCGGCGGACGGCTCATCCACATAGATATCGTCGCCGACAAAGCCGATGTAATCATCCTTGACGACCTCGACCGCGCCGCCGGAGACATCACGCGAGGCACGCGACACCATACCGGTCACCACGCCGCTGATCAGCTCGTTGAGCGCATCCGTCACCGCATCGGCGTCACCGACAGCGGGATCGAACATCGAGATCGCGGAGTAGCCCTCGCCGATGGTCTTAGTGCGGACGATCCGCACATCGGCGTTATCATAGAGCTGAGCCGCCTGCTGCGCGGTCAGCACGATATTGCTGTTGTTCGGGAACACATAGATCGTCTCGGCGCTGCACTGATCGAACGCCTTGATGAGATCCTCGGCGGAGGGGTTCATGCTCTGGCCGCCATCGACCACCACATCACAGCCTAAGGAAACAAACAGCTCCTTGAGTCCGTCACCCGAGGCAACGGTCACGATGCCGTAGGGCTTTTGCGGCTTACGCTTTTTGAGCTTTAATTCCTGCATGCTGTGACTGCCGTTGTGCTGGAGGGTCATGTTCTCGATCTTGGTGGTCAGAAATTCGCCGTACAGCTGGCAGTGATTGAGGATGTCGCCGGGGTGCTTGGTGTGGACATGCACCTTGACGATGGAGCCCTCCTTGAAGCACACCACCGAATCGCCGACCGAATTCAGCCATGCGGTGAAGCCTTCGATGTCAAAGTTGTCGATATCGACCTTGCTGTTTTGCAATCGCAAAAGGAACTCGGTGCAGTAGCCGAATTCCAGCTCGCTGTCCTCGGTAAACGCGTTCAGATCGACCTGTATCGGCTGAGCGGCGCCGTCCATGCCGAGGGTATCGATCCGCTCGCCCGAGAGCGCCTCCTTCATGCCCTGCACGATGTAGAGCAGTCCCGCGCCGCCGGAATCGACCACGCCCGCTTCCTTGAGCACATCGAGCAGATCGGGGGTACGCTCGAGGCTCTCTTTCAGCTCGGTAAGGAGCAGACTGAACAGCTCTTCAAAATCCTGCGGGTGCTTTTCTTCGACCTTTTCCACACCCTCGCGGTAGACGGTCAGGATCGTACCCTCGACCGGTGTGGAGACCGCACCGTAGGATTCCTTGACGCCCGTGCGCATCGCGGTGATGAAGCCGTCCGTATTCAGATGATCAGCGCCGTCCATGCCCTTTGCGATGCCCGCGAAAATACGCGAGAGGATCACGCCCGAGTTGCCGCGCGCGCCCATGAGCATTTCCTGTGCCGCGCTGTCGGCGGTGACCGAGATGCTCGCGTTTTCCTCCGCCTTGACAGCACCGGCGTTCATGGTCATGAACATGTTGTCACCCGTGTCGCCGTCGGGGATCGGGAACACGTTCAGGTCATTGACCGCCGTGCGGAAACGGTTCAGGTTCTGCGCCCCGCCCCGCAGCATATTGAGGTAAAGTACCCCGTCGATTGTTTGTATCATTTCAAGTACCTTCCGCAAAGCCGATCGATGATACAGCTGTGCGGATTTTCCTTATCATAATCTGGGAATTAGTATTTTAAACCCAACTCAATATAGTATAATACAAAATGAATATTTTTGCAATTATTTCCACTGTTTTCTGTAGGATTGCTCATTTTTTACTCATTTTCTGCTGTGTATGATCAAAAATAAAACTATTTGAGCTTTCAAAACCTCCATCCGCTTCTTGCAAATGGCGCGATCATCCTGTAAAATAAAGGAAACCGCCTGAAAGGAGTCGCTATGGACACACCACGCCGCTACCACACCATTGACGCGATCCGCGCCGCCGCCGTGATCAGTATGGTTCTGTACCACCTGTACTACGATATCTTCTGTCTGTTCGGCGGTCATCCCGAATACTGTCTTCTCACGCCGATCTACCTCTGGGAGCGGAGCATCTGTATCACCTTCATCGTGATCTCGGGCGTCTCGCTGAACTTTTCCCGACACGGCTACCGCCGCGGGCTGATCGTCGCGGGATGTGCGATGGCGGTCACACTGGTCACGTATGTGATGTTCCCCGAGGAAGCGATCTGGTTCGGCGTGCTGCACCTGCTGAGCGTTTCGATGCTGTTGACGACGGCGATACGACCGCTGCTCGACAAGCTCAAGCCGATCGTCGGTATGATCGTTTTCTTCGTCCTGTTCATGCTGTGCTACGGCATTCCGAACGGCCACATCGGGCTGTTCTCCTATCCCTTGATCCGGCTGCCCGCGGCGCTGTATCAGTACAAATGGCTCTCCGTCGTCGGCTTTTTGTCGGGCGACTACTACTCGATGGACTACTTCCCTATCCTGCCATGGGTGTTTTTGTTCCTCTTCGGCTACTTTCTGTGGCGTTTCATCAAAGAAAAGGGGTTCGACAAGGTTTTTTACAAAAAGATCCCCGTACTGGACTTCATCGGCAGACACAGCCTGCTGATCTATATGCTGCATCAACCGATCCTCTACGGGATCTGTTACCTGATAATGGGGCAAAAATAAATGCTCTTGATCCATATATTTGATCTCGCAATGATTGATCCACCATTAAAACAACGGCTGCCGCGATCTGCGACAGCCGTCTTTTGCTGTAATACGTTATACTAAGTTTCATTAAAACACTTTAACATTTATTGCGTTGCGTCGTCGCTCGCCGTTCTCGGTAAGCGTATCCAGTAGGTACGCTTTGACCTCGTGTGCGTATAACTTCGTTGTCCTCCTTGACAGGCGCCAGCCTGCCTGCGTCGTCCGCCTCGTTCTACGAAACTTTCCGTTAATAAATTTGTTAAAGCGTTTAATGGAAACTTAGTATTACAACTATTCGATTCCGCTGAAAATCACATCGACCGTTCCGCCGAAGTATCGCGCCAGATCCGCCGCCATCAGGTGGGGATCACCGTCGCTGTGATTGGACAGCACGACCTGGAAATAATCGAGTTCGGGCACAAAGATGATCGAGCTGTAATATGAGGGAATGAAGCCGTAGTGATAGATCACTTTTTTCTCGCTCGTATCCGAGATCATCAAACCGAAGCCGTAGCCGAGTTCATCCTCTTTACTGTAGTTCGTCGTCATCATCCGATAGGAGTTGTCCGAAACCACCTTGCCCGACGTAAATCCGCGATACCAAAGGTACAGGTCTTTGGGCGTTGTCAGGATATCGCCGCAGCCGTACTCCGCGCCCTTGACGGTGAAATAGTCGCGGTTGAACTCCGAGCGGTCGGTCTTTGCTACCTCGGTGATCACCGTCGGATCGTAATCGTCGATAAAGGCGGATTTGGTCATTTCAAGCGGCTCAAAAATATTCTGTCTGACATAGTCATGGAACTCCATTCCGCTTACACGCGTCACGATCTCCGCAAGCATCGCGAAGTTGGAGTCGGAATAATCATAGTAGGTGCCGGGTTCGAACAGAAGATCCTCCGACATGAAGAACGCACGGATCTTGTTCCGATTTTCCTCTGCCGAAGCGTCCGTCCGGATCACGATCTCGGAGGAGTCGTCCCCAAAGCAGGTCACGACCACCTTGTCGTCCATCGAATCAACGGAATAATCCGGTATACCGGAGCGCTGTGCCAGCAGATGCCATACCTCGATCTCGTCTCCGTGACGGTAGCCGGGGAAATACTTGCTGAGCTTATCCGAGATATTGATCTTTCCCTTCTCATAGAGCTGCATGATCGCCGCCGCGGTGAATTCCTTGGACACCGACGCTACGCCGTAGGCGACATCGGAGCCGTTCTTCAGGGTATTGGTCGCCATACCGGCGCCTTGATCATAGACCACGTTGTTTTGATATACGGCATATACCGCTCCGGAAAACTTCCTGCTGGCGATAAAGGAAGAAAATTTGTTTTCTATTTTCTGTCTATCCTTTAGACTGAGCGTGTTCGTATAATTCTGTGCTTCTGCGATCATGCCTCCGATCGCCATCATCAGCATCAGAAAAAAAACGATCAGCGTGATCAATCTTTTCATCGTATCCACCTCCGGGATGGTTGGTTTCTGTTTTATGTTTCTGTCAATAACAGGAGAGAAGAATCGTTCCGGACGCAGATCGTCACCGATGTTTCTTCTTCAGCCGTGACGTGATCAACTGAGCGCACAGCCCGGTGAAAGCGCCCGACAGGCACCCTGACAGGAGCAGAAACGGATAATAGAGCAAAAGCTGCGGTGTGCGCAGCATGATGAGCGCCGCTGCCATCTGGCCGGTGTTGTGCAACAGAGCGCCGAACACCGACGCCATCCACAAATGCTTTTCATCAATCCACCGTCGGAGCACCAGCATGCCGATCAGGCACAGATATGCGCCCGCCGCGCTGTAGATCAGCGCCATAAAGTTACCGCTGAACACCGCTCCGAGCAGCAGCCGCACCGTCACCAGCGCCGCCACCTCGACTGCGCGGTAATGATATACCGCGTAGACGGTGATGATATTCGCCAATCCCAGCTTGATGCCCGGGATCGGGAACGGATTGGGGATCTGCAATTCGATCACAAAGATGATCAACGCGACCGCCGTGAGCACCCCGAGCTCGGTCAGTTTTCTTACTCTTGCGCTCATAAGCTACCTCGTCACCGCGTCGATGTTTTGATCGTCGTCCGTAAACTCGACCACCAGCTTGTGGGGCAGGCAGACGATCGGCATTGAAGCGCTTTTGAGCCAGCCCATATGCACACAGGTTTGGTCGGGACAGTCGGCGCTGAGCACACGGATCTGTCGGTCACGGATCTCGATCGTGTTGATGTGATCCTCGTAGCGGACATCAAAGGTTGTATCCGCTGTATGATTCAGATCCGCCGCATAGACGGTCTCTCCGTTTGAAACAACACGGATCTGACTTTTTGCGGGAGCAGTCCATACCAGCACGCTCCCCACGATCCCCGCGAGAAAAATCACGATGATAACGATGATAAAAACTCTGTATCTCATGTTGTCTCCCTTTTGGAAAAACACTTCCTGTTGCCCTTAGTTTATCATTCGGACTATGACAAATTAATGACATTCTAACACTTCTCAAAAAAATTTGCAAATTTTTTCTGCTATTTATTCCGCTCCACAATCAATATGCAACATCCAAAAAGAATGGATCGGATTGACTTCACACCCAAACTGTGATACTCTTGAATCATGAAAAAACGGATTCTCGGCGCACTCTGCGCACTTATTTTACTGATAGCTGTGATCCTGTCCTCCTGCGCTTCGACCGAGCCGCGATCCGCGTCGTTTCAATCGATGGACACGCTGATGACCGTCAAGGTTTACGGCGGCGACAAGGATCTGTGCGACCGCCTGCAGCAGCGCGTCACCGAATTGGACGCACTGTTGGACGCGACGGACGAGAACAGCGATATCTATCAACTGAATCAAAACGGAAAAGCCGACGTCAGCAACGATACAGCCGCGCTGTTGGGACGCTCATTACAGCTCTCTGAAAAGCTCGATCTCGCCTTCGACATCACCATATATCCCGCGGTGAAGGCGTGGGGCTTTACCACGGGCGATTATCGCATCCCCGATGATGACGAATTAAAAAAGCTCGCCGCAAAGATCGACGATACCGCCGTGCAGTCGGAGAACAACACCTATACCCTGCCTGCGGGCGTTATGCTCGACCTCGGCGCCGTCGCCAAGGGCTATGCCGCCGATCAGTGCGACGCGATCCTCAAAGAGGGTCACGTCGACGCCGCGGTGCTCAACCTGGGCGGAACGGTCAAGCTCTACGGCAAAAAGCCCGACGGAAAGCGGTTTTCGGTCGGTGTTGCCGACCCCGACAACCCCGCGGGCTACTTCGGCTATCTGAGCTGTGAGGGCGGCGTAGTGGCGACCTCGGGCGGTTATGAGCGCTACTTTGAGCGGGACGGCAAGCGCTACATCCACATCCTCGATCCCGCAACCGCCAAGCCGGTGGAAAACGGGATACAATCCGTCACCATCTGCTGTGATGACGGCACTGCCGCCGACGCGCTGTCCACCGCGCTGTTCGTGATGGGACTCGACAAAGCGACAGCATACTACCGGGCACACCCCGACTTTGACTTCATCATCCTCACCGATGATCATAGCGTCTACCTCACCGAGGGTGTTTATGACGAATTCACCCTCTGCGACGGCTACGACTTCCACCTGAAAAAGGTCGATCGGTAAAGTGTCCGGCGGACATTTTACCCTCCAAAAACTGACCACTGATCACTAACCGCTGACCACTAATCAACAGGAGTAATTTATGCGTAAAACATCTCGTTCGGGATCGTTCTTTCTGATCCTGATGTTCAACATCATGCTCAACTTCCGCCTCACCATCCCGGGGTGGATCTTGCTCATCCTGCACTTCATCATCCCGCAGTACATCAAATGGTGGTACTGCCTCGTGTACTTCGGCGCATTCCTCCTGTACATGATCATCTGGATGCTCGTTCTGTGGGGGTTGGGCGCATGGGCAGGCTCTGTGCCGCCCGCGCCGAAGGTGCAAAACAAAAATCCCTATTCCGTCAAGGAACAGGATCTGCCGTGGAACAAGACCGATCACATTGAGAATAAAAATCCGTATTCGGTGAAGGCAAATGAGCTGCCCCCTACCTTTACGAACGACGATAAAGGAGAATCATGATGAAAAGAATCTTTGCCGCTGTGCTCAGCATTGCGTTGACCATACTGCTGTTCACCGCATGCGGGAAATCTGACGATAACATGCCGCTGTTCACTGCGGTTGATCAGTCGAGCCGCAAGGAAGTGACCGCTTCTTTCAAGAATACCGACAGCGGAGAAACGCTCGAGGTCAAGCTGCAAAAGAAGGACTCCTCCGACAACACGGCGCAGTTCACCGGCAACGCCGATCCCGCAACATTCGACCGCGTGACCGTCAATGCCGACGGCACCGAGACCATTGAGCTCGCCTATAACGACTATGTCAAAGCGTGGGATCTCTCCTCCGGCAGACCCTACCCCGGCACGGAAGCGATGGAGCCGCAATACGACCGCGTCGCGTTCGATTATGAGGATCGCAAAAAGGATGTGCTGATCTGGACGCCCGAGGATTATGACGCGTCCTCCGACGACAAATATTCTGTCATCTATATGACCGACGGGCAGAATCTCTTTGACCGCAAAGCCACCGCTACGGGCAGTTGGGGCGTCGCCGAAAGTGTAGCCAATATGATGGCAAACGGCGGACAGAAGTGTATCATCGTCGGCATCGAGAACGGCGCTACATGGCGTGATGAAGAGCTGACCCCCGACCTCGGCAAGGTCACACAGGCAAGCTACGAGGGAGGCAAGGGCAAATACTTCTCCGACTTCGTCGTGGATAAGGTGATGCCCTATGTCAACGAACATTATAACGTGTATACCGACCGCGCGCACACCCATATCGCGGGCAGCTCCTCGGGCGGTATCGAGAGCTTTTACATCGCGATGGAGCACCCTGACAAATTCGCCTCCGTCGGCGCGCTGTCACCAGCATTTTTGCTGTACACCGACGACACATGGGTGGACTATCTGAACAAAAAGGATTTCTCCAAGAACGCGCCGCTCGTCTACCTCTACTGCGGCAACGGCTCCGGCGATCAGCTCGAGCAGGCGCTGTGCACCGGCACCAAGACCATGCCCAACAACCTGAAAGCATGCAACTATCCCGAGGACAAGGTCATCATCAAGCTCTATGAAAACGGCGTGCACAACGAGATGTACTGGCGTGCCGTCTTCCCCGATTATCTCCAATACGCCTTCCCGAAAGCATCATAAAAAGAATTGCTTTCAAAAAACCTATTCAG
Organism: uncultured Eubacteriales bacterium; assembly: GCA_900314795.1. Taxonomy (GTDB): domain Bacteria; phylum Bacillota; class Clostridia; order Oscillospirales; family Acutalibacteraceae; genus Ruminococcoides. The sequence continues at coordinate 26,325 of OMWP01000030.1, forward strand.
CCCCCTCTGACGAGGGTGCAGCAAGAAGATGGTATGTAAGGATCGGTACTTTTCCTGCGGGGGAGAGATAACGTCACACTACAATAACAAAACCACGATTGCCTCAATACCATGAGCAATGATTTTGCATTGACGGCTTGAGTCAGAACACAGTTCGTTACTGTGATGCTGCGTTATCTCTCCCCCGCGAGCATAAGCGGATATCACGATCTAAGATTCTGCACGCTTGCCCCCTCGTCAGAGGGGGCTGAAAGGTCGCACGCGACCCCCGTGACATGCGTGTCCGTCAGAGGGGGCGGTATCAACCTCGTGCGAAATATCCTCGTCAGAGGGTGGCTTGATAACGCTTTGCTCTTCAATGAAATTTTTTACAAAGTAAGGCTGTCGCAAACGCGGCAGCCTTTATATATACAGATTTTATTTTCGTTTCTTCTTCGGCATGGGCAGCTCATCCGCCATGGCAGTCACCACCTGCGTCAACAGCGCCCTGTCGTCGAGCTCTTCGACGAGCAGCATTTCCTTTGCGCCCTCATACGGCAGCTCCATGGGAGCGTCGGGCAGCATTTCTCTCGCTGATTTTGTCGGCTTGATCAACAAGCGATTGTCATAGATGCCGCCGAACACTTTTCCTTCTACATAAAGGATGTACTCCCCCATCATCGAGCGATGGGAAAGCTCCTGCACATCGCCGAGCTGTTCCAAAACATAATCAAGATAATCCTTAGTAGACGCCATGAAATGCTCCTTTCCTGCAACGGTGCAAAACTATCGGATGATAAAAAACAAGACCGTCATAAAGGCGGTCTTGCTGTCATTATCTTACTGCTTGTAAACGGTATTATCGAGCAGGGTCGCGATCCACGGGATCTTGCCGATCAGGGGCAGTTCTTTTCTCTTGCCGGTAGCCGCGTTGACGATACCGATGATCGCCAGAACGAAGAAGAAGATACTGCCCAGACCCAACAGAACAGCGAAGACGTTGTACACATCGCTGTGGACATAGTAACTGGGCATATAATAAAGGTAAGAATAGGAATAGTGACCGGGGAAGATCGCGTTGATGATCGCCATCAGGATGCCATAGGTGATACCATAAGCTAGATCTGCCGCAAACAGTGTCGCACCCTGCTTAACATGGAAGCGGGTATAGTCGGACTGTCTTCTGACGAACATGGGGATCAGGAACAACAGACCCATATAAGAGAGCCATGCGATACCCTTGCTCTGCTGCACATCCATATCGGGAGTGACATACGGCTGAGCATAGCCCTGCTGGGGAGCGCCGTAGCCGGGCTGGTAGTTTTGCTGGGGAGCCTGCTGATAACCCTGCTGGTAGTTCTGCTGATAATTCTGCTGGTAGTTTTGCTGCGGATCGACCGGCTGTGCTACCTGCTGAGGAGCTGCCTGCTGCGGATCGACCGGCTGTGCTACCTGCTGAGAAGCTGCCTGCTGAGCATTCTGCTCGTTGACAAAGGTTCCGCAGTACGGACAAGCGTTCGCGTTTTCGGGAAGCTGCTGACCGCATTTGTTACAAATAGCCATTTAAATAACCTCGTTTCTGAAATACAGTTTGCCCGACGGTGTGACGGGCATTATCTTACAGATACTATTATATAGAGTAAAATCCCACAAGTCAACCTCAGCGGCGATGTTTGGAATACTTGATAAAGACGGCGTTTTTTGTGATTTACGCTTTGTCATTATTGACAAGAGTCATTGACGATCGATCGGTTTGACCCGGCCTTTCGGTTTATCACGGCAATTGTCGCCTTTGACCAAAAACTGCTCTGATATTTTGTGAGATATCACGAGGTCGGTTATGCTGTTCTCAGCATTTGGATACTTGCAATCGACAGCGGATTTATAGTATAATGATCTTGTATGATAAATTGCGGGTTTTGTGTTAAGGAAAACCGCCATCTACAAATACTACCAACCGGAGGTCATTATTATGGGACTTATTAAAGCTGCTTTAGGCTCCGCAGGCGGAGTGCTGGCAGACCAGTGGAAAGAATTCTTCACCTGTGACGCGATGCCCAAGACGGTGCTCGCGCGCAAAGGACAGAAAAAGACGTCGGCTCGCTCCTCAAATACCAAGGGCAGCGACAACGTCATCTCGGACGGCTCCGGTCTGATCGTCGCCGACGGTCAGTGCGCGATCATCACCGATCAGGGTGTTGTAGCGGAGATCTGTGCCGTACCCGGACAGTATACCTATAATTCCGCGACCGAGCCCTCCATCTTCACCGGCAAGTTCGGCGAATCGCTCAAGCGCACCTTTATGGAGTTGGGCAAGCGCTTTACCTACGGCGGTGAACCGCCCAAGGATCAGCGCGTGTACTACTTCAACACCCTCGAGCTGATGGAGAATCCCTTCGGCACCGCTCAGCCCATCCCCTTCCGTGTAGTCGACAGCAAGATCGGTCTCGATATCGATACCTCTGTCCGCTGCAACGGCTACTACAGCTACATCATCGACAACCCGATCATTTTCTATACCAAGGTCTGCGGCAACTTCGCGGGCGGCGACTATGAGCGCGCCGAGCTCGACCGCATGCTCAAGACCGAATTCATCGGCTCTCTGCGTCCCGGCTTCGGCAAGCTGTCCGACCTCGAGATCCGTCCCAACCAGATTCCCAATCATGAAGAGGATCTGCTCAAAGCTCTCAACGAGATCCTTGACGAAAAATGGGGACAATTGCGCGGCTTGAAGCTCGTATCCCTCGCGTTCCAGAACGTCGATATCCCCGAGGAAGATCAGAAGATGATCAAGGAGATCCAGCGCAACGCGGCGCTGCGCGATCCCAATATGGCGGCGGCTCATCTGGTCGGCGCTCAGGCACAGGCGATGCAGGATGCCGCCAACAACCAGAACGGCGCGGTCGGCGCGTTCATGGGCATGGGCATGGCACAGGGCGCAGGCGGCGCCAATGCCGCGAGCCTGTTCCAGATGGGTCAGCAGCAGCAAGCGCAACAGCAGGCAGCTCAACCCGCTCCGGCGGCACCGGCTCAGGGCGGCTGGACCTGTCCCTCCTGCGGCAAGCAGGCGACCGGCAAATTCTGCACCGAGTGCGGCACTAAAAAACCCGAGGACAACGGCTGGACCTGCTCCTGCGGCGCGGTCAACAAGGGCAAGTTCTGCTCCAACTGCGGCGCAAAGAAGCCCGAGGGCGCTCCGCTGTACAAGTGTGACAAGTGTGGCTGGGAGCCGGAGGATCCGCACCATCCGCCGAAGTTCTGCCCCGAGTGCGGCGACGTTTTCGACGATAACGATAAAGTATAATCTTTTGACCAATACCGATTTGTAGGGGAGGCTATAGGCACACTATAGCCTTTCCTTCATCAACACCGATCCCCTGTCATCCTGAGGCAAAGCCGAAGGATCTTATCTTATCCATCTCTCAAATTCTCCCCGAATCACGATTATGAAAAGGAGTAACTATGGCAGTACAAGAATATAAATGCCCGTGCTGCAGCGGCGCGTTAGCCTTTGACAGCACCGTACAAAAAATGAAATGCCCCTTCTGCGATACCGAGTTCGAGGTCGAGGCCCTCAAGGCGTATGACGAGGACCTGAACAATGAAGGTACCGACAAGCTCGAATGGGACACCAACGCCGGCACACAGTGGACGACTGACGAAGCGACCGGACTGCGCTCATACATCTGTCAGAGCTGCGGCGGCGAGATCGTCGGCGATGAGAACACCGCGGCGACCGAATGTCCCTTCTGCGGCAACCATGCGATCATCATGCAGCAGTTCTCGGGCGCGTTAAAGCCCGACTACGTCATCCCCTTCAAGCTCAATAAGGAAGCTGCCAAGGCGGAATACCTCAAGCATTTACAGGGCAAGTTCCTGCTGCCCAAGGTCTTTAAGGATGAGAACCATATCGACGAGATCAAGGGCATCTATGTCCCGTTCTGGCTGTTCGATTCCGACGCCGATGCGGACATTCGCTTCCGCGCGACCCGCACCCACGCCTGGTCGGACTCCGACTACAACTATGTGGAGACCTCCTACTACTCCGTCTACCGTGCGGGCAGCATTGCGTTCGACCACGTTCCCGTGGACGGCTCCACCCGCATGCCCGACGATCTGATGGAGAGCATCGAGCCGTTCAATTTTGCGGACGCGGTCGATTTCCAAACCGCGTATCTCTCGGGCTACTTTGCCGACAAGTATGATGTAGACGCAGAAGCCTCCATCGACAGAGCCAACACGCGTATCAAGACCTCTACGGAGGACGCGTTCCGCGATACGGTGCAGGGCTATGTCACCGTCACGCCCGAGTACTCCTCGGTTCGTCTGCACGACGGCAAGACGAAATATGCCTTCTACCCCGTATGGCTGTTGAACACCACCTACAAGGATGAGAAATACACCTTTGCCATGAACGGCCAGACGGGTAAATTCGTCGGCAACCTCCCCACCGATAAAGGCAAGTTCTGGAAATTTGCCGCCATCGTCACCGCTGCCGCGGGCGCTTTGATCTACGGCGGCATGTGGCTGATGCAGTTACTGTAAGGAGGTGCCGATATGACAAAACGTATTACAGCGGCATTATTTGCCGTGATCCTGATCCTTTCGATCGCGATCCTACCCGCGTATGCCGAAAGCACCTACAACTACAAGCTGGATGATGCCGCGAATGTGCTCAATCCCAATGAAGAGTCCCAACTGCTCTCCACGATCAAGGAAGTCAGCGACACATGCAAATGCAATCTCGCGTTCGTGACCGTGAACGACATAAACGGCGCGAGCTTCTCGCACAACGGCACAACGCAGGATTATGCCGACCGCTACTATGAGAACGAATACGGCAAAAATACCGACGGTATCGTCGTGTTGCTGGTGCTCAACAACGGCAAGGGCAAGCGCGACATTTACATCTCCACCTCGGGCAAATGCATCAAGCGACTCACCGACAGCGAGAACGAGGATATCCGCGACGAGGCGATCAAAAAACATAATCCCGATTCCAAGGGGTATTATGACTTTTTGAACGCGATCGCGCTGGGCATCAAAAAGGCAGTACCCCCGCATCTGAAATGGTATATGCTCCCGTTGGCGTTTTTGATCGGCTTCGGTATCGCGATGCTCATCCTGATGTTCATGAAGAAGCAGCTCAAGAGCGTTGAGATGCAGCGCGGCGCGGTCAGCTATGTCCGCTCCGGCAGCATGAACGTCACCGCGGCGCGTGACTCGTATCTGTACAGCACCGTCAGCCGTACTGCACGACCCAAGAATACCGGCAGCAGCTCACACACCAGCTCCGGAGGCGGTACCCACGGAGGCGGCGGCAGTTCGTTCTGATCGCACAAAAAACCTGATAAAACACAACATCCCCCATGTCGGAACATGGGGGATTTCTTTGTGTCTGATTCTGTGATCGCCTCGGGGCTGTCATGCTGGATTGTTAAGTCAGACCGTTCCGCTCAGATAACGCGTCTATCCATCATTCGTATCGGGACGGCATTACTGCCTGACAGCGGCGGGCGGTGCACCGGAAGCTGTTTTACTCCTCTTCTTCATCATCAGCGTGCGCCGAGAAAATGGCGGCGATCGCCAGGATAAGCGCTAAAATGGCAATGATCTTTTTCATGGTTGTCCCTCCTTTACACGATTTGGAATATATAAAATTTTAAATAGTCTGTTTCCTCAACGCCCCACAGGATGGGGTGATCGGCGCTTTGCTGTCTGCACTCGATCTGTCGGAGGCTGACGTTCGCGTCAGCGGCGGCGGAATACAGCATCTTGCGGAACTGCTCGTCGGGCATGAAGTGCGAGCAACTGCAGGTCGCGAGGTATCCTCCGCGGGGCAGGAGCTTCATCGCCTTGAGGTTGATCTCCTTGTAGCCGCGCTGTGCGGCGCGCGCGGTGGAGCGCGATTTGGTGAACGCGGGCGGATCAAGGATGATAAAGTCCCAGTCACGGCGGTGCTCCTGTTCCGCCTGCGTCAACAGCTCAAACACATTTGCGGTGACGAAATCGAGGTTGGTCATGCCGTTTAATGCTGCGTTGCGCTTTGCCATATCGATGGCGGTCTGTGACACATCCACGGCGGTGACATGCTCCGCGACGGTCGCGGCGTTCAGCGCGAAGGCGCCCGTATGGGTGAAGCAGTCGAGCACCTTTTTACCCTTCGCGATCTTCATAACGGCACGGCGGTTGTACTTCTGGTCGAGGAAGAAGCCGGTCTTCTGCCCGTTGATGTAGTCCACCAGATAGCGGATGCCGTTCTCGGTGATCTCGACCTCGCCGCTGAGATCGGTGCGCAGTCCGTTCATTTTGAAAAAGCCCTTGTATTCCTCGAGCCCCTCCAGCTCGCGCACCTTGACGTCGTTGCGCTCATAGATCGCGTCGATCGTGTAGCCGCGTTCTCTCAACACTTTGACCAACAACTTGAAGATCGTTTCCTTGACACGATCGGTGCCTAAGGACAGCACCTGCGCGACCAGAATATTCTCAAACTTGTCCACCGTTAATCCGGGGAAGCTGTCCGCCTCGCCGAAAATCAGGCGGCAGGAGGAAAAATCCTCGCCCATCACGGTCAGGCGGTAATCGACCGCGTACTCGACGCGGCGGCGATAGAACGCCTCGTCAAAGCGGTCGTTCGCGTTTTTGGAGATGATCCGCACACGGATCTTGGAATGGTCGTTGATGTACCCCGAGCCGAGATAACGACCCTTTTCGGTCAGCACATCGACGATGTCGCCGTTCTCATAGCTGCCGTCGATCGTTTTGATCTCGTCATGATAGACCCAGATATGGCCGCCCTTGATGAAGCGCTCGCATTTTTTGCTGACGGTGACCCGCGGGTATCCTCTGTCCATGTCGCTCTCCTGATAGTGCATTGATCGTCGATTGTGATTGCCACAGCATCGGCATCTCTGCCGATACCTCGTAATGATAAGTATAATATGATTATAGCATATTTCAGTGAAAGTGCAACCGAAAATCGACGCGATTTGCTATAGTTGCAAAAATTGTCAATATATGGTATAATAACCATAATACTGATCACTAACCACTAACCACTGACCACTGATCACTCATACCAGCTCACGCTCTGTAAGGGAGGTAAGTTATGACTCGATTATGGGAGATCTACAAACAAAAGGCGCAGGATATCAAGCCGTTCCTCAAAACTAAGGTCGGCTCAAGATTAGCGATCATCGCGATCATCGATTTTGTGATCCTGTTCTTCGCGCCGCTGATCCACGGTTTTGTCGGCACCGCCATCTTCGGCTGCGTCGGCACCGTCTACCTGATGCTGATGTGGCGCAAGCTTGACAAGGAGCATGTGATCGTGCCCGCGGTCATCCTGTGCATCCCGATGCTGCTGGATATGGCGATCTACCACACGATCCCGGTCGTGGTCGGCTTTTTGATCACGATCATCGCGATGTTCCTCATCGCGCTTTCTCCGATGTTCGCCTTCTTTGACAAAGCAGAGGACAGGATGACCACCCTGCTGATCGCGGGCGCGCTGAGCGTGGTCGTTGTCGTCGTGGCATGTGTGACCCTGCTGCTGGTCAACTACGCATGGTGGATCCTGTGCATCATCGCGTTCTTTGCCGTGGTCGCGGTATTCATGGGCGTGGTGTTCTCGACAGCGGCATATACCGCCTCTGACGGACGGCGTCAGGCACGCCGCAAGCGCGAGCGTGAGGAGCGCTCTGCCGAAGAGCGTATGCGTGATTATCGTCCCCGAGAGAGGGATACGACGATCTATAATGTGGAGGATGACGATATCCGCAACGATCGTGACGACAACGATACGATTGACAATGATCTGTAACAGCGGAAGCCTTTTACGGTATCAGCGCTAAGCTATCCGCCGGACAATTTCTTTTTCGGTTGCAATCGCCACAGTATCGGCTTTAGCGCTGATACTTCGCAATGACTGTTTCATAAAAGACGAAAGCGTGCACATGAAGTGCACGCTTTCTCTTTGGGGAAAAATCCAAATAAAATGAGGGTTTTTTATACGGATCCGAGTGATCCGTATGAGGAGGGTAGAACATACAAGGAGTTGCGGTATCTCTCTTGCATGGTTATATTATAGCGGAAGGTTTTCAAAAAGTTGTTAACGGTCTATTAACGAGCGTTGAACAAATTTCAAACACTTCACCAACTACCCTCTGACCCCTAATCACTAGCCACTGACCACTAATCACTGACCACTGATCACTGATCACTGACCTCTGACCCCTAACCACTAACCACTGATCACTCATAATTACGGATCAGGGTAACGACCTTGCCTAAGAGCACTGCCTTCTCCACGATGATCGGCTCAAAGGCGTCGTTCTCGGGCTGCAGGCGGATATGCCCCTTTTCCTTATAAAAGCGCTTGACGGTAGCGCTGCTCTCACCGCTGAGCTCATCCTCGACCATCGCGACGACGATGTCGCCGTTGTCGGCTGAGGGGGTATGGTGCACGATGATGATGTCGCCGTCAAAAATACCCGCGTTGATCATGCTCTCACCCACAACGCGCAGGGCGAACAGCTCCCTGCCCTTGCTGATATCCTTAGGCACGGGGATGTAAGTCTCGATATCCTGCACCGCTAAGATCGGCTGACCCGCGGTGACGCGACCCATCAGCGGCACCTTGGAGGTGGGCTGTTCATTCTTCAGGCGGATACAGCGGTTGAGCCCTTCCTCACGCTCGATCAGCCCGCGCTCCTCGAGCGCCTTGAGATGATACGCCACGGTCGAGGTCGAACGGAACCCCGTCGCGTCACACAGCTCACGCACCGAGGGGATACGCCCGTTCTCGGAGCCCTCGAGGATACAATCATATACTTTTTGTTGTCCTGTGGTTAACGGCTTCATACAATCACCTGTTTCCTCTATACAGATCCTTGATATAAATATTGAAAAGGATTCGGTTTATTCCACCTCTATCATACCACATCTTTTTGCAAAATGCAACATTTGTTCGAATTTTTATTCGCTTTTTTGTAATGAATCCGCAGAGAATTTACAGCCCGTTCACCAAAGGGATCACCGCTTTTGCTATGATAGGCTCATCAAAACGATCGCCGCATCGTTGATTACATTTATGTAAAGGTCTTGCAATTCCGAACGCTTTCTATTACAATATAGATAGATTCATCACGCTCTGACATTTCATGTCATTTCGCGCGACGGGAGGTCGGTATGAATATGAAAAAAATCCTCAGCTTTGTCCTCATCGCGGCACTGATCGTCTCCGTATCGGTTACGTTTGAGCTGACCGCATCGGCTCAGAGCGCCGATATCGATGAAACAGGCGCGAATAACAAGCTCACCGTCATCTGCCGCAACCAGATCCTCGGCGAGGTAGAGGTCGGCAGCGAGTTCATCTATCACGTCGCGCTCAACAGCGGCGGCCACAACATCGCGAACGGTCAGGGAGAGCTGCGCTATGACAGCAGCTATGTGACCATCGTGGAGCACGGCAACACGCGCTCCGACGGCAGTGTTGATATGAACAGCTACAGCTTCCCCACGAGTATCCGCAACTCGAACCTTGTCACCAATTATCTCGGCGAGCGGAACGCGGCGTACTACAACTTCTCTAAGTACACGGGCATCGGCACCTTCACGGAGGACACGCAATTCTTTAAGATCCGCATGAAGGCGATCAAAGCGGGCGTCGTGGAGATCTGGCATTCAGCCAAGTGCTTCTACTCTGTCAAGAATACCAGGCTGATCTATAATGATGTCAGCAACAAACAGCTCGATCCCATCCCCTACACGATCCGTTCGATCGAACCGGCCGCGGGTTATGTCGGCGATGCAAACGGCGACTGGCAGCTCAATGTCATGGACGCCACCTACCTCCAGCGGATCTCTGCCGGAGAGGAGTTGACCTATAATGAGGTCAGCGCCGACGCCAACAGCGACGGCAAGATCGACCTGCTCGACGCGCTGAGCATCCTGCGCTATCAATCCGGCAAACCGACCAAGAGCAATATCGGCGAATGGATCTTTGCCTCGGAGCAGTGAGCCCGACCGCATCAAAACAAGACGGCTGATCTCATACGCATATTATAAAAATGCTTTAATGGAGTATGAGTAAGACAACAGAACTTAACGAAAAAGGCGCAGTCAAACGACTGCGCTTTCTCTTTATCAAAACAGATCTTATTCGTTTGTGTCGTCACTCAGGAGCAGGGGCAGGATCCGGTGCACGTCGCCGTCCATGATCTTCCAGCGGGCGGTGACCTCACTCTCATCCTTCACCTCGGGGCTGATCTCCTGATGGATATACAGCCCGTCGATGCCCACGCTCTTGGCGCCGAGCATATCGGAATTTTTGTCATTACCGACCATGATACAATCCTTGGGGTCAAGGGAGAATCGCTCGATCAGCTTCTCAAAGAACTGGCGCTGGGGCTTACTGACGCGCTCTTCGGAGCTGATCATGATGCCGTCAAAGTAGGGCAGGATGCCGAGCTCGTCCATCTCGGGGATGGTGAAGCTCTCCTGCGCGTTCGAGAGCAAAAAGATCTTCTTGCCCGCGTCCTTCAAACCCTCGAGCAGCTCGATCACGCCGTCATACAGGCGGATAAAGGTCGTCGAATCCTTTCGGAAGCGGCGTGCGGTCTTGCGTAGCAGGGTCATATCGGCGTTGATCCCCTTATCGGAATAGAGTCGGCGGAATACCTGCAGCAGGTCGATGTCAACGTGCTTGTAGGTCGGGTGCTTGAGACGCTCACGACGAAGGGCGCGCTTGACGTATTTTGCGTAAGAGGTGCGCAGCTCACCCGGGGTGAACGACGCGCCGCCCATCGCGTATACCTGCACCGCCTTGCGCCAGAAATCAAGCGAAAACTCGTCGGTACGGATATCGATCAGTGTGCCGTATAAATCAAAAATAATGTTGCGATACATATGCTGACTCCCTTGATACTGCCCTTAATCAACCGAATCAAAAGCATACACTTTTGATAATGATATTTTATCAACAAACCGTCAAAAATTCCATACATAATTAGAATAAACTATCACGAATTTTGCCGAAATTTTTGTGCAATATCGGTTCCGCGTTGAAGCATACATGAATCGCCGTGCGATTCAAATCATGATGAAATCAAATCATCAAAGGATTGAATGAATTGCACTTCGTGCATGATTTGCCGGACACGCGTGTCCGGCATGGGATGAAAATACCCCCGAGGAAACTCGGGGGTATTGATCGTCATGTGAAAACTTATCCCATAAGCAACTGATCTTCGATCATGATTGTTTTTGTTTCGGTCAGGTTGCCGTCAGCATCTTTTGCCTGTACGACCAGTCTGCGCGTGTAATTGAAGCCAAGCTCAAACACGGGGACCGTCAGGGAGCTGTTCTCGGAAAAATCACGATACAGATAGGGCTTTTCGTCCTGATCGTATAACATTTGCCAGCCTAATTTTTCATAATTTTCTTTTGAATAGATCTCTCCGCTGTCGAGGTCGAGGATCGTATAGCTGTAGGTGTACGGAGCTGTGCCGCCTGTCGCGCGAACCTCTAATGTCGGCTCAGGGCTGAATGCGTAGTCGATCCAATTGACCGACACGAGTCCGAGTTGATCATACGGATAATTGTCGACGACATGGTAATTACCGTGTTGATACGGCGAATCGTTGATATCTGCAAAATACCAGTAAGGACAAAGTTCACTGAAACCGTCTTTGTTAAAGGCTTTAACCTCAACATTATAATCTCCGCTCTCGGGAAAGCTGTAAGTAAAGGTATTATCCTCTGAACGCTCCTGTACCATTTTGCCGTCGATATAGAATTCATAGGTGCAGCTTTCTTCGCCATAGTTCGCCCGAGCGGTAAAGGTCACGGGGACGCCTGCAGCAGCTTTTCCGGATGCATAATCGGCGTAGAAACTCGTTATCAAAATACCCTGATCCAACCATCCGCCATAACCCTCGGGGATCGTCATACCTACTTCTTTGCGCTGGATCCACGTGGCGTCGATCACGGAAATATCTCCGTCCCTGTCAAAATCCGCAACCGGCTTTTGGTTATCAACAAAAACAGCATTGTCGATCAGATATCGCTCGATCAGCGTGACATCGAGGATATCGACGCTGTCGTCAAAGTTGACATCGCCGACAAGAGCGGGCGGTAACGCCGCGCCCGCGCTGAACGTCAAAAGGGAAATCATTAGCGCTGTTATGAGCAGTGCGGAAAGCGTGCTTTTAATGATTTTTTTCACGTTAATTCCCTCCTATTGATGAAAGTCTTTCATTTTATATACAACTCAGCGGTTGAAAAGGTTCAATGTTTTTGATTGATCAAAAAAACATTTTCTATAAAATAAATATATAGCATATTCACTTTATGTAACTAATCCTAATCTATTTCATGTTAAAAGTCAATACTCTGTTTAAGGTTAGCATATACTTTTTTCGGAGGTGTTCCGATATATCAAAGAATCCGCAATCTGAGAGAAGACAGAGATATGAACCAGACCAAGATCGCAAAGATATTAGGTATGTCACAGACAGGGTACTCGAAATACGAGACAGGTGAGAATGATATAACGACAGCGATATTGATCAAGCTGGCTGATTACTATGAAGTAAGCGTTGACTATATTCTTGAACGCACGAACAATCCAAAGATCAATAAATGACAAGATACCCCCGAGTTTCCTCGGGGGTATCGATTTCTTTATAAGGTTGAGATTGCTACGTCGCAGCCGTTGGCTACTCCTCGCAATGACAATCTATATTATTTTGCTCTCTCGGTGAGGGGCGGCGTGCCGCTTTTTCGGATTCACTCAACGTAAGTTCGTGACAGAAAATCCACTGCGGTGGTTATTTCGCTCTCTCGGTGAGAGTCTCGGACGCGTGCGCCCTTTTCCTCGCAATGACACTGAGCGGAAAGAAGCGGGATGCCGCTTATTCAGACTTTGCTCTCTCGGTGAGAGTCTCGTAGCGAGCCTCAGCGGTCTTCTCCGCCTTCTCGAAGAGCTCCTCGGCTCTCTGCGGGAAGGAGCGGGTCAGCGCGGAGTAACGAGCCTCGTTCATGATGAAGTCGCGATAGGACTCGGTCGGAGCCTTAGAATCGAGGATGAACGGGTTCTTGCCCTCAGCCTTGAGTCTGGGATCATAGCGGAAGTTGTTCCAGTAACCGCAGGCGACAGCTCTCTGCATTTCCTTCTGGCAGTTCTGCATACCGCCCTTGATGGAGTGCATCTCGCAGGGAGCGTAGCCGATGATCAGCGACGGACCCGGATAAGCCTCAGCCTCCTGGATCGCCTTGAGGGTCTGGTTCATGTCAGCGCCCATAGCGATCTGAGCGACATAGATGTAGCCGTAGGAGATCGCGATGTCAGCCAGACTCTTCTTCTGGATCGCCTTACCGGCTGCCGCGAACTGCGCGACCTGACCGATGTTGGAAGCCTTGGAAGCCTGACCGCCGGTGTTAGAGTAAACCTCGGTATCGAATACCATGATATTGACGTCCTCACCGGTAGCGAGTACATGGTCTACGCCGCCGAAGCCGATATCATAAGCCCAGCCGTCTCCGCCGAAGATCCATACGGATTTCTTAGAGAGATATGACTTGTTCGCGAGGATGTCCTTTCTGAACGGGCAAGCCTCATCGACCTTCTCGACCTCTGCGAGCAGTGCCTTGGTAGCGGCGCCGTTCTTCTCGCCGTCGTTGAGGGTAGCGAGATACTCGTCAGCAGCAGCCTTGAGTGCGTCGGTCGCTCTCTCGTCGGCGACCATGTTCTTGACGTCCTCTACCAGACGATCGCGGATCGCGCGCTGACCGAGGAACATACCCAGACCGTGCTCGGCGTTGTCCTCGAACAGGGAGTTCGCCCAAGCAGGACCCTTGCCCTCTTTGTTGACGGTGTAGGGAGAGGTAGCGGCGGGACCGCCCCAGATGGAGGAGCAACCGGTCGCGTTAGAGATATACATTCTGTCGCCAAAGAGCTGGGTGACCAGACGCGCATAAGAGGTCTCGGCACAGCCCGCGCAGGAGCCGGAGAACTCAAGCAGCGGCTGCTTGTACTGCGAGGAGATGACGTTCATCTTCGCGGTAGTCTCGGGCTTCTCGGTGACCTTTGCTACACAATAATCGAATACTGCCTGCTGATCGTCCTGAGACTCACGGGCAACCATCTTCAACGAGTTGGTCGGGCAAACGCCTACGCAGACGCCGCAGCCCATGCAGTCGAAGGGAGAGACAGCCAGGGTGTACTTATAAGTCTTGTTAACGGCTCTGGGACCGTACTTGATCGCATCGGGAGCGTCGGCAACCTCAGCCTCGTCCATCGCGTAAGGACGGATGGTAGCGTGCGGGCAGACAAACGCACAGCGGTTACACTGAGCACAGGTCTCGTTGTTCCACTCGGGAACCATGACCGCAACGCCGCGCTTCTCAAACGCGGATGCGCCCTGCTCAAAGGTACCGTCGGCATGATCCACGAATGCGGATACGGGCAGGTTGTCGCCGTCCATTCTGCCGACAGGCTCCATGATGCTCTCGACCTGCTTCTCGAGCTTGGTCATCTCGACATCGGCAGCCTTCACGTCAGCGTCAACAGCAGTTGCCCAGTCAGCGGGAACGTCGATCTTGACATAAGCGGTAGCGCCGGCGTCGATCGCCTTCTCGTTCATCTCGACGATCTCTTTGCCCTTCTTCATGAACTTCTGCGCCTTTTCCTTCATGTAGCCGATCGCCTCTTCCTCTGGCAGAACCTTGGACAGGGAGAAGAACGCGCTCTGCAGAACGGTGTTGGTACGCTTGCCCAGACCGATCTCAGCCGCGATATCGATCGCGTTAACGGTGTAGAGCTGGATGTCGTTCTGCGCGATATAGCGCTTGGTCTCAGCGTTGAGGTGAGAGTTCAGCTCCTCGGGCGTCCACTGGCAGTTGATCAGGAATACGCCGCCGGGCTTAACGTCCTGAACCATCTTGTAGCCCTTGAGGATGTAGGAGGGGTTGTGGCAGGCAACGAAGTCAGCCTTGTTGATGTAGTACGGGGACTTGATGGGCTTATCACCGAAGCGCAGATGGCTGATGGTGATACCGCCGGTCTTTTTGGAGTCATACTGGAAGTATGCCTGTACATATTTATCGGTATGGTCGCCGATGATCTTGATAGAGTCTTTGTTCGCGCCTACGGTACCGTCGCCGCCCAGACCCCAGAACTTGCACTCGATGGTGCCTTCCGCGGCAGTGTTGGGAGCGGGCTTCTCCTCGAGGGAGAGGTCGGTAACGTCATCTACGATACCGATGGTGAAGTTGTGGCGCGGATTCTCCTTAGCCAGCTCGTTGTATACAGCGAATACGCTGGAGGGCGGAGTATCCTTGGAACCGAGGCCGTATCTGCCGCCGACAACCTTAGCGGTGCAGCCGTTGGCAGCCAGCGCCGCGACAACGTCGAGGTACAGCGGCTCGCCCAGCGCGCCGGGTTCCTTGGTGCGGTCGAGGACTGCGATCTTCTTCACGGTGGCAGGGATCGCCTCAACGAGCTTATCAGCGCGGAACGGACGATACAGTCTGACCTTGACCAGACCGACCTTCTCGCCGTTGGCATTCATGTAGTCGATAACTTCCTCCGCGACGTCGCAGATGGAGCCCATCGCTACGATGACGCGCTCAGCGTCAGGAGCGCCGTAGTAGTTGAACAGCTTGTAGTCGGTGCCGAGCTTTGCGTTGACCTTGTCCATGTACTCCTCAACGATAGCCGGAAGCGCGTCATAGTACTTGTTGCACGCCTCACGATGCTGGAAGAAGATATCGCCGTTCTCGTGGGAGCCGCGCATGGTGGGATGCTCGGGGTTCAGCGCACGCTCACGGAACGCCTGTACAGCGTCCATGTCGGTCATTTCCTTGAGGTCGTCAAAGTCCCAGATCTCGATCTTCTGGATCTCGTGAGAGGTACGGAAGCCGTCGAAGAAGTTGATGAACGGAACTCTGCCCTTGATGGAAGCGAGGTGAGCGACAGCGCCCAAATCCATGACCTCCTGCGGGTTGGTCTCAGCCAGCATCGCAAAACCGGTCTGACGGCATGCGTAGACGTCACTGTGGTCGCCGAAGATGTTCAGCGCGTGAGAAGCGACGCAGCGAGCGGAAACGTGGAATACGGACGGGAGCAGCTCGCCCGCGATCTTGTACATGTTCGGGATCATGAGCAGCAGACCCTGAGAAGCGGTGTAGGTGGTGGTCAGCGCACCCGCGTTCAGCGAGCCGTGTACGGTACCTGCGGCACCTGCTTCACTCTGCATCTCTTCTACCTTTACGGTAGTGCCGAAGATGTTCTTCATGCCCTGTGCGGACCACTGATCTACATAGTCAGCCATCGGGCTGGACGGTGTGATAGGATAAATACCTGCGACCTCAGTGAACGCATAGCTCACCCAAGCGGCGGCATTGTTACCGTCCATGGATTTCATTTGTCTTGCCATGTTTTTCCTCCTGTTTTTGCATCACTGTAAGATGAGCTCGTTCTTACACTGACGCAGATTTCCGGTCAGTCCGCGGGGCAAAAAACCGCAGACTTATCCACCTCATATATTAGCACTTTTTGTCGCTTATGTAAAGGGGAAAATACAGTAAATTTGGCGAAGGGTGAACGGAGTGAGGAGTTAGGAGTTAGGAGTGAGGAGTTGCGAGAAGTTGCCAATCGCTGCAACGTCTGTCAAGATGACATTATAACGCGAAGCAGATCAGTCTTTTCGTAGGGTACGGCGCTTGCGACGTACCGAGAATGACGGGTGTATCCGTTATCGAAAACGTGAGATAGGAAATAAACGCCTCACCGCGCGGACGATCGATGATCGTCCCTACGATAACGCGCTCTTTCCTCAACCGACGTGGTGCGTGATCCAGCACCCTGCCGCGGGAGCAGCACAGTGGCGCTTAGCCAATCGCGGATGAATCCGCTCTTGGAGCGCTGTTGCATGGGAGTTGTGAACCAAATCATAGATTTGTCCTCAAAGCCGCTCCCCTACAAATTTATCGCAACGCCCTACCGCGGGTCGTCGGACACGCGTGTCTGCGCCGACCCCTACAAATCCTCCGAAACACCCTATCGCGAATCGTCGAACACGCGTATTCAAATGTCGTCCCCTACAATTCCTCTGCATCATTTACTGTAGGGTACGGCGCATGAACACGCGTGTTTGACGTACCGCAAGCTTTCCGCTAAATGCCCCTTTGCAAAAGGCGCAAGAAAAAGGCGCCATGGGCACGCGTGCTGTAGGTTTGTCAATGATGCGTTACACTTTTTCAAGAAAAGATAACCTCTCCGGTTTTGAGGAAATGGTAAAGGAACTCGCGAGGAGATTTCCAACCGA
>OMWP01000014.1 GCA_900314795.1 uncultured Eubacteriales bacterium
CCGATTTTTGGGATTCCTGTACGGCGTAATTTCAATGCTGCTGAAGCTGAAAAATAACCTCATAACCGTTTCGTGCGGTTAATGAGCAGAGACTATTTATATACCTAATGAGGTTATGTCTAATGGATCCTCGTTCTCCATATATTTTTGTTAAGTATTGTTCGAGAAATTCAAATCCATTACTTGAAGGAAATAGTTTTCTTCCCATATTTTTACCTCTATATAAATGTTTCTTCTATAATTCTAGATTTCATCGCTTTTCAAATATCAAATGGTGAAAGAACGCAATCCTTTGAAAATCAGGATTTTGTGAAACCCTCGTTTCAATATCTATCATCTTTTTCTGCCATTCTTCATCTTTTTGTATTTCTTGATTTTGCTGTAAGTCCCAGAAGGTACGCAAGCCATAAGTTTGTTGCAGAACAAGCCCGTTGCACCAATTTGATACATCGCAGTCAGCATAGTAATTGATCGTACCGAACTGTTGAGCATTGCTGTTTTGACCGTCAAGGAGATTATTTGCTTCATCAAAGTTGTTGAGTAACACTACCATCTGCATTACTCTGCCGTTGCGGTTATGTTTTACGATTGACAGCTTGCCGTTTTTCTTCAGCAGGCGATGAAACTCACCGACAATTATTTCTCGGTCATCAGCGTATTCCAAAACATTATGACAGAAGATATAATCAAAGGATTCGCTCGGCAACTTTTTCAATTCGTCTGTACTTCCGACAATTTGCCGATAGCTGTTTGTATTCACTTTTTGAGCAAGTATATCCTCGGAAGGCTCAATCGCAGTTACTTGATTGTCGGCGGCGAAATAATCGGCCGTAATACCTGTCCCGCTTCCAAAGTCAAGAATCGTTTTACCTTTCAATTCTCCGATTTGTTTCCAAATAATTTGTTTTGCGAGTTTTTCCCAAACGGGAAGTTGATTTAACATATTAAACTCCAATCAGGTCTTTCTAACCATAAAAAACAATCTCGGAAAACGGAACAGTATTTCACCGTTCCTTTGTATTTTATAACGCTGTTTTATTTCATTATACACATCATTAATAAAGTCATCTGCATCAGATTCAGTAAGCTGTTCAAGATAAGGACGTAGTCCTGTTCCTTTATACCATTCAATTATACTTTCATAACTCGGCATACGGTGGCAATAGGTTGTTTCCCATATTTCAAAGTCATTTGAAATATGGGAAAGGACATCAAAGTATTCCTCTGTTGTAAGATTGTTATATTGTCTTGGTGTGATTTTATCGTTCCACTTAGTCGTATTTACAAGTTCGTTAATGATAATATGGACAGGATGCTCACGCTGCATAGGTATCTGAATCGCCAGAATTCCATTTGGCTTTAATAATGTCATCAGTTTTGGCAACAATTCATTGTGGTTTGGCAGCCACTGTATGCAGGCGTTTGAAAATACAATATCAAACTTTTCGTTTACTTCGTGCAAATCACCATTTGCATCGAGATTGATAAACTCAATATCGGGATATAATCCCTTTGCTTTTTCAAGCATTTCATCGGAATTGTCTGCACCGATTATCTTGGCGGTTGGAAATTCATCCTTTAATACCTTTGTGCTGTTACCCGGTCCGCAACCTAAATCAAGTATGCTGTTAGGGGCAAATTCTTCAAGTCTGTTTGCCAAATCAATTGCAGGCTGTGTTCTGTCTTTCAAAAACTTTTCATATTGTATAGGATTCCAGTTTGGCATTTGCATTACCTCTTTTTTATTTCAATCCAAAGTGTTCAATCAGTTTTTGTAACGTGTTCTCAATCGTGCTGTTTTCATCTCTGACAATCGTATAAAACCCACTGTCAGAGTATCTTTTATAAATCTCTTTTGAGTTGATTTTTTCAAGACATTTACGGTAGTTTTCCATTGCTTTCTCAGGATTCTCCGCTTGATTGAGTTGGTCAAGAATAAACCGCTTCTCGGGATCGCTTCTGTCGAAAAATCTTTCTACCGACATACTCTGCGGGCATAGCATAACCGCAATATGCTGATAGTCGGAAATCTCTCGCAATGTTTCCAAAGAGATATTCGTATCGACAAAGATTTTCTTATCTTCTGCAACCAACTGGAGAAGTCTGATTATTTCTAAACTCTCTGCTTCTTTGGAACAGCCGTCAATCCAAGCGGCATATTCATCGGGAGTACGACTAATGAATTCCTGCCAATCCTTCATCGTATCGAAATATGCCAAATTAGGTTGGAATTCTTTATCAATGTGCTTCATAAAAACATCGTGATAATTCTCGCCACAGCAAATACCGTCAAATCTTTCAGCCAATAGTTTTACGGCAGTTGACTTACCGGCATATGCCGTTCCGGTGATGAAATATACGTTTTGAAACATACTCTTTATGATGTTGTTAAATATGTTCATTAGCCTACCTCTTTGTATTAATCGGAAAGGTTCTTTAAATCCTGTTATGCTCCTATGCTTTTGATAAGTACAAATCAATCGTATCATATATATTGATTATCCCGCCGACTTCATCAATCGCTTGTTTCATATCCTTTTTAAACGCAAACCTGATCTGTTCGGGCAAAGCGTTATGATCAGAATAAGTTCTGATTAGATTCACATATTCCTCACTTGTCAGCGTTCTTTTTCGCCGATATATTTTTGATTGTATATCTCTGAATCCGTATTGAGCAAGCTCGTTGATTATGACTTGACATTTGGATTCATCAAACTGTATCGGCGGCTTATCATTTGGTCGGTATTTTTGATAAACCGCCATACTTGCAAGATTGGTTTTATCTTCTGTATTGCTAACAAATGGGTGATTCCAAAACAACGCAAGAACACCATTTGACTTTAACAGCGATTTGATTTTTGCATATCCGCTATCCTTTGGTATCCAGTGAAAAGCTGTTGCGCTAAACACCAAATTAAAGTGTTTTCTGGGTAAATCAGCTTTGAGAAAGTCAGAATTGATAATGCTGTAATTATCAAATGCAGAAAACTTTTGCTTGCAATATTCGGCTAATCTGTCGCCCAACTCAACAGCAGTTAGTTTGTAATCCCTTTGGAGAAAAGGCAAGGTTGCTTGTCCTGTGCCGATACCGATTTCAAGGACATTACTGCCGGAACATAGGTTAGAATAATAAAATATATCCTCAAACAACTCAATCGGATAATCGGGACGTGATTTGTCATAGTTGTATTCATCTGTGTTAAATGTTGTTCGTAAGTCCATAATTACAATTTCATAAACTTTTCGTTGGATAGTTCAAAAAATACTTTAGGTGTGGTATGTTCATCTATTCCTAATACCTCAGGAGTGGAATACCATAACATATACTTTTCCAAATCAATATAATCTCTGACTTTAATGTGTGCGCCATCACGAAGCAATAATCCATCTTCTGCAAGTCTTTTTGCGTTCAAATAAAATCTCGCTCCGGCAATATATGATTGATTTATGTCTGTATTGATAATGCCGTTTGTTTTTGACGCGGTAATAATTTCATTGTTTTGAGAAACACCTGAAAGCATAACATAGTTTGAAAAATCATCAATATCGCCAAGCAAAGCACCTATCGGTTGTTCTTCCCAATTGGGTTTTTCTGATTTCAGTATGTTCCATGATTTCAGTTTCCTTGAAAGTAAAATGCTTTCTACATTTTCTTTAGGTGTACTATGTACCATAATTTCGGATTCATAATTTCTTAAAGTGTGTTCATTGAATTTATGGTTGCCGTATAGTTTTCTCGCAAGAGATAAATCAGTTTCATCTATATGTAAAATAACCTTAATGCCTGTGTTTTTATAGAAATCAATCAAATCGCAAATATCATAATACCAATAAGTATAATTCTTGCTGATCTTCAAAGTGTAGATTTCGTTTTCACAACAATTTAATTGCCTGTATTCTGTTGAATTTGTTAGTAAACATTTAATCTTCATCTTTACCTGCAACGCCCTCAATCATTCCCGTAACGACCTCATTCAGCCTTGCGGCATTGTCGGAGGTAATAACCGGCTTGCCTGTTTGTGCTTCGATATTTTTTCTTGCGTCGCCTGCAATTTTGCCGCCGCTTTGCGCTACTTCTCTGTTTTCTTCCAAGCCATAGGGGTTTTGTGTTTTAGTCAATTCGGTGGTGGTTGCTTCGGCGAGCATATTCAGCGCAAGCTCCAGTGTGCTCATATTATCTCGGAGGTTTTCTTTTTTCAAACCTTTGAGATTTTTATACTGGCGTGTCGTCATACCTGACCACGCTTTGGTGACTTCATCTGTCAGGATAGCATATTCTTGACCTTTCTCAACACCGTGAGCCTGCCATTGATCGGTCAGCTCCTTGCGAGCACGAATGGTTTGCAAACGCTGGTTAATCCAGTCAGCGGGATAGCCTTTTTTGGCATAAGTTTCCAATGCTCTCTCTATTGTCAGTTCAGGATCAATGATTTCTTCTATGCGTTCACTGCCGACCTGAGCCAACCACATCTTGAACGGCTCGGCTTTCTTAGACGGTATAGATTGAATAATACGGAGAATGCCTTTTGTATCGGCGGCATTGATCTTTCTGAATTTGCCGTCGGCTGTCATCATTCGAACAGGGGTACAAATTGTACCCCACTTGGAATTCAGCTCGGGATCACGACTTCTCATTTTCTTTATGTATTGCTTTACATCCTTGCTTTCGGACAACACCTCGACAACATCCGAGACCGAAAAATACCATTCCTCTTTTTCTTCGTCCCACGCTGTACGAATAGGCTGATTTTCAAATTTTTTAATATTATCCATTTAATCCACTCCCGATAATTTTCATAGCGTATCAACTCTATATAATTCTACCACGAAAAAGGAGATATGGCAATTGAAAAAATATTAAACTTTGTACTCTGCTGACGGAGCAACAGAATGCCATACTCCAAAAAATAAAAGACAACCACACAGAGCTTATGAACCTCGGCGAACGCGACGCGTTTGTCAGGGGTTTCTCTTTGGCTGTTAGACTGATGGTTGAAGCGATGAGCAGCGAGAAAACCTGACGCGCCCTGTTTCGCCCCGTGTGGCGCAAATAAACTGTTGGGGAATGTACCCGACAAAATCAAACAAAACCCACACAGCCGATTTGTCGCGGTGTGTGGGCGCAAAAAGGCACAAGCTCAGAATCAAACCGGTTCTGAATTTGTGCCTTTTTGACGTTCAAAAACTGAGACGCTGTAATCAAAGAATACGGAATTTATTTATCCTTCCTCTTTCTGTTTGGAAAACAGCCCTCGAGCCAGTCGATGTACTCCTCGGGGGTTATGTTTCCGGCAGAGCACTCATCACGCTTGACAAGCGCCTCATACTTCCATTTCTTGAAATCGTTTTTCTTGATTTGGTTAACTTTCACGCGAGCGGCGTACCGCTTATAATACTTACTGTAAATCGGCAGAGCAACGTTTTCTGCCATTTTCTTTTTGTAGTTTTCCTGTGCCGCAAGTTCCTGACAGCTCCGTGTTTCACCCTCGACGATTCTGTCGCAGAATCGGGTGTCGTAGTTGCCCTTCATAATGAAATATCTGCCGCAACGCTTGCATTTTCGGAAACGGATATCATTCTCAATCATCTTACTCAGCTCAAGCTCAAGCATTTCTTCCGTAGATGAAAAGCTGTACCGCCTTGTCAATCTGTGAGTGCGGCGCAGACAATGGGAGAGCGTATCTGCCGACGTGTTCAATTCCGCAGCCAGTTCTTCCAGAGGCTCCGCAGGATATTCCATTTTAAGCTGTGCTATCGTAGCACCGAAATCATAAGTGTGAGTTTTCTCGTCCATTAAGGGAGCGAATGCCATATACAGTTCCTCATTACGTTCAATGAACGGAGGAAAATCCTTCGCCATTCTAAATGTATAATATCTTTCGGCGGGGGTCATATTTCCGAGCAATTCAGGATAGTAATCCTCATCAAAACAGAACTGTAAAATATCAAGATATTCCTTCTGCAAGGCTTTCAAATATTGATAATACCGCTTCATAGAAAGATAAGTATCCGCGCTCCGTTTTATCACCAGAGGACATATCGCGGTATATAAAGACACTTCCGTAATTCCCCTTGTGTCGTCACACGAAAAATAATATTCATAGTAGTTGTGAATCCGCTCATCTAATTGATTCTCTATTTTTTCGGGAGATAACTCTTTTCTTTTTTTCGTTTGATTGTCTTTATTTTTTTCGATGTATTCTTCCCGGAGTTGATAAAACAACCCGTATATTAACGCTGTATCCTTGTACGCCGAATCAAAATCAGCGTAAACAAAGTCAAGAATTCCCTCGCCAAGCGGCATGGTGATATTGCATCCGCTAAGAATATTATGTAACGGTTCACGCGTAATCTCAGGATGCTCCTCATAGAAAGTTTCTACATAGTCTTCAAAGCGTCCCCTTTCAATCTTATAGCGGGACTCAAAAGCCGCCAAAGACTGTTCCTGATTTGCGATTTTATTTTCAAGATATTCTTTCGAATCGTCCTCTTTGGGTGTATGTTCGCTGACAAATCTATTGAGCTGTTCCTCCGTTCCCTCGTCCTCAATCCAATAATACATATTTACAAATTCGTATTTATAATTTACCTGAATTCGAACAGTTCTGTTATCTCGCGGGAACAAAGCAAAATTCGTAGTCATATCAAGAGTAACATATTTGTTGTTAGCTCTGAGCCAGCGGTACTTTTCGTATTCGGTTGGTTTGTAACTCGAATAATCCTTATCCATTTTTATCCCTCGTTTTTGGAGAATCAAGATTTGTTGATTTTTCGACGATTAACATCACTACAAAGAACATTCTACAAAACTATTGTGTTTTTGTCAATGTTGAATTTATAATTAAATCGAAAGAACGTTCTGAAATTTTAATGAATGAGGTGACAACCATAACAGATTACAGCAAATATGATTTAGACATCAGAAAAACATTTAACTCCGTTGACGGAGATACGCTTCTTGATATGGACTTGCCGGCAACAAAATTTGTAATAAAGGATTTGTTGCCGCAGGGACTTGCAATCCTCGGCGGCTCCCCGAAGGTCGGTAAGTCTTGGCTGATGCTTGACTGGTGTGTTCGTATCGCAAAGGGCGAAAAGATTTGGAATTTTCCTGTTACGCAAGGCACAACCCTCTATGTCAGTCTTGAAGATACCGCAAGCAGGCTGCAGGAGAGATTGCTTTCCGTTACAGACGAGACTCCAAATGTTTTCTTTACCACATTCAGCTTTAAAATCGGCGAAGGTTTTGAAGAACAAATCAAAAACTTTGTCGCGGAGCATCCGGACACGGTTCTGATTGTGATTGACACATTCCAGATGATTCGCAACACAGGCAGCGAGATAAGCTACGCAAGCGACTACAACGAGGTTGAAGTTATCAAGAAGCGTGCGGAGGAATTGAAGATTACCATTCTCCTTGTTCATCATCTGCGAAAGCAGGGCGACAGCGACCCGTTCAATATGCTCTCAGGCACTAATGGTCTTGCCGGTGGCGTAGATACAATGTTTGTTCTGGATAAGAGCAAACGCTGTTCGACCAATGCCACGCTATACTGCTCGGGGCGCGACATCGAGGACAGAGAAATCGAACTGAGCTTTGATAAGGACAACTGTACTTGGAATTTTGTTTCCGACAGCTCGGACAACCCCGAAATGCTGTTGCCTGATGACATTCGCTTGCTCGTTGAGTTTATGAAAAAGAAAATCAAATTCATAGGTTCTAACACAGAGTTCACAAACGAATTTGTTTCTTTCTGCGGTAAAGAAATCAGCGCCAAATCCTTAAAGCGCAGGATGAATAGATACCGCCGCGAGCTTGAGGAAAACGGAGTCGAGTTTAATTCTAACCGCAGTAACGGAAAGAGGATTTTAAGTATCAACTATACAGCCAAGAGTGACGATAGTGACGTTAAGGACGATAAAAATACCGTTCCCGAAAATGTCGTCAATATCGTCCCTGTCGTCCCTGAGCGCCCCTGTTAGCCCGAATTTGCCCGCGTGTCGGCTTTTCATCCGTTCTTCGGGGATGTAGCCGCCCACGAAACAAGGGTGGATTTGGGCAAAATGTGCCCGAATCAAAGCGCGAAAATAACGCAAGTATATTTACGACAGATTTAAACGCAGGAAAAGTAAATAGCCGTAACAAACGAAGGCTTGGGTTACGCAGGTCACAGACTTCGGTCTGTGGCAAGCATCGCATTCGACTGGACGCTCAGCGCCCAGCCGATGCAGCTTGGCGGGACACCCGCACCCGTTTGTTACGGCGGAAAGGATAATATGAAGGATAGAAAATTAAGCATCAGGATCAGTGAAGAAGATTTGCGAACGCTTCATCACAAGGCAGCAAGAGCCAAAATGACACTCACAGAATATATAACCAAATGCAGCTTGGGTAAACAGATATTTATAATCAACGGCTTGGATGAGGTCATTCGTCAGCAGAAAGCCATCGGCAGGAATCTCAATCAGCTTACAACTCTTTGTAATATGGCCAAGGTATCTTTCGTGAACCTTCAACCGCTCACAGACGAGTACGCCAAGCTGAATCAAATGCTGACCGAACTGCTCGACAGAAAGAGGTGGTCGTCATAGCGGTCATCAATTTCATAGCAAGGCAGAAAACACAGACAAGGCAAGGGCTGAAAGCGTTGCTTGATTATTGCTCTCGGAAAGCTAAAACAAATCACGACGGCAGACGGTTGGTAACAGGAATTAATTGCGTTGCGCAGTCTGCCTACAATGAGATGATGAACACCAAGCTCTGTTACAAAAAGTCTAACGGAAGGATGTATTATCACTTGCTCCAGTCCTTTCACCCGGACGAAAAGCTAACACCCGAAACTGCGCACGAAATTGCTCTGCGGTTTGCCAAGGAAAACTTTCCCGGTTACGAAGTGCTCGTTGCTACGCACGTTGACCGAAACCATATTCATTCACATTTTGTTATCAACTCGGTGAACGCTGAGAACGGGTACAAGTACCACCCCGACAACCATGAGATCCAAAGGCTCCGCGATTCATCGGACAAGCTTTGTTTGGAATACGGACTGTCGGTTATTGAATCCGCTCCGTCAAAAGTCAAAGGTATGTCCGCTAGAGAGTATAGGTCAGCCGATAAAGGTCAGAGTTGGAAGTTAGATTTGGCAATGGCGATAGACGAAGCAATGCGATGCGCTGTCAGCCGAGAGCATTTTATTGAGCTGATGGAGTTGGAAGGTTACAAAGTTAACTGGAGCGACACCCGTAAATATATCACCTACACTTGCCCTAACGGTATGAAGTGCAGGGACAACAAATTGCACGAAGAAAAATATTTGAAGGGGGCTATGACCGATGAGTTCAGAATTAGGAAGGAAATCGCCAAGCGAATTGAAAGCTCAAGCGAAGATGAATTTAGCACAGGCAGATCAGACCGAGACCTATGTTTCGATTACGGAGAAGAATTGGCGGGCGCTGATTCAATCTCAACAGACGCAGATAGATATGCTCAGCACGATGATGAATACAATGGAAACTCTGGCGACATGGAGCGACCTCTCGGATATGCAGCAGGAGCAGTTGGACAAGTTGACTTCTCAAGCAGAGGAAACGCAGCAAACTCTGACAGAGTTTCAGGATTTGCTTCAAAAACAAGCACAGCAGATTCAGACAGCGACATCGACCTCAATGGAGACCTTCCAATCACAGGCTGGGAAAGCGAGCGAGAACTTCTCACAACAGCTTTACTCAGCGGAGCAGACAACGAAACGCAGCTTGAAGCGGATGATTTGGGTTTCGCTTATCCCGACTATCCTGTTGATCATCTGGGAATTGATTCGGCATATCTGGCTGCTGAATTAATGAATATTATCGACAACGACACTCACACCGAAGATTGCACCACAAACAAAAAGCCGCGCCATGAGCATAAAAACACTCTGGGCGGTATGTAGAGAAAGGATTTTTGAATGGATGAAATCAGAATTATAACTCAACCGGACTATCAGCCTTCTGTGGCGGTGGCTATTAATCGGAGAACTAAATTCAAGATAGAAAACGGTCAGCTGATTACTCAGCACCAGTATACTATCGGTAAGAAGGATTATGTTGTAAATTCCGTTTTTGATCTGGACAGCAAGCACACGGTTATCGACGGCGTAAAAAGGCTTATCGATAATAATTTTGACAGTGCGGCCTAAATAGGTCTGGACATTTCAGCCGATTGGGAGTATTGTAGTGTTGCGAAAACTCGCAGACTCCCAATCGGTTTGACAGCAGGAAGGAGTATAAAAATATGTCAAACCAAGATAAAATAACCGCGCTGTACTGCCGCCTTTCAAAAGACGATCTCAACGTCGGTGACAGCGACAGCATCGTGCATCAAAGAGCAATCCTCGAAAAGTACGCTGAGGATAATCGCTTTCCGAATATCCGCGTATTCGTTGACGACGGTTACTCAGGCGTTAGCTTTGACCGCCCCGGGTTTCAGGAGATGTACAAGCTTATTGAAGGGGGCAAGGTCGGAATCGTTATCACGAAAGACTTATCCCGACTCGGCAGAAACTATATCGAGGTAGGCAACTATACCGAGTTTGTATTTCCGAGATACGACGTCAGGTATATCGCTATCAACGATAACTACGACTCGCTGTTCAGCGACAACAATGAGCTGGCGCCATTCAAGAATCTGTTCAACGAGTGGTACGCCCGCGACACAAGCAAAAAAATCCGCGCTGTGTTCAAGGCAAAAGCCGAACGTGGTGAACGCTTGGGAACTACAATCCCTTATGGTTACCGCCGCGATCCAAACAGCGGAAAAGAGTGTCGTCTGTTGATTAATGAGGAAACCGCGCCTGTGGTAAAAATGATATTCGCAATGTGTGCAGAAGGAATCGGGCCGAGTAATATATCCAAAGCTTTAGAGGAAAGGAAAATTCTCAAGCCAACCTTCTACCGCTTCCAAAAAGAAGGTAAGTATGGAACGCACACAGATACAGAAAATCCGTATAAATGGAACGAACGCACTATTGCCGATATTCTTGATAACGAGATTTATCTCGGGCACACCATCAACTGCCGTACAAGGATTGCTTCATTCAAGGACAAGCGCACCATCAAGGTTCCAAAGGAAGAACAGCTGCGATTTGAGAATACTCACGAGGCAATCATCGACCAAGAAACGTGGGATATTGTCCGCAAGGTGCGCGAGGGCAGAATTCGCAAAACCCGTATGGGGGAAATCAACAAATACAGCGGGCTGATTTACTGCGCTGACTGTGGCAGAAAGCATTACCTTTATCGTGGGCGAACCATTAGGCGTGAAAGTTACAGCTTTATCTGCGGAAACTATCATAAGCACGTTGGTGAAGAAAAATGTACGCCGCACTCAATCAGAGAGGTTGTGCTCGATGAAATTGTACTTGAAGAAATCAACAAGGCGCTCTACTACGCGCGGAACAACACAAAGGAGTTTACCGATTACATCAGTAAAAAGACTTCCTCACAGTACAGAAAAGAGCTGAATGCCAAAACCGCTGAACTGTCAAAAGCAGAAAAGCGTGTTGTTGAGTTAAAATCTCTGTTCAAGCGTCTGTATGAGGATAACGTTCTCGGACGTATCAGCGATGAGCAGTACAGAATGTTATCAGTTGATTATAACGATGAGCAGAAGGAGCTTGAAGCATCGATTCCGGAACTGCAAAAAGAAATCGGCACACTCAAAAACGAGTGTACCAATGTGCAGAAGTTCCTTGATATCGTCAAGAAATATGTATGTGTGCAGGAGCTGACGCCCGAGGTACTGAGAACCTTCATCAGCAAGATTGTCGTTCACGAGCGTGAGAAAAAGCACAGCCAAACCTCTCCGCAGCAAATCGATATCTACTTCCGCTACATCGGAACATTCGCTCTTTCGAGCGAAATCAACCAAACCGAAGAAAAAACTCATGACGAAAGGCGGACAGCCTGAACTGTCCGCCTACGCATAGGGCACCGCCTTAAACTGAAAACATCCTTTTCGGAATCAGCCTAACGCCAACCCTTTTGTTGTATCGTATTATTTACTTTTGCTATAAGTAATACCGTCGCCGTAGATGGTCGTCCAGTCGTTCTTCATGGAAACAGCCGTCCAGCCGTTTTCCTCACAGCTTGCGCGCATTTTGTCCGCCTTTTCGGTATTGCCGTTCTCACGCTCGAGATCATCACAGCAAAGCAGATAAGCGCCGCTCTTGTACTTGTTGTTGGTGATGGTGTAGTTCGCCATTGCCGCGTCGCCGGAGCTGTTGCCGAAGCACAGCACGGGCTGTTCGCCGATCTCCTTCTCGATGACGCTGACTTTGTTCATCTTGAGGTTCTTGATGATAAACTCGCCGCCGGTGATGACCTTGTCGTCCTTAGAGAAGGTGTAGTCCAGACCGTCCTTATCGCCCTGATTGCTGGCAACCAAACTCTCGTCGGAGCCGATCATCTGGGATTTCGGGATGTCGATCACGCCGTCACACAGACCGCGGGTGATCAGTCGGTCGGTACCGCTGACGACGTAAACGGTGAAGTCGTTCGCCTGTAAATAGTCGATGACCTGCAGCATGGGCTTGTAGAACGCCTGACCGTTGGTCATGTTGCTGTAGCTTACCATCGCGGTGTTTTTGTAATCCTTGACATACGCATCAAATTCATCGGGGGTCATGCCCTTGAAGGCAGTCGCTACGGCAGTGCCGTGCTTGACGTCCAGACCCTTGGGGTACTCGCCGGTATCAAAGTATTCTTTGATGATACCCGCGGTCTCCTTCTCTTCTTCGGACGCCTTATCCTTATAGCTCTCGTCCTCCATCACGCGGTGATACAGCAGCTTGTGATCGAAGTAACCGGGATCGGTCTCACAGCACAGGGTACCGTCCATATCGAATACCGCGATACGGTTCTCGACGGGGATATAATCCTTGGAGTCCTTATCGGTGATCGTCTTCATATAGCTCGTCAGTTCCGATTTCAGCGGCGCGGACTCTGTCCACAGCGACAGTGCGTCCTGCGAATTGTCAGCATTCGACTCACTGACTGTTGTCGGCTCGGCAGAGGGCTGAGCATTGTTGTTCTTACCCGCACCGGAGAAGTACAACACGGACATCACGATCAGCGCTACGACCAAAATACCCGATATGACCTTCCAGGGGAGGGTCGGATTCTTTTTCTTTTCTTCCATTGATAGTCTCCTTTCATCAATATACATTTACTTTAACAAAACAATGCAAAAAAATCAATAGCTATTTATGATAATCATCTTCTCAGAACAAAAAGAGAGCAAAAACCAACAATCCTCCGCTCGCTCCTCGAAAAAACAGCGCCGATCTATCTGATCGACGCTGTATATTTTATTCTATCGTATTAGAAAATCATATAAGCCAAGGTGCCGAAGAATGCCACGATCGCCAGCGCAAAGATGATATGCTTCCACTTTTGATCGACCAGGAGTCCGACGAACTCTCTGAGGAATGCGTTCGGGAAGAAATAGGGCTTGGTTTTGGCGGAGATACCCTTGGCGTCTTCCATCTCAATCTTCTTCGCCATGATATAGCCGCGGAACACATGATAGCCGGAGGTCGCGAAGGCGATCTTCTTGTCCTCGCTATCGGACATTCCGTCGATGATCTCCTTAGAGAGCTTCAGGTTCTCTAAGGTGTTCGTACTCTTGTCCTCACGCACGATACGCTCCTCGGGGATACCGATGCTCCTCAGATAATTCTCCATCGCCTCGCCCTCGGAGATCACCTCGTCAGCGCCCTGTCCGCCCGAGGGGACAAAGACAGCATGCTTTCCGGTTTCTCTATACTGCTTCTTCTCAAAAGCAACCGCGCTGTCTACACGATCCTTGAGCAGGGGTGTGAGCGTTCCGTCACCGCGGATCGCACAGCCGAGGATGATGATAAAATTGCGATCTGTCGGCACCTTATATTTTGTCGCAAGGAAGGAACAC
This sequence comes from uncultured Eubacteriales bacterium, assembly GCA_900314795.1. Classification (GTDB taxonomy): domain Bacteria; phylum Bacillota; class Clostridia; order Oscillospirales; family Acutalibacteraceae; genus Ruminococcoides. The sequence goes on from OMWP01000014.1 coordinate 13,949, forward strand.
GCCACCGTAGAGATAAACATACATTCCAGATAACCGATGATGTACACCAGTACCATCACCACGATATAGCCGACTCGTCCGCTGCTGTAGTTGCTGTACGGGATGAAGTAGACGCCTACCGTTCCCAGGGTGCCCAGTGCCCAGATGACCGCAAAGAAGATGCCCAGAGCGTTGACGGGTCGATAGCCCTCGTTTTTCATCAGCCAGATATTGCTGATCGCCAAGAGGATCGCCAACAACAACATCAGCGGGAACAGGACGATCAACATGATCGTACCCGCACCCGTGACCAGCATCAAAAACGTACCGGTCGACAGGTTCGGCATATTGATGAGATAATAGATGACATACGCCAGGAGGATCGCATTAAAGATACTCAGACCTCCGCAGGCGATCATGGTATATGAGAACTTACCCTGTTTGCGGTAATCAATGTACATCCACAGCATCATCACCTCCGCCAGCGCCAGCAGGGCAATGATCGAGATGATCACAGCCTTGTCGCCGTTGAAGCGGATATCGCCCATCGTATGGTCGATGATCGTGTCGAACTCATTGACTTCCAGATTGAACACCATCGGATCCATTTTTGTATCACCGATGCTGTAACTGATCAGCACATCCGTTTTGCCGCGGTTGTCCGATCGAAAATCTGCCACGAGCTCTCCTTTTTCCGTTCGCACATTGACAAACTCGACAACATCGTCATCCTTGACGTTGACGACAACATTATCGGTGGTTCCGTCCTCCGGATAAAAGTGCGTGTGCAGGGTATAATCATCGCCGACCGTCCAGACGTAAAGTGACGTAAAAACGATCACGGCGATCACAGCGATATTCAGGATCAAAAACCTTTTGTCCATCTTTTTTTTCTGCTTCGTTTTCATCTTCCTTTTTCACCTCAAAACTCCCAAAGCTGAAAGCGGTACTGCCGTTTACAGCTATATTTTATTTATTATAACACAAAAAAGCCGCGTTGTCATTCCTTAATTTACAAAAAATGCAAACAAAAAAGGCGCTGTTACAGCGCCTTACAGACTGTAGAAAAACTTATTCAGCCCCCTCTGACGAGGGGGCGGCAAGAAGTATGATTCACAGAGAGATAAACGTAAAATGCAGGGGAGAGATAACGCGACGATAAAGAGGAAATAGAAGGCTCCCTCGTCAGAGGGAGCCTCGGAAACGTCCTGCGTTTTATATGATATACTTTTTCGACAAACTGAAAGGCGCTGTTACAGCGCCTATTTATCGTTTTATCGATCGGTTATCTATTTTACATCGCGCTTTTTGAACGTCATGTACGTCAGCCACAGGAATAATCCGATGAAAAGGGCGGCTACGATGATCGCGTTGACCACCATCTCGCCCGAGATCGCGTTCACGGAGTTCATCAGCGCGTCGGGCAGATAGTTGCCGACGTCGATGTTCTCAACCTTGAACAGCGCCGTAATTCCCGTGTTGATTCCCATATAGAGCAGTGATAGTGCGCCTGTCGAGAAGACCACTGCCATGATGATCGCGAGTGTCTTATTTCTCAACCCGACCGCAAAGAACATCAGCACGGTGCACAACGACAGGGACAACAGCCACTTGAGCAGCAGCGTCATCACACCGCCCCATACAGCCGCGTCCGCGATGATCCCGCTTGTCACGGCAGACGCAAAGACAGCGGATGCCGCAGTAGCGACAAAGAAGATCAGGTTATGGACGCCGATCATAATGAATTTGGCAAATACCAGACTGCCGCGGTTGGCAAGCTGTCCTGCGATATTCTTGATGTAGCCGCCGGAAAAATCCAAATACAGGAAGGACGCCGCCGAAATAAAGAGCGGTATCATCAACAGCCCCAGTGCAAAGGGAGAAGCGAGGACGGAAGATAGATCCGTTGCTGTCATCTGAGCGCCCAACGCCGATGAGATCATCGGCAGCGAGGCGATGAACAGCCCGTTGAGCACAAAGGTCACGATCAATAATATGATGAACTGTCTGGATGTTCTGAGCTTATACCATTCCATTTTGATCAAGTTAGTCATTCTGCTTCCCTCCCGTCAGGCTGAGGTAGTAATCCTCCAGCGAAATGTTGGTCGTGTGGATCTCATCGACCGCGAGACCCGCCTCTACCAGCGCTTTATTGATCGCGGCAGTCTGATCAAGATGGTCGTCGATCCGTATTTTGTTGCCGCTTTTCACCGCGTTCTCGATGCCGAGCGATCCTATGATGTCCATCGCCTTGTCGTTATCATCGGTATTGACGATGATGTATTGTCCGCAGCGGCGTTCCAGCTCTTCGCTCGTGAATTCCTGGATCAGCTCACCGTTGTTGATGATACCGAAGGAATCCGCTACCTTGCCGAGCTCCTCGAGGATATGACTGGACACCATCACGGTGATCCCTTTTTCATCCCGGAGCTTCTCGAGCGTTTCTCTGACCTCGGCGATACCCTGCGGATCGAGTCCGTTGATCGGCTCATCAAGAATGATGAGCTTCGGATCACCCGCCAGTGCGAGGGCGATTCCGAGGCGTTGGCGCATACCCAGCGAGAAGGAGCCTACCTTCTTCTTGCCGGTATCCGCAAGCCCTACCGTTTTGAGCAGGTCATCGACATATTCCTTGGAATAGCACCCCATCGCGATACATTTGATCTTGAGATTATCAAACGCTGAGCGATTTTTATATACGCCGGGACTCTCGATCAGCACGCCGATCCCCCGACTGTGTTCACCGTGGATCTCATAACTGCCGCTTGTCGGAGAGGATAGTCCGCTGATCATCCGCATGATCGTCGTCTTGCCGGCGCCGTTCCTGCCGATCAAACCATATATCTCACCCTCACGGATATGGATATTGATGTTGCCGGCCGCCGTTTTGTCACCGTATTTTTTCGTTAGATTGTGTGTTGTTAAGATCATGTTCATCATCATCTCTCCTTTCTTTCGGGAAGTCTCGCACAAGTTTCATCTCTTATCCTTCAGGTGCAAGCATAATTTATCCTATCAGAGGGTGTTCCCTCTGTTGTGATTATACTATAACATATACTTCGGGACAAAACCATGACAAATATGGATCCCATCGATCATAGATAAATAAATAAGCAATATAAGCAATAAAAATTTAATTTCTTAGTGACAAATGCTTTGCTATGTTGTATAATTATTGAAATAGCATGCGCAATGCGCGGAACGGAGGATGAAGATGAACACCATACAGATCAACAACGAACTGAATCTGACCTATCCCGACGGCTTTGAGACGATGGGCGAGGAAGAACTGATCCGATACTTCCGCACACCTGCCGACCGCTGGGGCGCTTACAACGCCGACGATCATATCATACTCTCCGTCAGCTGGAAAAAGGCGGGCTTCAAATATCTTTTCACCGACGCCGAATCCTATATGATCGAGGTGGAAGCAGTGTTGCATCGCACCCTGCTCAACTATCAGCGTATCACCGACTACAAAATGAAGATCGGTAAGAAAAAGTCATACGCGATCCGCTTTGAGTATCGGGTCAAGGACGCGGCGCTGGTACAGCTCTGCGATCTGGTCGTATTCAAGCACAAAAAGCACTTCTACTCCGTCTATTATGTCACCCGCAAGAAGGGCTCTTCCGCTAAGCTCCCCGCATTTGAAGAGGTGCTCAAATCCATCACCCTCACCTGAGTCAACATTCTCCGATAATCGAGCACCTGTTCGATTATCGGATTGTTTTATCGCATTTTATCTAAGAAAGAAGGATCACGCCTATGCGCCTCATGCCTGCTTTACCGGAAAGTATCTTTGACGTTTGTTATCTGGTTTTTGCCGTTTTCAGCGGAATCCGTCTGCTCAAATACGCCAACGGCAGAAGGGATATCCGCTTGTTCGGATGGATGGCGCTAATCCTCGGCTGCGGCGACGCATTCCATCTGGTGCCGCGTATCCTCAATTATTGGATCGACAGCGACTTTACCGCCGCGCTCGGCATCGGCAAGCTTGTTACCTCCGTTACGATGACCGCCTTTTACCTGCTGATGGAGTATGCGCGGCGTGAGCACTATCACATCAACAGTGAAAGACCGGTACTTATCATCCTTTGGATCGGCACGATCTGCCGCATCGCGCTGTGCTGTTTTCCGCAAAACGGCTGGACGAGCGCCGAGCCTTCCCTGCTGTGGGGCATCATCCGCAACATCCCGTTCGTCATCATGGGCGTGATGACCGTGATCCTCTGGCTGCGCTCCGCAAAAGAGGACAAGCCGCTGAAATGGATGTGGTTGGCGGTCACGCTGAGCTTTCTGTTCTATCTGCCCGTCGTGCTGTGGGCACAGACGATTCCCTTCATCGGCATGCTGATGCTCCCGAAAACCTGTATGTACATCTGGATGATCGTCATGTTCCGAAAATCCGCCCATCCTTAACCAAATCTTTAGAATCATCACCCTATAAAAGCCTTCCCCTCGGGGTGCCCCCGTTGGGGGAATGTCCGAAGGACAAGGGGGGAGCCGCTTCCGGCGAGGGGAAGGTGGCTCGGCGCAAGCCGAGTCGGATGAGGGGCTGACTTGCCCAAAAGATCATCTTAACAAAGAGCGAAGAGCTTTTCTTGATCCTCGGTAGAAATACATCCTCACCGAATCCATCATTGATAGGAGAGGTTGTCCCCTCATCCGTCTCCCGTTGGTCGACACCTTCCCCCCGAGGGGAAGGCTAAACAGGGAGCTGTCGTAGCTAATACGACAGCTCCCTGTTTTTGTATCAATCTTATGATGTCTATTCTGTCTGCCATACGACCAACAGATCGCCTTTTCTGACAGAGATCTCTGCCTCTTGCCCGATAAAGGCATTGCTCACGCCGATATGATCGGTGCATGCTACGTCAAAGTCCTCGACCTCATAGCTCAGTCCGCGGATCGTGACGCCTTCTGCGATACCGCCCAAAGCGAACACCGAGATCCTGCCGCTCTCACGCGCGTTGAACGACATCGAAGACTCATGCAGGACGGTAAAGGAATACTCCTCACCGATCAACAGCGCCTTTGCGCCGCGGCGGGCGATATCGTGCGCGATCGCCACATTGGCAAAGGTGTGATCCAACGCGCCGCCTACAGCGCCGTAGAGGATGAACTCTCCGCATCCGTGTTCAAAGCCCTTCTCCACAGCATAGCCCACGTCGGTCAGATCCTTGCGGACGGGCAGGGTGATGACGTTTTCCGCGTCAGGCGCCTTGCCCAGCGAATCGAAATCCCCCGCCACAAGATCGGGATCAAGCCCCAGTGACAGCACGTTAGCATAACCCTGATCGGCGGCGATGATATAGTCGCCCGCTTCGGGCTTGATCGGCAGTCGCCTCACTTTCAGCGCGCCGAAGATAAAGCATCGGTTCATGTTATGATCTTCCTTAAACTTCTGTTTTTCCCGCGTAGATCCTCGCGATAATATCGCGCTTATACTGCAAAAACTCCTCTGACAGGACAAATTCCTTGCGGCGCGGCTTCGGCTCCTTGATGACGATCTCATCGGTGAGTCCTCCCATGCCGTCCAACAGATAAATGCGGTCGGACAAGAGGATCGCCTCATCCACATCGTGGGTGATGAACAGCGTTGAGAGCTTGATCCTGTCCATCACATCCAGATACCAGCGGTGCATCTCGCTTTTGGTGAGAGTATCGAGCGCGCTGAACGGCTCATCCAGCAGGGCGACCTGTGCCGAGAAGAGGTAGGTTCTCAATAAAGCGGCACGCTGCTTCATGCCGCCCGACAACTCGACGGGATACCGCTTTTGCGTTCCCTCGATGCCGAACTCCTCAAAATACCCGCCGACCTTCTGACGCGCCTCTTTCTTCTTCATCCCTTTGATGATCAGCGGCAGCGCCACATTATCCTCGACCGTGCGGTACGGCAGCAGCATATCCTTTTGGAGCATATAGCTGACCTTGCCGCTCTGCCCCGTGATATCCTCACCGTTTAAGAGCACCTGTCCCTGCTGCGGCTCCAACAGCCCCGCGATGATGTTGAACAGCGTCGTTTTACCGCCGCCGCTCACACCGAGCAAACAGACCAACTCTCCGTCGTTCAACCTGAGATTGACGTCATTCAAGATCTTGTTCACGCCGTCATAGCTGAACGTGACGTTTTTGACTTCTAATACCGCCATTACTCGGGAAGATAATCGTTGGTAAAGCCGCCGTTTTCGGGAACCTCCGCTTCGGACAGCTTGTTATCGTTGATCCATTTGAAGAACGCACTCCAGCGAGCGGGATCGATATAACCCCAACGCGCAACGTCGGACTTGTATTCCTTTGACAGGTATTGCTGGCTCGCCTTGACCTGCTCGGCGTTCAGCTCAGGCGCGTTTTTCAGCAGGATATCCGCCGCGCCGTCGGGATCATCGATCGCATATTCATAGCCCTTCTTCAACGCGGCGAGGAACGCTTTGGTCGCGTCGGGGTTCTTTTCGATCCAATCATTATTACCGACAACAACGGGAGAATAATAATCAAATACGGGGTCAATATCCTTGAATGCGAAGAAATCGGTTTCGAGCTTTGCCTGCTCGGTCGCGATACCTGCCCAGCCGTAGTAGACCCAGATCGCGTCGACGGTACCCGACTGCAACGCGGAGACCTCATCGGTGACGGTAGAGGGGATCAGCTCGACCTTGCTGAAATCGCCGCCGTCATCCTCGACCACCTTCTTCAAGGTCGCCTTCTCGATCGGCAGATCCCATGTCGCATACTTCTTGCCTTCCAGACCCTTGGGCTTGTCGATGCCCTTTCCTTTCAGGGAAATAATGCCGGAGGTGTTGTGCTGGACGAGCGCCGCGACAGCCGTGATCGGGATCGCATCCGCGCCCGCTAATGCGGGGGGCAGATAATCCTGGAACGATACGCCGAACTGCGCCTTGCCGGAGCCGACCAGCATCTCCGCGCCGTCCTCGGGCGGCTGGACGATCTCAACATCCAAGCCCGCTTCATCAAAATAACCCTTTTCCTTAGCGACATACAGGCCGGTATGATTGGTGTTAGGCGTCCAGTCAAGGACAAAGGATATCTTTGTCTTGTTCGCGGAATCTGCGGTTGCCTTTGCAGAATCCGCAGTCGCCTTATCTGTGTCGGTTTTTTGCGATCCGCAGCCTGTCACGACCGCCATCGCCAATAAACATACTAAAACAATTGCTAACAGTTTTTTCATTCTTTACTCCTCCTAGGATGATAATGTGCTTTTTCCCACGGCATACACGCGTGCTGGATCAACTCTGTCAACCAGATCAGGATCAGGCTGATCACGGAGATCAGGATGATCACCGCGAACATCTTGTCGGAAGCAAACGACTTGCGCACTCTGGTCATGTAACAGCCCAAGCCCTCTGTGCCGCCGATCCACTCCGATACGACCGCGCTGACAACCGCGTAGGATACCGATATCTTCAAGCTGGAAAAGAAGTGTCCCAGCGAATTCGGCAGCTTGACATAGCGAAAGATCTGCATCCGATTCGCGCCCATCGAGCGCATCAGGTTGACGGTGTCTTTGTCCGCCTCGGAAAAACCCTGCAACAGGCTGATCGCGATCGGAAAGAACACGACCAATACGATCAGCACGATCTTGGGCAGCATCTCATAGCCCATCCAGATGACAAGCATCGGCGCGATCGCGACGGTGGGGATCGTCTGGCTGACTACGATCAGCGGATAGACCGTCTTGCGGACGAGGGCGAACCGATCCATCAGCACCGCCGTCAAAAAGCCGATCAATATGCCGACGAAAAGACCGATCATGGTCTCGGTCAGCGTCACGCGGGCGTGACTGAGCATCAGCTTCCAGTCATCCCGAAACGCCCCGATCACATCCCCCGGTGAGGGCAGGATGAACTTGGGGATCCCGGTGAAGCGGCACACGCAGTACCAGATCGCCAGTATCAGCAGAAAGATCCCGACACGCGGCGCGACCTTACTGATGGTGCTTCGTAACTTTGCGTTCAATCGTCAGTACATCCCCCTCCGGTCGGTAATCGACCTTGATATAAGCCAACACGGACGGCGCACCGGCGCGGATGGCGATATGCTGACATTCCTTGACGATATCCATCAGCTCATCATAATCGCCCTCGATCGCGGTCTCAAAGGGGCCGACATAGCATTTGAGCCCCGTGCTCTTGATATACGCGATGACCTCGTCAACGATGCGGATCAGCTCCTCATCGTTCTGCGCCTCGGGTAACGTCTGGATCGCTACACTTGCGTTCATAAAATACCTCCTCTAACTCATTATACTGATCACTAATCACTAATCACTGACCACTAATCACTGACCACTAATCACTGACCACTAATCACTGACCACTAATCACTGACCACTAAAAAAGCACCACGCCTTCGCATGGTGCCAAATCAATCTTTTGACAAGCTCCCTACGACGGCATTATCCGTATCAGGTATAAGGGTCAAGAGCGCCTGAGCTCTACTCTCAGCCGACTTCGCGTCAGCCCCCCTGTGGTGTTTTTCTGCACTTATTCTATACCTGTGTGAAACATTTGTCAAGCAGGAGCACAACAAAAACATCCAACAGTCTTGATAGATGGTTGACAATCAGCGTGACTTTCGCTATGATTAGCTTAAGCTAATTTATATGAGGTCATTTTATGCGATTAAAAGAACTGAAAACAGGACAGTCCGCCGTCATCACGGCGGTAGGCGGCGAGGGACGACTTCGCCAACATTTTCTGGATATGGGCGTGATCCCCGGCACCCAGGTCACGCTGGTCAAGCTCGCGCCCATGGGCGACCCCATGCAGCTCACGCTCCACGACTATGAGCTGTCCCTGCGACTCGCCGACGCTGAAAAAATAGAGATCGAACCGATCGAGAAAACCGCACCGAGATCCTACCCCAAAAAATCCAAAAGAGATCACCCCGGCTTTGGTGAGGGCGGTAAATTCCACCCCAAGGGCAGCGGCGATCCCCTGCCCGATGATACTACGCTGACCTACGCCTTAGTCGGCAACCAGAACAGCGGCAAAACCACGCTCTTCAACCAGTTGACAGGCTCCAACCAGCATGTCGGCAACTTTCCCGGTGTGACGGTCGATCGCAAGGACGGCGTCATCAAAGGCTACAAGAATACCCTGATCACCGACCTGCCCGGCATCTACTCGATGTCGCCCTATACCAATGAAGAGATCGTCTCGCGCAGCTTTGTGCTGGATGAAAAGCCCCGCGCGATCATCAATATCGTCGACGCGACCAATATCGAGCGCAACCTCTATCTGACTATGCAGCTGCTCGAGATGGACACCCCTGTCGTTGTCGCGCTGAATATCATGGATGAGCTGACCGCCAACGGCGGCTCCGTAGACATCAACCAACTCGAATCCCTGCTCGGCGTACCCGTGGTGCCGATCTCTGCGGCAAAGAATCAGGGCGTCGACGAGCTGGTCAAGCACGCGATCCACATCGCGCATTATCAGGAAAAGCCCCTGCGGCAGGACTTTTGCTCTGCCGATGAAAAGGGCGGCGCGGTTCACCGCTGTCTGCACGCGGTGCGCCACCTGATCGAGGATAAAGCCAAGAAAGCAGACATCCCCCTGCACTTTGCGGCAAGTAAGGTGGTCGAGGGCGATGAACTGATCCTCGAAAAATTGAACCTCGACAGCGGCGAAAAGGAAATGCTCGAGCACATCATCACCCAGATGGAAAAGGAATGCGGGCTCGACCGCAACGCCGCCATCGCGGATATGCGCTTCTCCTACATCCAAAAGGTCTGCTCCCGCACCGTCTCAAAGCCCGCCGAAAGCCGCGAGCATCGCCGCAGTGCCGCGATCGACCGCATTTTGACCGGCAAGTTCACCGCCATCCCGATGTTCATCCTGATCATGGGGCTGATCTTCTGGCTGACCTTTGATCTGATCGGCGGCAACCTGCAAAACCTCTTGGAGACGGGTATCTCCGATCTGACCAATATCACGAAAACCGCATTGGAAAACGCCAACGTCAATCCGATCCTTACGGGGCTGGTCACCGACGGCGTCTTTACGGGCATCGGCAGTGTGCTCAGCTTCTTGCCGATCATCATCACACTGTTTTTGTTCCTGTCGATATTGGAGGACAGCGGCTACCTGGCGCGCGTCGCGTTCTTTATGGATAAGCTGCTTCGGCGGATCGGACTGTCGGGGCGCAGTATCGTGCCCATGCTGATCGGCTTCGGCTGTACCGTGCCGTCGGTCATGGCGACGCGTACCCTGCCCAGTGAGCGCGACCGCAAAATGACCATCCTGCTCACGCCTTTCATGAGCTGTTCGGCAAAGCTCCCGATCTACGGCTTTTTTGTCAGCGTCTTTTTCAGTCAGTACCGAGGGCTGATCATCACGGGGCTGTACCTCTTGGGCATCATCATCGGTATTTTGATCGCGTTATTATATAAGAAAACCATCTTCAAGGGTGAGGCGGTGCCGTTTGTCATGGAGCTGCCCAACTATCGGCTGCCCGGCGCGAAGAACGTCATCCGCCTGTTATGGGACAAGGCGAAGGACTTCATCCAGCGCGCGTTCACCGTCATCTTCATCTCCACGATCATCGTCTGGTTCCTGCAGAACTTCAATCTGCAATTCAATCTGGTCGATCCCGCTACGGAGTCGCAGAACAGCATTTTAGCACAGCTGGCGGGACTCATAACCCCCGTGTTCGCGCCGCTCGGCATGGGCGACTGGCGCATCGTCACCTCGCTGATCAGCGGCGTGATGGCAAAGGAAAGCGTTGTTTCCACCCTCAAGATCCTCTACACCGGCGGTATCGGCTCGGCGATGACGGCAGTTACAGCGATCTCCATCCTCGTGTTCAGCCTGCTCTACACCCCTTGTGTGGCGGCGATCGCCTCCGTCAAGCGTGAGCTCGGACACAAATGGGCGATCGGCGTTGTCATCTGGCAATGCGTCGTCGCCTACCTCGTCACCACGATCGTCCACCTGATCTGCGTGCTGTGCGGAATGGGAGGGTGAGCATGAACCTTGTCGACATCCTGATCCTCTGCGCGATCGCGGCGGCAGTGATTGCGGCGGTCGTTTGCATCGTTATCCGTAAGCGCAAAGGGAAAAGCTGTTCCTGCTCCTGCGACAGCTGTCCCTATCCCTGCCATAAAAAATAGTTGAAGGATCTGCAAATTTTTCCTTTTCGGATAGGACTTTCCTATTGATTTTATTATGCTGTATTGTTATAATAATTTTGTGATTGACGCCTGTCTGCCCGACGACGCAGCGATACAGATTTTTTGCAATAGATCATGATTTTTTATTGCTTTTTGATACATCGGCTCCGATCATCACGGAGCCGTTTTTTCTGCCGTCTGCGGCAGAATCGGTCTAAACCCCTCAGATTGGGTCGGTAGAGTGACATCCCTGCCGAAAAGCCGCATCAACACTGGATTTTTTCGACTTGTTCTACTGTGAGTAGAGCCTGTTCTACCCGCTGTTGAGCGCTATGTAGAACCGTAGGGTTCAGATGTAGACAGTTTTGGGGCGACAATTGCTTTTCAACGCTTCACAACTTTGCTATAATGAATCGGGTTGAAATATGACGGATCCGCGAGGTTGATAACCATGAGCAGGCAGAAATCTGCTTGCCAAAACCATGACTCGGATTATTTCTGTCACCCTAAAGGAGGCTGTTCGTGGATAACCGCAAGGTCATATACTATCAGGATGAACTTAACGACGAATTTTCCACGGCGGTCATCGAAGCAAAGAAGATTGACGACGGCTACGTCTATGACCGCAAGGGTCCCATCCGCGCGTTCACCCGCTTTTTCTGGTACCGCATCGTCGCGACGCCGATCGCGTATCTGTACGCAAAGCTCAGCCTGCATCAACGATCGGTCGGACGGGAGAAGCTCAAGCCCTTCCGCAAGCAGGGCGTCTATCTTTACGGCAACCACACGCAGGCGATCGGGGATCCCTTCACGCCCAACGTCTTTTGCTTTCCCAAGCGGGTATCCTTCATCGTGCATGCCAACAACGTGTCGATGCCGTATCTCGGACGGATCAACCCCTCTCTGGGCGCGATCCCGCTGCCCGATACCCGGGACGCCTACCGCAACTTTCAGGAATGTATCGCGGGACGTATCGAGAAGCACCACGCTGTCGTGATCTATCCCGAGGCGCATATCTGGCCGTATTACACCCATATCCGTCCCTTCCCCGACGCATCCTTCGGCTATCCTGCCAAGGACGGCTCACCGGTGTTCTGCTTTGTCAACACCTACCAAAAGCGCGGCAACAAGCGTAAACCGCGCATGACGACCTATATCGACGGACCCTTTTACCCCGACATGGAGCTCCCCCTCAAACAGCGCCGCAAAAAGCTGCGCGATGAGGTATATGCGCAGATGTGTAAACGTGCCGAGCTCTCCAACGTCGAGGTCATCCAATACATCAAAAAAGAAAAAGCGGACGACACGACGCAACAGACTGTGTAAGGCTGAAAACCGCTGTCATCTTCTTTTGTCGGCTGATCCTTTGTCAGCAAAACTTTTCTACGGAGGTATCTCATGGTAAATGTCCTATTCTGCGGAAACGACGGTGTTTTCGACGGATTTCTCACCTGCGCCTTATCACTGATGAAGCGCACAAAATCCGACGAGCCCTTTGCATTCCGAATTTTTACCATGGAACTGACCCGCCTGAGTCCCAAATATACCGGTATACCGGAGGAGCGCATCGAGCTGCTCCGCAAGACCGTCCAACAATATAATCCCGAAAACACCCTGAAGGTGATCGACGTCACCGAGCTGTATGAGCAGGAATTTGCCCATTGTCCCAACGAGGGCGCGTACTGCTCACCCTACACCCTGCTGCGATTGCTCGCCGACCTGGTCGACGACATCCCCACGGATGACAAACTGCTGTACCTCGACGCGGATATCCTCTTCCAGCGCGATGTGCATCTGCTGTATGATATCGACCTTGAGGGATATGAATACGCCGCGGCACGCGACCACTACGGCAAATACCTCCTCTATCCCAACTACATCAACGCCGGCGTGGTGCTGTTCAACATGAAAGAAGCCCGCAAGAACGGTCTGTTCGAAAAAGCCCGCCGCGAATTAAGGCGAAAAAAGTTTCTTTTTGCCGACCAGACGGCGCTGATCCATGCGACAACAAAGAAAAAGCTGTTGCCCCAGCGCTTCAACGATCAAAAATTCCTCCACCCGCACACGGTAGTCAGGCATTTTTCCAAGCGCCTGTTCTACACCCCCTACCCCCACACCGAGAACATCAAGCAGTGGCAGGTGGACAAGGTACACAATGTCTTCGGCTACTATGAGTTCGACGACATCCTCAACGAATACCTCACCATTATGACCAAGAGTAAATCCACTGAGACGGAGTAAGATATGATGAATCAGAAGAAAAATATCCCGATATTCTACGCGTGCGACGAAGGCTTTATCAAGTACTCCGTCGTATCCATCCACTCGATGATGGTGAACGCTTCTCCCGATTATCACTACAGTATCTATATCCTGCACGCGGGCATCTCTGCCGAAACGCAGAGAAAGGCGACTAAGCTCGCCGAGGGCAACGAGAATTTTGACGTCATCTTCACCGACGTCAGCGAGCGTCTGCACGCCATCACCGATGCGCTTCCCGTGCGCGATTACTACAGCAATACCACCTACTTCCGCCTGTTCATCGCGGATATGTTCCCCGAGTATGACAAGGTCATCTATATTGACGGCGATACCGTCGTGCAGGGCGAGATCAGCGAGCTGTACCACACCGATCTGGGTGACAAGTGGATCGGCGCGTGTCACGAGCAGGCGATGGTGCAGACCGATCATTACGGCACCTACGCCGAGAAGGTCGTGGGCGTATCACGCCACAACTTCTTCAACGCGGGTCTCTTACTGATCAACGCCCGACTCTTCCGTGAGAAGGCGATCCTCAAGCGCTTTGCCGACCGACTGGCGGAATACCAGTTTGTCGTCACGCAGGACGAGGACTACCTCAACCTGATCTGCAAGGATCACATCCTGTGGCTCGACCAGCGCTGGAACACCGAGGCGTACTGCGCCTTCCCCTATCCCATTGAAGAAGCGAAGATCATCCACTATATCATGGTCAGCAAGCCCTGGCACTATCCCGACTGCACCGGCGGCGACATCTTCTGGCGTTATGCCAAAGAGACCGAGGTGTATGACGAGATCAAGGCGGTGCTCGACAACTTCACCGATGAAGATAAATTAAATGATGCGGAGGTCATGGACAACTTGTTAGCGCTGGCGAAATTCGAAACCGATCGTGACGATAACTATCAAAAACAGCTCGACAGCTCCGTCCGCGCCAAGGACAGGGTCGAGATACTCGAAAAGATCGCTCAGCTCGAGCGCGAAGGCCGCTTCGACGTTGACGTCGAGGACGATCCGCCCTCACGCACCCTCATGCCCGATGAGATCGAATACGGCAAGCGCGGCATCCGCAAGAAGATGAAGAGCAAATTCGCTTTTGCCGCGGCACGCCGCTATGTCAACTCGCTAATCGCCGACAAAAAGCTGATCGTCAAGGACATCAAAGGCATCGAGAACTTCCGCAATCTGAACAGCGGCGCGATCATCACCTGCAACCACTTCAACGCCTTCGACAGCTTTGCGATCCAGCTGGCATATGACGCGGCTAAACAGCCCGACCGCACCTTCTGGCGCGTGATCCGCGAGGGCAACTACACCTCGTTCCCGGGCTTCTACGGCTTTTTGATGCGCAATTGCAACACCCTGCCCCTCTCCTCCAACCTGCGTACCATGAAGAAATTCATGAAGGGCGTCGATATGCTGCTGCAAAAGGGCGATTTCATCCTCGTCTATCCCGAGCAGTCCATGTGGTGGAATTACCGCAAGCCTAAGCCCCTCAAGAACGGTGCCTATAGCTTTGCGGTACGCAACAAGGTGCCTGTTCTGCCGTGCTTTATCACCATGCAGGATTCCGACATCATGGGTGAGGACGGCTTCTTCGTACAGGAATACACCATCCATGTCGGCGAGCCGATCTATCCCAACCCCGATCTCTCCTATCGCGAGAGCGTCAAGGATATGCTCAACCGCAACTACGCACTGTGGAAGGAGATCTACGAGCGCGAGTATCACATGCCGCTGGTATACGATACCGCCGAGCTGAAAAATGCCGAATAACAGAAAATTCCAAGAGCGTTTCACCGATGTGAGGCGCTCTTTTTCGTTTATTGAGAGAGGGAAGCTCCTGCATAATCGCCCCGCCCACGGTTATCATAACAGTATCACGGTGGTTTTTGTTGCCCGTCCACCCCAATATGTACCGCAAATGATGAAAGTTTTCAGAAACTTACATACAATATATTGACTTTTTCAAAATTTCTGGTATTATTTTCTTATACATAGTAATACAATAAGATTCTGGAGGCACAGTATGTTTAATAATTGCGATGGTAAAAAGACTGTTAAGTGGATCATCTGGATCGCAGCCGCAGTAGCAGCTATCACAGCTGCTGTTACCGCTTTCTTTGTCATAAAAGAGAAGCAGAAGAGAGAAGAAGAAGAACTTGAGGAATACCTCGATTATTCAATACAGTAAGCACTAAAGGCGGAGGGCAATAGCTCTCCGCTTTTAGTTTGGGCACGCGTGCCGGGCGCACCGGTGGGCACGCGTGCCGGGCGCACCGGTAGGCACACGGACAGGCACGTGTGCCCTTTTCTTTTTGTATTGCAACGCCGCAGATAATTCGTAGGGGACGACGCTGACACGCGTGTCCGACGTCCCGAAAATAACGCCACAGAGGATTGTAGGGTACGCGCTTGAACACGCGTGGTTGATGGTACCGAATGGCAGAAACGAGTTTATCCTATCAAACGCTCCCGATATGATAAACGCCCGTCATTCTCGGTACGTCATAAATGCCGTACCCTACAACACTCTGCATCGTTTCAGCGTCCCGTAATTCCTCATTCCTCATTCAAACCTACTTTTCCTTCGGTCTGCTGACCAGTCCGGCGATCAGCGACAGGACTACCGCCGCGCCGATGCCTGCCGCCGCCGCGGACAATGCGCCTGTCAGGATGCCGATCGCACCGTCCTTGTCCACCGCGTCGCGCACACCCTGCGCCATCAGATGTCCGAAGCCCGACAGCGGCACCGTCGCGCCTGCGCCCGCAAACTGTGTGAGCGGCTCATACAACCCGATCGCCGACAGCACCACACCCGCTACCACAAACCCCGTCAGAATCCGGGCGGGGGTCAGCGAGGTGCGGTCAATCAGCACCTGTCCGATCAGACACAGTGTGCCGCCTACCAAAAAAGCCCATAAAAACTGCATATTCCGTTTCTCCTTTTTTCTAGATTCTTCTACAACAAGTTATTTATTTAACAATCTTTTTATATTGAAAAACTGCTATATTAATGTTATTATATATAAATAGCGTGATTTAATACGTTAAAGAGTAAAATTCTTCTATATATGATATGAAGGAGGTATATTTTTGGCTGAACTTAGTTTTCCTAAGCGACCCTACCGCACCAAAGGCGGCGTGCACGCTCCGCACAACAAGAACACCGCGCACAAAGAGAGTGTGATGCTGCCGGTGCCGAGCATGGTCGCCCTGCCGATGACACAGCATATCGGCGCACCGTGTAAGCCGCTGGTCAAGGTCGGCGACATTGTGGACGTCGGCCAGCAGATCGCGGGCAGCGACGCCTTTGTCAGCGCTCCGATCCACGCCAGTGTTTCCGGTAAAGTCAAAAAAATCGACAAAATCACCATGCCCGACGGCGGTAAGGTGGAGGCGATCTTCATTGAGAGCGACGGCGAACAGCGCCTCTCTCCCGACATCAAGCCGCCCAAGGTCGATACCCTGTCCGATCTGATCACCGCGGTTCGCGAAAGCGGTCTGGTGGGTCTCGGCGGCGCGGGATTCCCGACATCCGTCAAGCTCAATATCCCCTCGGACAAGAATGTTGATACCATGATCATCAACGTCGCCGAGTGCGAGCCCTACATCACCTCCGACCACCGCGAGATCCTCGAGAACTCATGGGACGTGATCTCGGGCATCATCACGGTCAAGGAGTTCCTTAATATCCACCGCGTGATCATCGGTATCGAGAACAACAAGCCCGATGCGATCGAGGCGCTGCGCGAGATCGCCGACAGCTCCGTTGATCCCAATGACGAGATCCGCGTGTTACCGATCAAGGCGACCTATCCGCAGGGCGCCGAGAAGATACTGATCAAGGCATGCACCGGACGCGAGGTTCCCGTGGGCGGTCTGCCCAGCGACGCGGGCTGTCTGGTGATGAACGTCGGTTCCATCGCCTTCATCGCACGTTATCTTAAGACGGGTATCCCGCTGATCTCACGCCGACTGACGGTCGACGGCGGCTGTATCGAAAATCCCGTCAATGTCATCGCTCCCATCGGCACCCCGATCAAGGACGTCATCGACTTTGTCGGCGGCTACAAGGAACCACCCTACAAGCTGATCATGGGCGGTCCCATGATGGGAATCGCCCTGCCGAATGATGATCTATACATTCTCAAGCAAAATAACGCGATTTTGGCATTGTCCAAAAAAGAAGCAAAATACAGCGAGCCCACGGCATGCATCCGCTGCGGCAAGTGTCTGGACGCGTGCCCGATGCGCTTACAGCCCTTAGAGATTGCGAATGCGGCAAACCGCGGCGACATAGACTCGCTGAAATTCTACAACGCTATGAACTGTATGGAATGCGGCTGTTGTTCCTTCGCCTGCCCCGCCAAGCGTCATCTGGTGCAGAATATTCGCATCGGCAAATCGCTGATCCAAAAGGCAAAGCGCGAAGAGATCGCCGCGAACAAAGGAGGTAAGAAGTAATGGACACAAAATTACATGTTTCCGCCTCCCCGCATTTTAAAGGCAGCAATACCACCCGCCGCATCATGCTCGACGTCATCATCGCACTGATCCCCGCGTCGATCATGGCATGCGTGATCTTCGGCATGCGCTCGATGGTTCTGATCGCGATCTGCATCGCGACCTGCGTTGTGCTCGAATATATCTCACGCAAGATCATGAAGCGGGACACCACCATCGGCGATTTATCTGCCGTTGTAACAGGTCTGTTGCTCGCGCTGAACCTGCCTGTTGATATCAATCCGCTGATCGCCATGTTCGGCTGTTTGATTGCGATCGTCGTGGTCAAGCAGATGTTCGGCGGCATCGGTATGAACTTTGTCAATCCCGCATTGGCGGCGCGTATCGTCCTGTTGGTATCCTTCCCCGGTCCGATGATGCACTGGGTCACAGCGGCGGGCGCTCCCAAGGCGGCTGCCATCGACGCAACCACCTCCGCCACGCCTCTTGCGGCTGAGCAGGGCGTATACTCCTATGTCGATCTCCTGCTGGGTCGCTGCGGCGGCTCCATCGGCGAGGTTTGTGCTCTGGCACTGATTTTGGGCGGCGTCTATCTGGTCATCCGTAAGGTCATCTCCCCCATCATCCCCTGCGTCTATCTCGGAACAGCGGCTGTGATGAGCCTGATCGTCGGACTCGATCCGCTGTATCAGCTGTTGTCAGGCGGTCTGATGATCGGCGCGATCTTCATGGCGACCGACTACGTCACCTCCCCCGTCACCAAGTGGGGCAAGGTGATCTATGCCGTCGGCTGCGGTATCCTCACGATCCTGCTCAGGGCATTTTCCAACATGCCCGAGGGCGTATCCTTCTCGATCCTGCTGATGAATATTCTGGTACCGCTGATCGAGCGCGCTACCGTTCCCCACACACTGGGCTATATCAAAAAGAAGAAGGGGGAACAGAAATGAAAATCAAATTGACTCCCAAGGCGATTCTGATCCCGACGCTCTCCCTGTTTTTGATCTGTCTGGTGGTCACCGCGGCGCTTGCGCTGACCAACAACATCACCGCCGAGCAGATCGCCGCCAACAACCAGCAGAGCAAGGAAGAAAGCATGCAGACCGTCTGTCCTGAAGCAAAAACCTTTGAAGAGGTCATCCCCGACGTGATGTACAAGGGCGTGGATGACAGCGGCAAGACGGTGGGCTACGCGATCTCCACCGCTACCCAAGGCTACGGCGGACAGGTCAAGGTCATGACCGGTATCGCCGACGGCTCCATCATCGCCGTAGACGTATTCTATAATAACGACGAGACGCCGGGTCTCGGTAAGAACACCTCGGATAAATCCTTCCGTGACCAGTACAACGGCCTGAGCGTCAATCAGGATATCGTTGTCAGCAAGGACAACGCCTCCGGCAACGCACAAACGGTCGACGCGGTCACCTCCGCGACGATCAGCTCACGCGCCGTCACCAAGGCGGTCAACGAAGCGTGTCAGCTTTATAACGAAAATGTAAAGGGGGCAGAGTAATGGAAAAACGCAGTTACCTCAAAGAACTGACCAAAGGTATCATCAAAGAGAATCCCGTTCTCTGTCTGGTGCTGGGCACCTGTCCCACCCTTGCCGTTACCACCTCCGCGTTCAATGCGATCGGCATGGGCGTTGCCGCTACAGCGGTTTTGATCTGCTCCAACGCGGTCATCTCCCTGCTGCGCAAATTCATTCCCGATAAGGTGCGTATCCCCGCCTATATCACGATCATCGCGGGCTTTGTCACCGTGGTGCAGATGCTCGTCAAGGCGTTCGCCCCGGCGATCAACAACTCGCTGGGCATTTATCTGCCGCTGATCGTTGTTAACTGCATCATCCTCGGTCGTGCCGAAATGTTTGCCGGCAAAAACCCCGTCCTCCCCTCCATCCTCGACGGTCTGGGCATGGGTATCGGTTTTACAGCGGCACTGCTGTGCATGGGTATCATCCGTGAGTTCTTCGGCTCAGGCTCTCTGTTCGGTATGCCGATCATGCCGGTGCAGATTTTGATCTTCATCCTGCCCCCGGGCGGCTTCTTCGTATTCGGCATCCTGATCATGCTGGCGAACAAGCTCAATTCCCGTGCCGGCAAGAAGGTCAAGACCTCGCCCTGCGACGGCTGTCCGATGTCCGAGAACTGCGCTGAAAAATCCTGTGAAAAAACCGCAAAGGAGGCGACCGTCAATGCTGATTAAATCACTCGTCGCCGTATTCCTCGCGGCTATCCTGACCGAGAACTATGTTCTCTCCAAGTTCCTCGGTATCTGTCCCTTCTTAGGCGTCAGTAAAAAGCTCAACACCGCGGTGGGTATGTCCGTCGCCGTCACCTTCGTCATGGTGCTCGCGACCGCCGTTACCTTCCCGATCTATATGTATCTGCTTGTCCCGATGGGGCTCGATTATCTCCAGACCGTGCTGTTCATCCTGATCATCGCGGGTCTGGTACAGCTCGTCGAGATCATCCTCAGAAAGTACATCCCCTCGCTGTATAACTCCCTGGGCATCTATCTGCCGCTGATCACCACCAACTGCGCCGTACTGGGCGTTACCATGCTGGTGATCCAGAAGGTCGATTCCACCTCCGCGTATACCTACACCTACGGTCACGCGCTGGTCAACGCGTTCGGCGCAGGTATCGGCTTCCTCGTCGCGATGGTCATGTTCGCAGGCGTTCGCGGACGACTCGAGAGCGCAGATATACCCAAATCGCTCAAGGGTCTGCCGATCACACTGGTCGCCGCGGCGCTGGTATCCTTATCCTTCCTCGGGTTTGCGGGCTTTGTCGATAAGCTCATCCCGCTTTCTTAAAGGAGGCGCGATATGACAGGAATTCTATTAGCGGTCGGCATTGTAGCCGGCATCGGACTTTTGATCGGTTTGATCCTCTCCATCGCCTCGATCATCATGGCGGTGCCGAAGGATGAAAAGGCAGAAGCAATCCTTGAAGCGCTCCCCGGCGCGAACTGCGGCGCGTGCGGATTTTCCGGCTGTTCGGGCTATGCCGAAGCACTCGCCAAGGGCAAGGCGGAGCCGGGACTCTGCGCACCCGGCGGTCTCGCCTGCACCAAGGCGGTGTCCGAGATCCTCGGCGTCGAGACCGGCAGCGTGGAGCCGAAGGTCGCTGTCGTCAAGTGCATGGGCTCGCTCGATCACACCACCTACAAGGCGGAGTACAGCGGCATCATGAGCTGTGCCGCCGCGATGAAGATCGGCGGCGGTCTGACCGCCTGCTCTTACGGCTGTATGGGTCTGGGCGATTGTGAAGCCGCCTGTCCCTATGACGCGATCCATGTCAACAACGGCGTCGCCTACGTGGACGGCGGCAAGTGCCGCGCCTGCACCCTGTGCGTCAAGGCGTGTCCCAGAGGGATCATCGAGATCGTGCCCAAAAAAGACATGGCTACGGTGCGCTGCTCCAACCACGATAAAGGCGGTGTGACGCGCAAGCTGTGCGATATCGGCTGTATCGGCTGTAAAAAGTGCGAAAAGGCGTGTGAGCAGGGCGCGGTGAAGGTCACCGATTTCTGCGCGTATGTCACCCCCGACCTTTGCACCAACTGCGGCGCATGCGTTGAGGCATGCCCCCAGCACTGCATCACCTTCTTCAAGGGGTAAAACTAAATTGTCATTGCGAAGCTCCAAAGCCTCCCTTTCCTAAGGTGAGATTCTGTCCAAATCTGTGATTTGGTTTACAGAATCCATACACCGGAGAGGTGGCTCGAAGAGCCGGAGGGTTGCCACTGCAAATCTATCCATTATACCCAAACAGGAACGGAAACTCCGTTCCTGTTTTTTACTTTATAGGAAACTGCTCGTTTCCTGTAAAGCAAAGAGATTTGTATGCCCGCCCAGTTTGCAGCTGACGCTGCAACGGGCGATGGCGATGCGAAATGCGCGCGGAGCGCGATTTCTTGTGGCACAAATGAAGCGTTTTTTGTAGGGGAGTGCCTTGGCGCTCCCGCGGCAGGGAATTGCCGATATCGTAAGCGTTAGAAAGGAAATAAACGCTTCTGCCATGCGGACGAGCAATGCTCGTCCCTACGCCGACGTTTATTTGCTTCGCGGTAGGTGACATTTTACAGATACGTTTCGGGAGGGTCAAGACCCTCCCCTACAATAAGCAGCGATCTGCTTCGCTCTGATATTGATTAAACAGAAAGGTTGCGGCGGGAGTGAACCCCCGCCCTACGTTGACGTTTCAGCATTACATATCAATGGGTGAGGGCAAAGCCCTCCCTTCACCGTTAACCGTTCACCAAATCACCCGCCCTACTGTAAACGCCCCATTTTCACCTGACCGTCACCGAATATTTACAATTATTTCACTGGATTATTGCCTCTTACTATGCTATAATGTAACATGGTTTAATATGGGATACCTTTTAGAATAACAGCGCATTTTCACCCCCCTTTCAAGGTATCAAAGGAGATAAACATATGATAGAAGTGAAAAATTTGACCAAGCGTTACGGCGGCGTTACGGCGCTCGACGATATCAGCTTCACCGCTGACAGCGGCGAGGTCGTCGGTCTCTTAGGCCCCAACGGCGCCGGAAAAAGTACCACCATGAACATCATCACGGGCTATCTAGGCGCGACGTCGGGCACCGTGCTGATCGACGGTGCCGACATCCTCACCTCCCCCAAAGCGGCAAAGGCAAAGCTCGGCTATCTGCCGGAGCAGCCGCCGCTCTACCTCGATATGACGGTGCGCCGCTACCTCGAGTTCATCTTTGACCTCAAGAAGGTGCGCCTGCCCAAAAAGGAGCACATCAACGAGGTCATGGCTGTCGTCAAGATCGCGGACGTTGCCGACCGCGTCATCAAAAACCTCTCCAAGGGTTACCGACAGAGAGTCGGCTTCGCGGGCGCATTGATGGGCAATCCGCCCGTGCTGATCCTCGACGAGCCGACCGTTGGACTCGACCCCAAGCAGATCATCGATATCCGCAAGCTGATCAAGTCGCTGGGCAAGAAGCACACCATCATCTTCTCGTCCCACGTGCTCAGCGAGGTGTCCGCCGTGTGCGACCGCATCGTGATGATCAACAACGGCAAGATCGTCGCGGACGCCAAGACCGATGAGCTCAGCGAGACCCTCAGCGGCAGCGGCATCCTCGCGCTGGAGGTCGACGGCGCCGCTACCACCGTGCGTAACGCGATCAGCTCCGTGGATGGCGTCAAGCGTGTCACCAAGGGCGCGGGACTGAGCTACACGGTCGAATTTGAGACCGGCGTCGATATCCGACGCGGCGTATTTAACGCACTCTCCAAGGCGAACTGCCCCATCCTGATGATGCGTCCGGGCGGTATGACGCTGGAGGAGAGCTTCCTGAAACTGACCGAAGGAGGTGAGGACTGATGTCCGCGATCATCAAGAGAGAGCTTAGCTCCTATTTCAACTCGGCGATCGGCTATATCGTCCTCGCTGTATTCTACTTCTTCTCGGGATTGTTCTTCTACATGTACTGCCTGCTGTCGAACACCACCTCGATGAGCTATGTGTTTTTGAGCATGCTGATGGTCGTGATGCTGGTCATCCCGATCATTACGATGAAGAGCTTTTCCGAAGAACGTAAGCAAAAAACCGATCAGGCGCTGTTGACCGCGCCGATCAGCCTGACCGAGATGGTGCTCGGCAAATTCTTCGGCGCGTTCCTCCTGTACTGCATCTGCAACGCGATCTATGTCCTCTATGCCGTCATCCTCTCGTTCTACGCGACACCCGACTGGGCAGTCTTTTTGACCACCATGCTCGGCATGCTGTTGATGGGCGGCGCGCTGATCGCGATCGATCTGTTTATCTCGGCTCTCACCGAGAGCCAGGTGATCGCCGCGGTCGTCTCCATCGGTATCGGACTGCTGATCTACATGCTGGATTCACTGTCCAATATCTTCAACGTCGACTGGCTGACCAATTTCTTGCGCAACATCTCCTTCGACGCGCACTTCACCAACTTCATCAACGGAATCATCAATTTAACCAGTGTTGTCTTCTTCCTCTCTGTCATCGCGATCTTCCTGTTCTTATGCGTCAGAGTGTTTGAGAAGCGCCGCTGGAGCTAAGGAGGTACAGAATGAAACAGAATAGGAATACCTCCGACAATCAACAGACCAAGGCTAAAAAGCCGAAGAACCGCAAGCTCACCCGCGGCGCGATGTCGATCCTGCTGACCGCGCTGTTCATTGCGGGAGTTGTGCTGGTCAACATCATCCTCTCTGTCATCACCGACACCCATCCGCTGTATATCGACGTGACCGAGAACGCGTCCTATCAGCTTCAGAAGGAGACCAAAGAATACCTCGACGAGGTCAAGGAGCCCGTCGACATCTATGTCCTCCAGAAGGAGAGCGACTTTGAGAGCGGCGACAGCACCAACTACAAATACCGCGTGCAGGCAAACAAGCTGATCCACGCAATGGAGAACAACTCCGACAATATCACCCTGCACTATGTCGATCTCGAAGCCGAGCCGACCTTCACCGCTCCCTACACACAGGTCGACTGGACCAAGAGCCATGCCGTTCTTGTCACAAGCGGCGATCTCTACCGCGCGGTCGATCTGACCGATATGTTCACCTTCAATCAGGAGCAGTACAGCCAGTACGGCACCATCGTCATCAACGGTCAGAAGGTCGAGCAGGCGCTCACCACCGCGATCGTCAACGTCACCACCAAGGAAAAGACCAAGGTGACCGTGCTCACCGGCCAGGGCGAACAGGATCTATCCGCCTTCACCAAGCTGCTTGAGAACAACGCCTATGAGGTCGAGACCGTCAGCCTGCTTAACGAGTCTATCTCCGACGACAGCGAGTTCGTCATCGTCTACGATCCCGACGTCGATCTCGACGACAAGGCATACGAGACCCTGACCAAGTGGCTCGACAATGACGGCAAATTCGGTCATAATCTGTTCTACTTCCCGAACGATCAGCATGAGCTCAGTGACTTCCCGAATCTGAACGCGCTGCTCGCCGATTACGGCATGGAAGTTCAGTACGGCTATATCTACGAGAACAGCGAGAACCACATCATCCCCGGCGCGAACGCGAACCACTATATCTCCATCTTTGACTACGGTGAGGATACCGCCTATACCGAGAATCTCCGCAACCCCTCCATCCCCGTTGTCATGATGCTGACCATGCCCGTCACCATCACCGATGAAACAATGGCAAAGCCGCTGCTCAAATCCTCTGACAAGAGCTTCCTCTTCCCCAGAGATATGAAGGAGGAGGACGTCAAGAGCTTTGATCCCAAGACCGGATCCCTCAACGGCGCCGCGATCGGTGTCCGCAACGACGGTAAAGAGGGCAGCAAGAATTCCTCTGTCGTCGTCATCGGCTCCTATGAAGCTGTCACCGGTAACTACCTTTCTTCGACCGCATACAACAACGCCGCCTACTTCGTCAACCTCTTCAACACCCTGTCAAACCGCGAGGACATCAGCGTTGTGATCGAGGGTAAGGATCCGTCCTCCAAGGAGCTGGGCATCAAATCGATGAACGCGATCCTCTTCCCGTCCATCCTGGTACGCTTTGTCATCCCGATCGCCGTTCTGGTCATCGGACTGATCATCTGGATCCGCAGGAGGCATAAATAATGGATGAAAACAAAAAAGAATTAGAAGCCGTCGAAGACGCTAAGTTAACGGCGGAAAGTCCCGATCCTGTCGAAGAAACCGAAAAAGCCGGATCGACCGAAGCTGCTCAAACAGAACATCCATCCGACGCCGAAACTGTTGAGGTTGACAAAGGAACCGATGAACAGGATGACAAAGATGAGGCGCTCGAAAGCTTCCTGAGCCGCGAGCAAAAAGAAAAGAAAGCAAAGCCCTCGGGCAAGCATAAGCCCATCCTGATCCTGATCATCGCCCTCGCGGCGGTCGCGATCCTGGTGATCCTGCTGATCGTTCTGCGCTCGAACTCTCAAAAAAAGGTGACAGAGGAAACCCCCGTGGCTGAGCTGTCGCTCCACGTCAACGACGGGGTTCATGAGGCAAGTATCTCACTCGATGACAACGGTAATATCGAGAAAAACGGTACCGGCTCCCTGATCACCTATGTTCCCTCTCAGATCAAACAGATCGACGTCGAAAACCAAAACGGCTCCTTCAGCGTCACTGCAGAAACGCCCTCGGGCGAGGCGACCGTATACAAGATCGTCGGTTTTGAGAAATACCCCCTGCAGGAGGGTGTTGCCGATGAGATCGCCAAGCACAGCAGTGCCATCGATTTCTCCCGGATCATCGAGGCGAACGCCAATCTTGCCGACTTTGGGTTAGATCAACCCCGCGCTACCGCAAAGGTCACCTATACCGACGATACCTCCTCGATCATTCGCATCGGTAACGAGGCAGCCGGAGAAGCAGGTACCTATGTTGCGTTCGGCACCACCAACGACGTCTATCTGGTCAACAGCACCGACGTGCAGAGCTTCCTATACAATGTCAACGAATTCATCAGCCTGAATATCACCGATAAAATGGAGGACAGCGAGAACGCCGCGTTCTCCAAAGCGACGATCAGCGGTACTCATTTTGATAAAAATATCGTTCTGGTACCAAACAAGGATGATGCGCTTGAAGCAGCTTACCTGCTGCAGGAGCCCCTTGAGGTACCCGCTAACGTGATCGAAGCAAACGACATTGCGGGCAACATCCGCGGTCTGTACGCAGAAGCCGTCAAGTGTGTCAATCCAAGCAACGACCAGCTCGCGTCCTACGGTTTGAGTAAGCCGTACGCACAGATCGACGCGACCTATCCCGATATCAACATCACCCTGCAGTGTTCCGCGCCGAATGACGACGGACTCGTTTATATCTATAACCCTGACAAAAACGTGATCTATTCGATCCAGCTGGCGGCTGTCTGTTGGGCTAAGACGAGCGTTCAGCTCCTCATGCCCGAAACCCCGATGAACGCCAAGCTGAAAAATGTCAGTGACATCGACTTTTCCGCAGGTGATACCGACTTCTCGCTGAAGGTTACGACCAATACCGAAACTACGACCGATGATAACGGCACGGAACAGGAGAATACCACCTCTACCGCTGCTTACAACGGAAAAGACCTGAATACAGATGACTTCAATGTGTTCTTCCAGAACATTACAATGGTCAAGAATACCGGTTCCGCGGATTCGGACGGTAAAGACAAAGTGATGACCGTCACCCTGCATTATACGACCGATCGCTCTGCGGATACGCTGATCGTATACAGCGACGGCAACAGCTCCAAGTACATCATGGAGTATAACGGCACCACCATCGGCACCGTCAGCAAGACTTACATCAACAGCCTGATCGAGGGCGCCGAAAACCTGATCGCCGGAAAATCTGTCGAAGGCTTATCCAACTGATCCCACTAAAAAACCCCGCTCAGATGAGCGGGGTTTCTTTCACTTATTCGCTTTTCTTCAGCTCCATATAATATCGGTAATTCACGCCGTTCAGGATCGCGTGCATCTGGATCGCGAAAATGAATACGGCAGATGACAGAACCGAGATAAAATTAAAGAGAAAGTTGCCGTGGATCGCATCGTTGACCTGCCCGATGATCAGCATCACAAGGCTGATGACAAAGGAGATGATCATCACGATATCCGCTTTCTTAGCCAGAGGATGGGAGAAAAATACGATCATACCGGGCTTTCCGTTTCGCTTTGCAGTGGAGTCGCTGTTCTGCTTGCGAGCGCTGCTGAAACGATAAAACATCACATATCCCAGCAGCAAGAATAAAAAGAACAGCAATCCGCCGATGAACGATATGGATTTTGCCAACGCATTGTCCACGCTGTCAAATACGGCGCATAACAGCATGAGCGAGGAAATCAGCAAAAAGAGGATCGCTCTCTCCATAACTTTCTTTTCTTTTGACAATGATATCACCCCATCGGGTCTTTATATAATGTGTATCCAAATCCATACAAAACAAAAATCTTGCGGCACAGATACCTGCGCCGCTGTATGTTTCTGATATGATTATTCAATGATCTCCTGTGTATCGCACACGATCACTTGCTTGACGATCTCGAAAGATACGCCCTCTGCAGGGGGCACGCTTTCTGCTTGAACCACAACATTCGTCCCGGGATCTCCGAACTGCTGGGTCACGGCTTCATTCTCACCGATCTGTGCCGGCTGAGCGTTGTATTCGGCGGTTTTCACATCATCCGCAACAGGGACAGGTGTGGGAGCGGTACCGTCGACGGCCTTGGTGATACCTTCCTTCGTTCGGATCTCCTGTGTGATCTCCGCATTGACAGCCTGATCGGGCGTCGGCTGCGGTTCACTCTTACCCATCATCGTCTGCAGCTCCGGGTTCTCGGTTGAAGTGTCAACGCCTTCCTTCTCAAAGTCGGCGTTTTGCTTTTTCTTACCGCGGATACCGAAAACAAAAATCAACAGGATCGCTGCAATCAAGAAAAGGACAGCAACAGCTAAGCATATATAGATTCCGATTCGCATCATGTCATTTGTTTCCACTATGCCGTCCCTCCTTTTTTGGATTTTGATTTGTATGATCGTCATTCACGGCGTCATCGTATGATGATATCAGATCACTTTGACCAATAAAACGGTGATGTTATCCGTTTCGCGTCGGTTCTTATTCAACTCTGTCAGATAAACAGCATTGTCCATCATCGTTTGTTCATCCGTGAGCACGGAGTAATTGAGATACTGGAAGATCTCCTCGGGCGTGATAACATGTCTGAAACCGTCGGAGCACTGCATAAAGACCTGACCGGACACACAGGCGCCGGTATAATAATCGGGTGTGATGATCGGACTGGCGCCGACACACTGCAACAGCACGTTGCGTCGGGGATGGACAGCGGCCTCTTCGGGCGTGATATGACCCAGATCGACTTCCCGCTGTACAAAGCTCTGATCTTTTGTCAGCTGATACAAGCCGTCAGAGATCACATAAGCCCTGGAGTCGCCGATGTTGATGAGATAATACTGTTCCTTCATGAACAGCGCCGCGTTCAGGGTGGTACCCATGCTCACCCCTAAGGGAGCCGCATAGGCAGCGATCTTTCGGTTACAATCCATCACCAGCTCTTCCCACTCGCCGAAGATCATCTTTTCGGGATCTTCCATATGGAGCAGCTTTGGTAATTCATTTTCAAACCAACTGCTAAACGCCTTGATGACCGTTGCACTGGCGACTTCGCCTTTGGCAAGACCGCCCATTCCGTCACAGATGACCGACAAAAGCACCTTGCCGACGTCTGTCTGTGCCTCCATCATCAGTGCGGAGTCCTGGTTTGTACTTTTTCTGATACCGACATCCGTATGTACTGCCGTTAAAAAATCCATTTTTCCTTGGCCTTTCCGCCCACACAGCGACCCTCTGCCGATCCAGCCCTGTTGTAAAGACTCATCCGACGACTGCCGCACGGCGATCGATCGGATGATATCGGCGGAGTTATCCTGCACAAAAGGCTGATTTTATCCTGCCCTTTTGCGTAGGATATCACCCCGGATCTCTGTTATTGATTATTGATTGTCAAATACGATTTTCGTCCGTATCATCACCAAAAGCTGTTCACACACCGGTGCAAACAGCTATGGTTGATTTAACCGATAAACTCGAATTCTTCGTTGGATAATTTCACCTTGTCGCCGGGGATCAATGCGACCTCCTGATTGGGAGAGAGCTTCGTGCCGTTGATATAGGTGCTGTTTGTAGAACCGAGGTCGCTGATATAGCATTTACCCGCGCGCACCTTGATCTTCGCGTGTCTGCGGCTGATCGAGTTATTATTGGTGATGCAATAATCCACCTTGGCTCTTTCTTTGCCGATATAAAACTCCGGCTTATTGATCAAGACCTTTTCCGATCCGTTTTTGCGCATGAGCACATAGCCCGACGAATCTGTGCCGAGTACCGTTGTATCGCCTGCGCCGTCTACAGGGTATGGCTTTATCTCGCCGTTCTGCATAAAGCGCTCTGAAACCTTGGGACGAGACGTCTGCTGATCCATCTCCGCATTCATCGGCTGATTCATTGCCGGGTTCATCGGTTGCTGCATTGCCGGATTCGTGGGCTGATTCATCGGACGATTCACCGGTTGCTGCATCGACGGGTTCATGGGTTGATTCATCGGACGGTTCATCGGCGGTGCTTGATGATAATTCTGTACATTTGTCTGATTCGGCATGATGTTGTTATCATTCTTATTCTTGTTGGTGATCACCAGGATCACTACAACTACCGCGACAAGCGCCAGTACCAGAAGAATAATAATAAAGACGAGAATACCCATCACGGAATCCGAAACATAACCGTTGGTCAACGCCTTTGCCATTTCGCTTAATGAAATGCCGGCAATATCGGCAGATGCCGCAGATGCCTGTAAACCGGAAGCTGTCATCATACCGATCATCATAACCAGTACCGACAATATTCCAAGTATTTTTTTCATTGTTTTGTTTGTGAAACGCATTTTCATATCCTCCTGAAAAAAGCTATTGTAAATCTTTGTTATAGCTAAACGACGATTCCCTTCAACCTATGATGAAATCAATTATATTATATACTATATATAGGCGTTATATAACGCCGATCCACAAGGAATAGTTATGAAGCAAAAACACCTGTTTTCGCATAAAAATTCATACTTCCCCGATTTTATATATGATAATCCTATTGTGATAGTTTATTATAACATTCATCCAAATTTCTGTCAATAAAAAAGCCGTAATCTGTTAATTGATGATCGGTATCATTCCCCCTGTCAGTCGTATGTTGTGAACGATCCTTTTATACCGATTTTTACATCAGCCTCCGACAAGATACTCGTCGATGCTGATAACGCCGTCGTGATCCTGCCACGACGGCGCTTTTAGTGACTGTTCGTTGATAGCATTATGTATGGGTCCATTCTTCGTAAAACCGGATGACCGAATCCTCTTGATATACCTTTCCCCCATCGGGCAAATCGCTTTGCTGCACGAGCTTGTTGATCGACGGGATCTGAGATTTGATCGAACCGCCTGAGCGACTGAGTATCACCGCGATAATACTCAACGCCAGTGCCAATACCATCAGAACGATCATGAGCGGGATCAGCCATTTTAAGTGTCTTTGACTGTCGTTTTTCCTCGGACCTTGAGTTTCCTCCACCCTTCTGATATCGCTCTTCATTCTGATAGGCTTCAGGCTTGCCTCTCGGTTGAAGTCTTCTTTAGAAAAGATCTTTGTATGCTCACCTCTCTGCTGCGGAACCGCCCTGATCGTCTGCGGGTCGGGATGGTAGGTGGGGTGATAGGTCACGTTGACCTTACGGCTTTCATAACCGGCACTGTTTTCTTGCTCCGAAAACCACATGTCACTGAACGACGGTCCGCCTGCTCCGCCGCTGTCATACGACTCGTCCTGATACTCTGCGGCAGACGAGATATGGACGCTCTCATCCGGAGCGCCTTTGGAGGATGCCAACAGCGGTGAACGATACAGTTTCCCGAAAAACTCATCATCCGACATACCGACCTTTGCGATCGACTGGGCTGACGACAGCTGCATCTGCATACCGGGTGACATCGCGACGGTCTCTATCGCTACGGATATCAGCGGTTTTCTTTTGAGAAGGGTAAAGTTGATTTCTCGCCTGCAATTGTGAGAGTTCAATGCGTTATCCGACAAAAACGCGATACAAAGCGCACAGCGGCTCAGGTGGTCGGCGATCACCTCGGGCCAGTCGGCGCCGGGGTCGATCCCCTCATCATACCACACTCTGTATCCGTCGCGTGCCAATCGCTCAATGATCGGATATACCTCTTGTTTATCTCGATGACAATAGCTGACGAAAATATAATTGTCCGCCCCTTCATACGGACGTACAGAACATCGCTTCATCTGATTCCCTCGCTCTGTTTCAACATCGCAGTGTGATCGAATGTCGGCATCAGTATCGTAATTCCAACAGATCCGAAAAGCCGCTTTCGTCAAAGACGGCCATCACCTCATCGGACGGATATTCGATCACCAGCGCAATATCGGACTCATCCGCTACCCGCTGCACCGTGAGCAGCGACCGCAGCGCGTTTCCGGAAATAAACGTGACCTGTGACATATTGACGCTGATCGAGCGACAAAATGACACGGCAGCCATCAGCTCGTCCTCCAATTCATGCGCCACCGTGCTTTTGATCGCACCGGATATATGCACAGACATCTCGCCATCCTTTATCCTTTCCGATAAAGTCATGACGAGAGTGTCATCCTCGTATATTTCCAGAGCATTGTTGTTCATAACCCGTCTGATCATTTGTTATCCTCTTAATCTTCCTGCTCGGATTTCCGATAGAAAAAGTCCGGCTTTGCGGCAGCCGCGATATGATCCAGCTCATCCATCGACAGCTCGTCTTCATCGAATTTACCGATCAGGCGAGAGAGTCTGTCATCCGAAGCGAACTCCTGGCTGTCCTTCATTTTTGTTAAGAATTTTTCGAATTTTTTCATGTCGTCACCTTTGTCCTTTCTGTAAAACGGACATATATTTTTATTATACATGGCTGCGGATCATTTATCAAGAGCTTTCTGTAATTCGCTCACGATATCAAGCTGCCGACGGAGATGCGAGGGGATCATTAATCGTCATCAATGAGATCTCCGACAACACCCGTTATCGTTCCGAAAACAAGAGAAGCTCTTTGTGATCCTCACATTGATTGATCAGAATAGAGAGATCAGGTTTGCACCTGCACAGGCGATCATCAGCGGTGCGATCATGCCCCACGGTTTGTCTTTAAACATCCTGATCCCGTTGATGGTGATCACGGTGTTGATCGCGTAGATAATCAGGAAGCTGCCGATCGCAGCGAGCGTCATGCCCGTAGTGGAGAATACTGTCAGAGATCGATACAGACCGTGTGCCATAAACATCAGATTCTGACCGATCGCAAAAAATGATGCGATACAAAAGCCGATCCTCAGCGGCATGCTGATTTTTTCATCGGGGATCATCTTCAACAAGCGAACACACGCGAATGCAACCATCGCCGCTACGATCACCACCGCGCATCGGCTGTATGCTGTCACAAAAAGCGCTGACTTGCCGATTCTCTTCACGAGTACGCCGCTGATGATCAGTATCGGAGCCGCAGCTTTCGTGATCGATGCTGTCTTTCTCCATGCTGTGTTTGTCATGTTGATCCCATCCTTTGTGTCTTTCTGTTTATATATACACGCAAAGCAAGAAACTGTGACATGATTGTGAATGTTTTTTAACTTTTTAAAGTAAAAGCTCTCTGTACCGAAAAGTACAAAGAGCATAGCGTCATCTGTTTTATTCTGTCACCAGCAACTGTCGCTTCGCCATGGAATAGAAAGCCCCTTTTTTCTGCATCAACTCATCAAAGGTACCCTCTTCCGCGATATTGCCGTCGCCCAGTACGATGATCCGATCACAGTCGATGACCGTGCTCAGACGATGCGCGATCATCACACGGGTCGCGTCGGTCGCTTTGAGCGTGTCCGTGATCACCTTTTGCGACAGATTATCGAGCGCGCCGGTCGCTTCATCAAAGAACAGGATCCTCGGATCGTTCAGCAGGGCGCGTGCGATCAGGATCTTTTGCCGCTGACCGCCGGAGATCATCTCCGAATCCTCTGTCAACACGGTCTGTGTGCCCATCGGCATCGTGT
The DNA here is from genome assembly GCA_900314795.1 of uncultured Eubacteriales bacterium. Classification (GTDB taxonomy): domain Bacteria; phylum Bacillota; class Clostridia; order Oscillospirales; family Acutalibacteraceae; genus Ruminococcoides. The sequence continues at coordinate 47,460 of OMWP01000014.1, forward strand.
CCAGATCCCGCTCGAGCCCCACCGCGTGGATCGCTTTGCGCAGTTCCTGCTTTGTCGCGTCAGGTTTGGTAACCGCGATATTGTCTTCGATCGTACCCGAGATCAGCTTGCCGTCCTGCAGCACAACGCCGATCTGCTTACGCAGCAGATACAGATCGGTTTTTGACAGCGCTTGTCCGCTGTAGGTGATCTCCCCTTCTTCGGGGCTCTCCAAACCCAATAACAATTTAAAGAGCGTCGATTTTCCGCATCCGGACTCACCGACGATCGCGATATATTCACCCGCGCGAATATGCAGATCCAGTTGGTCAAACACCTTGCGTTCCCCCTCGCCGTAGGAAAAACACAGACCGCGGATATCGATCTCACCATCGAGTGTCGGCGGCGCTTCCTTTTCAGCATCGGCGGGCTTTTCGGCATAACGCTCCAAATCATCCGTCATATCACGGATAAAATCATATGTTTCACCGATGTTCAAAAACGAGCGCGTCGCCAGCGCGGTGTAAGACGCCATCAGCGTGAAGGAACATAAGAATGCCGCCCAGCGCTCCGGTCGGAACGACTCCGCCGACCAACCGCTGATCAGGCAGAATATCGCCGCAAATAGTACCACGGCGATCGACATGGTGTCATGAGAAAAATGGACGTTTTGATAGCGGATCTCCTCGGCATCCTCTTTCTTTGCGAAAGAGCGCAGGTATTCGAGCGTAGCCTTTTCCTCTGCGCCCGAAAGACGGATCTTGACGATACCGGTAATGAACTGGTACATCAGCGATCCGGCGTGATTGTCATACTGCATCGCCTTTTCGCGATACCGCATCGCCGTGCGCATCAACGCTACATAGACTGTCATCAACACCGCCAGCAATACCGCGCCCGCCGCCGCCATCACCGGGGATAACCACAGGCACATAATAAAACATGCCGCTGTCGCGATGACCCCAAAGAGGAACGAATGTGTCCCCGTCATCACCTTTGCGACGACCTGCTTGACATGCAGCATCATATTGGCGGTCTCAGCGGATTCATGCTCTCTGAAAAATCGATATTGCAGTGAAAAGAACCCTTTGATCACCTGTTGCTCTGCCCTATCGGCAAGGCGTGACGCCTCTTTCCCCGTGATCAGTTCTCCGATGCTTTGTATCACGGACGATCCAATCACGGCGATCAGCATGATCAACAGCATCTGAAACAGCATCGGCATTGGAACCGCACCGTGAGGTTCTTCTACCGACGCAAATTCCCTGAGCTTCAAGATACCGAACGGCAGTACCTGTAACAGCAGCGCTGCCGACAGCATCACCACGATGATACCGATATTCGCGAGCGGTTCCAAGCTGTTCAGGCTCATGCGGATCAGACGACATGTCGGCAAAAACACCTTTTTTTCCGCGGTCGTATCCCGACGGGTTTTTTTCTTCTTCTCCTTTTTATCCTGTACCAGCTTCAGGATATCCTGTTCGATTTCGCCGCGCATCGATTCGGAGCGGGCAATGAACGCCTCGTTCGTTGCTTCGGCAGTACGGATATTGTCGGTGATCGCCTCATTGAAAGTGTCCGCGTACGCGTTGTCGATCTTTAGCTTGGATAAAAAATTCTTTCTCAGTTTTTTGGTCGAACCGCCCCGGATGATCCCCAACACCGCATCGGCGCGTGATGTAAAGAGAAAACGGCGGTTCTCATAATTCATGTCGGTGTAGCAAAAGCCGGGGATCACCTCGCCCTGTTTTGCTTCATACAAAAACACTCTTTTGCCGAAGTTGTCGTGCTGATAGGTCACGACATATACAAGAAGCACACCCGAACGGACGATAAACGCGTCCTGTCCGCTCTCGGTAATATAAACCTGTCCGCTTGTCAGACAGATACGGCTGTTATCCTCCATTCGGTTCACCCCTTTCTATCGATATCATGATAACGCTCTTGTGCGTTGCATTGTATTTAACGTATCAGCTCACGATACGGTCCCTCAACGCCGGCGAGCTTTTCATGCGTGCCGCGTTGGGCGAGCTTTCCGTGATCCATCACGATGATGGTATCGCTGTCACGCACCGCGCTGAGTCGGTGTGCGATCATCACACAGGTACAGCCGCGCCGACGGATATTCTTGATGATCCTGTCCTCCGTGATCGGATCAAGCGCGCTTGTCGCCTCATCCATGATGAGGATGGAAGGGTTGATCGCCAATGCGCGGGCGATCTCGATCCGCTGACGCTGACCGCCCGACAGGTTCACACCGTTTTCCTTGATCATCATATCAAACCCGTCGGTCTTATTGCGGATAAAATCATACAAGCAGGCATCCCTCGCCGCATTGGCGATATCCGCATCCGCGATCTTCGAATTCCACATCGAGATATTATCGCGCAGCGTACCCGAGAACAGCGTGATATTCTGGCTGACTGTCGCGACGCTGGCGTTGATGATGCTCTTCGGTATCTCGGTCAGATCGGTACCGTCCAGACGGATCTCGCCCTTGCGCGGACGGTACAATCCGCTGATGAGCTTTGCGATCGTCGATTTACCGCTGCCGGTCGCGCCGACGATCGCCACCATCGTACCGGGATCGATCTTCAAAGAGAGATCGTCGATCAGCGGCTTATCAAGTGAGCTGTAGGCAAAATCGACGTGCTTAAGTACGATCTCACCCTCCAATTTCTGCGCTATCCCACGCGAATCAGCATGATAGATCCTGTCGTCCTCATACTGCAGTACATCGTTGGCGGATTGCATATCCGCTCTGGTGATACCGATGCGTGTGATCATCGGCACGATGGTATCGACCGGCGCAAAGAATGCCACAAACAGTACGATAAACGCGACATATCCGCCCTGTGTCATTTTCCCGAGCGCTATCATATATCCGCCCAGCACGATCAGGATGACCAACAGGATATAGCGCAGCAGAGCGGCGGCGGCTCCGGTGAGGCGGCGAGTCAGGATCAGGCGGTGTTCCGCGCGGTTGATCGCTTTCTGCTGCTTTCTGATCTTTTCGGGATAATCCCGCTCCGCGCCCGACGCCTTCAATGTATCGATGATCCTGAGTCCGGCATAGAGCTTGCCTGCCATACGGTTTTCTTCCGCACTCAAGCCGACGGAGGCGCTGTCGGCCTTTTTGGACAGCATCGCCATCGCCAAAAGCTGTATCACAAAAAATCCCGCCGCGATCAGCCCGAGGATCGGTTGGTACAGACACATCACCATGAGAAAAATCGCGGAGGTGACCAGCCCGAAAACAACGTCGGGCAGCCTGCCGGTCACAATGCGATCGGTCGCGGTATTTTTTTGTGTCCGCTGCACCAGCTCGCCGGGGTAACGCTGTTCATAAAAGCTCAGCGGCAATCGCAGCAGCTTTGTCACAAATCGCCGCGTCGATGGCAATGCCACCCGATAACGCAAACGCGCGCGGATCGTGTTTTGACGCCACAACAACAGGATCTCCAGCACGATCAGGATCACAATGATCAGGGTACCGATCCACAGTGATCTTTCATCTCCTTGCGCAAAGAGAGGGCTTACCTGCAACGTGATGATCCGTTCGGTCAAAACCGCGATCGCCGCACAGATCCCCGCTGTCAACAATCCCATCATCAACGCGATGACATATTCTTTTCGATGATTCTCTGCTCTTTGGAACAGATCTTTTATTGAGGTTTTTGATTTTTCTCTCTTGAAATCCTCCGTCGGTGTGAAGGTGAGTACCACACCGCCGTAGATCGCCTCGAGTTCTTCGAGGGTCAGCCTTCTGCGACCCATGGCGGGGTCGTTGAGATAGGCGTGATGATTCTTTGTTCCCTCAAAAACGACAAAATGTCCGTAATTCAACAGGATGATACACGGCGGCTGCATTTGTACCAGTGCGGCAAATGATCGCTTGTATCCGTGACCCTCCAGCCCGTATTGCTTTGCGGCGCGGATCAGGTTGCCCGCCTTACTGCCGTCGCGCGATACACCCGCGTCGACACGGATCTTCTCCATCGGGATATGTCCGCCGTGATACATAATGAGCATAGCAAGAGAAGCGGCTCCGCATTCAGCCGCTTCCATCTGCAATATCGTCGGTGTTTTGACAAATCCCTTCATCATTTACCCTATTCTGCCCATCTGTTTGCCGGAACGACGTTCAGTCGTCCGCATTCTCTCTGTTGACGGTCTTAATACTCGATCTGTCGCATATCAAAGTAATCCTTGAGCTTCTTGACCGTCCTCGAGGCGATTGCACGCACATTATCGGACGTCAGTCCCGTGATCTGCGCGATCTCCTTAGAGTTCTTGTTCTTAAAGTATTTCAGTACGATCACCTGCTGCTGTACCTCGTTGAGCGTTTCCAGCGCGTCGGCAAGCACATCACGCAGCTCGGCGAGGTGCTGTGCCTCGACCACAGCGTCCTCCATTCCGTCATCCACGGCGGAGTAATCCTGCAGTTGAGCAAACGTCTGATCACTGCGATAATGGTTTTTCAGCTTATTGGATGCAATCGTGAACACCCATGTTCCCAGCGACGCTTTTGTTTCGTCATAGCGGTCAAAATGCTTATAACACGCGGTGAACGTATCCATCGTCAGATCCTCCGCCGCATGAAAATTACCGGTTTTTTTCAGTATATATTTGAATACTTTGTCGTAGTATTCCGCATAAAATGCTTCAAATTTTTGATCGTTCATTTCGCTCATCCTCATTACCCAATCCTGTGAACCGTGTCAATCGTTATAGCAAGGCATGTCGACACCTCTATCAAATCCATGCCGAAATCACGATCGGCATGTCATCCGAGCCGTTTTTCCATCATCGTTTTCAGCGGCTCCATCCCCATCTTTTGATAGAACTTTTCTGCCGAGGGATTGACGCGCCACACGTTCAGCGTCACACTGTCGCAACGGTTCTCTTTCGCGACATTCAGAACATATTCATAGAGCTTTTTTCCGATATGCTTTCTGCGATAACTTTCGTCCACACACAGATCGTCGATATACAGCACCTTGCGTGCATGCATCTGCTCCGACTCCTGCGTGATCTGATAGATGCAAAAGGCATAGCCCATCACCATACCGTCCTCTTCATACACAAAGATCGGCGTCATGTCGTCGGCGATGATACCCTCCAGCTCTTTTGTCGTATATTTCTTCGCGCCGTTTTTAAAGATATCGGGACGGCCATCGGCGTGCAGCTGCTGTACCTGATACAACAGCACATTCAAGCGGTCGATATCCGCATTCTTCGCTCTTCTGATCATCTGTTTCTCCTTACATTATTGTTGAGAAAATGACGTGCGCGTCCAATCTCAACTGATTTATTTATACAAACGCAGGATTTCTCAACTCACCACATGGGTCGGCGTACCGTTCAAAAAGTTCCTGATATTATCCGCGACGATCCCCATCAGCCGCCCTCGGGTCTCCAGCGGCGCCCATGCGACATGCGGCGTGATGATGCAGTTCTTCGCCTCCATCAGGATGCAATCCTCCTCCATCGGCTCCACACGCAGGACATCCAGACACGCACCGCCGAGGTGTTCGCTCTCGAGCGCGTCATACAGATCCTGTTCCACCACGACACCGCCGCGTGCCGTATTGACAAACAGCGCGCCTTTCTTCATCTTCGAGAACGTGTCCTTGTTGAACAGATCCGCGGAGTCGGCATTGAGCGGACAGTGCACACTGACGATATCGCTCTCGCTGAGCAATCTATCAAAGCTCACCTGCTCTACGTTCGGCACATTCTTCACACTGCGGTTATAGCCGATGACGCGCATTTTGAAAGCGTTCGCGATCGCCGCGACCTCCTGACCGATCGCGCCGAGTCCTACGATACCCAGCGTTTTTCCCATCAGCTCGTTGAGCGGATAGACAAAGGGCGAAAAGGTAGGACTGCGCTTCCATCTGCCGTCCTTCACATAGCGATCATACGCGGCGATCTGATTATAATGCGCCAAAATCAGCGCAAAGGTCTGCTGCGCGACCGACTGGGTCGAATATGACCCCGCATTGCACACGGTGATCCCGTGCGCACGGCAGTAATCGACGTCAATGTTATTGTATCCGGTCGCAAAGATCCCGATATATTTCAGCTGTTTGGCAAGCCGCAGGGTGTGGCTGTCAAGCAGTGTTTTATTGCATAATACGATGTCCGCGTCCGCGATCGCCTCGGCGACTTCTTCATATCGGAGCAGTCCGTGGGACACGACCTCTCCGAACTCACTCAGGCAATTTGCCGTCACCAGTTCATCGACGACTGTCTGCGCGTCTGTCAGGACGATTTTCATTCGTTCTCACCTCTTCTGAGATTGTACCACAAATCTCCGATCCCCGCAACCGCAATTTACCATACCGTCATTTACAAATCCCCGATTATTTGCTATCATATAGCTAATACTAAGCAGCCATAAAAAGCTTTAAAAAGATATTAGCGGAGAATTCCGCAGAACAAGGCGGAGGGCGCAGGCAGGCTGGCGCCTGTCAAGACTGACAACGCAGTTATGCGGAATTCTACGCATTAGATATTAAAGTGTTTTATTGCTACTTAGTATAAATCTAACTACCTTAGAGGAAGCTATGAAAAACCCATTCAAATTCTTTCGATCTTCCGAAAAACCGAATCCCGAACCGATCGTCGAGGCGCCAGAAGAAGTGATCCCCGAGCCAACAGATCCTGAGCCGCCCATTGAACAAGAGCCTGTCGATCCCTTTGTCGAATGGTGCCGTTCACAGATACGCGGCGGGATCGAGCGCCGCGAGCGCAACGATATCTTTGAGGCGTACAACGTCTACGGTGTGGATGAGCAAAACCGCCTGACCTGTCGCCGCTACCACCGCTATCCCGAGCACGAGCGCGATTTTGACCTCTCCTACAGCCGCACACTCTCTTTTGATGAGCTCAACCGCCGACTGCTCTCCGACCTCGACAAGGGCGATATCAAGCTCCCTGTCTACAATGACTGTATCGCCAAGGCGCGTGAGCTGTGCGATCTTCCTCTCCCCGAAGCAAAAGATTTCAACGGCTTTTCAGAGGATGAAACATCCGCTTTACACGATTTCTGCGAAGCTTTTGATACTCTGACCGATCAAGAATACCGCACCGCCGACGGTGTGTTCTGCTGTGCCTGCCGCAGTGTGGTCGGTGATGAGATGCTCAACCTGCGTTTTCGCAAGCCCCTCCCCCATGACGCACTGAACGGCGAGATCGCCGGCGTCAGCAAAACTCCCATCGAGGGCTACGACATCGAGAGCCTGTGGATCATGGGCGTCTATAATCGACTGAGAGAGCAATGCCAAAGCTGTCGCGTCACCGTTCTCACCTCGGAATGGAGCCTTGCAAAAGAATCCGTATTTTTGATGCAGGCAGAGGGTTTTCCCTCTGTTGACGGTTCATTACTGCTTGCCGTTGCCGATGAAGCGTCCTTCCCGCGTTTCGGCTTTTATTCCCTCGACTTCACCAATAAGTGATTGCTATATCACTTCATTACCTACTCAAAAAGTTTTACGCACACAAAAAGCCCGACGTTGTGTCGGGCTCTCAGACTGTAGAAAAACCTATCCGGCCCCCTCTGACGAGGGGGCGGCAAGAAGTATGATTCACAGAGAAATAAACGTAAAATGCGGGGGAGAGATAACGCGACG
>OMWP01000007.1:0-43339 GCA_900314795.1 uncultured Eubacteriales bacterium
AAGAGGCAAAGACAATAAGGCTTGAACAAAGTTAAAGCCCGCGCCTTGAGACGCGGGTCAGTAACAGGGGCTTATAGCCCCAGAGCAAACCACCCGTTTGACGGGTGGTCATGATTGTCGGAAGTTTTGTGAATACTACGAGTAAAGTTTTCAATCGAAACATGTTGTCATTTTACGAAAAGGGCAGTACAGTTCTGCTTTCGAAAAGGATGTGAGTATCAATGGATACACGAGTTGCCGTCGTCAGTATCATTGTCGAAAACGAGGACGCGACGAAGGAGATCAACGAGCTGTTGACCGGCTTTTCGGACTATGTGATCGGTCGCATGGGCGTGCCGTATAAGGAACGAAATGTGCGGTTGATCAGCGTCGCCGTCGATGCGCCGCAAGACAAGATCGCCGCTTTGAGCGGAAAGATCGGCTCCCTGTCCGGTGTGAGCGTTAAGACGGCGTACGCGTCGATTTAATGAGGAATTAGGAATGAGGAATGAGGAATTAAGGGAGACACTTCGTGTTTTGATTCCAATATGAACAGCACTGCGCGTTATTGTTCCGTATACAAAACGGGTGAGGGCGGAGCCCTCCCAACATTCCTAATTTCTAACTCCTAATTCCTAATTTAGTAAAGCATTTTTCAAATAAGGAGATCATACACATGGCTATTTACAACCCTGCTTCATTGCACGCGGAGGAGTTCATCAATGATGAGGAGATCCGCGAGACTCTCGCTTATGCGGAGAAAAATAAAAACAACATGACACTGATCAACGAGATCCTTGAAAAGGCGCGTCCGATCCCGACCGCGACTGGTTGCCGTTGTAATGGCTTGACCCATCGTGAGGCTTCTGTATTGCTCGCGTGCGAGGATCCCGAGGTGACCAAGCGGATCTATGAGATCGCGGAGGAGATCAAGCTCGCCTTTTACGGCAACCGCATCGTCATCTTCGCGCCGCTGTATCTCTCGAACTACTGCGTCAACGGTTGCCTGTACTGTCCGTATCATATGAAGAACAAGACCATTCCGCGCAAGAAGCTGACCCAGGAAGAGGTCAAGGCGGAGGTCATCGCATTACAGGATATGGGTCACAAGCGCCTTGCTATCGAGAGCGGTGAGGATCCCGTGATGAACCCGATCGAGTACATCCTCGAGTGCATCGACACCATCTATTCGATCAAGCACAAGAACGGCGCGATCCGCCGCGTCAATGTCAATATCGCGGCGACCACTGTTGAGAATTACACTAAGCTCAAGGACGCGGGCATCGGCACCTACATCCTGTTCCAGGAGACTTATCACAAGGAGAGCTACCTCCAGCTTCATCCCACAGGCCCCAAGCATGATTATGACTACCACACCGAGGCGATGGATCGCGCCATGCAGGGCGGCATCGACGATGTAGGTCTGGGCGTTCTGTTCGGACTGGAAATGTATAAATATGAGTTCGCGGGACTGTTGATGCACGCTGAGCATCTGGAGGCAGTCCACGGCGTAGGCCCGCACACGATCTCGGTGCCGCGCGTCAAGCGTGCCGACGATATCGACCCCGACGAGTTCGACGGCGGTATCGACGACGAGACCTTTGAGAAGATTACCGCCTGCATCCGTCTGGCGGTTCCGTACACCGGCATGATCATCTCGACCCGCGAGAGTGAAGCGGTTCGCTCCAAGCTCCTGCGACTGGGTATCTCTCAGGTATCGGGCGGCTCGAGAACCTCTGTCGGCGGCTATGCCGAGAAGGATCGTCCGCATGACACCGAGCAGTTTGATGTTTCCGATCAACGCACGCTGGATGAGGTCGTCGCATGGCTGATGCAGAGCGGACATATCCCGTCCTTCTGTACCGCGTGCTATCGCGAGGGCAGAACCGGCGACCGCTTCATGTCGCTGTGCAAGTCGGGTCAGATCCTCAACTGCTGTCACCCGAACGCATTGATGACGCTTGCCGAGTATCTGGTGGATTACGCTTCTCCCGAGACCAAGGCGATCGGCTTTGATATGATCGCGAAGGAGTTGAAGCGTATCCCGAAGGAGAAGGTGCGTACTATCGCCGCGCAGAATATCGAAGATATCAAGAATTCCAACCGCAGAGATTTCCGGTTTTAATCGAAAGGTTATATTATGTCGTTAAACTCAACCGTATCCGCGCTGCGTCCGCATGTCGCATTTTTCGGGCGGCGTAACGCGGGAAAATCCAGCGTTGTCAATACCGTGACCAATCAGCGTATCTCCGTTGTATCCGACACCCTCGGCACGACCACCGATCCTGTCCACAAGGCGATGGAGCTGTTGCCGCTGGGGCCTGTCGTCATCATCGACACCCCCGGCTTTGACGATGAGGGCGCCTTGGGTGAGCTGCGCGTCGAGCGCACTCGTGAGGTACTGCGCAAGACCGATATCGCCGTGCTCGTGGTGGACGGTACCGTCGGATTGTCTGCGGCAGATGAACGCTTGCTGGATGAATTCCGTTTACGAAAATTGCCGTATCTGATCGTGATGAATAAGATCGATCTTATTGAGGAACCCCCGAAGGGGGATGATCACACCGCGTGTGTCAGCGCCTTGACAGGCGAGGGGATAGGGGAGCTCAAGGAGCGCCTTGCCACCCTGATCAAGTCGGAAGAAAAAGAAAAGAGGATCGTCGCCGATCTGGTAAATGAGGGTGATACGGTCGTGTTGGTCATCCCGATCGACGAATCCGCGCCCAAGGGCAGGATCATCCTGCCGCAGCAGCAGACCCTGCGCGAGCTGCTCGACCATCACTGCACCGTGATCTGCTGTCAGGATATGGAGCTGAAAGCGACGCTCGGCAGGCTGAAACATGCTCCCGCACTCGTGATTACCGATTCTCAGGCATTTAAGAGGGTCGCGGAGAATACGCCCGCCGATGTCCCGATGACGTCGTTCTCGATCCTGTTCGCACGCTTCAAGGGCAATCTGGACGGATTGATCCGCGGCGCGAACGCGCTAAAGCATCTGAATAACGGCGACAAGGTGCTGATATCGGAGGGCTGTACCCATCACCGCCAGTGCGGTGACATCGGCACCGTCAAGCTGCCCAACTGGATCCGCTCATATGCGGGAGTTGAACCCGCATTCACCTTTACCTCGGGCGGCACCTTCCCCGACAATCTGTCGGATTACAAGGTGATCGTCCACTGCGGCGGCTGTATGCTCAATGAAAAGGAAATGCAGCATCGGCAGAGTACTGCCGTATCCGCCGGTATCCCGATGGTGAATTACGGCGTCGCCATCGCCGCCATGAACGGGATCTTGGATCGGGCGTTGAAGCCTGTCATCAGTGAGGAGTGAGGAGTTAGGAGTGAGGAGTTTTTGATTCTCTGTGCTCCTTCATCTTTGTTTTACAAGCCAATCCCTCAGTATCCTGAATGTAGTAATAACGAAAAGCGTTTACGATGCTCAAAGTTGTGCGGTAAGCGCTTTTTTTCTGTTCAAGCGTGGATAAAGTCTGTTGTCAACTCCTCACTCCTCACTCCTAACTCCTCACTATTTTGTAATGCCAGATTACAAAAAGTTAACTTGCCAATATCGCATATATAGTTTATAATTTCTATTGTAGAATTATTATTTCAAGATATTGGGGTGTAAATATGAAGTGTCCCTACTGTGGATTTGAAGAAAGCAAGGTTATCGATTCCCGTCCCGCCGACGAGGGTGAGCGCATCCGCCGCCGTCGTGAATGTCTGAAATGCGGCAAGCGTTTTACCACCCATGAGGTGATCGAGACCGTCCCGATCGTGGTCGTCAAGCGCGACAAATCGCGCGAGGTCTTTGACCGCGCCAAGCTGACTGCCGGTATCCTGCGTGCATGTGAGAAGCGCCCTGTCTCCGTTGAACAGATCGAGAAGATGGTAGACACGATCGAAGCCCAGCTCCAGAGCTCCCTCGACAGAGAGGTCACCTCGATGACCATCGGCGAGCTGACCATGGATCAGCTCAAGAACGTGGACGAGGTCGCGTATGTACGCTTTGCGTCCGTCTACCGCCAGTTCAAGGATATCAACACCTTCATGGACGAGCTGAATAAGCTCCTGATGGAAAAATAATATGGTGTTTTCCGTGTGCAGAACGGCCATATGCACGCGTTGAATAGCTTACTGTATGTTAAAAGTCCCCGAGATCGCTGTAACGCGATACCGGGGACTTTTTAATATGATTATGTCATTTCATTATTTCTTCAAATGTTGTGTTCAATATTTCTTTAATCAGTTTTAATTCGTCGACATAGAGATGTCTTTGTCCGACTTCAATTTTTGCTAATGCAGAACGGGTGATATCGCATCCGTTTACTTGTAATTTTGCAGATAATTGCTCTTGCGTTATTCTTTTGCTTTCACGTATACTACGTATATTATGACCAACTTTTTTTTCAAATTCTGCATTCATAATGTCATCCTTTCTGCGCTTATATAGGCGCAATTTCTTATTGACATTATTTTATGCTTATGCTATTATAAATTTGCACCTATATAAGTGCAAATTTATAATAGGAGAAATTGTTTTGTTTTGTCCAAAATGCGGCGAAAGAAATCCCGATGGAAATCATATTTGTTTTAATTGCGGAAATGAACTGCCTGATTATTCTGTAGATAATAGTGGCGGGGCAGCCGTGGGAATATCTGTTTTTTTGACAATACTATTTACCATATTGGCAATTATTTTAAAAATCGTTGCGGATGACTCTAGCAGTTCAAAAGAAAGCGTATATTTTTTTGATCAATTTGTTGGTTATAGCAGTTTGAGAGAAATATATAATATTGCCTTTGGCTTTTGTGTTTTCTGTGCTTTATTTATGTTCTTTCTAATTATTATAGCTATGAGTAAAAAGAAGAAAGCAGAAGAAAAAAGCCGCCTTCAAATGTATCGATTGTGTCCATATTGTCATGAAAAAATATCACCTGATGCCATTGAATGTATTTATTGTAGACATCAAGTTAATGTTCATTCTGGATATTGGGTTTGTCCGAAATGCAGAAGAAAGAACATTAATTATGTGGGTACTTGCGCGTGTGGAGAGGAGAAACCATGAAGAAATCAATTTTGTTTATTTTGATAATAACTGTTATTGGATTATGTTCGTGTAATCAAGATAAGGCTCCGGTGGAGTTAACGGATTCCGATATGGTATATGTTGATACTGTTTATCGTAATATGGATGGTTGGGATGTCTCAGTGACAGACAGTGCTCAAAGCTTTACAATTGATAAAGTTGCATTCTTTGATTTTGACGGAACGAATAATATTTGTTTCTACACATTATATCCGGTTACTGATGTTTATGGTCGCGGATTCTTTGTAAATAGCGATGGTATGACGCAGATGAAATTCAGCGTATATGATACCGATGAGAAGACACGTAGTATGGGATGGGTTGCTCAAACAAGAGCAAATGGTACCAACTGGAATTCAAACGCATCATCGGAAGAGAAGTATCAAATGTTGAAAGATGCTTATTTGTACTTTAAGGAACATAATATTTATGACAAATAATAGCTGATCTTAACTATTGATTATTTGATCACGGGAGGAGTGGTAATATGGTTGAGAATCCTCAGTATAGACGTTTATCAATTGCTGGAAGGGTATTAGTGCTTTTTGGATTGATTCTTATAGTTGTTAGTATTATTTGTCGTATAAAGGTTGAACATATTGGAAGAGTGAGGACTAATATTTATTTTTTTGGAAAAAGTATTGGAAATATGAGTTGGCATGATATTTATATGATTATTTTCATCGTATGTTTGATAATAGGAATTTCGTTGATTCTTACAAGTTTTTATTACTTCAGCAAAAGAAATAAGACTGATAAGTATATCGAAATCTACAAGAGCAACACGTTTCAATCGGTTGTATGTTCTTTTTGCGGATTTACGAATCCGTTAGGGACAAGTCATTGTTCTAATTGCGGCAAGAGTATTCCAGACGTAGAAAAAAGGGCTTTGTAATGGTTCGAATTATGTGTTAGTATTGATTGATATAGAAAGGAGAGAATGGTAATGGCAAAAAAATGTTTGCTTGTTGGCGTATTAGTAGTGTTATTGGTTTTTACAAGCTGTTCAGTATCAAATGATCAAAGTAACAGTGTCGCTAAGGTACAGGGAAAGCAAGACTATTTGTACTTGATATCTAACTACTCAGATGGTGTTGCTTGGGTAAACTATTGTGATGCTACAGCTAAGGATAAAACCAGAGAAGGCGTTCATCCTAAATGTGGTTGCATCAACAAAAACGGAGAGTTGATCTTTTATTATGACTCAACTGATATCACACATGATCCGACTGATTTTAGTAACGGATATGCGTATATTGAGTCAGATAGTGGTAAAAAACTTACGGTCATTGATACTTCTGGTAAAATATGCAGTACTTATAATCTGGTGTCTGAGACAAACGATGGATTCAAAGTTACAAAATCCGGAAACATGGATAACTATTGTGTTGCATATGGTGATGGGTATGAGGTAGTTCAAACTCATGATTCAGGGTTTGATAATAATAGCTATACATATACAATTTATGATGCTAATAACAATCAAGTTTATCAACTGAACGAAAAGCCTCAAAAAGAAATTTCAGTTAAATATTGGGGAAATGGCGTTTTTTCATTTAAGAATACGGGGTTTTATTATTCGCGTTCTGGAACATGGGTTGATGATAAACATGCTAAACCAGACGGTGAGTTTAAAGGAGATATGAAGTATTCTGACGTAGTTTACGGAGAAAGACGAAAAACTGGGAATTACTGGGATTATGATGTTCATTTAGAGTATATCGATACCTCAGGGAATGTAATAAGTACAAAGACTGTGTCAAGAAGCGAATTAGGTTGGAATATAAAATCCTCGGATGTGTATAATAATCGTTGTATCATTTATGGGGCTCCTCAAGAAGATAAAATAACAAAAATGTTTATTTACAACTTTGAAGATAATAGTATGGTTCAACTAACTGATGAAAAGTATTTAAATCAGCTTTCTGGTGATTTTGATTTTCATTTCATGACTAATAGAATTGTGATAACAACACAGGGGCAGGATAAGAAGAATTATTATATTGTATTTGATTATGATTGGAATGTTATTGTTGAACCGCAGAAGTATAATTACATCGATGTTAGTGATAATAGAATCATAAAAGACTTTAAATATGTTTATGATGAAAATGGCAGCTTAGTATTTGAAATTGACGATAAATATGTTCATAGTACTGGTGGAGCAGAGTATGCTGTTTTTAATGCTCCAACATATAAAGATGATATGCTTGTTGTACACACAGAACTCGATGATAGGTTTAACGGGACATTTTTAGGAAGTTTAGGGATTGCAGCATATGATTTAAATGGAAAAGAATTATTTAATGAAATATCCATGTCAAAAGCTTCTCAAATAGAGTTATAAATTGTTAATATAACGAGTATAGAATCTTTTTTCGAATTTATTTTGAGCTAAATAATAAAGCAGCAAATGTCGATTACATGACATTTGCTGCTTTTAACATATCTCACATAAACTTTTGGCTCTCCGCCACCGCCATGCGGTCACAGCGCTCGTTCTCGGGGTGACCGGCGTGACCTTTGACCCAGATGGGTTCCACATCATGGATATCGCATAGCTTCAAAAGCCTTTCCCATAATTCGGGGTTGAGGGCTTTTTCTTTTTTGTTGCGCATCCAGTTGTTTTGCTGCCATTTTCTTGCCCAGCCGAGCTTGAGGGCGTTGCAGACATATTGGCTGTCGGAGTAGAGCTTCACCTCGCACGGCTCCTTTAAGAGGCTGAGCGCTTCGATCACCGCCATGAGCTCCATGCGGTTGTTGGTGGTGTGCGCTTCACCGCCCGAGATCTCCTTCTCGTGACCGTTATAGCGCAGTACAGCGCCCCAGCCGCCGGGACCCGGATTGCCCGAGCAGGCGCCGTCGGTATAGATTTCCACAGTTTTCATGGAATCACATCCTTTGCAGATTCTTTCATTATTATAACAGATTTCAGGCGCTTTGCAAGTACGCGTCGGTATACATTACCATTTTATACCAATACTTTCATAGTGAAGGAAAATGATACATACTCAAATTAATCCGCCACTTGACCAAATTGCAAAAATTTGGTATAGTATATGATGTATAAGTGGGAGTATGTTCTCTCGAGACGGCGCAACTATTATGATTGTCTTCTATCTGTTTCTGAACGGCAATAGAAACGGATCTACATAACAATTTGATATTAAGGAGGTATTTATTTGAGCGAAACGAAAAAGAAACCTCAAATGAAGAGCAAGGGCAAAGCAAAAATGCCCCGTAATACGAAGAAAAATGTAAAAGTGAACGCACTGAAACGTGCGTATAAAACAAGGGTAACTGCCAACACAAAGGGCAAGAAAACGCGTTCTGTCAAAAAGAAAGCGCCGCCGAAGCCGCCCATACGCGTGTCGTTCCTCGGCGGACTCAACGAGATCGGCAAGAACCTGACCGTGTTCGAGTGTGAGAACGATATCATCCTCATCGACTGCGGTATGGCGTTCCCCGACGGCGATATGCTGGGCGTCGATCTGGTCATTCCGGATTACACCTATCTCGAGCAGAACCGCGACAAGATCCGCGGCGTGGTGATCACGCACGGACATGAGGATCATATCGGCGGCATCCCGTTCCTGCTCGCCAAAATGAACGTGCCCATCTACGGCACGCCTCTGACCATCGGACTGATCGAGAACAAATTAAGAGAGCACAGTCTTTCTGCACCGCCTACCTTGATCAAGAAGAACGCGGGCGACACCTTCAAGCTCGGCTGCTTTGACATCGAGCTGATCCACGTCAACCACTCCATCCCCGATTCTGTCGCGATCGCACTGCATACTCCCGCCGGTACGCTCGTCCATACGGGCGACTTCAAGGTCGACTACACACCCATCGAGGGCAAGATGACCGACCTGAACCGCTTTGCGGCGCTGGGCGATCAGGGTGTGTTGGCACTGCTTGCAGAAAGCACCAACGCCGAACGCCCCGGCTATACCCAGACGGAGCAGAAGGTCACCGACAGCTTTGATCAGCTGTTTGCTTCTGCTATGAAGAAGCGTATCATCATCGCGACCTTTGCGTCCAACATCAGCCGTATCCAGCTGATTATCAACTGCGCTGTCAAATACGGCAGAAAGGTCGCCTTCTCGGGTCGCTCCATGATCAACTATATGAAGGTGGCGCAGGAGCTGGGCTATGTCAAGGTGCCCGATAACCTGATCATCGACATCGATCAGCTCAAAAACTATCCGCCCGAGAAGATCGTGCTTGCTACCACAGGCTCGCAGGGTGAGCCGATGTCGGCGCTCTCGCGCATGGCATATTCCGACCATCGCAAAGTGTCTGTCGGCGCGGGCGACTTTATCATCATATCCGCTAATCCCATCCCCGGCAATGAGCGCTCGGTCGGCAATGTCGTTGACGAACTGTTAAAGCGCGGCTGTGACGTGGTATATGAGAGCATGTACGAGGTGCATGTCTCCGGTCACGCCTGTCAGGAAGAATTAAAGCTCATCCATTCACTGGTCAAGCCGAAGTACTTCATCCCGATCCACGGTGAGCAGAAGATGCTGCAAAAGCATAGAACGCTTGCGATGTCCCTCGGTATGGACAGCAAGGATATCTATATCGGCGATATCGGCAAGTCGGTCGAGATCAGCGAGAACGGCTTCAAGGAGGCTGAGCCTGTCACCGCAGGTAAGGTGTTTGTCGACGGTCTGGGCGTCGGCGACGTCGGATCGATCGTCCTCAGAGACCGTAAACACCTCGGTCAGGACGGCTTGATCATCATCGTCGCATCCCTCGATGTGTATGACGGTCATGTCATCAGCGGTCCCGATATCGTATCGCGCGGCTTTGTCTATGTGCGTGAAAGCGGCGATCTGATGGACGACATCAAGTCGCTGTCGCTGGATATCTTAGAGGATTGCTCCCGTCGGAATATCCATGAGTGGGGCGTGATCAAGAATCTGATCAAGGATGACATCGCGAAGCTGATCGTCCGCCAGACAGGACGCTCCCCGATGATCCTGCCCATTTTGATGGAAGTATAAGGCTTTAGATCGAATATCGATATGCTGTTTTGAGGGGAGCGCATCAGGTGCTCCCTCAGCATGATAACAAAAGTATCTTTTATAGATTCAGGTACCATTATGAAGAAACATGTTTGGACGGTGATCCCCGCATTCCTCTTCCTCGCGGTATTGATGATCCCGATGTCGGGCATTACCTTCTTCTATAATCCGTTGATCGGATTGATTGAATTAGGTGTCACGCTCATCGTCATCACGGTCATCTTTATCGCTGTGTTGAGATTCCGTAATTATATCGGAGAGGTCACCAGAGCGGCGATGAGGGATTGCTTTGATCCCTCTCAAAAATCCCTGGAAATGATCAAAACACCTGTCGCGATCAGCGGTACGAACGGCGAGTTGATCGCCTATAACGCGCTGTTCCGCAGAGCGTTTCTCGATGATTACGAGGGGATCAACGCGCCTATCACTACCTTTATCCCGGGGATCGACCTCGACCTTGCGCTCAAAAGAGGTGTATTTGACTCCGAATACGCGGGCAGACGATTCACCACATTTGTACGCACGACAGAAAAGGGACTGTTGTTCGAGTTTATCGACGACACCTATTATAAAAACCTCGTTGACCAGTATAACGATACCAAAACCAGCGTTGCACTGATCGTTTTCGATAATATCGAGGACTTCTCTTCCGACGCGGATCAGGAGGCTGCCGCTGCTCATCTGGCGGCGGAGAATATCCTGTATCGTTGGGCGACGGAGTATGATATCCTGATGCGCCGGTTGGGTGAGAACCGCTATATCGCGATCTTAGAGGAAGAGATCCTTAATCGGCAGATGGAGGATAAGTTCAGCTTGCTGGATGCGATCCGTTCGATCAGCTATCACGGCAGACCCGCTACACTGTCGATCGGTATCGGTCACGGATGCGTCACCCTGACGGACAGCGCGTCAAAGGCGAAAAAAGCGCTGGATATGTCCCTGGGCAGAGGCGGCGATCAGGTCGCGATCCTGACGGATAATGAGTATGTCTTTTTCGGCGGCGTCGCAAAGGGTATCGAAAAAACATCCAAGGTCAAGGTGCGCGCGATATCTCAGCAGATCGCGGAGGCGATCGAGATGAGCGACCGTGTCTTGGTGACGGGACATCGGTTCTCCGATCTGGACTGCATCGGAGCGGCGACCGGCATCTATTCGCTGGTCACGAAAAAATATAACAAAACCTGTCATATCGTTACCGATATCGATCGTTCGATGGCGCGCGATATGATCAAAAAGCTCAGCGAGACCCATAATGATATGTTCATCTATCCCGAGAACGGGATACTCCAGTCGAATCAGAGGACGCTGCTGATCATTGTCGATACCCAGTCGCCCGACTTCATTGAGAGCGAGCGATTGTATAAAAACTGCGGTAATGTGATCGTGATCGACCATCACCGCAAGATGGTGAATTCCATCGATACCGCCAGTGTCTTTTTGCACGAACCCACCGCTTCCTCCGCTTCCGAGCTGGTGACGGAGGTCATCGAATATCTCGCGGATGATGTATTGAATCAAACCGAGGCAGAGGCGCTTTTGGCGGGTATCATGCTGGATACCAAGAACTTTGTCATCAACACGGGCGTTCGTACCTTTGAGGCGGCGGCATTCCTCCGCAAGAAGGGCGCCGATACCGTAGCGGTGCGCAATGTCTTTGCGAACTCTCTGGATAATTACAGGGAGAAGAGTCTGCTGGTGTCCTCTGCACAGCTCATCAATCACTGTGCGGTCACTGTAGCGGATGACTCCTCGCGCAGTTCGCGCCTTGTCTGTGCACAGGCGGCGGATGATCTGCTGATGATCCGGGACACCTACGCTTCGTTTGTGATCTCGCGCATCGATCTGCGTACCGTCAATATCTCGGCGCGTTCGTTCGGCAAGATGAATGTACAGCTCGTGATGGAGGCGCTGGGCGGCGGCGGTCATCAGACCATGGCGGCGACGCAGATAAAAGGCGTTTCCTTAAGCGAAGCCAAGGAACGCTTGATCAAAATTTTGAAAGAGTGGGAATTTAAATAAGTCAGAATATCGGAGGTATAGGAAATGAAAGTCATTTTGTTACAGGACGTCAAGTCCCTCGGCAAAAAGGGAGATCTCGTCAGCGTATCCGACGGTTACGCGCGCAACTTCCTTTTTCCGCGCAATGTCGCGAAAGAAGCCAACGCGCAGGCGATGAACGAGTTCAAGAACGCCGAGCAGAGCAAGCAGTATAAGATCGACACCGCAATCGCCAACGCCAATAAGGCGAAGGAGGAGCTCGAGGGTTCCAAGTTCGTCATCAAGGCGAAGGCGGGTGAGAACGGCAAGCTCTTCGGCAGTATCACCGCTAAGGATATCGCCGCCGAGGTCAAGAACCGTAAGCATGTGGACGTCGATAAACGCAAGGTCACCCTCAAGGATGATATCAAAAATCTCGGTGAGTACGATGTGGAGATCAAGCTCTACAGCGGTATCACCGCCCACTGCACGATCTCGGTAGAAAAAGCCTGAGTGTGATTTTTCATTCGATCATAATTGTTAGCACGAAAGAATGAATGAGTGAAAAGGAAGTGTAACTGTAATCAATTCCTCATTCCTCATTCCTAATTCCTCATTAAAAGAAGATTATGCCTGATAATAATACAACTGTTTATAACGGATTGCGGCTGCCGTATTCGCCAGAGGCGGAGCAGGCAGTGCTCGGCGCCATTTTGATGGATCCCGAGGCAATCGCCCGTGTGGCGGAGATCCTTCCGTCATCCGAATATTTTTATATTGCCAACCACCGCACGATCTATGCGGCGATGATGTCGATGTTTACCACCGGTAAGGCGGTAGACCAGATCACTGTGCTCGAAACGCTCAAGATGGAGCGCGATTTTGATGAGGCTACGGGCAAAACCTACCTCGTCCAGCTCGCCCAGAGCTGTCCCTCTATCACCAATGTGGAGAACTACGCGCGGATCGTGCGCGATAAATATGATGTGCGCGCCTTGATGAACGCCGCGCGTGATATCATCGAGGACAGCTCCGACGGTGAGATGGAGCCGCAGCTTTTGATCGATTCCGCCGAGCAGAAGATCTTTGATATCCGCCGCGGAAAGAATATCCAAGGCTTGCAGCGCATCGACGAGGTGCTGTTCCAGACCTTTGACAGGCTCGATATGCTCAGCCGTGACGATGACACCATCAAGCCGGTATCCACCGGTATCGGCGACCTCGACCGCGTCATCACGGGTCTGAACCGCTCCGACCTGATCCTGCTCGCGGCACGTCCCGGTATGGGTAAGACCTCATTCGCGCTGAATATCGCGCGCAATGTCAGCGTCATCGCCAAGAAGAAGGTCGCCTTCTTCTCGCTGGAAATGACCAAGGAACAGCTCGCGTCCCGACTGCTCTCTTCCGAGGCGCTTGTCGGCGGTACCAAGCTGCGTACCGGCAGGCTGAGTCAGGAGGAATGGAACCGACTGATCGGCGCCGGTGATATCTTGAAAAATGCCCAGCTGTATCTGGACGATACGCCCGGCATCACCGTGCCCGAGATGAAAGCGAAATTAAGAAGATTGAAGAATCCCGACCTCGTCGTCATCGACTATCTCCAACTGATGTCTACGGGTCGTCGTGACGGCAACCGTGTACAGGAGATCTCTGAGCTGACCCGAAATCTGAAGATCTTGGCGAAGGAGATCAATGTGCCTGTCATCTGTCTGAGCCAGCTCAGCCGTGCTTCCGAACAGCGACAGGATCACCGTCCGCAGTTGAGCGACCTGCGTGACTCGGGTTCGATCGAGCAGGACGCGGATATTGTACTGTTCCTGTATCGCGACGGCTACTATGAGCGCGAGAAGGGCGCAGAGACGGTGCAGGCGGCGGTCGATCAGAACAGCGGCGAGTGCATCGTCGCTAAGAACCGCCACGGTGAGACCACCATCGTCAAGCTCCATTGGCAGGGCGAGTTCATGCGCTTCACCGGACAAGATCATAACCATGAATAGCGGTGTCGGCGATGGCTTTGTTGCCAAGATCAAACGCCATATTGACGAGCATCACCTGTTGCAAAAGGGCGATAAAGTATTGATCGCTCTGTCGGGCGGCGCGGATTCCGTTGTCTTACTGCATGTTCTTAATTCTTTAAAAGAAGAATTAGATATCACATTATATGCGGCGCACTTCAACCACGGCATCCGTGGGGAAGAGGCGGATCGTGACGAACGCTTCTGCAAGGCGCTGTGCGAAAAGACGGACGTCTGTTTCTTCAGCTTTCAAGCGGATGTGCCGTCGATCGCCAAGCGATACGGCGAGAGCGTGGAGCTCTGCGGCAGAAAAATGCGGTATGATTATTTGCAGTGGGTCTGCGATGACAAGCTGGGTATCGCGAAAATCGCGACCGCTCACCATAGTGACGATAACGCCGAGACCGTCCTCTGGAACCTGACCCGCGGAGCAGGACTTGCAGGGCTTGCCGGGATCCCCGTCAAGCGCGATAACATCATCCGACCGCTCTTGTGCTGTACGCGTGCCGAGATCGAAGCCTACTGCGCCGAGAACGATCTTGCCTATGTGACCGACTCAACGAATCTATCCGACGACTACACCCGCAACAAGCTCCGCCATCAGGCCATGCCTGTGCTGCGTGAGCTGAATCCGAGCGTAGGGGAGAGCATTTGCAGAACGTCGTCCATCCTGCGGGAAGCGGATGAATTTCTGTCTCAAATTTCCGAAAAGGAATTAAAATCAGCAAAAGTCCCTTACGGTTGGTCATGTGAAAGGCTCTTGCAGTGTGAGCCGATCATCTTGAAATACGCCGTCAAAAACATTTTGGAAAAAGCCGCTGCGCCTGTTGACTTTCAACACACAGCGCTTATAATAGAAGCGATGCACTCAAACGGCGCGGTTGATATCGGCGGCGGTTACATCGCTTCCTGCGCGCAGGGGATCCTGCGGATCGTGCCAAAGCTGCTCAGCACGGATGATTTCTGCGTGCCGATCCTCGACTATATGAAGGAACACGGTACACGGATCAAGATCCTTGACGGACTGCTTTTTGAGATCGCACCGCCGCTCGATCTGAGCAGTGAAAAAATTAACAATTTATTATTACATCATGGGCTCCCGTGTGCTATAATGACACGAGATACCGTGATTCGACACCGCCGCGCGGGGGATACCTTCACCGATCCCCGCCGTGGTGTGACAAAATCGTTGAAAAAGCTCTTCAATGAGCGTAAAATACCGCGTGAGCTGCGTGATACCATCCCGATCGTCGCCGACGGCTCGACCGTCTTGTGGATCGAGGGGATCGGTACCTCCGCGCAGGGTCAAGCGGATCTGACCCGTGATGGGGAATACTATTTGATCAACGGGGGTTGAACCATGCATAAGGATCTGAAAAAAGTTTTGATCACGGAAGAAGAGATCAAGGAAGCCGCCAAGCGCCTTGCTAAGCAGATCGAGCGCGATTATCAGGGCGAGGACGAGATCGTTTTTGTCGGCTTGCTCAAGGGCAGCGTCCAGTTCATGGCGGATCTGCTGAAAAATATCGATATGATGTGTACGATCGACTTTATGTGCGTTTCCAGCTACGGAAAAGGCACCAAGAGCACCGGTCGTGTGAATATCATCAAGGATTTATCAGAACCTATTGATGAGAAAAACGTGGTCATCGTAGAGGATATCATCGACAGCGGTAACACGCTGAACTTTATCAAAAAGTACTTTTCGGCGAAGAATGCCAAGAGCGTGCGTATCTGCACCCTGCTCAATAAGCCCTCCCGCCGTGAGGTAGAGATCGACGTTGATTATATCGGCTTTGATGTGCCTGATGAGTTTGTGGTCGGTTACGGTCTGGATTACCGGGAGTATTACCGCAACCTGCCCTACATCGGCGTACTCAAGCCTGAAATATATGAATAATAGGCTCCCTTTCCTAAGGGAGCTGTCATCGAACGCCTGCGCTCGATGACTGAGGGTTGTCTTTGGAATACGAAAGATGATCCTTCTCCGCTTCGCGGAAACCCTCCGGCACTTGACGCACGCGTCTGTGCCACCTCCCTTAGAAAAGGGAGGCTGAAAAAGAAGGAGTGAAAGCATTGAACGATAAAAAGAATCCTAATTCCGGCAAGGTGAGGAGCCTGCTGATCTATCTTGGTATCCCGATCATCGTGATCCTCGCGATGTCCTTCTTCCTCTCGCAGGGTCCGAAGGATACCACCACCTACTCCGAGGTCGTCGGTTACTTCCATGATATGAAGGTCACCGAGTTCAAGGTAGAGAGCAGCGGTTCTTCCACCAAGATCCAGATGAAGCTCGACGATGATAAGGTCATCACCCACAAGATCATGGACTGGGAGACCTTCTGGCGAGACGTCAAGAGCGATATCGTCAAGTATGACAAAGAGCATCCCGACGCCCCCATGAAGTACGACCTCACCCCTGTGGGCGACAATTCCTTCCTGCTCGAGCTGATCCCGACGGCGATACTGGTCATTGTGCTGGTGCTGTTCTGGTTCTTCGTCATGCGCCGTATGAGCGGCGGTATCGGCGGCAGAGAGATGAACTTCGGCAAAGCCAAGTTCAAGAATCAGACCGATGAGAAGAAAAAGACCACCTTTGCGGATGTTGCCGGTGCGGATGAAGAGAAGGAAGAGCTCGAGGAGATTGTCGAGTTCCTCAAAAATCCCGATAAGTACAATAAACTCGGCGCGAGGATCCCGAAGGGCGTCCTGCTCGTAGGTCCTCCCGGAACGGGTAAGACCCTGCTCGCCAAAGCCGTAGCAGGTGAAGCGGGCGTACCGTTCTTCTCGATCTCCGGTTCCGACTTTGTCGAAATGTTCGTCGGCGTCGGTGCGTCGCGTGTACGCGATCTGTTCGATACCGCAAAGAAGAATTCTCCCTGTATCATCTTCATCGATGAGATCGACGCTGTCGGTCGCCAGAGAGGCGCGGGTCTCGGCGGCGGTCACGATGAGCGTGAGCAGACGCTGAACCAGCTGCTGGTTGAGATGGACGGCTTCGGCGCGAACGAAGGCGTCATCATGATCGCGGCGACCAACCGTCCCGATATCCTCGACCCCGCATTACTGCGTCCCGGTCGATTCGACCGTCAGGTCATGGTCGGCTATCCCGATATCAACGGTCGTGAAGCGATCCTGCGCGTCCATTCGCGTGAAAAGCCCCTGTCGCCCGACGTCAAGCTCCGCAATGTTGCGAAGCAGACCGCGGGCTTTACCGGTGCGGATCTGGCAAACCTCCTGAATGAGGCGGCGCTGCTCTCCGCGCGTAAGAATAAAAAGGCGATCACCCAGACGGAGATCGAAGAAGCCGCCATCAAGGTAGTGGTCGGCTCCGAGAAGAAATCGAAAGTCATGAACGAGCGTGAGAAGAAGCTCACCGCGTATCATGAAGCCGGTCACGCGATCTGCTTCTATGCGTGTGAGACGCAGGATCCCGTTCACCAGATCTCCATCATTCCGCGCGGTATGGCGGGCGGTTATACGATGCCGCTGCCGACCGAGGATCGCAGCTATCGCTCCAAGCGTGAGATGGAGGAGGAGATCGTGGTCGATCTCGGCGGTCGTGTGGCAGAAGCCCTGATCATGGGCGATATCTCCACCGGCGCCTCCAATGATATCGAAAAGGCGACCAAGACCGCGACCAATATGGTGGTCAAGTACGGTATGTCCGAGACCTTGGGCCCGATCAACTACACCTCCGGCGACGGTGAGATCTTCATCGGCAGAGATATGGGTCACACCAAGAACTATTCCGAGGAGACCGCTAACAAGATCGATGAGGAAGTCCATCGCATCATCACCGAGGCGTATCGCAAGACCGAGGATATCCTCAACTCGCATATGTCCAAGCTCCATGAGACTGCGGCGTATCTGATCAAGCATGAGAAGATGTCCGGCGACGTCTTTGCCGAGGTCATGGCAGGCACCTATGTAGAGCCTGTCGAGGCAGAGGAAGTCCCCGTCATCACAGAGAATAATTCTACAGAAGAATAAAAATCGAAATTGCCACGGTACTACTCTGTACCGTGGCAATCATCAAATAAACGAAACCATTTATTGTTCTTTTTTCAATAATAATGGATGTTGATCGTAGGGTACGGCGCTTGCGACGTACCGAAACCTTTCCATGTATCGCTATATTGCAATATAAAGAAGTGAAACCATGCAAGATAAAATCGTTATCAAAGGTGCGAAAAAGCACAATCTGAAAAATGTCGACCTCGAGATCCCGCGCGACAAGCTCGTGGTATTGACCGGTCTGTCCGGCTCGGGCAAAAGCTCCCTTGCCTTTGACACCATCTATGCCGAGGGTCAGCGCCGCTATGTCGAGAGTCTGTCGTCCTACGCGCGTATGTTCCTCGGACAGATGAAGAAGCCCGAGGTGGACTCCATCGACGGCCTGTCCCCGGCGATCTCGATCGATCAGAAGACGACCTCCAAGAACCCGCGCTCTACCGTCGGCACGGTGACGGAGATCTATGACTATTTCCGTCTGCTCTATGCGCGCATCGGCATCCCGCACTGCCCAAAGTGCGGCCGTGAGATCGCCCAGCAGACCATCGACCAGATCACCGACAGTGTGATGGAGATGGAAGAGGGCACCAAGATCCAGGTGCTCGCGCCGATGATCAGGGGCAAGAAGGGCGAGCACAAGGGTGTGTTTGAATCCGCCCGCAAATCCGGTTTTGCACGCGTCCGCGCCGATGGCATCCTCTATGACCTAAGTGAGGATATTGTTCTCGAAAAGAATAAAAAACACAGTGTAGAGATCGTCGTCGACCGTCTGGTTATCAAGGAAAGCATCCGTTCGCGCCTCGCGGACAGTCTGGAAACCGCTTCTAAACTAGCGGACGGATTGGTGCTGGTCAGCGTGGTGGACGGCGAGGATATCCTGTATTCGCAGAACTATGCCTGTCCCGAGCATGGCAGCAGTATCAACGAGCTCGCTCCCCGTATGTTCTCGTTCAACAATCCCTTCGGCGCGTGTCCGAAGTGTACGGGTCTGGGCGTGTTCCTGCGCGTCGATCCGTCGCTGATCATCCCCGATCCGAACAAAACGATCTCGCAGGGCGGCATCAAAGGCTCGGGCTGGGCGATGGAGGGTAACACCATCGCGCAGATGTACATGGACGGGCTGTCTGAGAAATACGGCTTTGATTACTTTACGCCGATCAAAGATCTGCCTGAGGAGGCGGTCAACGCGATCCTCTACGGCACCAAGGGCGAAAAGCTCCATCTGATCCGCCGCACACCGTTCAATAAAACGGAGATGCAGCGTGAGTTCGAGGGCATCATCCCGAACCTGGAGCGCCGTTTCCGCGACACCAACTCCCAGTGGATCAAGGAAGAGATCCAGAGCTACATGAAGGAGATCCCGTGCGACGAATGCGGCGGCAAGCGTCTGTCGCGCGTATCACTCGCGGTGACGGTCGGCGGGATGAATATCGCCGAGCTGTGCGATCTGTCCGTCGTCAAGATCCTTGAATTCATCGATCAGCTCGAGATCTCGGAACGTGACCGCATGATCGCAGGCGAGATATTGAATGAGATCAGATCCCGTCTGAATTTTTTGAGATCCGTCGGACTGGGTTATCTGACCCTGTCCCGCGCTTCGGCAACCTTATCGGGCGGTGAGAGCCAGCGTATCCGTCTGGCGACCCAGATCGGCTCCGCCCTGATGGGCGTACTGTACATCCTCGACGAGCCTTCGATCGGGTTGCATCAGCGCGACAATGACAAGCTGCTCGGCACTTTGAAGCGTCTGCGCGACATCGGCAACACGGTCATCGTCGTCGAGCATGACGAGGATACCATGCGCGCGGCGGATTATATCGTTGATATCGGCCCCGGTGCGGGCGTCCACGGCGGTGAGATCGTCGCCACCGGTACCGTGAAGGATATCGAGCAATGTGAAGGCTCCATGACGGGTCAGTACCTCAGCGGCAAGCGTGCGATCCCGCTGCCCGAAAAGCGCAGAAAGGGGAACGGCAAGTTCCTCACCATCAAGGGCGCACAGCAGAACAATCTGAAAAACATCAATGTTAAAATTCCTTTAGGGAAATTTGTTTGCGTCACGGGTGTTTCCGGCTCAGGCAAAAGCTCCCTGATCAACGAGATCTTATATAAGCATCTGGCACGTGAACTGAACCGCGCGAAGTGTACGCCCGGCAAGTTCAAAGCCATCGAGGGCATCGACGCGCTCGACAAGGTCATCAACATCGACCAGAGCCCCATCGGCAAGACCCCGCGTTCCAACCCCGCGACCTATACGGGCGTGTTCACGGACATCCGCAATCTGTACGCGTCGACCACCGACAGCAAGATGCGCGGCTATAATTCGTCGCGCTACAGCTTCAACGTCAAGGGCGGTCGATGTGAGGCATGTCAGGGCGACGGTATCATCAAGATCGAGATGCACTTTTTGCCCGATATCTATGTACCGTGCGAGGTGTGTAAGGGCAAGCGCTATAACCGCGAGACCTTAGAGGTCAAGTATCAGGGCAAGTCGATCCACGATGTGCTCGAGATGACCGTGGAAGAGGGCTTGGAATTCTTCAAGAACATCCCTAAGATCCAGCGCCGTCTGCAAACGATCTATGACGTCGGTTTAGGCTACATCAAGATCGGTCAGCCCGCTACCACCCTTTCGGGCGGTGAAGCGCAGCGTGTGAAGCTCTCGACAGAGCTCTCCAAGCGTCCGACAGGTAAGACGGTCTATATCCTCGACGAGCCGACGACAGGTCTGCATATCGCCGATGTGCACCGTCTGGTCGAGGTGCTCCATAAGCTGGTGGACGCGGGCAACACGGTCATCGTCATCGAGCATAACCTTGAGCTGATCAAGACCGCCGACCACATCATCGACCTCGGTCCCGAGGGCGGCGATATGGGCGGTACCGTGGTGGCGCAGGGTACGCCTGAGAAGATCGCAAAGTGTGAAGAATCCTTCACAGGGCAATATCTGAAACCGCTGTTATCTAAGAAGTAACGGCATTATATACGTTATCGATGATTGAAAGGAGATAAAATATGTTTCCGATTTTTTGGGGCTACGGCGGCGCCGCTTCTATCTTATCTGTATTGATGTCGGTGGTCAGCCTGATCTTTTCGCATTTGCTCCTCGGCGTTCAGCTGATCGGATGCTGGTTCACCTACAAAAAAATGCACCTTCCCGGTTGGAAGGGCATCATTCCGCTTTACAATGTGTATGTACTGTTTGAAGAGCTTTGGGAGACCAAGTGTTTTTGGCGCGGCGTGATCTACTTCGGTATTTTCGCGCTCAGCTTCATTACCGGAGAAGTGCTCTTTGCAGTCGGCGGCGTATCTTCACTGGCTGCCTATCCGGGCATGCCGCTCCCGACCTCCGTGATTGTCGTGATGATCATCGGAATCCTCTTCTTTATTGCGGCGCTGGTGATGCTGATCCTATCCTTTGTCGTTTTCTTCAAGATCTATCATAAGACGGCAAAGGCGTTCGGACTGAAGACCGCGTGGGCATGGGGAATGATGTTCGTGCCGTTTATCATGTTCCCGATCATCGGCTTCAACAGAAATATCGTCTATTACGGTCCCATCAATACGATCAAGGAATAAACAAAAACGCTGGACTTAAGGTTCAGCGTTTTTCTTTACTGCGATATAAACATGATCCGATACCAAAAAGTCGGATCTCCAGATGTTTTGGAATTCTTCGTTGTCGACGATCCTGTTGTAAGATTGATCAGCGTCATAGACATTATCGGTATTCGGATCCGCCAGATACAAGCGATCTGCATCATAGCCGACTAAAACGGCGTAGTGGGTGCTTTTGCCGTCGCGGATGCAAACGATGATCGGCGTGCCTTCACTCAATCGTTTTTTCAGTTTGTCAAGATCGCCGTGATACGCCTTTGTCTGATATCCTTCTTGACGGAAGAAGTGTACAATGTGACTCGGCATGACTGTACCGAAAAAGTTGCCGATATCGGGGGAAAGGTCACTTTCCTTTGTATGGTCGCCGCAATACCGTAAGACAAAGTCAACGGCATATGCGGCATTTTGACGATCATTTTGCGGCGCGACCGGATCATCGCTGATATCAATAAAGTATTCTTTCGGCGCTGTTGTATCGCTGATGGTATCTTTGGTGGTATAGATCGCGGGGAGGATCCTTACAGCCGTGATTGCGAGAATGATACAGCTGACGATGATCAGGATGTTCCGTTTTGACATGATCCGCCCCTCCTTTCTACTATCGTATTCTACCATATTCTATGCTGTTTGTCTATCGGTTAACAGTATCAGAGAGTTACATCATTGTCATACAAAAAATCGTTTTTTTTCTTTCATGTATTTATATGATTGCGGATTTGTGGTATAAAGAATATGTATTTATATTTTTAAGGATATTGAATACAGGGGAAAGGAATGGTATGATGAAAATCGGTTTTGATAACCAAAAGTATCTGGATATGCAGAGCCAGCATATCCGTGACCGCATCGCCCAATTCGGCGACAAGCTCTATCTGGAATTCGGCGGCAAGCTCTTTGACGACTATCACGCGTCGCGCGTACTGCCGGGCTTCAAGCCCGATTCCAAGCTGCAAATGCTCATGCAGCTCAAGGATGAGGCAGAGATCGTCATCGTCATCAACGCCGATGATATCGAAAAGAACAAGGTGCGCGGCGACTTAGGTATCACCTATGATCTGGATGTGCTGCGCTTGATCGATGTATTCCGCAGCCGCGAGTTGTATGTCGGCAGTGTGGTGTTGACGCGCTTTGCCGATCAGCCTGCCGCGGTCAAATTTGAAGAACGCTTGACAGAGAACAGCATCAAGGTCTATCATCATTTCAGTATCCCGAATTATCCCGCGGATGTTGATCTGATCGTCAGCGAGAACGGATACGGCAAGAATGATTATGTCGAGACCTCACGCCGTCTGGTGGTCATCACCGCTCCGGGTCCCGGTTCGGGCAAGATGGCGGTTTGTCTGTCACAGCTCTATCATGAGAATCAGCGCGGTATCAAGGCGGGCTACGCAAAGTTCGAGACCTTCCCGATCTGGAACCTTCCGTTGAAGCATCCGGTCAATGTGGCGTATGAAGCGGCGACCGCCGACCTCAACGACGTCAACATGATCGACCCCTTCCATCTGGAAGCTTACGGCGTGACTACCGTCAACTATAACCGTGATATCGAGATCTTCCCGGTACTCAACACGATGTTTGAGAGCATTTTGGGAACTTCTCCGTATAAATCTCCCACCGATATGGGCGTTAATATGGCGGGCAACTGCATCGTTGATGACGAGGCGACCTGTGAAGCCGCCAATCAAGAGATCATCCGCCGCTATTATACGGCGCTGTGCAACCAGACCAAGGGCAACGGCTCTCCCGATGAAGCATACAAGATCGGGCTGTTGATGAAGCAGAACAAGCTGACCGCCGAATGCAGACCTGTGATCAAAGCGGCGCTTGATAGGGAAGAGGCTACCGGCAGTCCTGCCGCAGCGATCAGCCTTGACGACGGCACGATCATCACCGGCAAGACCTCCGATCTGCTGGGCGCGTGCTCGGCGATGCTGCTTAACGCGATGAAGCACCTGGGCAACATTCCCAAGGAAGTGGATTTGATCGACGCGGCGGTCATCGAGCCGATCCAGAAGCTCAAGGTCGAGCATTTTGGCTCCGTCAATCCGCGCCTGCACACGGACGAGATCCTGATCGCGCTGTCGATCTCCGCGGTCACTAATCCTACTGCGCGACTCGCGATGCAGCAGCTTGATAAGCTCCACGGTGCTGAGGCTCACGCCACCGTGATCCTCTCAGAGACCGATACCCGTACCTTGAAGAAGCTGGGGATCCTGCTCACCACTGAGCCGAAATATGAGACCAAAAAGCTCTATCGCGGTTGATCGATAGTAACATAGTTCCAACAACAGTAAAGGAGATATTACCATGAACATAAAAGACAGAGTCAGAGGTTCACTGATCGGCGGCGCTGCCGGAGACGCGCTGGGTTATATTATTGAGTTTTCCCGTGAATCGACTATTTTCCGTCAGTACGGCGAAAAGGGCGTCCGCAGATATCGTATCAGCCCGAATAGCCATAAGGCGATTATTTCCGATGATACCCAGATGACGCTGTTTACAGCGGCGGCGATGATCGTCTATGACGAATTGAAGAAAACAGGTTTGAGCGCTCCTTTGAGAGATTATGCCAACATCGCGTATCAGGATTGGCTCATCACACAGGAGATGACTTATGAAGAGGCGTCCACCAAGGTGATCAAGGACTCTCCCGATTATCCCGACGGCTTTATTTCCGTCGTCATCAAGGATGTGCCCGAGCTGTTCCAGAGGCGCGCTCCCGGACTCACCTGTCTGAATGCGCTGCAAACCCGCAGAGAACAGCGTATCAATCATGAGCATATCGATAGCTATATCAAGTCGAAGATCAATAACAGTAAGGGCTGCGGCAGCGTGATGCGTATCGCACCGCTCGGCATGGTGAAGAAATGTGACGATATCGCATCGGTCGCGATCGAGGCGGCGGAATGTGCCGCGATCACCCACTGTCACCCGCTGGGCTATCTGTCGTCCGCTGTTTTAGCTGAGATCATCTACAGGATCCTCTATAATGACGATCAGCTTACATTGAAAGAGATCGTAGAGAAGTCAATGGGTCACGTTGCCGAGGTTTTCCGTGACGAAAAGCATCTCGATGAGTTGGTCAACATCATCGATAAAGCAGTCAAACTGTCTGAAAATGATGACACCGATCTGAACAATATCCATCAGCTCGGTGAGGGTTGGATCGCCGAGGAAGCACTCGCGATCGCCATCTACTGCGCGCTCAAATATCAGGATGATTTTTCCGAGTGCATCATCACCGCCGTCAACCACAACGGCGACAGCGACTCTACCGGCGCGATCGCCGGTAACATCCTCGGCGCGTACATCGGCTATGACGCGATCGATAACAAGTGGAAGGAAGAGCTGGAGATCGCTCATGTCATCACTGACGTCGCCGATCTGCTTGCTGATACAATCGAATAATACAGTATCACAAAAGGGTATCCGATCGGATACCCTTTTTGAACTGAAAACACATATTCATGTATAGCGATTCATCTGTTCTTACGCAACAAGAGCGTTATTCATTTTTCAGTTTTAAGTTTTCAGTATTCATTTAGAAAACCTGTCGAACAGAACTGAAAATTGAAGACTGAAAACTGAAGAATGAATCATACAAAGCAAAAACCCTGCCACTTTTGTGACAGGTTTTTGCTTTGGTGCGCCTGACAGGTGTTTGATTCATTGGAGTTGTATGATGTCGCATGTTGCCATCAGCTCCCGTGTAAAGAAACATCTGCTCTCTCCTTAAAATCAGTCCACAGGACTGATTTTACCTTCGAGATGCGCAAAGCACGGGGACCCCACGACGCTCCGCGTTGTGGGGAGAGGAGGAACCGCCACATGAGGTGAAGTCATACCCATCGGATATGACTACCGAATACGGCGAGTGACGACGATGCAGTCGCCTTCAAGTCCTGTCATACGCACTTTGCTTGTATAATAGATATAGGGTATCCCAATGGATACCCTATATCTATGGTGCGCCTGACAGGACTTGAACCTGCACCCTTGCGGACCAGAACCTAAATCTGGCGTGTCTGCCAATTCCACCACAGGCGCTTATATGAGTTGAAAGTTGAAAATGGATAATTGAAAATGAATGTGCGCTTGACTTTTCCATTTCCAATTATCCATTATATACTAATTGTCGCTCAAAATCAAGTTATTGTTTATGATCTGTTTGGTTGACCACATGCACATCCAGTTGATTATAAGGGATGGCGATCTTGTTCTGATCGAGCGTGTTCTTGATGCCTTCCATCAGGGCGTAGTATACCGTCCAGTAATCCTTGTATTCGCAGTAACAGCGGACGGTGAATTCCAGCGCGCTGTCGCCGAATTTTTCGAGTCTGACCTTTTTCGGATACTTCTCGTCATCCAGAACGAGATCGGTGTTCTCAATCACTTCGGTCAATATCGTTTGCACCTGCTTGATATCTGCGTCATAGGGGATGGGAACGGTGATTGTGACACGAATCTGCGGATGGGTGGTATAATTGTTCACCTCGGCGTTGGAGATGACAGAATTCGGGATGATGACGTTGGTGCCGTCGTAGGTGCGGATGTTGGTGTGCATGACGCCGATCTTCTGCACAAAGCCCGAATACTTGGTGAATTCGATGAAATCGCCTGTGACAAAGGGCTTGGTGAACAGGATCACGATACCGCTGGCGATATCGTTGAGTCGGTCTTTCAGCGCCAAGGCAACCGCCGCGGCTGCTGCCGAGAAGAACGCGACGATGCCCGTGATGGAGATATGAAGCGCCGACATGGCGGCAAGCAGGGTAAAGGCGTAGATCAATAGGCGAACGCATCGGGAGATGAAGTCGACCAGCGAGGGATCGACCTTCTTGCGCTGCAGCGCTTTGCGCGTGAGGGATACCAAAATGATCGAGATGATGATACCGATCACGGTGATGACCAACGCACCTCCGAGATCGGGCAGATAATTGACGATGCTTTGGGTAAAGCGGTTCCACATTTCTTTGATGGAGTCCATAGGTTCAGCTCCTTAATGATTGTTCGACACTATTCTATCGAAAAAGATTGACAAAAGCAAGTGGATAGATGTAAACTTTTATTAAAGTCATTGCGAGGCTCCACCGGGGTCCCCGAAAAGCCTGCTTTTTGGGGAGAGGAGGAGCCGCCACACGAGCACGAGAGGAGTCATACTTGACTGCTCTCAGCGAGTACGGCGAGCGACGACGATGTGGCAATCTCACAAATAATTATGAAGTCATTGCGAGGCTCCTTCGGAGCTGTGGCAATCTCAACCGAATAACAGGAGGCGGTAATATGAAAGCATTGATCACAGGCGCGTCATCAGGTATCGGACGCGATATGGCGCGTTATCTGGCAAGCATGGGCTGGGATCTGATCCTGGTCGCACGCCGTGAGGATAGGATCAAGGAACTGAAAAAGGAACTCAGCAATGTTGATGTGCGTTGTATCGTCACGGACGTGGGGAAGAAGTCGGATTGCTATGCGCTGTATGAAACGGTGAAGGATGAGACGATCGATATGCTCATCAATAACGCGGGCTTTGGCTTGGCGGGCGAATTCGTCAAGACGGATCTCGACACTGAGTTGAACATGATCGACGTCAATGTGACCGCCGTGCATATCCTGACAAAGCTGTTTCTGCGTGATTTTGTCAAGCGTGACAGCGGCATCATCCTCAATGTCGCGTCATCCGCGGGATTTATGCCGGGGCCGCTGCTCTCGACCTATTACGCGACCAAGAACTATGTGCTGCGCCTGTCTGAGGCGATCTATGAGGAGCTACGGCAAAAGCGCAGTCATGTCCATGTCGCGGTGCTCTGTCCGGGACCCGTGAACACCGAATTCAACGACGTCGCCAAGGTGAAGTTTGCCGTGGATGGTATCTCGTCCGAGGAGTGCGCGCGGATCGCGATCGACGGCGCACTCAGGGGCAAGCTGGTCATCATCCCCGGCTTGATGATGAAGGCGGGACTGTTCCTGCGCCGTTTCGCTCCCGAAAAGCTGTTGCTGAAATTGGCATACGGCTTCCAGAAAAGGAAGAACGAAAGATGATGAGGAATAATTAGGAATGAGGAATTAGGAATTAGGAATGAATGGCGGACGCTGTCCGCACCTGATTTTTATAATAGTTGGCGATATAGCTTACGACGTGGCAATCATAATAAATAACGCTTGCAACTCTATTTTGGAGTCGCAAGCGTTTTTGTTATATGTCTTTTCTACAAATCGAAAATCCTTCGGATTTTCCCACAATTCCTAATTCCTAATTCCTCATTCCTAACTATTAATATACCGTCATCAGCGGGTTGAGGGTACTGCGCTGGGACTCGGCTTCTTCGATGAATTCCGTCGCCTTGAAGCAGCCCGCGACAACGCAGTCGGACGGATTCGGCGCGATATGTACTGTGATGCCTGTCTCTTTTTCGAGGCGCTCCTTCATGCCGTCAAGCTGAGCGAGTCCGCCGGTGAGCATGATACCGTCCATCTGGATATCGCCGAGCAGCTCGGGCGGGGTATCCTCCAGCACATCGACGATCGCATTGATGATGATGGTGGTGATGTCGGCGATCGCTTCCTGCATTTCGACAGCGTTGACCTCCATCGCGCGGGGCAGTCCGCGCAGGGAATCTCTGCCCTTGAGGCGGAAGGTTTTGTTTTCGTCCGCATCCGCGGCACAGGCGATCGCTTCTTTGCAGGAGCGTGCCATCGCCTTGCCGATGATCAGACCGTGTTTGCGACGGACATACTTGATGATCTCCTCATCCATCTTGTTGCCCGCGGTCTTGATGGTCTTGCCGACTGACATACCGCCCAGCGATAAGACCGCGATATCGACCGTGCCCGCGCCCATGTCGACGATCATGACACCGTGGGGCGACATGATATCTCTGCCGCTGCCGAACGCTGCCGCTTTAGCCGCTTCGATCAGCAGGACGCGTCTGACGCCGAAGCTCGAGATCGCGCCGACGATCGCGCGCTTCTCGACCTCGGTGATCTCACCGGGGATACATGCGACGACGCGCGGCATGACGACGCGGCTGGTGCAGACCTCCGCCATGAAGATGTTGACCAGTTCCTCTACCAGTCCCGATTCGGCGATAACGCCGCCCTCGAGCGGGAACACGACGTTGATCTTTGCCGAGGTTCTGCCGAGCATCTCATAGGCTTCATCTCCTACAGCGAGGATGACCTTATCATCTTTATTATACGCGATGACCGAAGGCTGGTCGATGGCGTTCTCATTATTATTGACTCTGAGTCGGGCGTTGGCGGTGCCTAAATCCAAAGCGATATCCATTAGCGTTCTCCTTTATTTGGTTTCTGATACGTTTATTATATACAAGTTTAAAGGTGTTTTCAATAACAAATTACTTATATCACCGTCGATTCGGGATATTTATTCTGTGCAGAGGCGATCGTGGCACAGCAGATCAGCTCAGGTTTTGCGCGACTGAGTACCCTGCAGCAGTTGCCGAGAGTGTAGCCGGAGGTGATGATATCGTCGATGATCAGGATTCTTTTGCCTTTGACCAAATCCTTGTCGATCACCTTGAATGCGCCGTTGAGATTGGTTTTGCGCTCCTTGTATTTGAGGTTATGCTGTTTCTTTGTACGCTTGATCTTGTCGATCGTTTCACGATAGGGGAGATCGAGCCGCTTGCCGAGCTCCTTCGCGAGTAACGCGGATTGATTATACCCGCGCTTTTTCAAATCGATCCTGTGCATCGGAACAGCGGTAATGAAATCGAATCCCTCGCCGTTGTATGCGTTTTCAATATCTTTAGCGAGCAATTCGGCGATCTGCGGGATGTACTGGGTACGGTCGTGGTACTTCAACCGCAGAATCATACGGCGTACTCTGCCGTCGTAGGCAAAGGTCGAGATACAGCGAAATCCCCTTGCACCGCTCGGGATCGGGATGTGCTTGCGGCGGATCTCGTCATAGCACTTTTCGCACGCGATCTGCGTCGCTTCGATCAGCGCGGAGCAATAGGGACAGCGCTCGGGATAAAACAGCGCGGTGAGCTTGCGGATGAATTCCATATCAATCCCTCATCAAGAATGTTTTCAGCCCCGTGTAGCGCAGGATGCGGCGGTTGTTCTCGACCATATAACGCAGGGCGTTTTCATCGCCGATGATGATCAGCATCTTTTTGGCGCGGGTCACGGCGGTATAGAGCAGATTGCGATACATCAGCTGCGGCGCGCCGCGGAACATCGGCAGGACGACGCAGTCAAATTCATTGCCCTGACTTTTGTGGACGGTACAGGCATAGGCAAGCTCCAGATCGCCGACGCTGTCGCTGTCGTAGGTCGCGACGCGGTCATCAAACCGCACCTTGTAGATCTTGGAGGCGTTGTTGACCTCGACCATCACGCCGATATCGCCGTTGAACACGCCCTCGCCGTATTCACCGTCATCCTTCGTCCACAGGATATCGTAATTGTTGCGGCTCTGCATGACCTTATCGCCCTCGTTGAGGGTGTAGTAGCCGACCTTGACGCCGCGGGAGGGATTGGGATTGACCAGCGCTTGCAGACGGTTGTTCAGCTCATAGGTGCCCAAAATACCCTTGCGGGTGGGGGAGAGCACCTGGATGTTTTCGTGCAGATTATAGCCATAGGCGTTTTTCAGCCGCCTTGCGCACAGGTCGCCGACCGTTTCGGCAATATGCTCCTGACTGAAGTCGGGCAAGAAGAAAAAGTCGTTGTCGCGGATGCGGATGTCGGGCATCTCGCCCTGCACGATCTTGTGCGCGTTGGTGACGATCAGGCTTTCCATCGACTGACGGAAGATCTCATTGAGCGTGACCACAGGGATGGTGTCTGAGGCGATCAGGTCATACAGCACGTTGCCCGCACCCACAGAGGGAAGCTGATGGCTGTCGCCGACCAAGATCAATCGGCAGGACAGCGGCAGCGCGCGCATAAGGCTTTCGAGCAGGGCGGTGTCGACCATGCTCACCTCGTCCACGACCAGTGCGTCGGTGTTGAGCAGATTGCGCTCATTGCGTTTGAACACGGGCTTATCTTCAATATCGTAGCTCACCTCGAGCATACGGTGGATGGTTTTGGCTTCTTCGCCTGTCACGGCGGTCATCCGCTGAGCGGCTCTGCCTGTCGGGGCGCAGAGAGATACCTTTTGACCGCTCTCTTTGAGCAGGCGGATGATCGCGTTGAGGGTGGTCGTCTTGCCGGTGCCGGGGCCGCCTGTAAGAATCAACAATCCTGTTGTCAGCGCGTCGGAGATCGCCTTCTTTTGCAGGGAGGCGTATTTGATGCCGCTTTCCTTTTCGATCGCGGCGATCTTTTCCTCTGCGCCGCCGATCGCCATCGCGGGGAAGCGCAGCAGCATCTTCATACGAGCGGCGATATAGGTCTCGCCGTCATACAGCGACGGCAGAAAGATACATTCTTTTTCGTTGACGGTGTCGAGGATCAGGGTATTTTCTTCGATCATCTCATTGAGCGCGGATTCACACGCGGCAGGGTCGACCTCCAAGAGATCGGCGGTCGCTTCCACCAGCTTATCCTGCGGCAGACAGGTGTGACCGTTGAGGCGGTTGTGTTTGAGGACAAATGCCAAAGCCGCTCTGACGCGGATACGTGCGTCCTGCGGCGTGTTTTGTGCAAGGGCGATCATATCGGCGGTCTCAAAGGAGATTCCGATCCCTTCCTCGCATAACACATAGGGGTTTTCTTCGATCTGCGCGATCGCGTTGTTGCCGTACTTCTTCCAGATCTTGACGGCGGCATTCGGGGTGACGGAGTAGTTGGCGAGGTAGATCATCAGCTCACGGATGCCGACCACGCTTTTGAGCTGTTCGCTGATATCCTGCGCCTTTTTCAGCGAGATACCCTTGAGCTTTGCGACGCGTTCGGGATCGTTTTCGAGCACGGACAGCGTATCCGCGCCGAATTCCAGCACTAAACGTCTGGCGGTAGAAGGCCCGATCCCCTTGATCGCGCCGCTGGACAGATATTTGAGGATACCGTCCATATTCTCGGGCATGGTGCGTTCAAACGCCGACACCGCGAACTGCTCGCCGTAGGTGGGGTGGTTCTTGAATACGCCGAACAGCTTGACGCTCTCACCGGCGTTGACCAGCGGCATGACGCCGTTGGCGGTGATCAATGCCTCGTCACCGCTGATTTCCAGCACAGTATAGCCGTTTTCTTCGTTCCGGTAGATGATATTCTCCACCACACCGTTTATTTCAAATAATTGTTCGTGATTAGTCATAATAATCCCTTGCGTGAAAATGATAATATCGGTAATTCTACTGTTGAATTTTTCCTGAAATTGTCTTATAATACTCATATATGCGTGTATGAGCGGAAAAGCCGATATTTCGTATATATTGTATGGCAGAAACCAGTATACCATATATTTTGTGAAAATGCTACCTTTTTGAAATCAGATGAGGTGAAATTATGGAATTTGTCGCAAATGAAGGCAAGAACGTCGAAATAACCGTCAACGGTGTGACCTATATGCGCCATGCGATCAAGACACATTTTGTCAAGCAGGGCGAGGATTACATCGAGATCTTTAAAAAGTATGTACAGCCCTTGTACGAGGAGGGCGATATCGTCAGCTCCTCCGAGAAGATCATCGCGCTGTGTCAGGGCAGAGTCGTCAAGCGTGAGGAGCTCAAGGTCGGCTTTTGGGCAAAGTTTTTGTCCAAGTTCGCTTCCCATCCCGATACCGGCGTAGGCGTAGGCGAGACCATCAAAATGCAGTACGCGATCACCAAGGTCGGTCTGCCCAAGGTGCTGTGGGCTTCCTTTGCCGGCGGCGTATGCAAGCTCTTCGGTAAGAAAGGCGTTTTCTATGAGATCGTCGGCTCCGAGGTCGCGGGTCTCGACGGCTTCTACGATCATGTCTGGTCGGAGTACAGAGATATCGGTATCGAGAATCCCGAGAATCCCTCCGGCGTTTGTGATGAGATCAAAGAAAAGCTCGGCATGTCCTGCATGATCGTTGACGCAAACGATCTGGGACAGGAGGTTCTGGGCTATTCTTCCGATATCAAGCTCAGTGAAGAAGAACTCCACGGCTTGATCGCCGATAATCCCTGCGGTCAGGGTCAGGAAACGACTCCGATCGTTTTGATTCGAAAGAAGAAATAAAACTACAGCGGTTTTCAATAAAGCTATTCGGTTATGAATGATGAATAACACATAGATTTGAATGGCTTCGTTCTGTAGGGGAGGGGCTTGCTCCTCCCGACTGTTGAAACGATCATTTTCTTTGTAACGATTACAGTTGAGGGGTTATCATGGCTGATTCCTATGTAGAGATCAATCTCACACGCCTGAGCAATAATGTCAAGGCGATCTTGGAGAAATATCCGGAGTATAAAAGCTATATCGGCGTTGTCAAGGGCGACGCTTACGGTCACGGCATGCGTGCTGTCAAGGCGCTCCACAATGGCGGACTGCGGTATTTTGCCGTATCTTCCTTAGAGGAAGCCTTTGATCTGCGCAAGTATAACGCCCATGTTCCTGTCTTATGTCTGGAGCCTGTCGCGATCGAGCGGCTGGGTGAGGCGGCGGATCTGGATCTGACCCTCGCGATCCCGGATATTGAGTATTTGAGAGCACTGCTTGAAGCGGATGTGAACCATAGTTTTAAGCTGCATATCAAGGTGGATGCGGGCTTCAGCAGACTCGGTCTGAAGGATAAGGGCGAGATCAAGGAAGCGGTTCAGCTGATCAACAGCTCGCCGCATTTCCTCGAAGGCATCTATCAGCATTTTGCGACAGCGGGTATCTTTGATCCGCATTATGATAACCAGATCCGCCGATTCAAGGAGCTGACCTCTTTGATCAATCTCGACGAGATCCCGATCGTGCATCTGGGCAGCGGTGTCTCACTGGTCGCGCACCCCAAGATCGATATCGCGACCGGTACCCGTATGGGTCTGATCATGTACGGCTACAATATCAGCCCGTCCTCTTACGGCAGCAGCATGAAGGATCGCCTCAGAGATCTGCGCGATAAACACAATCAGAAAAAATACCATCTGACCGAGACCTATCGTGACGTACAGCTCGATCTTTCTCCGGCGATGTCTTATAAGTGTCGGATTTTGCAGATCAAGGACGTCAACGCGGGCGAATACGTCGGCTACGGAGCGGAGTATCAGGCGCCGGAGCTGATCAGCATCGCGGTACTGCCTGTCGGCTACAACAACGGTATTGGACATGCTAACTTCGGCAGAGTGGTTGAGATCAACGGCAAGCGTTATCCGATCATCGGCGAGATCGGCATGAACATGTGCTGCGTCAAGGTCGATAACCGCGTCAAGCTCACCGACACTGTCACCCTGCTTGGCGGCGGTATCAGTCTCGGACGCTTCTCACGCGCGTCGGGTCTGGGACTCGCTGAAGTCCTGCTCGGTATCGGTAAGAACAATGAGAGAATCTATATAAAATAAGGCTCCCTTTCCTAAGATACCCCCGTTGGGGGAATGTCCGAAGGACAAGGGGGGAGCCGTTTCCGGCGAGGAAGCTGTCGGCAACGCCGACTGAGGGTTGACATACGGATTGTAAGACGACTTTCAAATCATACGATCAACCCTCCGACCTCGCCTTGCGGCGAGCCCACCTCCCTTAGAAAAGGGAGGCTCAATATAGGAGGTCGATTTTATGGCAATGTCAGTTACCAAGTGGCTGATGAATAAATTCAAGGATATCAACAAGGAGAGGATGAACCGTCACATCGAGATCATCCAGCAGCAGAGCGGTAAATCCAAGTTTTATATCAAGTGCAGTCTGATGTGGAACTTCTTGACGCAGGGTACAGGCTACACCGATTATTTCCGCGGACATTTTATTGACGCGACCAAAGAAGAAAAAAAGACCTTTGCGACTGCGAAGCGTTTCTATAGACTGATGGAGTACCTCAACGATGAAGAGTACATCGTCGTTTTGGGCGATAAGCTGATCTTTGACGAGGTGTTCCGCGATTATCTCAAGCGCGATTTTATCAATCTGCGCAAAAGTACGCCCGATGATCTGAAAGAATTCCTCAAAGACAAGACCATCGTATTCGCTAAGGAGACCAAGGGTGAGGGCGGTCACGGTATTTCGAAATGCGTTGTCAAGGAGATCAAGGACGTTGAAGCGTTCTACAACCGGTGCAAGGAGAACGGTCAATTCCTGATCGAGGACGGCATCAAACAGCATCCTGACCTCAACCAGATCAACCCCAACGTCGTCAACTCCTTCCGTGTCATCACGCTGTTGAACGATAAGGGTGAGATCAAAATGATCGCAAACGCCCTGCGCGTCAATCAGGATGACAGCGTTGTCATCGGCTGTACCAATGACCTGTATTTCAGCCTCGGCGCCGACGGTAAGATCGACAGCAATGTTGTCGATGACTACGGCAAGGTCTATGACACCCATCCGCTGACCGGCGTTAAGTTCAAGGACGTCTACATCCACGGTGTGCAGGAAGCCTTTGATATGTGCGTTGACGCGCATAAGCGTATCCCGCAGTGCCGCTATATCGGCTGGGATATCGCGTTCTCCGAGGATGGCCCCGTCATCGTTGAGGGCAACGAATACCCCGGCTACGGTCTTGTCCAGCATTACGCGCTGAAGAACAAGCGTACCGGTCACCTCAAAGAGGTCGCCGATCACCTCGGTGACGAGTATAACAGAATCAAGCTGTAAACAATGAGCCTCCCAATCGGGAGGCTTTTATCATTGTCATTGCGAGATATCGGCGACTGAGCCGATGTCGTGTCAATCTCAACCGATCATCATTCCGAACATATCTCCATCAACGGATATTCCTTTTGCATCAAAGTGCAGATATCGAAGGCGGGATCATCCTCACGGCAAACGCACCGCAGCTTCATCCCCTTGTGATGCTGACAGATCCGCGCCGCGGAACGGATGCGCGCCTCCGCGTTCTCGGCGCTGAGATCCTTGATGATAAGTACCGATTCATGATCGCCGTGATAACAATGATCGAGCAGTGATGTGATAAACGCGCAAATACCGATGATCGCGAAAAAGATCAAAATGATCATACAAAAAATAACCATATGCTTTCACCTCGTTATATCATATCGGAATAAACTGATTTTGTGCATAGAGCGGCATGATTTGCCGATAATAACAGTGTCGGGGAAATGACTTCGGCAAAACTAACAGAGGTGAACATGATGTTTAATGACACACAAATGAACCATTGTATCCATTGCAGCGTCAAGGACTGCAAGTATCACTGCGGCGACGAGAACTACTGCTCGCTCGACAGCATTCAGGTCGCTTCTCATGAGAAGAACCCGACTGACGAGAAGTGCGTCGACTGCCGCTCCTTTGAATGTAAGCATACCCACTCTATGTTCTGATTCATCCCTTCGGGGATGATACATATATCAGTTGAAAGTTGAAAGTGGTCAGTGGTCAGTGGTTAGTGGTTAGTGATTAGTGGTCAGTGATTATCATATTAGTTTTTCCATCGTCAGGCTCCCGTTAAGGGCAATATCA
Organism: uncultured Eubacteriales bacterium; assembly: GCA_900314795.1. GTDB lineage: Bacteria > Bacillota > Clostridia > Oscillospirales > Acutalibacteraceae > Ruminococcoides. Next base: position 36,229 of record OMWP01000007.1, read on the forward strand.
TTAAGTTAAGGAAGGCTCCTTTTGGGAAAAGGAGCTGTCGCCCGTTGGCGACTGAGGAATTGTATCAATCGATCGAGCGTCAGCGAGATACCTTTTCCTTAACTTGATGACATTACCCGTCATGGGAGCTTTTTCACGTTTGCCGTCATTTCGCATAGTATACAACGTATTCTGTGGTGAGGTGAGTGTATGAAAATCGCGGTATTCGGCGGCGATAAACGGATGTTGTTTGCGGCAAAGGCGTTTGCCGATAGGGGGTACGAGGTACTGTTGACGGGCTTTGACTCTTTGATGAGCCTGTGCGAGATCCGTGTCTGCACGGTACAACAGGCGGCGGATGAATGTGATATCGCCGTACTGCCGGTGCGTCCTGTAGCAGACGGCAACCTGTTTGCGCCGTTTTCTCAGCATCCGATCAGTATCATCGGTCTTTTGAATCAAATAGGGAAGAAGCCTGTTTTCAGCGGCAGTTCTCAGATGCTCAAGCCGTATTTTGCGGGCGATATTTATGACTACACCGATGATGAGACTTTTACCCTGCGTAATGCGGAGCTGACAGCCGAGGGCGCGATCGGGCTGATCCTGAACGAGTATGAGGGCGCTGTATACGGCACCGAGATATTGGTCACGGGCTACGGTCGGATCGGCAAGGCGCTGTCGCGGTATCTTAGCATGATGGGTGCGAAGGTCACCGTAGCGGCGCGCAATCCCGATGATCGCGATATGATCGCCTACAGGGGGATGACCGCCGCGGATTATCCCGCGCTTGACTGGTCGCGGTACCGGGTGATCGTCAACACCGTCCCTGCCGAGGTGATCGATCGGGAAGCGATCGCGCAGATGCGGGAGGATGCGTTTATCATCGACCTCGCATCCCTGCCGGGCGGCGTGGATTTCAGCGCGGCAAAGGATCGGGAACTTACCTGTATCCATGCGCTCTCTTTGCCGGGTAAAACTGCGCCCCTCACCGCGGGAATCATCATCAAGGATACCATCATGAATATACTCAATCGAGAGGAGATTCTCGGATAAAGGAGGAAAACGGTGGAAAAGATAAAACTGGGCTATGCTTTGACCGGCTCCTTTTGCACCTTGGATAAAAGCATCAAAGAAATGGCGCGGCTCGAGACGCAGGACTATGACATCCTGCCGATCATGTCGGAAAACGCTTATACGGTCTCGACGCGCTTCGGAAAAGCGCATGACATCGTGACGCGGATCGAGAATATCTCGCAAAAGAGTGTGATCCACACCGTCAGCGGCGCTGAGCCGATCGGCCCGCGGGGGATGTGCGACATCCTGCTGGTCGCGCCGTGTACCGGCAACACGCTCTCAAAGATCGCGCTGGGCATCACCGATACGCCTGTTACGATGGCGGTCAAATCTCAGCTGAGGATCGGCGCGCCGGTAGTGCTGTGTGTCGCGAGCAACGACGCGCTGGGCGCGTCCGCGGAGAATGTCGGCAAATTGCTCAACCGCAAAAACGTGTACTTTGTACCGTTCTCGCAGGACGATCCCGTCAAAAAACCGAATTCGCTGGTGGCGCACTTCGATCTGATCCCGCAGTGCCTTGAAAAGGCGCTCAAAGGGCAGCAGCTCCAGCCGATATTCGCATAATCAATGAAACAGGGCAGAGAAGGTGAAACTTTTCTGCCCTTTGTTATTGAAATGCAGGAATATTTATGATAGAATATCAAATTAGAGAATTGAAAGTATAATTCTGATTATGAATAATAATCATCAATTAGGAGAAAACAATGAAGTATTGCAAAACCTGTAAACAGCTGTGCTTCGGGGATAACTTACCGTTTGACGGCTGTAAACATAAGCTCAGGGAGATCGAGGATATCAACGAGCCTGTCCGCCTGTGTATCGCGGGCGGTACGGAACGCGCGATGCTGACCGGTATGCTCAAGGACGCGAATATCCCCTATGTGGAGGAGAATGTCTATCCGCAGGGCGTCGCGAATGAGATCGTCACGGGTTATGACGTCAAGCTGTCCAATATCTCGATCGTTGTGCCGTTTTCCGCTCTGCCCAAGGCGAGTGAGCTGCTCGGCACCATCGAAACGCTGAACAATGATCTCGAGCCGCATATGGACGAGATCAAGGCGCAGATCGAACACCTGAAAGCGCAAAGGGAAGAGGCGAAGTCCATGAATCCCGCTTTGCGCACCACCATCAAGGTGATCACCGCGCTGGTGTTTTTGGCGCTGATCGCGTTAGCGGTGTTCGGCACCGACGCGCTCACAAGCTGGTTCAAGAGCTTGTTTTAAGCCCATACAAATTGTCATTGCGAAACCAAAAAGCCTCCCTTTCCTAAGGGAGGTGCCGTGGACACATGTGTCCACGGCGGAGGGTTGATAGTTAAGAGATTCCCCCCTCATATAATGTCATAATATATTAATCATTTTTTGGAGGTAAATGATATGAAAATCGATACAAAATGCGTACAGGCAGGCTATGAACCGCAGAACGGCGAACCCCGCGTTCTGCCGATCGTTCAGAGCACGACCTTTGTTTACGACAGCGCCGAGACCATGGGCAAGCTGTTCGACCTGGAAGCGGACGGCTGCTTCTACACCCGTCTGGCGAATCCCACGCTCAACACCGTCGCAAGCAAGATTGCCGCTCTCGAAGGCGGCGTCGGCGCGATGCTGACAGCTTCCGGACAGGCAGCGTCCCTGATCAGTATCACCAATATCGCGAAAGCGGGCGATCATGTCATCGCTTCTGCCGCGATCTACGGCGGCACCTTTAATCTGTTCAACAAGACCCTGCGTGATCTCGGGATCGCGTTCGATTTTGTCAGCCCCGTCATCACTGCCGAGGAGCTTGACAAGGCGTTTCAACCCAACACCAAGGCGGTGTTCATCGAGACCGTCACCAATCCCTCTCTGGATGTTGTCGATATCGAGCTGTTCGCTAAGGTCGCTCACGCGCACCATGTGCCGCTGATCGTGGACAACACCTTCGCGACCCCGATCAACTGCCGTCCCTTCGAGTGGGGCGCTGATATCGTTGTTCATTCTACCTCCAAGTATATGGACGGTCACGCTGTCGCGCTGGGCGGCGTCGTTGTCGATTCCGGTAACTTTGACTGGACAAGCGGCGATTTCCCGATGCTCACCACGCCCGACGAGACCTATCACGGCGTTGTTTACACCGAGCAGTTCGGCAAGGCGGCGTATATCACAAAATGCTGTACCCACCTCATGCGCGACTTCGGCGCACAGCAGTCGCCGCAGAACGCGTTCCTGCTCAACCTCGGTCTGGATACCCTGGCGCTGAGAATGGCGCGCCACTGCTCCAATGCGCAGACTGCCGCCGAGTTCCTCGAGAATCACGATAAGGTCGAGTCCGTCAATTATCCCGGTTTAAAATCGAATCAGTATTATGATATCGCGAAGAAGTATATGCCCAACGGCTCCTGCGGTGTGATCTCCGTCTGCCTCAAGGGCGGCAAGGAGGGCGCTGTCCGCTTTATGGAAGCCTTAAAGCTTGCGAAGATCGTCATCCATGTTGCGGACGCCCGCACCTGCGTGCTCCATCCCGCGTCCACGACCCACCGTCAGCTCACCGATCAACAGCTGATCGACGCGGGTATTGCGCCGAATATGGTGCGTTTGTCCGTCGGTATCGAGGATCCCGAGGATATCATCGCGGATCTCAAGCAGGCGTTGGAGCAGGTTTAATATGTCGGACAGATTTACCTCCGCGATCATCGTTGCGGCGGGTGACAGCACCCGCATGGGCTTCAAGATGTCCAAGCAGCTGATCCCCCTCAACGGTCGCGCGGCGATCGAATATACCCTCAAGGCGTTTCAGGATTGCAAGCTGATCGATGAGATCATCGTCGTGGCGCGATCCGGCGATATCGATAGTATCGCGCACATCGCCTTTAATTTTAAGAAGGTCTCCTCTGTCACCTCCGGCGGCGCTACCCGTACACTGAGCGTCAAAAGGGGTATTCTTGCGGCGGATAAGCGCGTGACGCACTACGCGATCCACGACGGTGCGAGAGTTTTGATCACACCGGAGCAGATCGAAAAGGTGCTCAAAGCGGCGTTTACATTCGGCGCGGCGGCGCCCGGAACCCCCGTGACGGACACCGTTAAGATGATCGATGAAAACGGCGTGATCTTATCCACGCCCGACCGCTCCGCCATGTGGGCGGTACAGACGCCTCAGATATTTGAAAAAGAGCTGTACCGCCGTGCGATGGATCACGCGGAAACAAATCAGCTCGCCGTAACGGACGACTGCTCGATGGTCGAAGCGATCGGCGAAAAGGTGCATTTGATCCGCGGAGAATACTCCAACATCAAGCTCACCACACCGGTAGATATCACGCTGGCAGAGGCATTACTCAAAAAGAGAAAATAAAAGGCTTCTCGCTTTCGCTCGATCAAATCATACAATTCATCCGTCACCCCTGCGGGTGACACCTTCCTTTCCCAAAGGAAGGCTTAAGAAAGGCTGTGACTACATGAGAATCGGACACGGATATGATGTACATCGTTTCAAAAAAGGCAGAGATCTGATCCTCGGCGGCGTTGAGATCCCGTATGAGATGGGGCTCGACGGTCATTCCGACGCGGATGTACTGCTCCATGCCGTGATGGACGCGCTGTTGGGCGCGGCGGCACTCGGCGACATCGGCAAGCATTTCCCCGATACCGATCCCAAGTACAAAGATGCCGAGAGTATCAAGCTGCTCTGGGATGTGGTAGGCTTGATCGAGGAAAACGGCTTTAAGCCCCACAACATCGATTGCACCATCTGCGCGCAAGAGCCGAAGCTTATGCCCTATATCGACGAGATGCGCTCCAATATCGCGGTCGCCTGCGGCTTGAAAAAAAGCGCCGTGAGCGTCAAAGCGACCACGGAAGAAGGCTTGGGCTTTACCGGTTCGATGCAGGGCATGTCCGCGACCGCGGTCTGTTTGTTGGACGAAGTATAATCGTCATTGCGAGGAACCGTGCCAAACGGTTCCGTGGCAATCTCATCTTATTAATGATAGCATGTTTCATGTGCCTCTCTCATAGACATAATGAGAGAGGTGCTTTTTTATGAAAGATTATGATAAAAAATTACGTTGGTTAAATTGCATCGTAAAGCCTCCCTTTTCTAAGGGAGGTGCCCCGAAAGGGGCGGAGGGTCGCAACAGAAAAACACAAAGAATTGTTGCAATCACAGTAGCTATTATGATGATGTTCATCCCGACCGTTTCTGTCGGCGCTTTGGGTGAAAGCGATATCGCGTCACCCGCGGCGGTATTGATGGACGCGAATTCAGGCAAAATTCTCTATGAGAAAAATGCGCATGAACCTCGTGCCTGCGCTTCTATCACCAAGGTCATGACGTTGACGCTCGTGATGGAGGCGGTCGACAGCGGCAAGATCCACATGGACGATGTTGTGACCGCATCCGCTCACGCCGCTTCGATGGGCGGCTCCGATATCTGGCTCGAGGAGGGCGAGCAGATGAGCGTGGATGATATGATCAAGGCGACCGCCGTTGCCTCCGCTAACGATGCGGCTGTCGCGCTGGCGGAGTTTGTGTGCGGCAGTGAAGAGGATTTTGTCGCCGCAATGAATCAGAAGGCAACGGATCTCGGGATGACCGACACCACCTTCAAGAATTGCAACGGTCTGGATGAAGAGGGTCACATCACCTCGGCATATGACGTCGCCTTGATGTCGCGCGAGCTGATCAAGCACGAGAAGATCTATGACTATACTTCCATCTGGATCGACGAGCTGCGCGGGGGAGAGACCCAGATCGTCAACACCAATAAGCTCTTAAAAAGCTATGACGGCATCACGGGGCTGAAAACGGGTACCACCGGCGACGCGGGCTCGTGCATTTCGGCAACAGCACAGCGCAACGGCTTGAGCCTGATCGCGGTGGTGCTGGGCGCTGACAGCGGCAAAGGGCGTTTCAAAGACGCGGCGACCCTGCTTGATTATGGTTTTGCGAATTTCGAGACGCGCGAGCTGAGCTTGGAGGAGGAATTGTCCCCGATCACCGTGGAGGGAGGCATGCAGAACACGGTGTCGATCTCATGCGACGATTCGACCTATCTCACCGTACCCAAGGGCGAGGGCGGGGGATTACAGCAGAATCTCGAGTTACCCGAAAGCATTACCGCCCCTGTCGCAAAGGGCGACGTGGTAGGCAGCCTGCGCTTCACCCTCGGGGAGGAAGAGATCGCGTCCTTCGATATCACAGCGGATGAAGCGGTGGAGGAGAAGAGCTTCGGCAGTATTTTGAAATTGCTGTTCCAATCGATGGTGAAGCTGTAAGAATGGCGGCGTGTGTCTTGTAGGGTACGGCATTTGGATACGCGTATCCGACGTACCGAGAATGACGGGCGATTCTGATATCGAAAACGTGAGATAGGAATACAACGCTTCTGCCACGCGGTACGTCGACAAGCGCCGTACCCTACAATTCTCTGTGAAGTTGCGTGCAGTTGCGTGCTTTTGGTACGCCGATACGCGCCGTACCCTACAATTCTCTGCGAAGTTGCGTGCTTTCGGTACGCCGATACGCGCCGTACCCTACAATTCTCTTTGAAGCTGCGTGCTTTCGGTACGTCGAACACGCGTGTTGACGCCGTACCCTACAAAACGCACATTTCCTTAACAAACATTATATTGTGACCAACGCCCTACCGCGGGAGCACCGAGGCGCTCCCCTACAATTTCACTGCAACGTCTACTGTAGGGGAGGGGTGCTCCCCGTTGGGGAGACGTCACGAAGTGACAGTGGGAGATTCCCCTGTTAGGGGAAATGTCCGCAAAGCGGACAAAAGGGTTGCAAAGGCGTCTCCGCCGAGGAATGCTCCTCCCGCAACCTATCCGCCAAATGCCACCTATCGCGAAGCATATCCCACCGTAGGGGATGACGCTTGCGACATCCCGAAACGATTCCGATATATGTCAAAAAAGGCGGAGCATATCCCTGCTTCTGTAGGGATGACCATTGGTCATCCGAGAATGACGGACGATTCTGATATCGAAAACGTGAGATAGGAATACAACGCTTCTGCCACGCGGTACGTCGACAAGCGCCGTACCCTACAATTCTCTGTGAAGTTGCGTGC
>OMWP01000007.1:43384-107419 GCA_900314795.1 uncultured Eubacteriales bacterium
AAGCGCCGTACCCTACAATTCTCTGCGAAGTTGCGTGGTTTCGGTACGTCGACAAGCGCCGTACCCTACAATTCTCTGCGAAGTTGCGTGGTTTCGGTACGTCGACAAGCGCCGTACCCTACAATTCTCTTTGAAGTTGCGTGCTTTCGGTACGCCGATACGCGCGTGTCCGATATGATATATCAATAAATTCGTTCTCTACATCTTGTGTCCTCCGGCTGATTTCCTATCAAAATTTAGAATTCCTTCATAATAAATCGGATAAAATTGTTGCAAAGCCCGCCGAAATATAGTATAATGCTATTAATCATATAAGAAGAAGTGTGTATATTTCCTGCAAAGAAACATGGATGTACTATATTTCTTCTTGGGAATTATAAGGAGGGTATTTATGCCTACAACTTTGAGTGATAAGCATTTACAGGGCTTTTTAGGCGCCGATGAATATGTCGGTATCGCCCCTGCCGTCAAAGCCGCTCATGAGGCGCTTCATTCCGGCAAGGGACTCGGCAACGATTTTATCGGTTGGCTGAACCTGCCCACTGACTATGACAAAGAGGAATTCGCGCGCATCAAAGCTGCCGCGGAGAAGATCAAGTCAAATTCCGATATATTCGTTGTCATCGGTATCGGCGGTTCCTACCTGGGCGCCCGTGCCGCTATCGAATTCATCAAGTCCCCGAACTACAACGCGCTGTGCAAGGATACACCGCAGATCTACTACACCGGTAACTCCATCAGCTCCAATGCGCTCGCTGAGCTGCTCGAGATCTGTGAGGGCAAGGATGTTTCCATCAACATGATCTCTAAGTCCGGTACCACCACCGAGCCCGCAATCGCGTTCCGCGTATTCCGCGAGATGCTTGAGAAGAAGTACGGCAAGGACGGCGCCAAGGAGCGCATCTTCTGCACCACCGATAAGGCGCGCGGCACCTTGAAGCAGCTCGCCGACCGTGAGGGCTATGAGACCTTCGTTGTTCCGGATGACGTCGGCGGCCGTTACAGTGTTCTGACCGCAGTCGGTCTGCTGCCGATCGCGGTATCCGGCGCGGATATCGACGCGCTGATGCAGGGCGCGAAGGACGCGCAGGACAAGTTTGCCGATCCCGATCTTGAGAAAAACGATTGCTATAAATACGCCGCGATCCGCAACATGCTCTACAACAAGGGCAAGACCACCGAGATCCTCGTTTCTTACGAGCCTGCGTTCACCTTGATGAACGAGTGGTTCAAGCAGCTCTACGGCGAGTCCGAGGGCAAGGATCAGAAGGGTATCTTCCCGGCTTCCGTTATCTTCTCCACCGACCTGCACTCTATGGGTCAGTACATTCAGGACGGTAGACGCAATCTCTTTGAGACCGTTGTCCTCTTTGACAGTGTTCAGAGAGAGATCAAGCTCGGCACTGATCCCGAGAATGTGGACGGTCTGAACTTCCTGTCCGGCAAGACGATGGAGTTCGTCAACCGTAAGGCGTTCGAGGGTACCGTACTGGCGCATAACGACGGCGGCGTTCCCAATGTCGTGCTCACCGTCGATAAGATGGATGAATACAACCTCGGTTATCTGATCTATTTCTTTGAGAAGGCATGCGCGATCTCGGGTTACATCCTCGGCGTGAATCCCTTCAACCAGCCCGGCGTTGAGAGCTATAAGAAGAACATGTTCGCTCTCTTGGGCAAGCCCGGTTATGAGGATCAGAAAGCCGCTCTCGAGGCAAGACTCAAGTAAATTTTCTGTGTGAACAGACTGTATATAACAAACAGGAGGAATGTACAAATGGTTACATTAATTATTGGCAAAAAAGGCTCCGGCAAGACCAAGAAGCTCATCCAGCTCGCGAACGAGGCTGTCGCAAAGTCCAGCGGTAACGTAGTTGTTATCGAAAAGGGCGCGGGACTGACCTATGACGTCACCCACAAGGCGCGTCTGATCGATTCCGACGTTTACGGCATCAAGGGCTATGATATGCTGCTCGGCTTTATCAGCGGTATTTGCGCGGGTAACTATGATGTTACCGATATCTTTGTTGATTCTACCTTCAAGATCGCTCCCCAGGGCGTTGAGGGTATCGAGGAATTCATCACCAAGCTCGACGCGCTCTCCAAGGAGAGTGAAGCGCATATCACCCTGCTGGTATCCGCTGCCGAGGCTGATCTGCCCAGTGGTCTTGAGGCTGTCTGCGAAGAGATCTGATTGTCAATCACCGATACAGAGCCGCTCCGTATGGGGCGGCTTTTTCATCGTTCACATGAGCACACAGTTTTGTGGTGGAGTCAGGTGAGGTGGGGTGGAGCGGATTTGACCATCTCCACCATGAAGAAACACACTGTTTATCAGGGCTTTCGGTAAGTTAGGTGGACTTGGTGGAGTGAAATCAGCTCACAGAAAACGGCGTGGCTATCGTGTGTTCGCTATAAGGAGCGTACTTGTTGTACAGTATAGCTGAGAAGAAAATCAAAAGAAGTCCACCTACTCCACCTGATCATCAAATAACCGCACTGTCATGCGGTTTTTGAGCGGTGGACTTCCGCTAAATACTCCACCTGCGCGCCACCACAGCTCCACCATCTTCCTGTTGAACGAAGCGCGTCATACAAATAGGAGAACCATATTTGTGTTATCAAAGCGTGAAAACAGCCTGTATCCCGTAAATAACGGAAAAAACCTGACGAATTACAAGATTTTTACTTGACAAAAACTAACGCATTTATTATAATATCAAATAGCGTTTTAATGTAGATAACTGCGTGTTTGTTTCGGAGGAGTTATGCTGTTAGATTTGAAAGACATTTTCGTATCCGACGGCGCCTCAAAGGACGTCAGTGATACACTCTCTATGGGCGATGTCGAGATCGCGGGTGAACATCCATTCACTTCACCTGTTGAACTTCACGCTCATGTTGAGAACAAGGCGGGCATGGTTACGCTGGAATTGGATACCGCATTTGATTTCCACACCTCCTGCAACCGATGCCTAACGCCGATCGATCGCCGTATGGAATATCACTTCTCTCATAAGATCATCGAGAATCTGGAGGAGGATTTCAACGACGACTACATCGAAACGCCCGACCTGAGTCTGGATTTAGATGAGCTTGCCTCATCCGATATCCTCTTAGAGCTGCCGACCAAGTTCCTTTGCAGGGGAGACTGTCAAGGTCTCTGTCAAAAATGTGGACATAATCTTAACTTGGGCGACTGTGGCTGCGATAAGAAGGAGATCGACCCACGGCTTGAGGCGTTAAAAGCGTTATTATGAATTGAAAACGCGTGTTTCATCATGTCATTCTATTAATGATTTGAATGACGCGCGTCCAATCTGAACCTATAATATGTAAGGAGGGTTTTTCATGGCTGTACCGGCAAGAAAACATTCACATGCTCGTAAGATGAAGAGAAGATCCAACGTATGGAAGCTCCAGACTCCTGCTCTGTCTATCTGCCCTGAGTGCGGTGAGTATAAGGCTCCCCATAGGGTTTGCCCCAACTGCGGCAAGTACAACGGCAGACAGGTCATCGCTGTAGACGAGGACTAATCTTATTATTTGAACAACGGCGGCGGGCGGAATATTTCCGGTCGCCCTTTTGTTTTTAGTGTTCCCCTTTGGTTTGTTGTAGGGGAGGGTCTTGACCCTCCCGTTCGTTCTGCGGCAGCAGAGCGATCAATTCCGAATGTTTGATTAACATTGCGTTGATCAATGATTATGATACAAAACCAATGGGGAGAGCTTTGAAAATCCTTTGATTTTCAATCGGGAGGGTCAAGACCCTCCCCTACAAAAGACGTTGGAGGCACGTTATGGCTGTTACAATTAAAGACGTATACCGTAACAGCTATGCCTACCGCGCAGGCTGTGAAGCGGGGGATACCCTGCTGTCGATCAACGGGAACGATATCGTCGATGTACTCGACTATCGGTTTTATCAGCTTAATTCTGATTTAGAATTAAAAATCCGTGACCGCAAGGGGCAGGTGCATACTGTCAAGGTGCGCAAGCCCGAGTATGAGGAGCTGGGGCTGGAATTCGACACTTATCTGATGGATAAGGAGAAGTCCTGCCGCAATCAATGCATTTTCTGCTTTATCGATCAGCTCCCCAAGGGGATGCGCGAGAGCCTGTATTTCAAGGATGACGACAGCCGACTGTCCTTTTTGTTCGGCAATTATGTCACGCTCACCAACCTGACGGAGCATGAGATCAGCCGTATCATCAAGATGCACATCAGCCCGATCAACGTCAGCGTGCATACCACCAATCCCGAGCTGCGGGTAAAGATGATGAACAACCGCTTTGCGGGTGACGCGCTGAAGATTTTGAAGCGTCTGTCGGAGCACAATATCGCGCTCAATACCCAGATCGTCTGCTGTCCCGGCTGGAACGATGGAGAAGAGCTCAAGCGCTCTCTGCGTGATCTGTATGACTTGAATGTCAACCTGATCGGCGTGGTACCTGTCGGTATCACTAAATATCGCGAGGGGTTGGCAAAGCTCACGCCCTTCACCGTTGAAAAAGCCCGTGAGACCGTGGATATCCTCGAAGAATTCGGCGAAATGTGTATGGAAACGCGCGGCAAGCGTATCGCCTACGCCGCCGATGAATTATATATCAAAGCGGGCTATGAGATCCCCGACGCGTCTTTTTACGGCGACTTTGAGGCGATTGAGAACGGCATCGGACTGATCGCCCAGCTTCGTGAGGATTTCCGTGACGAGCTCGAATGGCGCGATGCGGATGACTCCATAAAGCGCACCGTATCCATCGCCTGCGGCACCTCCGCCGCACCGTATCTCAGAGAGCTGATGGATGAAGCGCAGACAAAATTCCCCGGCGTGAAGGTGAATGTCTACCCGATCGTCAATGACTTTTTCGGTGAGCAGATCAACGTCAGCGGATTGATCGTCGGACAGGATCTGCATAACCAGCTCAAGGATAAACCGCTGGGAGATGCCTTGCTCATTTCCTCGGCAATGTTACGATTTGAAAACGATCTTTTCCTCGATGACGTCCATATCGACGATCTATCGAGGAAGTTACATATCAAGATTTACCCGATCAACAACGACGGCGTAATGTTATTGAATGCCGTTTTGGGAACATCGGATGAATGAGGTTGAGATTGCTATATGCAATAATATGGAAGGAGGATGAAGATGTCGAAACCTGTAGTCGCGATCGTCGGCAGACCGAATGTCGGCAAAAGTACCCTGTTCAATAAGCTCGTCGGCGAGCGTATCTCCATCGTGGACGATACCCCCGGCGTCACGCGCGACCGCATCTACGGCGACGTGGATTGGAACGGCAGATCTGCCCTGCTCATCGATACGGGCGGTATCGAGCCGTATTCGGATGACATCATTTTGTCCCAGATGCGTGAGCAGGCACAGCTTGCCATCGATACCGCGGACGTCATCATCATGGTGACCGACGTCCGATCCGGTCTTGTCGCTACCGATGAAGAGGTAGCGCATATGCTGCTGAAAAGCAACAAGCCTCTGGTGCTTTGTGTCAATAAATGTGATTCTGTCGGTGATCCGCCGCCTGAATTTTACGAATTCTATCAACTCCCGATCGAGCCGATCGCCGTATCCTCCGTACACGGACACGGCACGGGTGATCTGCTGGATGCTGTATTCAAGGAGTTGGAGAATTATACCGAGGAAGAAGCCGACCCCGAGGTGATCTCGGTGGCTGTCATCGGCAGACCGAACGTCGGCAAATCCTCGCTGATCAACAAGATCACCGGCGAGAACCGCTGTATCGTCTCCGATATCGCCGGCACGACCCGCGACAGTATCGACACCATGATCGAGAACAAGCATGGTATGTTTAACTTCATCGATACCGCCGGTATGCGCCGCAAGAGCAAGGTGACCGACCAGATCGAGCGCTATTCCATCCTGCGCGCCAAGATGGCGATCGAGCGCTGCGACGTCTGTGTGATCATGCTTGACGCTCAGACCGGTATCACCGAACAGGATACCAAGGTCGCGGGACTCGCGCTCGAAGCGGGCAAGGCGTGTATCATCGCGGTCAACAAGTGGGACGCGATCGATAAGGATAACAGTACTATGCCGAATTTCCGCAAGGATATTGAGCGTGATTTTGCCTTTATGAGCTATGCGCCCGCGGTGTTTATCTCCGCCAAGACAGGGCAAAGGCTTGATAATCTCTTTGAGAACATCGTTCATGTTACCAATACCTCCGCCATGCGGATCACCACCGGACTTTTGAACGATGTACTGGCGACCGCTACGGCGCGTGTACAGCCGCCGACGGATAAGGGCAGACGCCTGAAGATCTTCTACATGACGCAGGTATCCGTCAAACCGCCAACCTTCATCTTCTTCTGCAATGACGCGGAGCTGTTTCACTTCTCCTACCAGCGTTATCTGGAGAATCGCCTGCGCGAGGCGTTTGATTTCAGCGGTACACCCATCAGATTTATCATAAGGGAGAGGAATAACAAATGACAGTTGATTTGATTATTCGTACGCTGGCGACGATCATCATCGCGTATCTGCTCGGCAGCCTGAATCCCGCGATCATGATCACCAAACTGAAAACAGGTAAGGATATCCGCACCATGGGTTCGGGGAATGCGGGCTTCACCAACGTCCTGCGCTCTGTCGGCAAGGGTCCGGCTATCGCGACGATCGTTTTTGACTATCTCAAGGGCATTGTTGCCGTTCTGATCGGCTGGTGGCTGTTCTCGACATTGACGGTCACCAATGATGTTTCTCCCATCGAGTATGTCAAGTACGGACGGTATCTTGCGGGTCTGTTCGTGATCCTCGGACATTCGTTCCCGATCTTCTACGGCTTCAAGGGCGGCAAGAGCGTTGTCACGGCGAATGCCTTGATGTTGGTCGTTGACTGGCGCGTATTCCTGATGATCCTCGGTACCTTCCTGATCATCTTCTTTATCACGAAGCTGGTATCATTGGGTTCGATCGCCTGCGCGATGCTCTATCCCGTGTATACCTTGATCATCACCTATTTCTGTGATTATCTTCCGGCGCTTGTGACGGAGAATGAGTTGAGATTCCGCTTTGTGCTGATCTCTACCGCCTGTGCCTTTTTGGTCGGCGCAATCGTTATTTTCCGCCATAAGGATAACCTGAAACGATTGTTCAACGGTGAAGAAAAGCGCATCAAAGCGAAAAAGTAAAATGCAATCTGCATAGTATGATATGTGAATTTGCTTGAATCAAATCTTTGGGGGTTCAAAATGAAACGAGTAGTATGTTTGATGATGGTTTTGATCGTCATCTGCGCGACCATGATCTCTGCATCGGCGGTCGATTACGGCTGTAATGTCGCAACCAAATCCAAGGCAGTCTATCTCGAAAATCTGGATACCGGTGCAGTGATCCTCGATAAGAGTTCCACGGAAAAGATGTATCCCGCATCTACGACCAAGATCATGACCTATGCGATCGTTGCCGACAATGTGGAGGACTTTGATAACACGATGGTCGACATCAATGAAGCGGTGTTCAAGGATCTCGATCCCGAGAGCACGGTGATGGGACTCTCCAAGCACGTCGGCGAAAAGTATTCCATCCGCGATCTGCTGTACGGCATGATGCTGCCCTCGGGTAACGACGCGGCGCTGGTGCTCGCGGACTATGTCGGCGGCGGAAATATTTCTGCTTTTGTTGAGAAGATGAATGCAAAAGCAAAAGAGCTCGGATGCACAGGCACGAACTTTGTGAATCCCCACGGTCTGCATGATCCGAACCATTATACTACCGCCAAGGATCTGGCAACGATCGCAAAATACGCGATCTCCAAGCCGGACTTTATGACGATCACCGGTACTGTCAGCTATACACCCGAGCGTTTTGATCAGCCGATCACCAACACCAACTACATGATGATCAACAACGCCGATACCGCTAAGTATTATTATCCCAACGTCAAAGGTATCAAGACGGGTTATACGGATGAAGCGGGCAAATGTCTGGTGACGACCGGCTCCAAGGACGGCTTGACCTATTTGATCGTTTGCTTAGGCGCTGATTATTCCTTCGAAGAGGATATCAACTACGCGATGCTCGATTCCTGTGATCTCTATGACTGGGTCTTTGAGAATATGGCGCAGCGTACCGTATACAGCGCATCTGAGGTCGTCAAGACTGTTCATGTCAACTACGGTAAAGGTGACGATAAGGTGAGCCTGATGCCGCAGGGCGAGTTGACGGCACTGCTGCCCAAGAACTACGATCAGTCCTTGGTCAAGGTAGAGGTCGAATGTAACGATAGCATCGATGCTCCTGTTACCAAAGGACAGTCTGTCGGCACGGTCACCGTTAAGTATGATGACATGAATGTCGGCACGACTGAGGCGGTCGCTTCCAAGGATATCGCGCTTGATAAAGCGAAGGTCTTTTGGAAGAATCTCGGCGATTGGTTCAAAAAGAACTTTATCCTGATCGCGATCGTCGCGATATTGATCCTTGTACTGATCATTGTGCTTGTCGTGATCTCAAGCGCTAAGAAAAAACAAAGAGAGCGCGAGAGCTCAAGACGTCGATACAGATACTAATAACATAAATAACGACACCCCTTTGTCATTGTGACAAAGGGGTGTTTCTTCATTTCAGTCATTGCGAGGTCGCGCGCGACTTTTAGTTCTTGATCGCGACCGACACCGTGTTTACGATCCGGCTTTTTCCAAGATCTTCTGCGCGACATACACGCCGCTGGCGGAAGCGTGGGAGAGGGAATGGGTGACGCCCGAGCCGTCGCCGATGACATACAGTCCCTCGTACTTGGTCATCAGGTTTTCATCGAGCGCGACCTCCATGTTGTAGAACTTGACCTCCACGCCGTAAAGCAGGGTGTCGTCATTCGCCGTACCGGGCGCGATCTTGTCAAGCGCGTAGATCATCTCGATGATGTCGTCGAGAATACGCTTGGGCAGTACCAGGCTCAAATCGCCCGGCGTCGCCTGCAGGGTCGGGCGTACGGTGCTCTCCGCGATACGGTTATGGTTGGAGCGTCTGCCGCGTTCCAGATCGCCGAAGCGTTGTACGATCACGCCGCCGCCGAGCATATTGCTCAGCATCGCGATGCTCTCACCGTAGCCGTTGCTGTCCTCGAACGGCTCCGAAAAATGCTTGCTGACCAGCAGCGCAAAGTTGGTATTCTCCGTCTTTTTGGACGGATCCTCAAAGCTGTGGCCGTTGACGGTGACGATACCGTTGGTGTTCTCATTGACGACGATGCCGTTGGGGTTCATGCAGAAGGTGCGGACGTTGTCCTCGAATTTTTGGGTGCGGTACACGATCTTGCTCTCGTACAGTTCATCGGTCAAATGGGAGAAGATGACCGCGGGCAGCTCCACGCGCACGCCGATATCGACGCGGTTGGACTTGGTGTCGATGTCGAGCTCCTCACAGATCTTTTCCATCCACTTTGAGCCGGAGCGTCCGACGGATACGATGCAGTCCTTGCAGTCGTCTGAGCCGTTTTTATGATGGACGCGGTAGCCGCCGTCGATGATCTCGATATGCTCGATGGGCGTGTTGAAGTGGAAATCAACGATGTCACAGATCTTGTCGTAGATGTTGCCCAGCACGATGTAGTTGATGTCCGTGCCGAGGTGACGGACGGACGCGTCGAGCAGCTTGAGCCGATTCTGGGTACAGATCTTCTTGAAGTCGGTGCCTGCCGTGGAATAGAGCTTGGTCGCTTCACCGCCGTTCTCGACATTGATCTTGTCGACATAACGCATCAGCTCGAGCGCTTTATCGCGCCCGATGTATTCGTGCATCGTGCCGCCGAAATCATTGGTGATGTTGTACTTGCCGTCCGAGAACGCGCCCGCGCCGCCGAAGCCGGACATGATCGCGCAGGTCTTGCATTTGATGCAGGATTTGACTTTGTCGCCGTCGATGGGGCATTTGCGCTTTTCGAGTGCGTTACCGGTCTCAAATACGGCGATCTTTAAATCAGGGCGCTTGGTCGCCAGTTCATATGCCGAGAAAATGCCTCCCGGACCCGCGCCGATAATAATGATATCGTAGTTCATTTGATTGATCTCCTCATGGTTTATTAAAGCAGTAACTCAGCCTCCCTTTTCTAAGGTGAGATTCTGTCCGAAACTTGTTTTGGGTTACAGAATCCATACACCGGAGAGGTGTCACGAAGTGACGGAGGGTTGCTGTTAAAGATTTATCTCGTCAACTAAATTATAACCTGTAATCAGAAGGTCGCTTCCACGATCTCCTGTCTGTTCACATTGATCAAACCCTTGCCGTTGAGCCGAATGACCGGGATGACGGGCAGGCTCACGAACGAAAGGGTCATAAAGGGGTCGATGTCGGCGGACGCGCCTAACGCGGTCGCGGCTTCCTTGAGCCTGTTGACGCGGCTCTCCACCTCTTCGATCGAAAGATCGCTCATCAAACCGGCGATGGGGAGGGGGAGGGATTCGATGACTGTTCCCTGATCGACCACGACCATGCCGCCGCCCATCTCGCGCACGGCATCCGCCGCTGTCGCGATATCCTCGTCGCTGCATCCGACCGCGATCAGATTGTGCGAATCGTGCGCGACACTGGTAGCGATCGCGCCGCGCTTGATACCGTAGCCGCTGACAAAGCCGATGCCAATATGCCCCGTGTTGTGATGCCGCTCGAATACCGCCGCCTTCAATATATCGCGGTCAATATCAATGCCGTTGTTGCGGATGGCGATATCCGTCGGCTGGATGATGATCTCATCCGTCAAAAGTTCATGCTTCTTTAAGCCGATGACGCGCTGACGTTCTTTGATCGGCAGTTGCAGCTTGTCGGCGTTAACTGCCTGCATATGGAAGGAATGCAGGATTTTGTCGCAGTCAGGCAACGGCTTGACGTTATTGTTGATAACAGCGCCGTTTTTGGCGACAGCCTTGCCGTCGATGTAGACCTGTTCGACCGCAAAGTCGATGAAGTCGCTCAGTACGACGATATCCGCGTGATAGCCCGGTGCGATCGCGCCGTAATCCTTCAAGCCGAAGTAGGTCGCCGTGTTGATGGTGCACATTTGTATCGCGTGGGCGGGCTTGACGCCCTTGTCTACCGCCTTGCGGATGATCGCGTCCAGATGCCCCTCTCTGAGCAGATCCTCGGGATGTCGGTCATCGGTGCACAGCATCGCCCTGTTGCAGTAGGGCGGCTTGCAGATGGGGAGCAGGGCGTTGAGGTTCTTTGCCGCCGTGCCCTCGCGCACCATGATCCACTGTCCGCGGGCGAGCTTATCGAGCGCTTCCTGCGCGTCGGTGCACTCATGATCGGATCTGACGCCCGCCGCGACATAGGCATTGAGATCCTTGCCGCCGAGGAACGGCGCGTGACCGTCGATGATCCCGCCGAATTCCTTCGCGTCCGAGAGCTTCTTAAGCAGTGGTTCTTCACCCTCACACACGCCGACGGAGTTCATCATCTCGGCAAGACCTAAGACATTTTCACGCTGATAATACGGCTTAAGATCCTCGGCTTCGAGCGTCTCGCCGCTTTCTTCGAGCGGTGAAGCAGGTACACAGGAGGGCAGGTTGAAATAGATGTGCATGTCGAGATCTTCGCACAGCCGCATGATATAGTCGAGACCCTCGGTGCCGGCGACATTGGCGATCTCATGCGGATCCGCCATCACCGCGGTCGTGCCGCAGGGGAGAGAGCCGCGCTCGAATTGAGCAGGAGTCAGCAGGGTGCTCTCGAGGTGCATATGCGCGTCCATAAAGCCCGGCACGATGATCTTGCCGCTGACGTCGACTTCTTCTACGCCGTCATAAAGACCCAATCCCGCGATGATCCCGTCGCAGATCGCGACGTCCTTGTGCTCGAGCTGTTCGGTAAAGACATTCAGTACGCTCGCGCCTTTGAGGACGAGGTCGGCTTTCTCGCGACCCATCGCCACGTCGATGATTCTCTTGAGGTTCATATGATGCCTCCTTTGCCTGTCTTTTACACTTCATATTATCTTAGCATAAATGAAAAGATTTATCAATATTTTTTAGTCAATATGTCAAATCGTTTGAAGCAACATAATGAAAATTAATGATTTATAAAATTAGTGTATTGACATTTGCAAAGAATAATGCTATAATTCGACTGTTCGATATGCGAGTGTGCTGGAATAGGCAGACAGGCACGTTTGAGGGGCGTGTGTCTTTGACGTACGGGTTCAAGTCCCGTCACTCGCACCAAAGCAAAAACCCTGTCGATTTAGTCGGCAGGGTTTTTGCTTTGTATTATTATTTTTTCAGTTTTCAGTCTTCAATCTTAAGTTCGTCAGACAGGGTTTTCTAACTGAATACTGAAAACTGAAGATTGAAGAATGAATAATGATTGTGGTGTGATTCGGAGAGCTTATGAAAAAGAATATTTTGATCGAAAAATCAATAGACTTTGGAGCGCGAATCGTTAAGCTCCATCGTTATTTATCTAAAACACAACATGAATCCGTTTTATCAAAACAGGTTTTGAGGAGCGGGACCTCTATAGGCGCAAATATCAATGAAGCTCAGTATGGTAACAGTAAAGCTGATTTTATCGCTAAGCTTCATATCGCGTTAAAGGAAACAGCTGAAACAGAGTATTGGCTCCACGTTCTTCATAGATCGGATTATCTTGATGAGAACATGTCTAATTCTCTTCTGCGTGATTGTATTGAGATCAAACGGATTTTGATCGCATCGATCAATACGGCTAAAGAATCATGATGATTGATAGTTTATATAATCATTTTGAGGGAACATACAGATGTTTCCTGAATCGCAAGTTTCATTAGAGGTATATCCATGTTTCATGTATCTTTTCCCGGGCTGGGGATCAACGACCTGCCCATCAATCGTGTAGCCTTTTCGATAGGCTCGTTCAACGTATACTGGTACGGCATTCTGATCGCGACCGGTCTGTTGTTGGCGGTAACGTATGCGTATGTCAACGCGCATCGCTATGACGTTGACCGCAATAAACTGATCGACTGCGTGATCGTCGGTATCATCACCTCCATCATCGGCGCGCGTGCCTATTATGTCATTTTCAAATGGGATTATTTCTCGGCGCATCCGGGCGAGATCCTTGATATCCGCGACGGCGGTATCGCGATCTACGGCTCGATCATCGGCGCGTTGGTCGGCGGTCTGATCATGGCGAAGATCCGCAAGATGAAGTTTTTGCCGATATTGGATATCACGATGACCAGCTTCTTGATCGGTCAGGCGATCGGCCGCTGGGGCAACTTCTTCAATCAGGAAGCCTTCGGCACACCGACAGACAATGTGTTCCGCATGGTCAGTGAGAATACCGGCGGGGTAGGGGTGCATCCCTGCTTTTTATACGAATCGGTTTGGTGTGCGCTGGGATTTTTGTTCCTGTTCATCTTCAACCGCAAATTCCAGAAATATCACGGACAGGTGTTCTATCTGTATCTGGTATGGTACGGCTTAGAGCGCACCTTGGTTGAAGGACTGCGCACCGACAGTTTGTATCTGCCGTTTCAAGTGTTCGGCTATGATATCCGCGTTTCTCAGGCGCTGTCCGCGGTGCTGGTGATCGTCGGTATCATCCTCTTGATCGTCAACCGTAAAAAGGACGACGGCATGAGAGGGAGAACTTTTCCGAAGCAACATAAAAAATCCAAGAAAAGAGGTTAATCATATGGCACAGTTGATCGATGGTAAATTAGTATCACAAAGCGTAAAGGACAGGATCCGAGACGAGGTCGCCGCTATCAAAGCGGACGGCAAGGAGATCACCCTCGCGGTAATCATCGTCGGCGACGATCCCGCGTCCCGCGTGTATGTCAACAACAAGAAGAAGGCATGCGAGTATGTCGGCTTCCGTTCGCTCGAATACGCTCTGCCTGCCACAACAACGCAGGAAGAGCTGATCGCTTTGATCGAGGAGCTGAACGAGCGTGACGACGTTAACGGCATCCTCTGTCAGCTTCCTGTTCCGAAGCATATCGACGATAAGGCGGTCATCGCCGCGATCTCCGTCGCAAAGGATGTTGACGCGTTCTCGTCCTATAATGTCGGCAAGATCATGATCGGCGACTATGATTTCCTGCCCTGTACTCCCGCGGGCGTGATGGAAATGCTCCATTACTATGATATCGCGGTCGAGGGAAAGAACTGCGTCGTGATCGGCAGAAGCAACATCGTCGGCAAGCCGATGGCTATGCTCCTGCTTCATGAGAACGGTACTGTGACCATGACCCACAGCCGTACCAAGGATCTTTCATCCTTCACGAAAGAAGCCGATATCCTCGTCGCCGCGGTCGGCAGAGCGAAGTTTGTTACCGCCGATATGGTAAAGGACGGCGCTGTCGTCATCGACGTCGGCATGAACCGTGATGAGAACGGTAAGCTCTGCGGTGACGTCGATTTTGATTCCGTAAAAGAAAAATGCTCCTTCATCACACCCGTACCCGGCGGCGTAGGCCCCATGACCATCGCCATGCTGATGCAGAACACCTTAAAGGCGTATCATATCCAGAACGATTAAGTATTCTATCCTCCTAAATAACCTCCCTTTCCTAAGGTGAGATTCTGTCCGAAACTTGTTTTGGGTTACAGAATCCATACACCGGAGAGGTGGCACGAAGTGCCGGAGGGTTGCAATGACACAATCAAAGTTTGAGATAAAAAGCTTGACATCGAAAACCCTTTATGATATAGTATATAAGCCGCATACTGTGGGTTTATTAAGTGCGCGTAAAATTGTTTATACTATTTAAACAATTTCGTTGCCACCCAAGAGTAGCGAGTCTAAGTAAAAGGAATGATAAAATGTTCGCAGTAATCGAGACCGGCGGTAAGCAGTACAAGGTCAGCGAGGGCGACGTGATCTACATCGAGAAGCTCGACGCAGAGAATGACGCTACCGTAGAGTTTGACGTTGTCGCTGTTTCTACCGACGACGGTATCAAGGCCGGCACACCTTATGTTGACGGCGCAAAGGTTTCCGCTAAGGTCATCAAGACCGATAAGGCGAAGAAGATCTATGTATCCACTTACAAGCCCAAGAAGGGTGAGAAGCGTAAGATGGGTCACCGTCAGCCTTACACTAAGGTTGAAATCAAGGCGATCAACGCCTGATGATCAAAGTCGAATTTTTCGGTACTGATCCTATCCGAGGCTTCCATATCCAAGGACATTCGGAAATGAATCCCGAGGGTCCCGAGATCTTATGCGCGGCTGTGTCAAGCGCCGCGTATATGACAGCTAACGCTGTCACCGAGGTGATCGGATTGAAACCTGTTCTTTTGAACAAGGACGGCAATATGTACCTGAAAGTTAAGACTGAACAGGAAGCTGAACAATGCCGCGTTCTTTTCGACGGCTTAGAGCTTCATCTTCGCGAGATCGCGAAGGACTATCCAAAGTATTTGAAAGTTAGAAATTCGGAGGTGTAAGGTAATGCTTAAAATAAATCTGCAGTTGTTCGCTCATAAAAAAGGTATGGGTTCAACCAAGAACGGTCGTGACAGTGAGTCTAAGCGCCTTGGCGTGAAGCGTGCTGACGGTCAGTTCGTATTAGCCGGCAATATCCTCGTTAAGCAGAGAGGTACACACATCCACCCCGGTAACAATGTTGGCCGCGGTTCCGATGATTCCCTCTTCGCTAAGGTTGACGGCGTTGTACGCTTTGAGCGTATGGGCAAAGACAGAAAGCGCGCCAGCGTTTATCCTGTCGAGCAGTAATGACTTTTGGGGCGGTTCAAATACCGCCCTTTGTTATTTTTAGTGAACAGTTATCAGTGAACAGTGAACAGTTGTCGGCGGGCTCTGCCCGCACCCGTTTTGTATGATTATTTCTGATCACTGATCACTAATCACTAATTTCTAATCACTGATCTCAATCGAGGTATCATCATGTTTGTAGATAAAGCCAAAATATTGATTAAAGCAGGTGACGGCGGCGATGGCGCCGTTGCGTTTCACCGTGAAAAATATGTAGCCTCCGGCGGTCCCGACGGCGGCGATGGGGGAAAGGGAGGCGACGTGATCTTCGTCGCTGATTCCAACCTTTCCACTCTTGCCGATTTCCGCTATAAGCGTAAGTTTGAAGCGAAAAAGGGCGCTAATGGTTCCGGCGGAAGAAAGTACGGAAAAGCGGCGGATGATCTGATCGTCAAGGTTCCTGTCGGCACATTGGTCAAGGATGCTCAGACAGGTCGTATCATGGCGGATCTCTCCACAAAAGAGCCTGTGATCGTCGCCAAGGGCGGTAAAGGCGGCTGGGGCAACAAGCATTTTGCTACCCCGACGCGCCAGACCCCGCGCTTTGCAAAGCCCGGTCTGCCCGGTGAGGAATTCGAGGTCACACTGGAATTAAAGCTCTTGGCGGACGTTGGTCTGGTCGGTTATCCCAACGTCGGCAAATCGACCTTGATCTCGGTCGTTTCTCAGGCAAAGCCGCAGATCGCCAACTACCATTTCACCACCATCAACCCCACCCTCGGCGTGGTGTCGATGGGAGACGGCGTATCGTTCGTGATGGCGGATATCCCCGGTCTGATCGAGGGCGCCGCCGACGGTACAGGTTTGGGTCACCAGTTCCTGCGCCATGTGGAGCGCTGTCGTCTGCTCGTGCATATCGTCGATGTGTCGGGCAGTGAAGCGCGTGATCCGAAAGAGGATTTCCGCATCATTAATGAGGAGCTTAAAAAGTTCAACCCCGAGCTTGCCGAACGTCCGATGCTGGTGGTCGGCAACAAATGCGATCTCGCGACCGATGAACAGATCGCGGAGTTTAAAGCATGGGTCGAGGAGCAGGGCTATCAATTCTTCCCGATCATGGCGGCGATCCGCTACGACGTCGATCCGCTGTTGAATCAGATCATCGAAGAACTCAGCAAGCTCCCGCCGATCAAGGTGTATGAGCCTGAGCCGATGCCCGAGCCGGATGAAGAGCAATTCGGCGAGGTCAAGATCACCGTACAGGATGGCGTCTATATGGTCGAGGGTAAGTGGCTGCTGCGGATCCTGCGCGGCGTCAACTTCGACGACTATGACGGATTGTCTTACTTCGAACGCCTGCTCCAAAAGTCGGGCGTGATCGACAAGCTGCGCGAGGCAGGCTGTCAGGAGGGCGACACCGTCTCGATCTATGATCTCGAATTTGATTTTGTTGAATAAAATGTCTTTGCGAAGTTCGAACGCGTGTGTTCGGGGCGCATTTCAGATTGTCATTGCGAGGAGGAATCTTGTTCCGGCGTGGCAATCTCAACCTTAGCGATTGCGCCCTTCGCAATGACTATTTTGAATAGAGTGATGAAGATGGATGATAAAACGATCAATTCAATTCCGACGCTGAACCTCGCGTTCATCGGCGACGGCGTCTACGATCTTTTGGTGCGCGAGTACCTCGTGACCCACAGCGCCGCCCATGTCGGCGAGCTGAACAAGATGAAGGTCGATCTGGTCAATTGCAAGAGTCAGGCGGTTTTCATGAAGCAGCTCATGGCGCATTTGAGTGAGGAAGAGGTCGAGGTATATAAACGCGGCAGAAACGCCAAGGTCAACTCCGCGTCCAAGCATTCGACGCTCTCCGACTATCATGCCGCCACCGGTATGGAGGCGTTATTCGGCTGGCTGTACCTTAAAGGCAGGCAGGAACGCATAAATCAACTTTTCACGCTGATAATAAACTCAGGCTCCCTTTCCTAAGGTACCCCCATTGGGGGAATGTCCGAAGGACAAGGGGGGAGCCGTTTCCGGCGAGGAAGCCGGCGCGAAGCGCCTGAGGGTTGCTAAGCACATTATTAGCACAACGAAGGCGTGATACCATGAACTTAACCGACAGAGCAATTCACCTGTGCAGGCGCTATGCCGCGGATTATCTTGTGATGATCCTCGGCGCCGCCGTCTACGCTCTGTCGGTCTCTTTTTTTACCGCGCCCAATGAGATCGCACCCGGCGGGGTTACGGGTCTTGCGACGATGCTGAATCATTTGCTTGATCTCCCGATCGGCACCACTGCACTGTTACTCAACATCCCTTTATTGATATGGGGTGCGATCGAGAGCGGTTGGCGCTTCATCATCCGCACGACGATTATCACAGGCGCCGTTTCCTTGATGATCGACCTGTTCTCTCTACTCAATATCGTTTATCAAGGCGACAGGATCATCGTCGCCATCTTCGGCGGTATCTTATCGGGTACGGGTCTCGGATTGATCTTCCTGCGCGGCGGCAGTACCGGCGGCACCGATATCATTGCCCGCAATTTGAACCGCCGTTTTCCGTATCTCAGCATTGGCAGTATCGTGCTGCTGTCCGATGCGGTCGTTGTCGCACTGTCGGCGATCGTCTACGGCAGTCTGGAGAACGCCCTCTATGCCGTGATCGCGATCTTCACCTCGTCCAAGCTGATCGACGCGGTGGTGTTTGGGCTGTCGCGCGATAACGGCAAGCTGTTGATCATTATCACCGCCTTACCCGATGAAGTCACCGCTGAGCTTACCGGCAGGGTGAATCGAGGAGTGACCGTCCTTTCCGCACAGGGCGGCTACAGTCACATGCCCAAGGGTGTGATCCTCTGTGCTGTCCGACCGCATGACGCTTATCGGGTCAACACCGCCGTTATCAATGCCGACCCCACCGCCTTCATCATCACCACCACCGCCACCGCAATATCGGGTCTGGGCTTTTCCATATAAAACGCCATTGCGAGGGCTTTAGTCCGTGGTGATTTCAAATATATATCGTCATTGCGAAGTCCCCAACGGGGGCTGTGGCAATCTCAACCTAATAAATAAGAAAATGGGCACATGTGCCTACAGAAAAAGTGCCGCGACAAAAAAGGCACGCGTGCCCTTGACATTTCGAGATATTTCCTATATAATAACTCATGTTATGTGTGCAAGTATGCCCATAACCAAATAACCTTGTGCCGTATCGATCGGTACGGCGCCAATAGTCCATAAGGAGGTGTAAACATGGCATTGAAGGCTAATTACGAGACCGTAATGGTATTTTCAATGAAGCAGGGCGAGGATGGCATCCAGGCTCTCATCGAGAAGTTCAAGGCTCTCATCGAGAAGCACGCTACTCTGCAGAGTGTTGACGAATGGGGCAAGCGCAAGCTGGCTTATCTGATCAACAAAGAGGCTGAGGGCTACTATGTGCTGATGAACTTCGAGAGTGAAGCTGAGTTCCCCGCTGAGCTGGATCGTATCTATAAGATCACAGACGGCGTTATCCGCTCATTGATCATCCGCAAGCCCGAGGGTTCCGAGATTCCTGCTAAGAAGGAAGAAGAACCCAAGAAGGAAGAAGCCGCTGAGGCTCCTGCAGAAGCTCCCGCCGAGGAAGCTCCCGCTGCAGAATAATGGAACGAATAATGTGTGATGGCGGCTGAATAAGCCGGAACGAAAGGATTTCTTTATGATTAACAGAGTAATTTTGATGGGTCGCTTAGTCGCTGACCCTGAGTTGAAGACAACTAACACAGGCATCTCCGTCACCTCTTTCCGTATTGCGGTCGATCGCAACTACGTCAAAGCGGGTGAGCAGCGTCAGGCGGATTTCTTTGATATCGTCGCGTGGCGCAGCTCGGCGGAATTTGTATGCCGTAATTTTTCCAAGGGCTCTCTCATCGCCGTAGACGGTCAGCTCCAGTCCCGTCAGTATCAGACAAAGGACGGACAGAACCGCACCGCGATCGAGGTCGTAGCTGATAACGTCAGCTTCACCGGTGAGCGCCGTGATACCTCCGGCACCTATGGCGGCGGATATTCACAGGCTCCCCGCGCCAATACGTACGGCGGCTCTCAGGTAGCTCCCGCAGCGCCGCAGCAGCCTGCCGCGTATTCCGCAGGCTCCGCCGACGATTTCCAAGCAATGCCTTTGGATGACGATTTACCGTTTTGATTTATAACTGTAGGGGAGGGGCTTGCTCCTCCCGTGGACGTCATATGTCCCTACAATCTCTAAATTACGAAAGGAGAACCCAACATGGCTGATAGACCTATGGGTAACAGACGCCGCCGTAAGGTATGCGGTTTCTGTGTAGATAAGGTTGAGCATATCGATTACAAAGATATCGCTCGTCTGCGCCGCTATATGTCCGAGCGTGCTAAGATCCTGCCCCGCCGCGTTACCGGTACCTGCGCCGCGCATCAGCGCGACCTGACCACCGCCATCAAGCGTGCGCGCCAGCTGGCTCTTTTACCGTATACTTCGGACTGATGAGGAGTTGTCCAAATCTGTGATTTGGCGTACAACTCCCATGCAACAGCGCTCCAAGAACGCAATGTAGCAAACATTTATCAAAGCTCCCTCACGAAGGGAGCTTTATTTCCTTGACAATATATCAATATTTTGATATAATAACGATATAATATTGATATGAGGTGTTTTTATGGCTATGATAAGACCCAGCTCAGATTTACGCAATCATTATAACGAGATCTCCGAATTCTGCCACAAGACAGGCGAGCCCGTCTATATCACCAAGAATGGCGCGGGTGATCTTGTCGTGCTCTCCAACGCCGACTACGAACGTCTATCCGGTCCCAAGGCGGAGCTCTACCGCTTGTTGGATGAAGGACTTGCCGATGAAAAGGTGAGGACTCCCGTTCCTGCGAAAGATGCGGTTAAGAGGTTGGCGAAGGAGTATGGGATAGAGTGAAATACCAAGTTTTGATTTCGGCTTTGGCGCTGGAAGATGTCGCGAACATCTTTGAATACATTACTACATCGTTCAATGAGCCGCGTATTGCCGCCAATATGAAGGATTCTATTTTGGATGCAATCGATTCTCTTGAAACTTACCCCATGCGTGCACCGTTAGAAAAGGATGAACCGTTTCATTCTCAAGGGATCAGAAAGCTCCTGATAAAAAACTATTACATATTCTATCATGTAGAGGAAGAGCATGTGATCATCACGCGCGTCCTCTACAACCGCCGAGAATGGCAGGATATCCTCTGACAAAAGCTCCCTTTTGGGAGCGGTTTTGTTTTTCGCAGCAAAATACAGTCAGAATAGGGGAAACCACCATATATTGTTGTATTATACGAATCATCCCACAATTATCTGTACGACTTGCACAAAAAGTAAAATTTAATTTAAAAACATGTAACAATTTATTGACTATTTGACCTTGATTTGATATAATGCTAATATCAATAATAGGATGATAAGGGTAATTCTGTCCTTTTGCGGCAAAAACGCATCAAAATGACTAGTTTTTATCGGTCTAAAAGCCCGTACATAAAATCGTCATTTTGTGCAATATGCACAAAAGCGCGTTCTCTTATTTGACTGTTACGACAGAAAATCGCGTATGCATCGTATGCAGCATATATGCCGCATATATGCTGCATAAAACAAACGCGAAATCCGTGAAAAGTCGCTTGGATCCTTTGGTTTCAGCCTCTTTTCACACACAAGCAAGTACATTTTAAGCTGTTACGGTACCCTGAGTTGAAGAGCTCATCGTGCAACGTGAAGCGATGTCCGGCGAGAAGGCTTAACTGCCAAAATTTGTGTAATCTGCACAAAAGTGGTAAATTTAACAGAATCAGGTTTTAAATCGTCATTGCGAGGGGCTTTGACACTCGTGTCAACCCGTTGCAATCTCAACCGATTACAGATTGTCATTGCGAAGTCCTACCGGGGACCCCGAAAAGCACTGCTTTTTGGGGAGAGGAGGAGCCGCCACGCGAGCACGAGAGGAGACATACTTGACTGCTCTCGGCGAGTACGGCGAGCGACGACGACGTGGCAATCTCAACCGATCACCTGATCCCAAAGCCTTATGGTCAGTTCCCACCGACATTTGACAAATGAAAGAAGGCTCCTTTTGGTAAAAGGAGCTGTCCCCGGACACGCGTGTCCGGGGACTGAGGAATTGCATCAATTGATCGAGCTTGACCAATGTCAAGCGAGATACCATTTCTTTCATTTCCTTATTCCCGTCCGCATCACACGCACAGAAAGAACACGCTTTGTTTATCAAAGTTATTTCTTCTTTCTTATTTCTTAGTTCTTCATTACTACGGGTCACACGAACGTAACGAAAGGGAGGAATCTTTACATGAAAAATAAGATCGACCGAATGAAAACTCCTGCGATGCACCTCAGCAAGCGCACGGTCGCGCTGATCCTGAGCGTTATTATGCTCGTCAGCTCTATCGCGACAGGCTCTATGCTGAACACCTTTGCCGCTTACATCAAGGATAACGCCGCGAAAACCGACGCTATCGCTGATGCAGCGTCCGAGGGCAGTGCTATCGCTGAGTCTGCGATCCCCTCTGAGGATGATTCGCCTGACGCAGCGGTTCCAGATTTTATACCGAATGAGGTCGTCCGTAATATGAAGGACGATTTAGCTGCCGTTAGCGCTAATGTTGATGTAGCAGATACCACCGCTGCCAGTGATTGGTATATCGTTGGTAATGTTGCCGGCGGAAATGACTGGAGCGAGCGTGACGCGGTGAAGTTATCCGCAGTCACAGGCGGCTACAGCATCTCTATCCAGCTTACAAAGAATGGCGACTTCCGTCTCAGACATAACTCTTTGGATTATGGCGCTGCAAGTTCCTCTGATTCTGACAGAAAAGTAGATTCTTCTACTTCAAATAAAACTTTATCACAGACTAATCAGACTTTTCTTTGGAATGGAGAAACCGGTACATATACCGTTACTATCAATAGTGATGGTTCTAAAATCTCATTTGATAGTTCTGTTCCCGGCGGCGGTACTACTCCTACCACAGCTCCGAGCGGCACTGCAAGCACGGAAGGCATTAGCACAGCTACTGTTACTATCGATGGTACTTCAAATCTAACACAGATGTATTATGATTTTAGCTCTCCGGGTAACGTAGCGGCTAACCATTATTCTACAGATGACTTGCTGTACGAGTCAAATATCAAGGGCGATACCGTTCTGAGTTTCTTGCCCAGCAGTGTAGCAACTAGTTGGGTTATAGCAAAATACGCTTCTAGCTGGACAGATATTAAGTATAAGACAAGAGGCTCTAATAGAAAATTTGTCGTTGCAAGCAACGCTGGATCATGGTCTGCTTATTCTGATTTAAAAGCTGCTCCTTCAGGCGTACTTTCCGACACTTCAGTCATGTTATACATTAAGCCGCAATATGATACCGGCAAAGATAATCCGATTTATCTTGCAAAAGATGATTCGAACATGAAAGAAGCACATCGTGTTGCAATAAAAGTCGGTTATATAGAAGTAAATAAAACTGATATAACTAACGGATATACAAAGATTACTGCTAAAAACAGCTGGGCAGGTACCGACTGTAACACGAAAATATCTACTGACGGCGCCGGTGCTTATTATATCGGTGGAGGAGCTAAAACAAATGCTACCACCGCTGATACTAAATCAATCGCTGCCTTTGATCAAGGCACTTCTACCATCAATGTCGAAACTAAAACTTCAAAGGTAACATCGGCTATCGGTAGTAACCTTTCGTTCCAGTATTATATTGACGGTACCAAAGTCGGTAAAACTTATCAGTCGTCAACCAGTTATGTTACCACAGCATTAGATGTATCATCTTTAACAGCAGGCACCCATACTCTCAAGACAGTTTTGACTGACGGCGGTGTATATTATGTAGCTGATACAGATACACTTACTGTAAATGAACCCGAAACCAAGCATGCGGTTACATTTAACACCTCCGGCAGCGGTACTGTTACCCCTGCTTCCGGCACTGAGGTTGGCGAATCTACACCTACTACTATTACCGCTACTCCTGCTTACGGTTATGAATTCACCGGTTGGACGTTCGGCGACGGTATCACCGGCGAGTCTACTACGAATGCCACTACCACCATCACGACAGAATCCAGCGGTACCTATACCGTTACCGCGAATTTTGCGTTGAAGAGTCTGTCGGTTAACAAGGGTACACACGCAAACGGCGATTTCACTCTCAGCACGACTACCGGTGTGAAGATGGGCGACACGATCACCGTCAGCAACATTGCAGCAAATAAGGGTTATACCTTTGGGTCAATCTCTACCAGTCCTTCTACAATACTGAGCGGTTCAGGTTCTTCTCGCACCTTCACCATGCCCGGTGAGGACGTAACAGTTAATGCGATCTTTAGTCCTAAGACCGGTAATACGATCACGAGAACTGCATCTCCCAATGTAGGTGGTACAGTATATTGCGGTACATCATCTAATACAACCAGTACCACAGGCAATTACACAACCGGCAACACACTCTATGTCAGAGCTGCTGAGAAAGCCGGATATGATTTTAATAAGATCGTAGTTACTTACGCTGACGGTACTACCGATGAATCAACAACTACCAAATATATTAAGCTGAATACCGACGGCTCCAAGTTTTCGAGCGAGAACGACGGTTCGATCAAAGTCGACGCATACTTCACCAAGAAGCCGACGCATAAGGTCACTGTTGTATCGAACAACAACGCTCTGGGTACGGCGACCGCAAGCGTTACCGAGGCTTATGAGGGACAGCAGGTCACCTTAACTCCTAAAGAAGATACCGGTTCGTTCAGCTCTTGGTCTGTCACCAGCGGCGGCGTTTCCGTTTCGAACAACAAGTTCACCATGGGCAGCTCCGATGTCGCGATCACCGCTACCTTTGTGGAGTATTCCGGAACCTCCAACTTCTACTACAACAGCTACGGTAGTAACGGTCAGCCCGCGTCCTCTCGTTACGGTGCACAAATGCAAAAAGCTAAGATCGGCGGCGTGGAGTACTCTTACTACCACGTTTCCGGCAGAACGGAATCCGATCAGCTGTTTACCGTATCGTATGGTACCCCGAAAAACAATAGTTGGGATTGCTTTTTCGAGGTTGAGAGTAGTTGGGGTAGTACTACACCAAAAGCGCTGTTCTATGCTACCGACGAAAAAAATCTCGGTGACTGGGCAGACATGAATTATATCGAAGAAAAAAACAGTAAGAAAAGATACAGGATTGCTATACCTGACGGTGCAAGAAGCGTTAGGTTTAAACACGGATCCGATGAATCTAATGAATTGTACTTTTCTACCGGATATAATGGGTGGTATACTAACAGCAGTATGAAAAGTGTTACTGCATATAAACAGAGTCCTCCTGTTCCTGAGAATTTCTGGGAGAACTTCAATAGCACGAAGTATACTGATGCGTTCGGTTCCAAAGGCTTTTGGGAACACAATGCCAACCGCGGTGAAAGCCATACTTACACCAAGCCGAAGGATTTAGGCGCTTACTCAAGCAACTACTATGTCCTTGTTCTGGAAAAGGGCAAGACCTATACCATCAACGGCGTTACCAAGACGATCACTAATGATCCCGAGATCATCTGGCTGCCCGAGCTTCCCGATTCCGGCGATACCATCAAGGTATATGCCAAGGACGGCGCGATCCGCAGTGGTCTGAAGACCTATGGCAATATGGCGGATACTACCGTACTGAAAGCGGACGGCACCACCTCCGCGGGTGCTACCTCCTACGGCAGCGACGGGCAGACCTATGAGGTTTATAAGGCGCAGCCGGGCGAGACGATCGTGATTCAGACAACGATCGGAAATACTGCATGTGCCGGCTCTACTGAAACATATCGCGATCGCTTCTATGTGCGTGGCTTCTCTATCAACGGCGAGGTGCCGCAGCTGCTCGAGCCGAACAACACCGGCGTATATACCCAGAGATACACCGTACCCGAAGACTACAAGGATAAGTACGTTGAGATCACTCCGATCTATTTCCTCAAGGATACGACGAATAATCCTGTTGTTACCTTCCGTGCAACCAACTTCCCGAAGGGTCAGTACAACTGGGGCAATGTACCTTACTGCTATCCCTTCTACGGTAATTTGTCCGATAAAGACAATGCGTTCGGCGCATATCCCGGTCAACCGCTGATATTCTACAAAGGTCAGTACAGCATGCAGGTACCTGTCAAGAGTACCTCTCCGTTCAGCGCAACAGGCGCGAGTACAAATGTAGCCGGTATCACCATGTCCAACGGATATTACGACAGTGTACATAAGCTGATCATGGGTTACGGCGACGACAGCACTTCCGCCGACCATGTACAGACCTACGATTACGGTGATTTCTGGAAGATCTTTAACGAGAAGAAGCCGGTCGATAACATCGTATTCGATTTCAAGTATAAGAAGACGAAGCATAACCTTATCGATGATACTACCGGCGATTCCATTGCTACGAGCACGCTTACCGATAAGTACACAAATGGTTTTGAGCTTCTGAAAAACTTCCACGGCAGAAATGTTGACCTGTTCGGCAAGGCGCTCTCCGGCAACGCTGCCGATCCGAATAAGACGCCCGCTGTTTATGTTGTTTCTATCGGCGGTATCAATGATAATGTCTCCGGTGTAGAGAATATCGCGGGTTACTACGCGACAGAGTGGAGAGTCTATGCTCCTAATGACAAGACGTCTGTTTCAACCACTTATAAGAGGATGACTTCCGGTGGCAAGAGTTCGATCCCGCCTGAGGTACTGGTGCTCAACGACGACGATGATACCAGCTTCAATAACACCACTTATCCTTCCGCTGTTGATAAACCCCAAAAGAGTTACAAGGTAACTGACTGGAAATCGTTATATCAAGCACTTGAAAACTATCGCGACTTGCCTGTATACATCTCCTATGAGGCGGCTGACGCTCAGAACGGCGCAGAGGATTATCATACCGGTACACACGGCGCGACCCGTAACGACGGCCGTTGGCTGTACTCTAAGAACGGTGAGAGCATTACCTCTAACATCCGCGTCGATGTGTCTCAGGATAACGGTGAACACTATTATCCCAACGGCGACAGCCATCTGAGCTATGATGCCGGTGAATCCTCTATCAGCGGTCTGTCAGCTTACTTCACCAATGCAGCTGTATACGGCGAGCAGACCTACGCGACCACCATCGACCCGGATAAGACCTATGACTTTGAGGCAAAGACGACTAACGCGAATTATATGTTTGTCGGCTGGTATCTGGACGATGATAATAATACGCTGATCACAACTGATAACGAATCTCACACCGAGCGTTCCGGTTCTTATACCTTTGTCGCAAGGTTCAAGCGTGTAACCTCCGGTCAGCTGATCCTGTCCCATAGTGTGGATACCGGAACAATCGACGACACCAACTATGACGGCGCGGGTACTGTCACGATCGGCGCGGTCGTAAAGGATGGCGACGGCAACACCAAAAAGACATATGCTCCTTCCACAAGCGATATCACAATCGGCAGCGCCTATATCAAGAGTGACAATACCGACTACACGATCGATGTCACGCTGACCGCGACACGCGGCAACAACAGTGCGCTTGGTACGACGATCCTCGCAACGCCTGATGGTCAGGAATCCAAGTTCTTTGACTACGGTGACTTTACACTCTCTGCCGACGGCAAGACACGCACCTACACATTCACTGTGAATGTCAGAGATCTTTACACCGGTGATACTCAGGATTACATGAACTTGATCTATCACTCCTATTTCAAGAACTATGTATTCAACTACACAGTCAACTACGAGTTCAAAGATAGATTCGGTAATGATAAGATCTACAACAGAGCCGGTACACTGACTGCTCCTGAGGCAGAAACGTATGTTTATAAGGCAACTGATACTAACACAGGTAAAGATAATAGATATTTGAAAAAAGAATTCTTTGAGTCTCTTGCACCGTATGAGAGTAACTTCCAGCAGGATATCAAATGGAATCTTTCTGATTCAGTCTTTACCGAAGGTACCAACTATGTATATACTTGTAACACGCACATTGGTTCGACTCCCGTTGATGAGAACAAAAAGGTTGATGTGACCTTCGTCCTGCCGTATGAGCATACGAACGGTGTTGCTACACTGAACAGCGAAGGCGTCGGTACTGCTGCTACCGCCACCAACTATGCGATGATCAAAGAATCCGATTCAGTTGACAATCGTGTCAAATTCGGTGAGATCCCTGTCCTTACCGGTAATCGTACTAACGGTATCTATACCGAGGAAGAGAAATCGCATTGGATCGCTGCTCCGCTCAAGCTGGATAACGACAAGTTCTTCAGCCATTGGAGCGTCAAGACGACCGATACGAAGACTGAGGTCGCGAGATGCTACTTCCCGGGCTTCAACTTCCTCGCGTATGATAACTATGAGATCACTGCGGTCTATGGTACAGCTCCTGTCGATATGAGCAAGACCGGCGTATCAACAGCGGTCACCTATCTGGATACCACCCGTAACCAGTGGAACGCACTGACTTCAAGAGATGCAGCTGTGCCCAGTGTTGAAAAAACCAACACAACCGATGCAGGCGATATCCTGTATAACGACTTTGTCCTCAGCTACAACTACAACGGTGTTGAGATCCATCAGGGCGGTTCGGATACTAACGATATCACCGAGCTCGGTATCGTGGTAGAGCGTATCAAGGAGCTTGACAAGAATTCTGACAATACCTATGACACCAGAATCTCCAGCTACACTAATCTGCCTCAGGATACGACAAAGATCACTAACGCGGCTAAAACCGCTGGTGACGCTTCCACCGGTCAGGCAACGATTAAGGATTCCGGTAAGCAGTATTACAAGCAGTCGATCAACAAGACCGCTCTGGACAACAAAGATCGTATCGTATTCTTTGAGGCATTCAGCAATACTGCCGGTTGGAATTCTGAGAAGCAGAGACCTGTAGGAAATTATAGATATAAGAAATATGTCTACAGAGCATACACTTACATCACATATAATGACGGCGGCACTTCAAGAACGGTTCTCTCTGATACTCCCGCGTACTTCATTATGTATGATATCGCTACTGCGGATTACTCTGCTGACTAAGGAGGTTGTTTAAAATGAATAAGAAATACATCTCTCCTGAATTAGAGATCGTAAAACTCACATTATCGGCTGATGTCCTCGGCGTCAGCCAGGGTGAGCAGGGCTCATCCAGCGGCGGATATATTCCACCGGAAGATGAAGAGTTTGAGCCTATTGAATAATTATTGACAGAATTAGGGTACAGGTGTGATGCCTGTACCCTAATCGCTAAAAGGTGATTGTATGAAAAGATTTTATCAAATCATTGCAATTATTTTCACATTGATTTTTGTATTATCATACGCCTGTATATCTCCCGGTGCGGCTACTGTATTTGAAAGCGATGGCTTCTACTACGCGAGAACATCCTCAACTACTGCTGATCTGTACGGAAGATCTGCTACCGACGCCGATCTGGTGATCCCGAAGGATTTTTCGGAATACTATGTGACGAATATCGTTGATTCCGCATTCAGCGGCGACGAAAACATCGAAACCTTATCCTTTGGCAAGTCAATGCTCTTGGAGCGCATCGGATATTATGCGTTCAAGAACTGTATCCATCTCACAGGTCCTGTGACCTTTGCCGGTAGGATCAGCACGATCGGCACCTCTGCTTTTGAGAATTGCTCTTCTTTGGAAAAGGTAGTGTTCAACGCATATGTTGCGGATATTCCGGATCAATGCTTCTATAACTGTTCGTCACTGAGCACCGTCGTGATGAACGACAGGATACAGAGTATCGGAAAATTCGCTTTTGCCAATACAGCATTGAAAGAGATCACGATCCCGGATTCTGTCACCTCGATCGACCCCACTGCCTTTGACGGCTGCGAGGATCTTGTGATCTACTGCAACTCGGGTTCTTACGCGCACGAGTTTGCGGAGGAGAATCAAATCACTCATGTATTACTGGATACCGACAATGGGTATTATCTGGGTGATGTTGATAATAACAGGGCTGTTGAGATCCTGGATATCACCTTTATACAGCGCAGTTTGGCGAATATGACTATCCCGGATGACTATAATATCGAACACGGAGATATTGACGGAGATAATCAAATAACCAGTACGGATAATGCTATAATGATGAGATCACTGGCAGGATTGATCACAGATTTTCCTGTCGGCGAATGGGTTGTGCAGCACGAGATTCATCAGTATTAATGTGAAAGGCGACAGCTTCTGCTGTCGCCTCAGTTTATCGAAAAAGGTAGATTATACTTTTCCTCCTGTCATCCTGAGGGGTACCCCGAAGGATCTTACAGTGTGCACTCTATCCGCTTTCTTTACACCTATCATGCTTAATATGATAGAAAAAAGAGCACTTTAAGATTCTTCGCTCATTGCTCAGAATGACAATCATAGTTGTTATTACAGACAAAGGCGACAGCAGATGCTGTCGCCTTTTGTGTTAGAATTCATGTTTTTCGTACTTTTCGATCCATGTATTGATCGGATAATTCGTATCTAAGTGCGATAAATACCTTATGATGAAAGTCGTA
Source organism: uncultured Eubacteriales bacterium (assembly GCA_900314795.1). Lineage (GTDB taxonomy): Bacteria > Bacillota > Clostridia > Oscillospirales > Acutalibacteraceae > Ruminococcoides. Next base: position 73,698 of record OMWP01000007.1, read on the forward strand.
TCGGCGCTGGATACTTCACCATCATCATCCGCATCACCGTGTGTGATATCACAGCTCTCAGGGATCGTTAGACTGCTCAAAGAACGCTGGATATAAGTGACGTCGAGTACCTCGACAGCGCGGTTGTTGTCAACGTCGCCCAAGTAAAAACTGTTTTTGATATCAGTCAACACATGGGTGATCTTGTTGGCTTCCGCAAACTCATGCGCGTAAGAATCCGAGGTGCAGTAGATCACCAGATCCTTGCAGCCGTCAAAGGCAGTGGGGTCGATCGAGGTAACAGAATCCGGGATCGTGATCTCTGTCAATGCTGTATTGGCAAAGGCATATTTTTCGATCTTGTTCAGAGAAGACGGCAACTCAACATAGCTCAAAGAGGTACAATTGTAGAAGCATTGGTCAGCTATTACAGTTACCAGATTGTTGCGATAGATCACGCTCTCGAGCGATGAACAGCCCTGAAAAGCGGACGTGCCGATCTCGTTGATCCTGCCACCGATATAAACAGTACCGGACAGATTGGTGCAATTTCCAAATGCGTAGTAGCCAATCCGCTCCAGTAAAGTTGCTTTGGAGAAACTCAGGCTCTGAATATTGACATCTCCTAAAAATGCAGAGTCAACAATATTGGTGATGTAATGTTCGTTGAATTCTTTTGGGATCACCAGATCAGCGTCATCTGTTTCTCTGCCGTATAAATCAGCCTTGGAGCTTGCGGTATAAGCGTAAAGAAAACCATTTTGCTTAAAAATAGTCGCCGCATTGTAGCCCATACAGACAACCGTACTGAGCAGGACAAGCACGATCATGACAGCACATAACTTATGTAATTTCTTCATAAAATCACCTTTAAGAATCAGGGTACAGGCGCAACGCACCTGTACCCTGTTTTCAGTTAATAATCAGTCGAGTAACTCATCTGCGGGATCGGGTTCTTCAATAACACCGCTTGATTTACCTTGTTCACCTTCACTGACTGTGAGAATATCAGCGGTAAGTCGATACCGGACGATCTCTAACTCGGGAGATTCATATACCTTATTCATTTATACCAACCTCCTTAATTACTATTGTTTAAGTCTGCTGTAGCAACGTCATACATGGTGAAGTATGCGGGAACAGCACTCTTAATAACAGTACCGTCTTTTAGCTTCATATAGGAATATGCTCTGTAAACATAGTTCTTATATGCGTAATTCTGTTCAGGCTGACCGCCTTCACTATTCTGTACCCAACCGGCACTGTTATAGATACCGTTGTAGAACTGAATACGATTCTTGTTATCAAGAGAAGTAGGATCAATCGCGTGCTTGGAGATACTGTTTTTACCGGAAAGGTTAATATCTGTAGCACTGGCGATCGCAGCATCAACACCCTCTACATTAGGTGCTATGTCGGTGTATCTGGAGAGTGTAGTATCATAAGAACCGTCGTCCTTAATCTCGAGCTTTTTGATTCTCTCGACAACCACACCAAGCTCAGCGATGTCACCATTTGCTTCGCCGTTGTAGATATCCTTGCCGTTATAGTTGTATGCGATAATGAAGTCGTTATACAGCAAGTCAGCTGCGTAAGATGTCTGAGTCTTAGGATAGTCAGTACCGTTCGAATTCCACTGATTGCGGGTCGTCTCAACATAAGTGATGTTGGTGTTACGTCCTATTTCAGAAGGTTCAACAGTGGACTCACCATAGACAGGCGTAATGATGTAATTATCATATGCTACAAAGTTGAAGCCCTGGAAATAACATCTTGCAACATCAGGATCATTTGCACCGGAGCGGTCGGTTGGCTTGACGCTCCAATACTGGAAGTTGTAGGTAGCACTGCCATCAGTAATTGTTGCAGGAGCCGCGATCCAATTCTTCTTGCCTTCCTCAGTGAAGATACCGTTTTCACCGCTGTTCGGCAATACAGGGATCATATTGAAATCAACACGATTATCAGCGGTAACTGTTCCTTCACTATCCTTGACTTCTATAAATTCAAGGTTCGTAGTAGTCGCCTTTGTTCCGACGCCGTCAGCAGTCATTACCGCTACGCCGTTATTGTGCTGATAAGGCAGAGCGAAGGTAATATTACGCTTATTGAGATCACTCTGAGTAGCAGTATAATGAGCGTTGATAGAATACTCATAATTAGAGCCGTCCTCTCCGGCGTTAGAAATCTGATAATCGTCAAAATTCCATGTGATATCCTGACCGAAGTTGGACTCGTACGGAGCCATCTTCTCGATAAAGCTCTTATCCAAAAATCTGTTGGAATCAACCTTCTTGACGTACGTGTTCGCCTCACCGGGAGTCAGTGTTCCGATTCTCTTGTACTGTTTTGTTTTACCGTTTCTATCATTAAACGTATAGTTTATTGCATAATTGAACTTATACTGGATGAAGTAGGAATGATAGGTCAGTGCAAGTGCTCTCTGATTAGTACCGCTATACAGATCATCCTTTACATTGAATGTAAAAGTATAGGTGGTTGTCTTACCGGAGCTAGTCGGTGTCTTCGGGTTGAAGAAACGAGCCTCGGTTACAGAAGATTCATCCGTATTAGCAAGCTTACTGGTACCATAAGCAGTATTCGTATCCGCGGTAGCTTCAAGAGTAACAGTGATATTATAGTTCTTGTCGTTGCCGATGTATTTCTCGGGAATTGTGATATCAGAAGAACTAAGATCGAATGTTCTCAGAACTTCATTTGTCTCGGCATCAGTGACTACAGCGCCGATCTTTGCGGTACCGGAACCGTCACAGGTGTAGTAATGTCCAGCTACCTCAACTTCTGCACCGGTATCGACACTATGTGAAAGTGTCAACTGACCGGAAGAAACCTCCATAAAGCGAGCTACAAAGGTATAAGAACCGGAGCGCTCGGTATGGGAAACATTATCAGATGTAATCTTGGTGCCGTCAGCCATATACCAACCGACGAACTTGTAGCTTGCGTTTGTGGTCTTTGCTTCAAAGTCGAAAGTCTTATCCGGATCGATCGTAGTCGCATAAGTCATCTTTTGATAAGCGTCTGCATTAGTAAAGTATGCAGAAAGACCATCTACATGACCGGACACGCCGGATGCGGGATTCTCTGTGTATGTTGAACCGGAATCGTGAGATACATCGATGCGAATGTTAGAGGTGATGTTTTCACCGGTCTTAGAGTAGAGCCAGCGACCGTCGTTACGGGTAGCGCCGCCGGTACCGGTGTAATACATTCCCTGACTCTGCTGCGCGTCAGCCGCCTCATAAGAGATCATGACGGGATGACCCGCGTATTGCTTCAATGCGGTATACATCGCTTTCCAGTCTGTGACATTATGATTTGCGTCAGCGGAGGGATAGGTCGTATTGTTGAAGCTGGTGGTATCGTCGTCGTTCAGTACGAGTACCTCAGGCGGGATGGAGCTCTTTGCTGTATTTCCGCTTCCTACTGTTACCTTCTTATAGGTAGAGGAAAGGCTCGTAGGAGTATTAGGAGCATATACTCTCCATTCAGTCGCGTAGTAACCAGCGATGTTCTCTACACCGGAGATATTATCATTGACACCGCCGATAGAAACAACATAGATGGGAGTGGTCTTACTGGGATCAGCCGCGTCGCCGGAGAGCGGCGTACCGAAGAGGTCGACGTTTTTGCCGTGGAAGTTGGTCAGCATCTCAAAGCCGTTACCGTTGGTACCGTAGTCAGAGGTCAAGCTCGAAGCAGCGATAGAGGAACCTGCTTTATCATTGACCAAGTTATGTTTCTTTGTTCTGTATTTGAAGTCGAATACGATGTTATCGACAGGCTTCTTCTCGTTGAAGATCTTGTAGAAATCACCGTAGTCGTAGGTCTGTACATGGTCTGCGGATGTGCTGTTGTCGCCGTAGCCCATGATGGATTTATGGACAGAATCCCAGTAACCGTTACTCATGGTTACGCCGGATACGGTCGTGTTTGAAGATGTGTTATTTACCCATGTTGTACTCTTCTGCGGGATCTGCATCTGGTACTGACCCTTGTAGTAGACCATCGGCTGACCCGGATATGCGCCGAACGCATTGCTATCGCCGCCGAGCTTGCCGTAGTAGGGATAGGTATAGAGCGTATCGCCCCAGCCGGGCTTACCTGCGCCGACTGCCTTCAGCTCATCGGTGAAGCCGGTGACACGATAGGTAACGATCGGGTTAGCCTCGGTATCCTTGAGGTAATAGATCGGAGTGATCTCGATGGACTTGCCCTCGAAATCCTCGGGAACCTTGTAGGTCAAGGTATAAACGCCGGTGTCATTCTTTTCAAGCAGCTCGGGAACCTCGCCGTTGATACAGAAGCCGCGGACATAATACTTCGCCTTGAGATTATCAGCGTTAGAGAGATTACCGGTATCGGTCGCGCCGATCGTGGTCTTGATGACGATGGTGTCACCCTTCGCAGCCTTATAGGTCTCATAGGTCTGGTTGGTGATTGAGCCGTTGCGCTTAGTACCTACGGTAGTGGTACCATTAGCGGCATAGATCTTAGTGTCAGCGATGTTCGCGTAGGTGGAACCGAAGGTCTCACCACGGATTGCGCCGTCCTTCGCGTATACGGTGACGTTCTCGTCGTCGCCCGCAAGAGGCTCAGCTGACCAGATGATCATCGGGTTAGTGCCGGTCTTCTTGGTCACACCGTTGATGGTGTAGGTCGTGTTGGGATAAAGGACGTTGATGTAGTAGTCGCCGGTATTAGTGCCTAATTCCTTCGGCTTAGCGAATTCTTTACCTGCAGTGTTGTGATTATGGAAGCCCTTGGTGCTGAAATCTGCGGTGTAGATCTCACCGTCGTAGAAGTACTCGGTACCGGATTCGACCCAACCTTGGTCAGCCCAACCGGTGTCCCAAGTGCCGTAATCATACTTACTATATGTGCTGTTCCATTCTCCTACATAATAAGCGCCGGAGGTGGTAGTCAAGTCGATATCTACTGTTTGATGTTGTCCGTTATTGGTCGCATCGTTGAAAGAAACACGGTCTGCGCCATCAGGGATCGCGATCTTGTATACGCCCTGACCGTAGTCGTTGTTCCACTGCCAAGTCATTTCTGTACCGGGCCAAGTATCATAATCCTGACCGCCGTTCTTCCAAAAATGTGCCTTCGGGTTATTGGATGCGCTCCAACCGTCGCCATAGTTATTCGGTCTTACGAAGTAGACATATCTGGTGCCGGAGGAGGGTACGCGGTTAGATACGGTCATCAGCTGATCTGCACCGGATCTGCCTGATACTTCATAATAGCTATACGGTACACCTTCAAGCATAACTTCTGTCATTTGCTTTTTCGTATAGCCGCTTAAAGCGTTACCACTGGTGTCATATCCATTATAATAATAGTTAGATTCAGCAGAGTAGGTGTCGAAGACCGCGTTGATGGTGACTGCGGAATCTTCCTTCATCTCCATGTCGATGGTCTGAGCCGCGCCTACGGGAGCGAGGTCGGGTAATGCCGCGATGGCAGCCTCATCTGTCTCAGCGCCGGTAGGTGCAAGAGCAAACTTATCCTTTGCGGAACTCAGGAAAGCACCTAAGAGTGCATTGCTTGCCGATGTGCCGGCTTTAACCTTATCCCAAGTGTTGCCGCTCTTCCACTCATAGGTATCACCGTTCGCATAAGAAGCGGTCAGAGTCTTGAGCGTACCTGCAAGCGGAATGACCGTGATCTTGACGGTGTCGCCCTTGAAGGACTTGGTCTTATCGACTGAAACGGTACCGCGGGAAGACTTGTTCGTCTTTGCGGTGATATTGACGTCAGCTTTTGCGGTCGGAGTAACTGTCTTAGCCGCTGTGACATTAGAGAGCTTATATTCTTTTGTAACAGCAGGGCTGAACGCCGGAGTAGTACCGGAGGTCAGGCTGTCGATGTGATAACCGCTTGCTGCTGTTACGGTGAAGCTGATCTCATCGCCGGAGTATACCTGAACTTCCGCGTCAGCAGAAGCAGTAGTGAAGTTGGTGCCTTCATAGGTACCGGTGATAGTGGTATTAGCCGCCTTCTTGAAGGTGACCTTATACTTGGTAGCGTCAGCGGGAACAACCTTGATCTCGGTGATCTTGGTACCGTCGGACTTGATGGTGACGTTAGCCGCTTTCTTTAAGGTCAGCTTCCAGTTGACGCCAGCCGCAGCCTTGGTAGTCATCGTACCGGTAGAAGCACCGCCGGTGATAGTGACGGTAGCAGAGCTGTCGTCACTGTAGCTCGTACCGTTGTAGAGCTTGAACTCGTAGCTTGTGCCGGAGGAACTGCCCGCAACATTGGTATAAGCCTTAGTAAACTCAGTACCTGCCGCGTTGGAGGTCATCTGATCACCGGAATCCCAGTTGGTACCGATGGTGCTGTTACCGCGAATAGTGACATTCGACTTGAACTTGACGACGACGGTCTGGTCAGCGGAAACGGGGCTGATAGTCTGAGACGCGGTCGCGGTCTTAGCGGTGCCGTTGACCTTGACGGATTCAACAGCAGAATGGGAAGCCGCGGTCGCAGTGATGGTATAGGAGCCACCTGCTACAACGGATGCAACATTGGTAGAAACAGTACCCGCGCCGGTGCCGGTGTCGTCTACGGAATAAGTGATCTTAAAGATCTTCTTATACTTCGCGATTGCGACAGCGTTAGCCGCGTTCGGCTTAAAGGTAGTATCTTTGTTAGCTGCGTTTTCAAAGGTACCATTCGCGGTATACCAACCGGCGAAGAAATAGCCCTTGGGATCGGTAGCAGGAGCGGAAACCGCAACACCGTCGAGCTGAGTTGCAGAAGCAGCCGCGATCGTGATGTTAGGCGCTTCACCGGCGGGGAAATCATTGCTATAAGAAGCGTCGTTCGCCGCTGTGGTGGAGTACTTACCGACCGCGGTAAGACCCGACCATGTGATCTTCTTCGCCGCGAGGGTCACGGTCTTGTTCGATGTGACATTCGACAGAGTGAAGGTCTTGTTGCTGTTAGAAGCGACCGCGCCGTTCAGAGTAGAATTCGCGGAATCATACTCATAGCCGGTGGTGTAGGTCACATCGAATACAACATTGGAACCCTCATCCACAGTGATTGCGGAAGAATATGTCTGCTGTGTGCCGGAGCCGACCTTGTACTTCTTGGTAGCAAAGCCGGTGCCCGCGGTCAGCGTAACGGTATACTGCTTGACAGTCGTAGCCGTGACGGTAACAGCGGAAGAGGGCATGGTGAACTTATATGTTCCGGAAGTAGCCGTGATAGTATGATCGGTACCGTCGTTATACTTCACGCCGGTGATCTTGTAACCGGATTTCGCGGAGACCGTAAAGCTGACTTCTTCGCCCGGATACGCGGTAGCGGGCTTTGTGCCGCCCCATGTGACGTCGCTGCTCGAAGCATAGGTACTGGTATAGGTGATCGCCTTTGCAGAGGGCACGCCTTCATTGAGAACAGCAGCACTACCGGCGGTAGCAGTATCAATATAGTATGCTTCACCGGTGTCGTACGCAGCACTGTCTGTGGTCTTTGAAGAATCGCCGCCATTGTTCAGAATGAACTTAAATGTAGAGCAATTCCAAGTGTAAGTCTTGTAGTAATACTTTCCGTCGGTAGTGGTAGACCAAGACGTAAATTTATCTCCCGGCCATGCGGCTGTAACAGCAGTCGTATTAGCGCCGTTCCAAGCATAGAAGTGCGTGAATGTCGCCATGCTCTTCTTGATATAGATCGTTGTACCGGGGATCGCCTCGAAATTAGCGGTAACGGTACCGGTGCCGGTAGCGGTAATCTGCGCAGCAGAAGCAGAGTCGGCGTTTGTAATTGTAATACCGGTGGTTGCCGTCCAGTTCTTGAAACGATAACCCGCACTGGGAGTTGCTGTGGGCAGGGTAACCTTTGTAGAAGGATGAGCGGTAACCGATGTACTTGCTACATTACCGCCGGCGCCCTTAGCCACAGTTACTGAATAACTGGGCTCAGGTCTGGTAAGGAAAGCATAGTAATGCTTCACGGAAGTGTTGTACGCAATACTGATACTTGAATTCGTATAAGTAGAGCTATCCGGATACTTAGTCAAACCGGTCGTCGACGTAGCGTTGCCGTTATCGCCGACATACCAACCATCGAAGGTGTTTGAGGTAGCTAAGCTGCCGATATCAGCAGTCGGTTCTGTACCTGTATTTCTCTGAACACTACCGTATGTTTCATCGGGAGTATATGTAGTACCGCCGAAATCTCTCCACATTACATGAGTATAGTAATCGCAGGAAGGAGTAGTTACAGTGATCGTAGCAGTTTTAGTAGCAGTCGCAGTAGCATCAGGAAAGCCTTTTGCGTTATATGTAACCGTAGCAGTTACCGTATAAGTACCTGCGCTGGTCGGCGTAAAGGTATTGCCAGATATAGATGCACCACTAGAGGGGGAGATAGAATACGATACACTCTTGTATTCGTTCAAGGAAGTATTTCCGGAAATTCCGGGAGTTAAAGTTGAAGTCTCCGAAGTCGTAATACTTGTAGGAGAAGCTGATAATGTAGCACTAGAGGTTTTAACAGATTTCTCCCAAGCATCATTTCCGCCACTATAGTATGCTTTATATTTGTTTTTATCAGATTGATAGTCCAAATCACCGGTTTGACCCCAGCTACATTTAGTCCAAGAGCCAGTGCCGGTACTACCACTATTACTATTCGCTCGGGCAAAAATCACATGTGCATAAGTTTTATTAGTTCCTGGAACTGTAAAAGCTATATCAGTACCATGCGGTTTGATTGTTGTCCAAGCATTATCGCTGTCACTGTTATAGAAATAAGCAGCAACACCCTTAGAACTATCAACATTCCAGTTATCGCCGCCTGTTGAGTTCAAATATACAGTAGTACCAGAGGTAAAGCCGTCGGCACCTGTACTTGCCAAATCAGCGTTAGCAGCGGTGCCGGCAATATCGAGACCTTTCTTGGCGGCGGTCGAGATCGACTGATCGCCCGTAGAAACGTCAACAACAGCCGCAATCACGGTACTGACGGATCCGAAAACCATCAGTATCGCCAATAGGAGCGCGACCGAAGTTTTGAGGATAAACGAACATTTAGTTTTCATAAAGTTTCCTCCTTTTGTTACGTTGTGTAACCTGTAGTAATGAAGAACTAAGAAATAAGAAAGAAGAAATAACAATGCGGAAAGCAAGGTTAAAATCTTTTGTGCATGTGATGCGGACAGGAATAAGGAAAAGCGGTTTACACCTCATCCGACCGATTTGCCGAAAGCAAATCGCCCACCTTCCCCTCGAGGGGAAGGCTTATTCCGTTTGTCAAATGTCGGTGGGAACTGACCATAAGGCTTTGGGATCAGGTGATCGGTTGAGATTGCCACGGGTTGACACGTGTGTCAAAGCCCCTCGCGATGACGATTGAAAACCTGATTCTGTTGAATTTACCGTTTTTGTGCAGATTGCACAATTTTGGCAGTTGAGCCTTCTCGCCGGACATCGCTTCACGTTGCACGCTGAGCCCTTCATCTCAGGGTACCGTAACAGCTTAAAATGTACTTGCTTGTGTGTGAAAAGTGGCTGAAATCAAAGGATTTAAGCGGCTTTTCACGGTTTCGTGATCACTTTATGCGGCATATATGCAGCATATATTCTGCATAAGAGTGAATACGAAATTTTTCGTTAAAATGGACGAATGGATATTTATGCTTTTGTGCAAGATGCACAAAATGACGGTTTTGTGTAACAAGTTTGTAATAATTTCAATGCAGAATTATAGGGGATAATAATATGCAGGAAATATAAATTGTTGAGAGTTTATGCAAACAGTTGCACGATTCATAAAAATAGTAATTATCCGCTTTTTATGAATTTGAGTATTATCCATTCACTTTGAGTTTTCACAGCGATCGAACCATGTTCTGTTTTGTTGAAATGTTTAATTGCTACTTGCAAAAACTGTCGCGATAGGATATAATTTTGGTGGTGATAATATGAAGATAAAAAACAACTTTGTATTGAAGAAAATCGCCGGTTCCTATGTTGTGGTGCCGGTTCGCACCAGAGCGGTTGATTTTTCGGGAATCATCAAGCTGACCGAGAGCGGCGCGTTCTTGTGGAAGCTCCTTGAAAAAGGCGCCGATAGGGAAGAGCTGATTGCAAAAATGCTCGAGGAATACGCGGTGGATGAGGCTACCGCCGCTGCGGATATCGACCGCTTTATCACAAAGCTCCGTGAGGCTGATCTCATTGAGTGAGTTTATTGCACCCGCGGATTTCATCGCGGTGATGCAGGAGAGCTTTGACCGTGGTCAGGATGTGACCTTCACACCTTCCGGCAACAGTATGCTGCCGATGCTCGACGGCAAGAAAGATCAAGTGACGCTTTCAAAAAAGCCGGAATCGCTGAAAAAATATGACATCGCGTTCTATATACGCCGCAGAACCAATCAGCTTGTTTTGCATCGGATGATCGGCTTTTCCAAAAGCGGTGAATATATCTTTTGCGGCGATAACCAGTATGATTACGAGTATGGGGTAGGGGATGATGATATCCTCGCGCTGATGACCGCATTCACGCATAACGGAAAAGAGGTTTCGGTGACTGACTTTTCGTATCGCTTCTATGTCCGCCGGTTGATGTTCAAAAAGCGAATCCGTCGGTTTGCTTCAAAGATTTATCATTTTGTTTTTAAATAGTAATTGTGACGTTCCATGCCTCCCTTCATCCTAAGGACGGAGGGTTGCTATGCTAAGCGCAACAGTTTTAAACCATCAATTACGCAAACGGAGAAATACTATGGCTTTGTATCGTATATCTGATTTGAATGTAGAAATCAAAACCAATTCACCGACCTTGGCAGAAAACATCCGTCGATATGAGGTGGATTATCAGGCAACGCCTAATATCACGCTCGAGATGAGTGATGATCGCCTGATCGAGATGATGGAAGAATATGAGGGGATGACAGCCGACAAGGTAGAAGCCCTGTACATGGCGACCCTGTATTCATGGGCGATCTTTGATTTCAACGGCTTTCCGATCCGTGCGGTCGGCGTTGAGAACGACGGCGAATGTACGTTGTTTGCCGCGCCCGATGACAGAGCGATCGATCTGTCGATGATGATCCCGCGTGACAAAGCGTTTGTCTATCATTATCCCGGTATTCGCATGCAGGATGACGACTACTATGTGTTTGACACGCCGTTCGGTGATCTCGGCGGTGCTTCGGTGACGGGCAAAAAGCTCAAGCTGAAATCGATCGTGTTTGTTGACAGCAAGCGTTTTGATTCGCTCAGAGCGATCGAAGCAAAGGATTTTGTACCGCTGTTTATGCACGCTGTGTCGCAAAATGTCCGTCAGGAACGCACCAAACACACGCTCTTTATCCTTGAGCGCGTGATGCACCGCGTGAAGTTCTTCGGTGTCGGTGACGTCAACGATATGGATTTTATTCTCGAGCGAGTGTAATAATTGTCATTGAGAGTCATTCTTCCGTCTCCGCAAAGCCCTGATCTTGGGGGAATGAGGGAGCACAAGATAAGTCTGAGAGCGATCACATTTCTCTCGGCGAGTACAGCGAATGACGATATGGCGATATAAACCGAATGAAACTTAGTTTTTTCGGAGGTTCAATTGTTCAAAAAGCAAAAAAGTGCCCTGAGCTGGATTTTTCGCAGCTCAAGGCCTCAGTTTGGCTCTATTATAATATTAGCGATCGTCTACGGCGTGAATGCCTTCATCGGCGTTTATAATACCGAGTTTGCGCGAGAACTGGTCGATGCTGCCGTCAACGGCGCAAAAGGCGGATCGTTCAATGAGGTGATCCGCTACGGATTACTGTATCTCGGTGTGACATTGATCCAGATCGTCACATTGATTCTGGCGCGTGATTTTGGCTTCAAGGTCAGCGCCCGTCTGGATATGAGCATGAAATCCGACCTCTTTTATACGATGATGACGAAGGAGTATGCGGATATCTCAAAGTATCACTCGGGAGAATTGATGAATCTATTGACCAACGATATCAGCGTTGTGACATCTGCGATCGTTTCCATTATTCCGAGCTTGGTGTTTTTTATTGTTAAGATCATCGGTATTTTCATCGTGCTGATCCGTATCGACCCGATCTTTGCTTTGGTGTTTGTTGTCGGCGGTGTGCTGGTTTTCTTGGTATCAACTCTGTTTAAGCCGATGACGAAGAGGATGCACAAGAATGTGCAGGAGAAAGAGGGCAAGGTTCGCTCCTTTATGCAAGAAGGACTCAGCTCGCTGTTGATGATCAAGACCTTTGACGCACAGGACAAAATGAAAGACTCTGCATATGTGTTACAAGAGGAGTCTTATCGTGCTCAGCGTAAACGCAATATATTCTCCATTATTACCGGTACCGGTATGAATGCGGTTTTCTCATTCGCGTTCGTATGGGGACTCGGATGGGGTGCGTATAATCTGTTTTATGGTTTGATCTCCTATGGCGTTTTGATGCAGATCACATCGCTGATCGGTCAGATCCGTACCCCGATCCAAGGTATGGCGAATATCTTTCCGACTTATTTCAACGCGTTGGCGTCTGCCGAAAGGATCATGGAGATCGAAAACATGCCGGATGAGCAGATCCTTCACAGCGATGTAGACACGGCTCAGGTCTATCGTGACATGAAATCGATCTGCTTTGATGAGATCAGCTTTTCCTTTGATCGGGATATTGTGCTGGACAGCACCTCCCTCACGATCGATAAGGGAGAATTTATCGCGATCGAAGGTATCTCCGGTATCGGTAAAAGCACTTTGATGAAGCTGTTGCTCAGTGTGTACCGACCGAAGTCCGGCGAAATTTTCATTCAAACATCAAATCAGAAATACATTGTGGATAAAAGCCTGAGAAAGCTCTTTTCCTATGTGCCGCAGGGCAATTTCCTGCTCTCCGGTACCCTGCGGGAGAATATCGCGTTTGTCGCGCCTGACGCGACGGATGCTGATATCATGGAAGCGGCGCGGATCGCCTGCGCAGAGAAATTCATTGCCGAACTGCCGCAAGGGCTCGATACTGTGATCGCGGAGCATGGAGGAGGACTGAGTGAGGGACAGGTGCAGCGTGTCGCGATTGCACGCGCTATCTTGACCGGCGCGCCGATCATCTTGCTCGATGAGGCGACCTCGGCGTTGGATGAACAGACAGAGCTTGATCTGTTACATAATTTGAGAGAGCTCAAGAACAAGACTTGTATTCTTATTTCACATAAAAAAGCCGCCGAACGCTTCTGTGATAAGACGGTGACGATAGAGAATAAAAGAATCCAAATCCGTGAATAAAGATTTATCTGCGTTTTTTTAGCTGCTATTGGGTTTATCCCGTGTTATAATAATAGCAAAAAAATATGAGGAGAGATTTAGAATGAAAAGAATGATCACCGTATTATTAGTGGTTATCTTGGTATGTTCTCTGGCGGCTTGCGGTTATAGTAAGCCGAACAATACCAATACTCCTAATAATAACAACAGTTCCTCCGCCGCTGTTGCCACTACAGCTCCCAAGCCAACGGAATCTCCGGATAAGGAAATCGTCTTTGGTGATATGAAAATCACCCTCCCCAAGGAGTTCGTCGATAATAAAAGCTTGATTCCGAGCGACTCCGACTTAAAGTGTTTTTACATACATTCTCTCGAGTCATTAGCTTTTGCTGCGCTCAGTGAGAAAAAAAGTGATTTCGAAAAGACTAAGGTGCAATCTGTTGACGACTATCTGGATGTTCAGCATGATAACTCCAAGGGTTCGATCACAAGTGACATAAAAGAAGATAACGGCCTTCGATACTTTGATTATGAAGCCGATGGTTCCAACGGTGAAGTGTACAAGTACTTCTCGACTGCTTTCGGAAGTGATGACAACTACTGGTTTGTTCAATTCTATACCACAAAAGATAAGTATGCAAAGTATGAGTCGCAGTTCCTGAAATGGAGTCATACCGTAACAAAAGCCTAATAGTTCTATATACAACAGCCGGCGCTGAACTCAAATGAGATCAGCGCCGGCTTTATACGTTTATGATTATTTTGCGATGTCATTGAATACGCGTATTCCTTGTGCTTGGATTGTCAAAACTCTTAATCGCTTTGATTCTGTTCGGTGATTCTGTAACACAGGGTCATCAAGCTGTCGCTGAGATGCACATTCTCTACGGTAGCGTCCAGATACTTTTTGGAGATATCATAGTGACTGAAATTCCAGTAGCTGCGAATACCGCAGGCATAGAGCTTGTCGATGATCTTTTCGACCGCTTCTTTCGGCATCGTCAGCACCGCGGTGTCGATATGATTCTCTTTGATATAGCTTTCAATCCTGTCATCGGGCATTATTTTAATACCGCGCAGCGTGGTGCCGATGAGATTCTCATCCTTCTCAAATATCGCGGTCAGCTTAAAGCCGAGTTTATCAAAGTTCAGATGTGTCGCGATCGCTTTACCCAGATTACCCGCGCCGATCAGGATCATGTTATGGAGCTGATCCAGACCGAGGATCTTTCCGATCTCCGCACGTAATCCCGCTACGGAATAGCCGTAGCCCTGTTGTCCGAATCCGCCGAAGCAGTTCAGATCCTGGCGGATCTGAGACGCGGTGGAATTCATCATAGCGGCGAGCTTAGTGGATGAGATCTTTTCGATGCCTTCCGCATCCAGTTCGGAAAGATAGCGATAATAGCGGGGCAGTCTTCTGATGACTTGAATGGAAACGCCTTCTTTTGGCATATGTGATTACTCCTTACGCAATAGTAGCAAGTCTGTCGTGGATCGCGTCGAGGAATTCCTCGGTGTTGACCTTCTTTTTATTTTCAAGAGTGCTCAGCAGATACAGGTCGCCTGTCATGATGCCGCTCTCGATGGTATCGATGGTCGCTTTTTCGAGCTTATCGGCAAAGTCGACCAGCTCGGGAAGTTCATCCAGCTCGCCGCGCTTTCTGAGCGCGCCCGACCATGCAAAGATAGTGGCAACGGAGTTGGTAGAGGTCTCCTCACCTTTGAGGTGCTTGTAGTAGTGGCGCTGAACGGTACCGTGAGCCGCCTCGTACTCATAGACGCCCGTGGGGGATACCAGCACGCTGGTCATCATCGCCAGAGAACCGAACGCGGTCGCGATCATATCGCTCATGACGTCGCCATCATAGTTCTTGCAAGCCCAGATATAGCCGCCGTTGGAGCGTACCACACGCGCGACAGCGTCGTCGATCAGGGTGTAGAAGTATTCGATACCGGCTTCCTCGAACTTCTCCTTATACTCGTTCTCAAATATTTCCGCGAAAATATCCTTGAAGGTGTGGTCGTATTTTTTGGAGATAGTGTCCTTGGTTGCGAACCATACATCCTTCTTCTGATCGAGCGCGTAGTTAAAGCACGCTCTCGCGAAGGAAGCAATGGAATTGTCAAGGTTGTGCATACCCTGGATGATACCGTCGCTGTTGTCAAAGCTGTGGATCAGCTGACGGCTTTCGTTGCCGTCCTTATCGGTCACACAAAGCTCCGCCTTGGAGCCCTCTTTGACGATCATTTCGGTGTTCTTGTAGACGTCGCCGTAGGCGTGACGGGCGATGCAGATGGGCTTTGTCCATGTAGGGATGTAGGGGGTGATGCCCTTGACCAGGATCGGCTGACGGAATACCGTACCGTCGAGGATCGCACGGATAGTGCCGTTGGGGCTCTTCCACATCTCCTTGAGGTTATATTCGTCCATACGCGCGGCGTTCGGGGTGATGGTAGCGCATTTGACCGCTACGCCGTATTTCTTTGTCGCCTCTGCGGAGTCGACGGTGATCTGATCATTGGTCTCGTTACGCTTCTCAAGACCCAGATCATAATATTCGCTCTTTAAGTCAACAAAGGGGAGAATGAGTTTATCCTTTAACATTTGCCAGATGACTCTGGTCATCTCGTCGCCGTCCATCTCAACGAGCGGCGTTTTCATTTGAATTTTAGCCATGGTTGCCTCCTGATATGATTAACGTAAATGTATTTCTGATCCAATGACATGAACTGAGATTATTTGAAAATGACGCGCGCGTCTTATTTTGACATTGTGTAGTTGAGCAGACCGCCCGCGAGGATGATAGCCTTCTGACGCTCGGTCAACGCGCACTTGGTCTTGATCTCCACATTCTTTGTCTTATTGATGATGGTGATGCCGTTGCCTGCCGCAATCTGATCACGGATGTTCTCGATCGCGAGATTGTCGCCGAGATCGATGTTATTGTAATCGTTTTCATCCGCGAATTCCAGCGGAATGATACCCGCGTTGATCAGATTCGCTCTGTGGATACGCGCGAAGCTCTTGACCAGAACAGCCTTGACGCCAAGATACAGCGGCGCGAGAGCCGCGTGCTCACGGGAGGAACCCTGTCCGTAGTTGGAGCCGCCGACGATGATGGAGGAGCCCAGCGCCTTGGCACGGCTCGGGAACTCGGTATCGCAAACGGTGAAGCAGTGCTCGGAGATCGCGGGGATATTGGAACGCAGGGGCAGGATCTTTGCGCCTGCGGGCATGATGTGGTCAGTGGTGATGTTATCCTCTACCTTTAAGGAGCAGGTGGCGCTGATGTTTTCCGCCATCGCGGAGGTCTTGGGGAATTCCTTGATGTTCGGACCGCGCAGTACCTCAACCTTGTCCATCTCCTCAACAGATGCGGGTTCGATGACCATGTTGTCGTTGATCAAAAAGTGCGCGGGCATGTCGACCTTGTAGCCGTCCGCGTACTTTCTCGGGTCGGTCATCACGCCTGTCAAGGCGGATACCGCCGCTACCTCGGGGGAAACCAGATAGATCTCAGCATCCTTGGTTCCGCTTCTGCCGAGGAAGTTACGGTTGAAGGTTCTCAGAGAAACGCCCTTGGAGTTCGGGGACTGACCCATGCCGATGCAGGGGCCGCATGCGCTCTCAAGGATTCTCGCGCCGGCGTCGATCAGATCGGACAGCGCGCCGTTCTGCGCCAGCATGTTGAGCACCTGCTTGGAGCCGGGAGCGATCGCCAGCGATACGCCGTCGGCAACCGTCTTGCCCTTTAAGATATGCGCGACCTTCATCAGGTCGGCGTAGCTCGAGTTGGTGCAGGAGCCGATACATACCTGATCGACTTTCATTCCCGCCAATTCTTCAACGGACTTCACTGCGTCGGGGGAGTGGGGGCAAGCCGCCAGAGGTGCCAGCTCGGAAAGGTTGATTACGATGTACTCGTCATAGACAGCGTCGTCATCCGCCTTGAGCTCGGTATAATCATCCGCTCTGTCCTGCGCCTTCAGGAATTCGAGCGTGTTCTCGTCAGAGGGGAAGATCGAGGTGGTCGCGCCCAGCTCAGCGCCCATGTTGGTGATGGTCGCTCTCTGCGGGACGCTCAGTGTCTTGATTCCTTCGCCTGTATACTCAATGATCTTGCCTACGCCGCCCTTGACGGACATGATGCGCAGCACTTCAAGGATGATATCCTTTGCGGAGACATTCTCCTGCAGCTCGCCCTGTAATTCGACGTTGACGATCTTGGGCATGGTGATGTAGTATTCACCGCCGCCCATCGCGACCGCTACGTCCAGACCGCCCGCGCCGATCGCCAGCATACCGATGCCGCCGCCGGTGGGGGTGTGGGAGTCGGAGCCGATCAGGGTCTTGCCGGGAATGCCGAATCGCTCTAAGTGAACCTGGTGGCAGATACCGTTGCCGGGACGAGAGAACCAGATACCGTGCTTTTTGCAGACTGTCTGGATAAAACGATGGTCGTCGGCGTTCTCAAAGCCTGTCTGTAAGGTGTTGTGATCGATGTACGCGACACTGCGCTCGGTGCGAACGCGATCGATACCCATCGCTTCAAATTCGAGATAAGCCATTGTACCGGTAGCGTCCTGTGTCAATGTCTGGTCGATGCGGATGCCGATATCGGTACCCTTGACCATCTCACCGGTAACCAGATGATTTTTAATGATTTTTTCTGCTAAAGTTAATCCCATGTTTTTCCTCCTATATTTTAAAGAAATGCTATATGTGGTAAGGCAGTCGGAGAGTTGCGACCCTCAGTCCGCCGATGTTTTTCTGTATTAATTCAATAGTCATTGCGAAGTCTCTTGACACGCGTGTCGGGACTGTGGCAATCTCAGCCGATTAAAAAGGGTTAAATACCCCGCTACTTGCAGCGAGAGAGCCCGCAGGGGAGAATTTATCCTCTGAACCTAAATAAAACAAAACCGGTTCAGTGAAAATACTGATCCGGCTTGTCAATCTTTTCACATACACGATTATTATACTACTTTTTCTCGACAAAGTAAAGGCGGCGCACTGCTTTTTTATGACAAAAAGTACAAATATAGAGGTATAAGCAAAGGAACACACATAATCTGCGGTGATGTGATTTCTTTTTCGGTGATTTTGAACATAGCATTTAGTGATCGGGAATGATATAATATAAACTGTAAAATAAGGAAGTTTGCGCTCATCACATTGATGTTGTGAGCGCTAATGAAAAAACAAGGTGATAATATGGATAAAAGAGAAAATCTGCGCAATATCGCGATCATCGCGCACGTCGATCACGGCAAGACCACACTGGTCGATCAGCTCCTCAGACAGTCGGGCATCTTCCGCACCAATGAGGTCGTCAATGAGCGCGTCATGGACAGCAACGATCTGGAGCGTGAGCGCGGTATCACGATCCTGTCTAAGAACACCTCCGTCGTCTACGGAGATACTAAGATCAATATCGTCGATACCCCCGGACATGCCGATTTCGGCGGCGAGGTGGAGCGTATCCTGATGATGGTCGACGGCGTTTTACTGCTGGTCGACGCGTTCGAGGGCTGTATGCCTCAGACGCGTTTCGTGCTGAAAAAGGCGCTCGGACTGGGCAAAAAGCCGCTGGTCGTCGTCAACAAGATCGACCGTGACGGCGCCCGTCCTGAGGAAGTCATCGACGAGGTGCTCGATCTGTTCATCGAGCTCGGTGCGGATGACGATCAGCTCGAATTCCCCGTTGTCTACGCCTCCGCTCGTGAAGGCGTATCCTCACTCGATCCTTATGAGATGACCCCTGATATGAAGCCGCTGTTTGAGGCAATCATCCGCGAGATCCCCGCCCCTCAGGGCGAGATCGACGCCCCTCTGCAGCTGCTCGTATCCAACATCGAATATGATGAGTATGTCGGTCGTATCGGTATCGGCAGAGTCGAGCGCGGTCAGGTCAAGTCCGGTCAGCAGGCAGTGCTGTGCCATCAGGACGGCACCACCACCAACGTCAAGGTCAGCAAGCTCTATGAGTTTGAGGGCTTGAAGCGCGTCGAATGTGATGAGGCGCAGATGGGCGATCTCGTCTGTGTATCCGGTATCGCGGACATCAACATCGGCGAGACGATCTGTGCGCCCGATCATATCGATCCGCTGCCGTTCGTCAAGATCGACGAGCCGACCGTATCGATGAATTTTATCGTCAATAATTCGCCGTTCGCCGGCAGAGAGGGCAAGTATGTCACCTCCCGCAACATCCGTGACAGGCTGTTTAAAGAAGTGGAGACCAATGTGGCGCTTCGCGTTGAAGAGACCGACTCCGCTGATACCTTCAAGGTGTCCGGCAGAGGTGAGCTCCATCTCTCGATCCTGATCGAGACCATGCGCCGTGAGGGCTATGAGTTCCAGGTCAGCCGTCCGCAGGTCATCACCAAGATGATCGACGGCGTCCTGCATGAGCCGATCGAGTACCTCATGATCGAGGTGCCCGAGAACTATGTCGGCGCCGTTATGGAAAAGCTCGGCTCCCGCAAGGCGGAGCTGATCAATATGGGCACGCGTGACGGCGGTTCCACGCATATCGAGTTTCGTATCCCGTCCCGCGGTCTGATGGGCTATCGTCCCGAATTTCTGACCGATACCAACGGCAACGGTATTATGAACCACGTGTTTGATTCCTATGAGCCGTACAAGGGCGATATCGTCACGCGCCATCAGGGTTCATTAATTGCGTTCGAGACCGGCGAGACCGTCACCTACGGTCTGTATGCGGCTCAGGAACGCGGCAGACTCTTTGTCGGCCCCGGCGTGGATGTCTACGAGGGCATGATCGTCGGCGCTTGCCCCAAGGCTGAGGATATCACCGTCAACGTCTGCAAAAAGAAGCATATCACCAACACCCGCGCCTCGGGTTCGGATGAAGCGCTCAAGCTCACTCCGGCATCGATCCTGTCTTTGGAACAGTGCCTTGAGTTCATCGCGGATGATGAGTTGGTCGAGGTCACTCCCGAGAACATCCGCATGCGCAAGAAGATCCTCAGCAAGGAACAGCGCATGAAGCACCAGTTTCGGAACAAATAAATTTGTTCAGTTATCAGTTAACAGATATTAGTGAACAGTTGTGGGCGGGACACCCGCACCCGAAAAGATTATATTAATGGAATATATCATATTGGATCTGGAATTTAATGGCACCTACTCGAAGCATCGCCACAAGTTTGTGAACGAGATTATCGAGTTCGGCGCGGTTAAATGTGACGAACAACTGAATATCATCGAGACCTTTTCGGAGCTGATCAAGCCTCAGATCTCCAAGAAGCTCAATTCACATGTCAGCGCTTTGACACATATCACCATCGATGAGCTGAAAAAGAGCAATAACACCTTCTCTCATGTAATGGCGAAGTTCCGCAAGTTTCTCGGCGACGGCGTGCTGATGACATGGAGCAACAGTGATGTGCTGGTGCTGATCGAGAACTACAAGTATTTCTACGGCAATGACAAACTGCCGTTTATGAAATATTATGTCAATCTGCAAAAGTACTGTGAGAGGGCGATCGGCTACCATGACAAAGCCCGCCAGCTGGGGTTATCTACCTGTGCCGAGATGCTCGGTATCACCTTTGAGGATGACAGCCTGCACCGCGCTTATAATGACGCGGAGCTGACGGCGGCATGCTTCAAGGCGCTCTACGACAGGGAGCTTTTACAGCAGTTTATCTATACTTGCGATGATGACTTTTATCGTCGTATCAACTTCAAAAACTTCAACATCTGCGATCTGAAGGATCCGAATGTCGATCGTAAAGAAATGTTTTTCACTTGTGAGAAGTGCGGCAGACGTGCCCTGCGTCGCTCAAAATGGCGCCTCAAAAACCGTTCCTTCCGCGCGAACTTCCGTTGCCTGAGATGCCGCAAGGATTTTGAGGGACGCATTTCCTTCAAGCAGTGTTATGATCATGTTGATGTTACGAAAAAAACCGCTGAGGTCGAGCACAAGGAAAAACGCAGGCGAAAAAATTCCGAACCAAAACCGAAAGAATAAATAAACGGCAGATCAACCTGCCGTTTGTTTTTATCATCATTTTAGAACAAATATTCGAAAATTGCTTGATTTACACCGTAATATCTGTTATAATAAGAGTAGGGAACAAATGATCGATCATAACGAATCCCTTCAAAAGCGGTGATGCTACGCTTTTGACTTTGCCGTTTCGGCACGAGTAGCCCCATACTCAATCGAATAAGTGAACACCTGTTTTTTATGTAGTCCATCGAAAGGAAAAACGAATGAATTATTGTGAATGGGCGGCGGCGTATCGTGAGGACGCCTGCCGTGTACTGAGCGTAATTGAGAAGAAAAAAACCTTATTGAATGACAAAAAATTAACTGCTGATATGCGCAAATCCATTGGCGACACGATCATTGAATATCGTCGTATCTATCGTGAATTGCTCAAAACCGCCGAGCATTTACGTAATCGCGGAGGAAAAGCCCATGCGGCGTGAGAGGATGTTCCTCGATGATAATAACAGCGATATCATTGCATATTCGTTGTATCAGCAGGGTTCCTCCAACCGTATGGAGCGCGAGCGGATGAAGCATATCCTCACCCGCGCGATCCGTCGGGAGTTGACCGACCGCCAGCGTGACTGCATTACAATGTATTATTTGGAAGGTATGAAGATGAAAGATATCGCGACGGCGATGCATCTTTCAAGGTCCACTGTCACTCGACATATCCAGTCAGCCACGCGTAAGCTGCAAAGAATCGCCTCGTATTATCAGCGCTGAAAACTGAATAGCAAAATGAAAGCGCCGCTGTGAAGCGGCGCTTTTGTTCTATGATTTATTGTCATTGTGAGGCTTCTTATGAAGTCGTGCAATCTCAACTTCTTATTCAAACAGTACCTTGCTCTTCTTGTGGAGCGCCCGTATACTTTCGACAAATCCATACGCGGCGAAGGGGATCAGCAGGATGAAGTAGGGGAGAATGTACTGACTTTTTCCTTCAAATATCAGGTGATACAGCGCACCGCCTAAGACGGCGACCGGTAGGATCAGGCTCTCTGTGGTGAGCTTTTTACGGAAGATCAGCCAGACCATACCTGCCGTAAAGGCGATATAGGTCATCATCGTAAAGTAGTGGAACCATGTATCGAGTACCTTTGACATACCGCCGGAGTACACGGAATCAACAAATCCGGGCAGCTTTTCACCCTCGGGATAATTGTGCTTGCGCACCTGACTGATCCAAACGGATTCAAAGCTCGGCTCATTATACTGACTGAGCAGTTTTTGCTTGTAGAATTCAAAGAATTGATTACTCCTTGAGAGGGTGTCAAAGCGCTGTTTGATGCCCTGCGAAGCGACTTCATTTGCTTTTTCGACGTCCATATTGGCGTCGCGCAGCGTTTCCATCGCCTTTCCGTTATACCAACCCGGCGCCATACCGCTCTCGCTCATGCCCATATACGCGTACATTTTTTGTGATACCTGTGTGTTCAGTTCCACACCGCTGCGCGCGGAGTAGCTGTAGATCACGAGCTTCTGCAGTCCGACGGAGCAGAGGATCATCGCGGCGATGACCGCCAGCGCCAAAAATCGCTTTTTGCCGATCACATGCAAGAGCAGCGCGATACACACTGCCGCCATAACGATCATGTTGTTATATTTAAGCAGTACCGAGACCGCCATCAGCAGTACGGCGAACACAGCGAATTTGATCTTGTTCTCCTGCATATAGCGGATCACAAAGTACACGCTCCATACCGAGAACGCTAAACCGATCAGTAATCCATAGGTGAAGGTGGTCATGAACATCGGCTGGAAGCAGATCGCAAACGCAATCGCCGTGATATTGGTCACGGATTTGCGGTCAAAGAGCTTTTTTGTGATCATTACCAGCCCGAGATAGATGCAGTCGAGCGCGATCACGTTCGGGATCTGGAAGAGGATATCCGAGCTGCCCGTGCCGAAAATGCGGTACAGGATCTCGGCAAAGAACACATAACCCAGCTGGAAAGGATAGAAAAGATAATAGCTGTGGTTGCCGTAATACTCCCACGAGGTGTGGAAGCTCTGATAATTGCCTTTTGCCGCGTCACGCGCCGTATTGAGCAGGATCATCGCGTCGCCGCTTGCAATCGACTTGACCAGCATGATCCATACCAGTGACAGGATCGTTGTCATCAACAGCATCACGCCTACAATGAACTTGGTGTTGAGCTTGCTGATGGAAAAGTTCTTTCTCAGCGCCACGAGTGCGCCCAGTATCGTCAAGCCGATCAGCGCGATGTTTGTCAGCACAAGATCCTTATCGAAGTTAATGATCTCCGAGTAGGGGTTCGCCTGATCGATGTGACAGGTCTGTAGGATAGATGCGACCGACAGTAACGCAAATAGTACCGCGATCAGGTAGATCGCGATACAGGAGCAGATTTGTACGATTTTGGTTCTCGCATTGAGTGTGTTATCCACGTTATTCTCCTTGTTAATCAGTCTTTGTATCATCCCTTGATACTTAGTATGAGATACTTCAAGGGTTGCAATCAAGCATGATTGCGTTATTTAGCTCACAGCGTGAAATCTTCTTTATCAAAGCTCCTCAGCGGCGCCATTCCTTTCGGTTCACGCATGATCGGATTATATTTGAACTTCTTGCATTTACCGTTTTTCAGCTGTTTATTAGCGGTACAAAATTGCGATTCGCCCTCGTTCTTGGAGTATTCACAGTAGACGCATGAGGGCACGATATTCTTACCGAATAACTGTTTTTTCATATTGATCACCATCTATTAATCATCGTTGCGAAGCCATACCTATCATCCGAGTATTCTATCCCGCAGCAATACAGTTATGTTTTACATACGAATTTAGTATATCATTATATTTTAACTATTGCAAGTCATAGATGAACGTAGTATAATATTTTCGCCTCCCTTCCCTAAGAGAGGTGGCGCAAAGCGCCGGAGGGTTGACTTGTTTCCTCTGATAATCCTTCTTTGTGGTGATATAATGAATCTAAAATCGAATGTTTTTACCTTGCATACTGTAGACGGCGTGTCTTTTCTGACCTATGACCGCTTATCTGAGATCCCTTTTATCCGACATGCCTTTTCGACTAAGCGCGGTGAGGGTACCCGTACCGTCCACCCGATGGACATGAGCTTTGATCATGATGACCGTGAGGCTGTTACCGAGAATTATCAGCTGTTCTGCAAAGCGGCGGGATTTGACTACCGCTCTTTGGTCGCTTCCTCACAGGATCATCATACCTTTGTGCGCGTTGTGACCTCTGCTGAAAAGGGCATCGGTATCTATCGTGAAAAGGATATCATGAGCGTAGACGGGCTGGTGACGATCGAGCCGGGCGTGACGCTTTGTACTTACTATGCCGATTGCACACCGCTGTTTTTTGTCGACAGCAAGACCCATGCGATCGGCCTGGCGCATGCGGGATGGCGCGGCACGGTGGGCAGGATCGCCGCAAAGGTGATCGATACCATGCGCGACAGCTTCGGCACCGATCCCGCTGATCTGATCTGCGCTGTGGGGCCGAATATCTCCGTCTGCTGTTATGAGGTCGACAAAGCGTGCGCCGATGAATTCTACGCACTGGGGCTTGACAGCGAAAAGATTATTTTCCCTAAAATGGGCGGCAGCAAATTCATGGTGGATATGCTCGAGTGTAACCGTCAGATTTTGGTTTCCTGCGGCGTCAAGCCTGAGAATATCACAATCAGCGACGTCTGTACCAAGCACAACAGCGATCTGTTGTGGAGTCATCGCGCGACTGCGGGTGATCGCGGCACCATGTGCGCGATGTTAAGGATCAATGCTGAATCCTAATTGTAGGGGAGGGGCTTGCTCCTCCCGTGTGCTTTTCGTTTTGATTCAATCGATGATACGTTATTCTGTGATGAATGAGTAAAGGCGTTCCCTTTATTATGGGGGAACGCCTTATATTTTATCGAGAAACTTAACCTTTTTGACCTCGAATGTTTGTCCGTTGAGGTTCTCTAAACAGCCCGCGTCTGTCGTAAAACAGAACTGCAATTTATATGAATACAGCGCCTGCCGCTTCATATGGTAGCGGGCGTTGAATTTTTTGTCGCCGTATTTTTCATCCCCCAGCAGCGGATGCCCGATATGCGCCATATGCGCGCGGATCTGGTGGGTACGGCCTGTATGCAGCAGTACTTCGCAGATCGAGAGGGTAGGGGACGGCTCTTGCACGGTATACTCCGTGATGATTTTCTTGTAACCCTCGCGCTCTTTGTCGACGATCCGCACGGTGTTGGTGCGCTCATCCTTGTGATGATATGCCGTGAGCGTCGCGTGATGCGGCTTCGGACAGCCCTTGACCGCGCACAGATAATACTTTTTCAGCTCGTTGTCACGGATCTTCTGATTCATCACGCGCAGTGCCTCTGCATTTTTTGCCGCGATCACGATGCCGCCTGTGTTGCGGTCGATGCGGTTGCATAGCGCCGGGGTAAAGCTCTTATCTTGTTCGGGATCATACGCTCCCTTTTCATAGAGATAGCGCAGTACGCGCAGATTCAGGGCGTCGGCGTTGTAGCGGTTATCCTGATGACAGATCACACCGACCTTCTTGTCCAGCAGAAGGATGTTTTCGTCCTCATAGATGATGTCGAGCTCCTTGCCCGCTTTGAGAAAGTCATAATGCTTCTTGACCTCAAAGAACTCGTCCTTGATATAAAAGGTCAGCACATCACCTTCATTCAAAAAGACCTCGGGACTGACCTTCTTGCCGTTGAGCTTGATATATTTGGTGCGCAGATATTTGTACATCAGGCTTTTAGGCATGGTTTTAAAACGCTTGGATAGATACTTGTCCAAGCGCTGTCCCGCGTCATTCTTGTTGATAGTCAATTGTCGCATGCTCTCACCATTGCAGGGGAAGAAATTGTTCCTCCCGATTTCCAACATGTGTAGGGGAGGGGCTTGCTCCTCCTGATCCTTAGCAATTATTATACCAAAACTCTATAGACAATTCAACTGTAACATTTGATCGTCACCTGCGTAATATGTAAAGAGGTGATGATCATGCAAAGATGTAAAGGTTGCAGCGTACCGATCGCGTTTTCAGCGGGATTGCTGGTCGCGTCGCTGTTGCCCGCTAAGGCGGTGTGTGTGATCGCGGCGATCGTACTGATTATCACCTGTATTGCGCGCCGACGATAAAAAAAGGCGCGGTCATAAGGAGGCAGTGATGAAGGTAGTCGTACTCGATCATCCAAAGATACTGGGCTTCTTTCTCAGGAAGATCTACGGTATCAAAAAGATAAAGGAAACAAAAGAATAGGAAGTACATAGAGCGGCAGACCCCTGCCGCTTTTGTTATATGGTCATTGCGAGCCCGCATGGGTGTGGCGATCTCAACATCATACTATCGTCATTGCGAACCCGTATGGGTGTGGCGATCTCAACATCTTACTATCGTCATTGCGAACCCGTATGGGTGTGGCAATCTCAACCGATAAAAAAGCCGCCGCCCAACTCAGGCGGCGGCTATGTTCACTTTGTCAGTCTGAGTATCTGTCCGGGATAAATGATGTTCGGATCCTCCAGATTGTTCAGCGCCAGGATGTTCTCGATCTCCAGTCCGTAGCGGTCGGCGATGCTGACGATCGTGTCACCCGGTCGTACCACATAATACCGCGGTGATTTGATTTCTTCGATCGGAAGAACCAGCTGCTGACCCGGATAGATCGTGTAGGGACAGCTCAGCCCGTTCGCTTCGGCGATCTCCTTGACCGTTGTCCCAAAGAACTGTGCGATCGCGTACAACGTATTACCGGGGCGTACTGTATAGGTTATCATTTCCATACTTTACCTCTTTTCAATATTCGGTAATACATCATATGAAATTGACAAAAAATCGTGACAGTTCTGCGGATAAAAATATCGAATATTATCAGTATATTTCTAATATAGAACTAAAGATAACATCTTTTTTGATATGATATCCGTGTACAATACTGCCAAATTTGAGGTTGTTAAATTGAACTTAAAACGTATAGTTTCACTATTATTAGTGTTGATACTGCTGCTTTCTCTCACGGCAACCTGTTTTTATGCCGATGAAGAGGCAGAAGAAGCCGCTGAGGAAGAGGTCGTCACCGAGGCGCCTCCTACAGATCCTCCGACCGAGGCTCCGACAGAGGAAGAGACCGAAGAACCGACCGAGGAGCCGACGCAACCGCCGCCTACCGAACCGCCCAAGCCGACTCCCGCCAGATTAGGCTACGCCAAATATGCGGCAAAACTGGATGAAACCGTCTATCGTGATACTGATCTGGGCGCGAGCTATACAGAGGATTACACGACCTTTAAGCTTTGGGCGCCTACGGCGGATGACGTCAAGGTATGTATCTACAAGACCGGCTCCGATAAAGAAGAGGGCTTCAATACCATCGCTATCAAGCCGATGACTCTTTCCAAGGCTGTCGGCACATGGTATGTCAGTCTTGAGGGCGACTTCAAGAATATGTACTACACCTATAAAGTCACCATCGGATCGACGACCCATGAGGTGGTGGATCCTTATGCAAAGGCGGTCGGCGTGAACGGCGATCGCGGGATGATCGTTGATCTGGACGATACCGATCCCGAGGGTTGGTCTGACGATAGCTTCAAGCGTGTCAGCGAAGCGTCCGACGCGATCGTATGGGAAGTCAGCGTGCGTGACTTTTCCGCGGCTGAATCCTCGGGTGTGAGCGAGAAGAATCGAGGCAAGTTCCTTGCTTTCACCGAGAAAGATACCACACTCAACGGGGAAGAGGGCAGTGTTTCTACCTGTGTCAGCTACCTCAAGGAGCTCGGCGTCAACTACGTTCAGATCAATCCCTTCTACGATTTTGCTTCCATCGATGAATCGGAAAAGATCGACGATCAGTATAACTGGGGCTATGATCCTAAGAACTATAACGCCCCCGAGGGCTCTTATTCTTCCGATCCCTACGACGGCAGCGTGCGTATCCAAGAGTGCAAGCAAATGATCCAGGCGCTCCATGAAGCCGGCATCGGCGTCATCATGGATGTTGTCTATAACCATACCTACGAATCCGAGGATTCGTTCTTCAATCAGATCGCGCCGTTCTATTATTATCGCTTCAATGAGGACGGCACATGGTCGGATGGTTCCGGCTGCGGCAATGACGTCGCCTCCGAGCGTTACATGGTACAAAAATTCATCCGCGAGTCTGTTGCATACTGGGCAGACGAATATCATATCGACGGTTTTCGTTTTGATCTGATGGGCTTGATGGATGTCAATACCATGAACGGGATCCGTAAGGATCTGGACGCTTTGCCCGACGGTGAACATATCATCATGTACGGTGAAGCGTGGAATATGAAAACCACCGTTTCCGACAATACCGTTCTGGCAAATCAGGATCACATGGATCAGCTCTCCCTTCGCATCGGCGCGTTCAATGATAACGGGCGTGACGCGATCAAGGGTTCGAACTTTGAAGCCTCCGGCAAGGGCTTTGTGCAGGAGGGCTCCTCCAAGGGCGGTGTTCGCAGTGCTGTTGAAGGCGTCGGCAAGGGATGGGCTTCTATCCCGAATCAGTGTGTCAATTATGTATCCTGTCATGATAATCTGACGCTTTACGATAAGCTGACTGCTTCTGTACATAACGATGAAAAGTATACCTTGCGGCGCGAGGATCTGGTCAAGATGGATCAGCTTGCCGCCGCAACGGTCATGATGTCGCGCGGCGTGCCGTTTATGCTTGCCGGTGAAGAACTCGGCAGAACGAAGCAGGGTGACGAGAATTCCTATCAATCGTCGATTGAGATCAATCAAATCGATTGGCTGTCGCGCTATCGATATACATCGATGACCGATTATTATAAGGGCTTGATCAATATCCGTAAAGCGATCCCGACATTGCGTGACGGAACCGGTGAGCGTACGGAATTGGAGTTTCTTGAGTCATCCTCAAAAAATACGATCGCGTATTCCGTTACGGGAAGTGATCTGCCTTCCGTGGTTGTCGTACTCAACGGCGATCCTTCCAAGTCCGCTACCGTTTCTCTGCCGGAGGGTGAGTGGATCATCGTAGCGGATGATCAGCGCGCCGGTCTATCCAAGCTCGGATCTGCAAAAGGTACCGTCAATGTGCCTTCAACATCCGCGTATGTACTGGTGGATGCCGCGAGCTTTGCCGATTTAGAGCAGAAAGGTCCCGAGTGTTTGCTGTATATCCGCTATAAGGATAAAGCAAACGACGGTTCTGTCGTCTGTGAGGAACGTCTTACCGGTGATAAGAATGAAACTTATGTGGCGAGTACACCCTCCGAGATCCTGTTTAACTATAATATCCTTTCCGATGCTGCACTGAGCGGTACTTTTACGAAGGAGTTTGATATCGTCGAAGTCAGCTGTGTGGCGTATAAGGGTGAATATTCCACCGTAACGATCAAGTTTATGAACAGTGATAATAAACTGCTTGCCAATACCGTCGTGATGACGAATCGCGTCGGGCAGCAGTACTATACACCGGCGATCCCCGGCATCAAGGGGTACTCGCTGGATCTGGATCATCTGCCCGATAACGGTGCGGGACTATACACCAAGGATCCTATTGAGGTCGTCTATTACTTTAAAAAGACGGATAGCGGCGGAGAGAAGGGCTCTGAGTATACCTGTCCTGCCAACGTGATCTATCTGGCGGATGACGGCTCGATCCTGTCGCTGAAGTCTTACAGGGGCGTTGAGGGCGACAAGCTCGAGATCGAGGAGATGGAATTTGACGGCTACAAATACTACGATATCTCCAACGATAACGCCGTGTTCTCCGAGAACGAGTTGAATGTCCTCGTCTATTATCAGAATCCGCAAAGAGCCTTTTGGCTGAATGTCAAGAACCATCTTTTGACGATCATTCTTGTGTTCGTCGGACTCGTTGCGATGATCGTTGTCGCCGTGATCCTGATCCGACGTGCTTCAAAGAAGAAAAAGATGATGGCGATCAATATCGATGATTGATGATCTCATCTGTTCATCCATTTTATCATTGTTTGAAAGTGTTTTTTCATAAATATTTTTTAAGGAGGAAAATGCATGAAAAAAACAAGAAGAATCATATCCCTGCTTCTGTGCGTGATGCTCGTTGTATCGATGGTATCCGTGGCGATGGTCTCCACCTCCGCTGCCGCTGCCAATCCCTACAGCGCAGCTGCCATGGCGCTGGACGCGGAATATGCCTATGACGGCGAATTGGGTGCTCTCTACACCCCTGAGTCCACCACCTTCAAGGTATGGGCGCCGCTGGCGACTGAGGTCAAGCTCAACCGTTATGCGACCGGCTCCGATGACGAAGAAGGCGCACAGGATCTCGGCACTGTCGAGATGGAAAAGCTGATGGACGGCGAAAAGTGGACAGGCGTATGGACGACCACCGTTGATGGCGACATCGTCAACACCTACTACACCTACTCCATCACTAACCCCAACCACATTTACAAATCAACCGCCACCAAAACAGTCGAAACCCAGGACGTCTATTCCTATGCTGTCGGCGTCAACGGCGATCGTTCCATGGTCGTTGATCTGAAGAACACCGATCCCGAGGGCTGGGACAGCGACAAGCACGTCTTCACCGACGAGCAGACTGACGCGATCATCTGGGAAGTACACGTCAAGGACTTCTCCTATGCGGCGAACTCCGGCGTCAGTGATGCGAACCGCGGTAAGTTCCTCGGCTTCACCGAGACCGGCACCACCCTCGACAACGAGGGCGTGATCTCCACCGGTATCGATTACTTAAAGAGCCTGGGCGTTACCCATGTTCAGATCAACCCGATGTATGACTTTGCGACCATCGACGAGTCCGGTGATCCCACTCAGTTCAACTGGGGCTATGATCCCAAGAACTACGGCGTTCCCGAGGGTTCTTATTCCTCGAACCCCTATGATGGTAATGTCCGTATCAACGAGTGCAAGCAGATGATCAAGGCGCTCCATGAAGCCGGTATCGGCGTCATCATGGATGTTGTTTACAACCACACCTATTCCGTAGATTCCTGCTTCACCGCGGCAGTCCCCGAGTACTATTATCGTATGACGGCTGACGGCGGCTACAGCCAGCAGTCCGGCTGCGGTAACGACACCGCTTCCGAGCGCGCGATGTATCGCAAGTATATGCGCGAAATGCTCAAATATTGGACTGAAGAGTACCACATCGACGGTTATCGCTTTGACCTGATGGGTGTACATGACGGCGAGACCATGAACATGGTTCGTGCCGACATGGACGAGATCGATCCCCGCATCGTGATGTACGGCGAAGGTTGGGCAGGCGACACCGTTTACGATCCCACTACCTGCGCCGGTACCGATACCTTCATGACCACGCAGGGCAACTCCGCAATGCTTTCTACCCGTATCGGTTTCTTCAATGACCAGATCCGTGACGCGATCAAGGGTAACGTCTTCCATAAGGAAGAGGGCGGTTTTGTACAGAACGTCAAGACCTCCGCTCCCGGCGTCAACTTCGGTATCCGTGCGAATACCGTCGGTAAGTCAAGATGGCACGCGGTCACTCCCGAACAGTGCCTGACCTATGCTTCCTGCCACGATAACTACACCCTGTATGATAAGCTCGCTTATGTTGACCAGGGCGGTACGATCGCAAATTATCGCCAGCGTTTCGGCGATGTTGTCAAGCAGAATAAGCTCACCGGCGCGATCATCAGCTCTTCTCAGGGTATGGACTTCCTGCTCGCAGGTGAAGAGATGGGTCGATCTAAGGACGGCGACGAGAACTCCTACAAGAGTGCGGCTACCCTGAACATGATCGACTGGTCGCTCTTAAAGACCAATGCCGATATCGTATCCTACTACAGAGGTATGTTCGAGCTGAGAAAGGCGTTCTCTCCCTTTACCGCCAGCGTCACAGAGGCTGACGGCGGCAACTACAAGTATAATTTCGATACTTCCGCTACCGGTTCCGTGAACCCGATCGCTTATACGATTGATAATAAAACTGAGGGAGAATGGAGCAAGGTCGTTGTCATCTACAACGGCACCAATGTTGATAAGAATTACAGATTCACCAAGGCGACCTCCGGCGTTACCGATAATTCCGAGTGGGTCATCGTTGCGAACGATCAGGTCGCGGGCGTACAGAATCTCGGCGAAGTAAAGGGCAAGACCTTTAGCGTTCCCGCGTACTCCGCTCTGATCGCGGTTGATAAGGAGAGCTTCGAGGAAGTCGATCTGCAGTCCGATTTCTCCACGCTGACTATTAACAGCGTTCATCAAAAGACCGGTGAAGTCCTCTCCACCAACACCCTGATCGGCAAGCCCGGCGAGGGTTACTCCGTAGAGGCCGACGGTTCCATTCCGATGGAGTATGAGCTTGATTCTGTTGACGGCAAGACTACCGGCACATTTACCGCTGAGCCTCAAACCGTTACCTTCAATTATGTTGACTATGTTCCCGAGAGATTCAGAGCTCCCGAGGGTGACGTCAACGGCGACGGTGTTGTTGATATGCTTGATGTCACTACACTGCAAAGATATCTCGCCGGCATGACGGAACTGAGCGATGATCAGGTCAAGTGCGGCGACTATGATCAGAACGGCGTGACCGATATTTCCGATGTCGTCCTGCTCCAGCGCTATCTTGTCGGACTGATCGACTCCACTTACACTGTCACTACCCGTTATCTGGGCAGACAGGACGACGGTTCTGTTAAGTCGATCGCTACCGCTAAGGTTGAGAAGTATCGCTACGGTCAGGAATATACCACCGCTCCGCAGACGATCGCTTACTACAAGCTCGACGAGATGCCCGCAAATGCATCCGGTACAGTCAATAAGAAGATCACTGTCAACTACTGGTATTCCTACAGTGTCGCAAGCCCCAAGATGCACGTTAAGCACAGCGGCAGTCAGGATTGGGCTCCCCATCTTTGGGCTTGGGCATATGATGGCTCCGGTCAGGCAATCAACTGCTATGACGGTTGGCCGGGCCTGGCACTGTCCAATCCCGATGAGAACGGCTGGTATGACGTGACCTTCCCGATCCCCGGCGGCTTGAACTACTACTTCATCATCAGCAATAACGGCAACCCGCAGACCAAGGACTACGGCGTAGTCGACGGTCAGAATGTCGGTATCTCCTATGACGATTACCCCGAGATCTGGGTCGTCATCCAGGATGATCTGGTAGGCAAGAACAACGGCGACTGGTGTAAGTATTACAACTACAACCCTGATCTTGAAAACTGATAACAAATGATTGGAGCCCATCCGCGAGGATGGGCTCTCAGCTTGTCGAAAAAGTATAGAATAAATAATTAGTAGCCGATTTCCAAGGCTCCTTTTGGGAAAAGGAGCTGTCACCGAACGGTGACTGAGGAATTGTATCAATTGATCGACCGAAGGGAGAAACCCTGATTTTACCTTTGTTCTAATCACCAACGTAAAAGAATGTGACTCGCTTCGCTCAAACAATCTATACAATTCATCCGCCT
>OMWP01000024.1 GCA_900314795.1 uncultured Eubacteriales bacterium
TAACAGATCGGAGAGTTTTTGTATAACTTTCGACGCGCACCCGCATAGCGGGTGGTTGTTTGTACCGCTCTGGCGAGCGGCACTGTCTAAAGACATTAAGCACAGAAAGCCCGATTTCTCATCGGGCTTTTTTTATGATACAGTCGTATGATTGGGGACATCTACTTATCTTTTATGAAAGGGTCAATGCCGATGAAAAGAAGCTCTATTCTGCGTAATACTTTTTTTGCGCAGCTCATTGCGTTTATTATTTCATCCCTTACGCAATCAATCGGCTCATTGATCGACGGCGTTGAAAAGTACGAGATCGAATTCAACTATAATGGATATGAATACGAATATGATATCGATGCGAAAACCGGTACGATTTTAGAAAAGGGTAAAGAGTTAATCAACGATTAACAATATTAGTGCACGGGGCGTATAACCGCTATAGCTGCGGTTATACGCCCCGTTTGACTTTTTTTGTGAAATGGACTATAATATACCCGAATTCGTAGTTTCATGAGCTGATTGAAATAGAATGGATTCGCCGCAATGCTGTACGTTTGTAATACGTTATGGTATTGACTTTGTTCCAATAAGGAGTAACCCGTTATGTCAACAGTTAATTTACAGGCTTATAAAGTAGATAAAATCGAGTTTGCGAACACCTTGGAGAACGGCACCAAGATATCTTTGGGAAATAAATATTCCTATCAGGTGCAGTATGCCAACAACAAAAACGTAGCAAAGGGCACCTTTGATATCGAAGTCCACGATAAAGAGAATCCCGAGGCGTTCAAGATCCATGTTGTCATCGTCGGCATTTTTGCGTATAAGGAAGGTGAGAAGAAGGAGCTGATCCACACCGAGACCTTCAAGGCGTTGTTCCCGTATGCCAAGGCGTTGATCACCACCGTGACCGCCAACTGCGGCATCCAGCCGGTCATGATCCCGAATATCGACATCGATAACCAGGAGATCTATCGCATCGATAATCCTGAGAAGCAGTGATTAATTTCATACGATCTGTATGAGTATTCACAAATTATTTCGTTCTTAGTATCTGAATATGTGTAGGGGAGGGCATGGTGTCCTCCCTTGTCTTTTTCGATTGACAAACTTAAATTGATATGGTATACTATAACCAAATAATGCAGATGTAGTTTAGTGGTAGAACTTCAGCCTTCCAAGCTGACCGTGTGGGTTCGATTCCCATCATCTGCTCCATAGAATAAGGAGTACCATTCGTGGTGCTCCTTTTTTATCAAACAATCTAAGGTCAGATGATGGAAATCGAAGGCGTATGCCGACGATTTAATGCTAATAAATCTTTCTATAATTCCAAATTCGAATTAAAATCTTAACCGCAAATAATATAATACTCTATGGCTTTAATTTACTAAATTGCTAAAGGAGCGTATATGATTATGAGTAATGAAAGATTAGTCGGTACCGTTTCCCGCGGTATTCGTTGTCCGATTATCCGTACCGGTGATGATCTTGCGTCCATCGTGACCGACAGCGTTCTGGCTGCAGCAGAAAGCGAAGGCTTTTCACTTCGCGACAAAGATGTGATCGCTGTCACCGAGTCGATCGTAGCGCGTGCACAGGGCAATTACGCTACCGTGCAGAATATCGCCGATGACGTCAAAGCAAAGCTCGGCGGCGGTACTGTCGGTGTGATTTTTCCGATCCTGTCCCGCAACCGCTTTGCAATTTGTCTGCGCGGTATTGCCATGGGCTGCAAAAAGATCGTCCTCATGCTGTCCTATCCGTCCGACGAGGTGGGCAATGAGCTGGTGTCCATCGACAAGATCGATGAAGCAGGCGTGAATCCCTACAGCGACGTGCTGACCCTCGAGCGTTATCGTGAGCTGTTTGGTGTCAATAAGCATGAATTCACCGGCGTTGATTATGTTGATTACTACGCGAATCTGATTAAAGAGAGCGGGGCAGAGGTAGAGATTATCTTTGCCAACCGCCCCAAGACGATTCTTGACTACACCGATACCGTGTTGACCTGCGATATCCACACCCGTAAGCGTACCAAGCGTATCCTCAAAGAGGCGGGCGCCAAGATCGTGCTCGGTCTGGACGATATCATGAACGCGCCCGTAGACGGCTCCGGCTATAACGAGAACTACGGTTTGTTGGGATCCAATAAATCGACCGAAGATACTGTCAAGCTGTTCCCGCAGAATGCTCAGCCGCTGGTGGAGGATATCCAAGCAAAGGTCAAGACAGCGACCGGTAAAAACGTAGAGGTCATGGTATACGGCGACGGCGCGTTCAAGGATCCTCAGGGTAAGATCTGGGAGCTTGCCGATCCGGTCGTATCTCCGGCGCATACCTCGGGTCTGGTCGGTACACCCAATGAGCTCAAGCTCAAGTACCTTGCGGATAACGACTTCAAGGATCTGAACGGCGAGGAGCTGAAAGCGGCGATCTCTGAGAGTATCAAGACCAAGGACGCGAACCTTGTCGGCAACATGGCTTCTCAGGGCACGACCCCCAGACAGCTGACCGATCTGATCGGCTCTCTGTGCGATCTGACCTCCGGCTCCGGCGATAAGGGCACGCCTGTTGTACTGGTGCAGGGCTACTTTGATAACTACACCAACGATTGATATATAAAGAGAATAGGGGAGGGGCGTGATCTTGTACCATGCCCCTCTTAGTGTTGATGGCTTCCTGTTGAGGGGAGCCTTTTTTTTATTTCAATTCTGTCATTCCTATTGACAGAAAAACAAAACTGTGTTACTGTAGTAATACAATAATACAGTTAGGGGGAGTGAGATGGATTGGCGGTTAGATAAGAAGAGACCGATCTGTCCGCAGATCTGTGAGAAGATCTGTGTATTCATCGCGTCCGGTGAGATCAATGCGGGAGATAGGCTGATGTCTGTGCGTGAAGTTGCATCAAGCGCTGATGTTACACCAAACACTGTGCAAAAAGCGTATGAGTCTTTAGAACAACAGGGGATTATTTATTCTAAGCGTAGTTCCGGGTGGTATGTCAGTGATCGCGTGGATATTGCGAAAGATATCCTCACTAACTTGATTCATACTAAAACAGCTGATTATCTGAACGATATGCAAAACCTTGGCTTGGATAAAAAAGAGGTCATTGCTATTATTAAGAATCTTCGGTATTCTTAGACAAAAAACCCGCTGTTTTTGCAAACAACGGGGGATTATGTTTCATTTCCCGGATTTAGGTTTGACATGCGATAGGGGATTGCTCTTTGCGGCGGCTTCGATCTGGCGTGAATCGAGGTGTGTGTAGATCTCTGTCGTGCTCAGGCTCTCATGACCCAGCACATCCTTGAGTACGCGGATATCGACATTGCCGTGCTGATACATCAGCGTGGCGGCGGTGTGACGGAGCTTATGCACTGAATATCCCTGTGAGTCCAGACCGATCTTCTCGATGTATTTATAGACCATTTTCTGCACCATTTCACGCGAAATACGGCGCTTTTGCGCGGAGAGGAACAGCGCATATTTATCATCGGCGCGTACACCGTCCACAGGGCGCACCTTCATATAGGCTTCATACGCAGCCATACAGGCGTCATTGAGGTAGATGATGCGCTTTTTGCTGCCTTTACCGATGATCTGAGCCGTGTGATCCGAGCGGATGTCCGTGTAATCCATCGAGACCAGCTCCGCCAATCGCATTCCGCAGTTCAGGAAAAAGGTCAAAATGCAGTAATCGCGCTCTTTGTTTTTACCTTCAACGGCGTTGAGCAGCTCGATGCTTTGTTCGAGCGTCAAATACTTGGGGAGGGGATTCTTCTCGCGGGCGTTCGGACGCTCCAGATCCTTGAGCGGATCTACCTGTAATAAATGCTTTTTGTTGGTCAGATAACTGTAGAAAGACTTGATACTGGTTGTTTTACGCGCCCGAGCCGCTTTATCATTCTTGCGGACGCGGAGCAGATAGTTCATGAACTCATACCCGTCCGTCAGCGTAACGGATGAGATCAGCGCCATATCTACGTCATCAACTTTGATATCCTGAAAGGGTGTGTCCGAGGGGACAAGTCGCTTTTGCTTTTTGATAAAGCGAAAAAAAGTTCTTAGGTCATTGAAGTATTCATCCACCGTTGACGGCGAACGACCCTTGACGGTTTGCAGATAATACAAAAAATCTTTCATCGGCTCAGAGGCTTCGATCGCAAAATTACTTTTACTCATACAATCACCACATAATAATATGAAATAGGAAACGCCCAAATTGTTTTGCTGATTTTATTATACAGCAAAAGAGAGGGGCGTAAATTCTTTATTAGAAGTATAAACAAAATTAATATTTTATGTAATTTAGGGGAGGGTATTATCCTAGGAATAGCCCGAATACCGCGGCTTTAAGCCGTTTATAAAATAATAAGCGATTTACCGCAATTGCATCATAATGTGAATCGCAATGCTTTTTTCTCTCAGTGTTTTAGGATATCTAAATCATCCTAGATTCAGTTTAATGATCTGTGGATTCGGATTTCTTACTGTTATCCTTTATAGTTGTTTTATTTTATCGTCTCAGTTTTTTCTGAATGATGTTCTGTTCGTCTGAAAAAAACTGAGACGATAATTCTTTTACTATTTGCAAATGATTTGTTGGTGTAGTGATACATCATAATAGTATTTATCAGTTTAAATAATTAAGATCGGCTAAGCCAATTAAATTTAGCCTAGCCGAGATTATTCAGTAATATGGGGTTGCTACGTGTATTATTGGTGGTTATTGTTACGAATGCTCGTACATTGCACCGGATATATGATTATCATTGAATCATACCGGAAATTGATCAATGATATTTCGATACTTCCAATCATCTCACCCATTCTTTTTTCTGCTGCTCCCCTATATTGTGAAATATTTAACAAAATATGATCCCGCCTATATCAGTTAGGTCATTATCGGATAGACTGACTACATTTGTACCGTATGATTCACAAAAGCTTTTGATCTGTTTTGAGTCTGGATGATGATTGATATTACCGCAGAAATACACGGTTTTATTATCACGATCATAGCCCGATGCTCCGCCGAGAAAGCCGTATTCCGCTCCCTCGAGCTGTATACTCCCCTTCCCTATCGGGAGCACATCAATATCAGTGTTCCGTAATGTGTTGACGATGCCGTTATCCGCAGTGATGATGGCATTATCCGCGATTGGAACACAGGAGCATTTGGCGTAACCTTGATTGACGTTGATCAACTTGATACCATGAATTCGGCAATACTCTTTGACCTTTTCATCCAGTGAAGCGATCCTGCCGATCAGCTTACTGCCGCACTGTACGGCGCTCAAACAGGTATTATCGGGATATTTTCCGGTGAATCGATCGCCGCACGGTATCAGCCGATAATCGCAGGAAAGTGCATCAATTATCCGTTCACAGCATGATAGAACAAATGCTGTATGATCGAGTATCAAACACTGTAAATCGGCGTGATCGCGTTCATACGGCATGTTACACGGTATTGTTTCACTCGGGATGACCTCATACCCGTATTCCCGCAGCTTTGTAGCAAACTGCGGATACTTTTCCGATAAGATCGCTTTATTCACAGATCGCCTCAAATGCCTGCCGCACGTTTTTGACAGGGACGATCTCAACGCCGTTGATATCGGCGATATCCTTCCTGTTGTGGGACGGGATGATGATCTTGGTAAAGCCCAGTCGCACCGCCTCGCTGACGCGCTGTTGTACATGGCTGACGGAGCGGATCTCTCCCGCCAATCCGATCTCACCGAATGCGATCGCATTCTCATTGATGGGAACATCCTTGAGCGAGGAGATCAGCGCGATCGCGACCGCCAGGTCAACAGCGGTTTCATCCAGTCGGAGACCGCCGACAACATTGATATAAGCATCAGTGTTGTTAAAGTAGTACCCTGCGCGTTTTTCCAGCACTGCGATGATCATGTTCATGCGGTTGTAGTCAAAGCCCGTGCACATCCTGCGCGGATTACCGAAACCCGTAGAAGCTGCTAACGCTTGTATCTCCGCCAAGATCGGACGGGTACCCTCCATCGCGCACGCAATACAGGTACCGCTGACGTTTTTGGGCCTGCCGGAGATCAGCATCAAGGAGGGATTCTCGACCTCTTTGAGCCCTTCATCCGTCATCTCAAAAACACCGATCTCATTGGTGGAGCCATAACGGTTCTTGACCGCTCTGAGGATGCGATAGCTCATTTGTCTGTCACCCTCAAAGTGCAGTACCGCGTCCACCACGTGCTCGAGTACCTTGGGTCCTGCGATGGAGCCTTCTTTATTGACATGACCGACGATGATCATCGGAATATCCATGCTTTTGGCGGTTCGCATGAAGAAATTGGTCGATTCACGCACCTGAGTGACAGACCCCGGTGAGGAGTTCAGCTCCGAGAGCGACATCGTCTGGATAGAGTCGATCATCACGATATCGGGCTTGTCCTGTCGGATGGTCTCGCAAACCAGTTCCACATCGGTCTGCGTCAAAATATACAGATTTTCTGAATTGACGCCGAGGCGTTCAGCACGCAGTTTTAGCTGTCGTTTGCTTTCCTCACCCGATACATAGAGGATCTTGAGAGCACGACCGAGGTATTCGCAGATCTGCAACAGGATCGTCGATTTGCCGATACCGGGATCGCCGCCTAAAAGAATCAGACTGCCCTTGACAATACCGCCGCCCATCACGCGGTCGAGCTCCTTGGAGCCTGTTTGATAGCGGATCTCGTCTGTCGTATCGATCTCACGGATATGCACGGGAGGCGCGTATGCAGTCGCGTGAGAGCGCGACGCGGAAGCGGTCTTAGTGGTATCCTTGATCTCTTCATTCATGGTGTTCCATTCACCGCAGGACGGGCATTTACCGTACCATTTGGGGCTTTCATAACCACATTCCGAACAGATATATACACTTTTGATTTTAGCCATAATTATTATTCCTTTTTGTATTGTCATTGCGAGGGATGACACATGCGTGTCAAGCCTGTAGCAATCTCAACCTATTATGATTTGGATGAGAGTGAATAACTATATTCCAACACGCCCATCGCGATGGCGTATGCCATTTCATTTTGATAGGCATCATTCATCAGCTTTGATCGTTCTTCCGCATTGGATAAGAACCCGCATTCCACGATGACAGCGGGAACTTCGGCGTGATCCAGCAGATAGATATCGGAGCCCGCAGGTTTTAGCTCACGCGTGTTGTCCTTTTGCAATAGCGATACTACCGCACTGCGAATATCCTCCGCCAACACCCGACTGTTATCATGATTGGATGAATAGAACAGCTGAGCGCCGCTGTAGGCGCTGTTATCAAACTTGTTCTGATGGATGCTGACAAGGATATTGTGATCGTTGGCGTTTGTGATCTCTACACGCCGTTTGAGATCGGAGACCTTCTTCTCTCTGAGCGTTTGCGCGTCACTGTCATAGACAGAGATATCCTCGTCGCGGATCTCTTCGACTCGGCAACCGCAAAGGCGCAGGATATCCGAGAGCTTGCCGGCGATACTCAGGTTGATATCCTTTTCCAGTACGCCGTCGACCTCGGCTCCCCCGTCTTCTCCGCCGTGACCCGCGTCGATCACGATCGTCGGTTGCTGATCAATATTGTCGGTAGCGGTACGCGCGGTGATGTTGGAAAACGCCGAATACATCACAATGCAAAAGATGATCAAAATAACTGCCAATATCATCAGATAAATGGTTCTGACTTTCATACAATCACCGAGATATGTATATGAAAGCACTGCTTTTATTATACTTTAAATTCCGATATAGTCAAGATTTATCGATTGTCGGTGTAAGGGTTCCGTACACGCTCACCCTATCCCTGCTCATAACGACTTCGCAGCTTTTCAAGCGCCTTCTTCTCGATACGAGAGATATAGGAGCGTGAGATATTGAGCTTTTTTGCCAGTTCCCGTTGTGTTTGCACCTTTCCCCCACCGATGCCGTATCGTTTGATAATAACCTCTTTTTCTCTGGGGGTAAGCACCTCATTGATGTAGGCGTTCAACACCTCCAGATGGAGCTTAGTATCTACATCCTGAGCCACATCCATATCCGACGCCATGATATCCATCAGCGTCAGCGGATTACCGTCCTTGTCGGTATCGATCGTATCGTTCAGGGAGACGTCCTGTGACGATTTACGATTGTTGCGGAAGAACATCAATATCTCGTTCTCAATACAGCGTGACGCGTAACTCGACAGCTTGATGTTCTTGTTGAGATCAAAGGTGTTGATCGCTTTGATCAGACCGATCGTGCCGATGGATACCAGATCATCCTGTCCGCCGTAGTTCTGATAATACTTCTTGATGATGTGCGCGACAAGTCGCAGATTGTGCTCGACAAGGATATTACGCGCGTTGATATCGCCCTTGGCGGCAAGCTCCAGATAATGCTGCTCCTCCGATTTTTTCAACGGCTTCGGAAAGCTCTCTCCATGCGCGATATGAAGAATGAACAGAAAGATATATTGGCTGATATACGATAAAAAACCGAACAAAAAACCACCTCATGAAATTGTATTCACAAGGTGGTGTTGTTTTGCCTGTCTTTATAAAAATGTCATTGCGAAGGATGACACGCGTGTCTTCCTGTGATGATCTCAACTATATTATTTGTCATTGCGAGGACTGACATATGGCTGCCTGTGGCAATCTCATCCATATTGTTTGTCATTGCGAGGACTGACATATGTCTGCCTGTGGCAATCTCAACCGAATCAGTTATTCCGCATTACCGAAGTCCTGTAACGCCAAATCTTTATTATGCTCCAACGCCCAGTCGATGCTCCACTCCGAGCGGAACAGCAGCAGCTTGTTATCGCGGAAATCCGCTACGACCTTGGTGTCCGACGCCAGATCCAGCGCCTTATAATCCACCTCAGAGGTGATCCAGCGGATAAACTGGTACGGTGTATTTTCCATGATGATATCAACATTGTATTCGTTTTCAAGGCGGTATTTCAGCACGTCGAACTGCAGTACGCCGACAACGCCGACGATGACCTCTTCCATACCGGATTCGGGTTCGTGGAAGATCTGGATCGCACCTTCCTGCGCAATCTGGTTCATACCCTTGACGAATTGTTTACGTTTCATGGTATCCTTCTGACGTACCAGCGCGAAATGCTCCGGCGCGAAGGTCGGGATACCCTTGAACGCGAATTTCTGACCGGGAGATACGATAGTGTCACCGATCGAGAACATACCGGGATCAAATACGCCGATAATATCGCCCGCAAAGGCTTCATCGACGACCTCGCGCTCCTGCGCCATGATCTGCTGCGGCTGCGAGAGCTTCATCTTTCGATCTCCCTGCACATGATATACTTCCATATTCTTGTCAAACTTACCGGAGCAGATACGCATGAACGCCACACGATCACGATGCGCCTTATTCATGTTTGCCTGAATCTTAAAGACAAACGCGGAGAAAAAGTCGGAGTCGGGTGCGATCATCTCGCCGCCTGCCTCACGCGCCAGCGGCGCTGTGGTGAGCTGTAAGAACTCCTGCAGGAACGGTTCTACACCGAAGTTGGTGAGTGCTGAGCCGAAGAATACAGGGGTCAGCTGACCGTTTCGAACCATATCAAGATCAAATTCATTGCCCGCGCCGTCCAACAGATCAATATCGTCAAATAAAGTGTCCTTCTGTCCGTAGAACAGCTTGTTTTCGAGATCGGGATCGTCGAGCGAGATCTCCTCCTGTTCTACCTCGTGCTGACCGTTGTTAGCGGTATAGGAAAGGATCTTGCCTTTTTTGCGGTCGTATACA
This sequence comes from uncultured Eubacteriales bacterium, assembly GCA_900314795.1. Classification (GTDB taxonomy): domain Bacteria; phylum Bacillota; class Clostridia; order Oscillospirales; family Acutalibacteraceae; genus Ruminococcoides. The sequence continues at coordinate 9,784 of OMWP01000024.1, forward strand.
CCCTTGAATTCCTTACCTGAGCCGATCGGCCAGTTCATCGGACAGGTATTGATGCCGAGGACGTTCTCGATGTCCTCCAGCAGATCAAAGGGATTTTGTGCGTCACGATCCATCTTATTGATAAAGGTGATGATCGGGATATGGCGCATAACGCAGACCTTAAAGAGCTTTTTGGTCTGGTTCTCAACACCCTTAGAGGCGTCGATCACCATCACAGCGCTGTCTGCCGCCATCAAAGTACGATAGGTATCCTCAGAGAAGTCCTGATGTCCCGGTGTATCCAGGATGTTGATGCAGTAGCCGTTGTATTTGAACTGTAATACCGAGGATGTGACAGAGATACCTCTTTGTTTTTCGATTTCCATCCAGTCGGATACCGCATGCTTGGAAGTCCTCTTACCCTTTACGGAACCTGCCAGGTTGATGGCGCCGCCGTATAACAGCAGTTTTTCGGTCAAAGTCGTTTTACCGGCGTCCGGATGGGATATGATCGCAAAGGTGCGACGTTTCTCGATTTGTTCGGTCAAAGTGCTCAATTCGTGCCTCCGTGTTTTCGTCAATATGACAATTCCTTAGTGCAATATGCAAAAGGAAAGAGATTGGTTTTTGGTGATACACTATAATTTTACTATTATTCTATAGTAAAAGTCAACAACTTTAGGGGTGTTTTTTCTACGGTAAAATAGACAAATGCACTTGACTTTTTTACGATTTTTTATTAAAATAGCTTTACAAACAAGAATTCATCTAAGTTTTTTCATATACCTTCCAAATTTGAGGCAGGAACGTAAGTTCCTGCCTCACCCCTTTGTGTAGAGTTTTGTAATAAACTGTGGGTGTTTCCACGTTGAGGAGTAGCTATGGATCCTATCGGACTTTATCTGCATATCCCGTTTTGCGACGGCAAATGCGCTTATTGCAATTTCTTTAGCCGTTGTCCGCATACGGGTAGTTCTGAACTAACTGAATATACATCGTATTTGATCGGCAATATCGAAGCATGGAGCAAAAAAATCGACCGTCCGGTTGATACTGTCTATTTCGGCGGAGGCACCCCTTCCCTGCTCGGACATGATCGCCTGATTCGTATTCTGGATACTATATATCGCTCTTTTGACGTCGTCGATCATGCTGAGATCACGGTGGAGGTCAATCCATCCTCGACGGATGAACTTGATTTTGCACAGATGAAGCGGGCGGGCTTTAATCGCTTATCGATCGGTTTGCAGAGTGCCAATGAGAACGAGTTGAAGCGCCTCGGTCGCCGTCACAGTGTGGATGATGCATATCGTACCGTAAAACGTGCGCAAATAGCGGGATTCGATAATGTTTCGTTAGATGTGATGCTCGCGATTCCCGAGCAAACGATCGCTTCATTGGACAAGACGTTGGAATTCTGCGCGTCCTGTCAGGTGCAGCATATTTCTTCTTACATTCTGAAAATCGAGGAAGGTACACGATTCTATCATATGAAAGCTCAGCTGTCGCTGTTTGATGACGATGAACAGGCGGCGTTCTATGAGCATACCGTGCAAAAGCTCGCTGCGTTGGGCTTTGAGCAATATGAGATATCCAACTTCTCCCTAAAGGGTCGTGAGAGCCGTCACAACCTGCATTACTGGCGTGATGAAGAATACCTGGGACTCGGACCCTCCGCCCATTCCTTTATCGACGGGAAGCGTTTTTATTATGACAGCGATTTTCAGCGGTTTTATGAGAACCGGATCTGTGATGAATCCGACGGCGGTGACAGTGACGAATATATCATGCTGGCGCTTAGATTAACGGAAGGTTTGAATTTTATAAAATATCATAATCGATTCGGACATGCTGTGAGTGATAAAATGATCTTCGCGGCAAAGAGATTAGAGCAGCAAGGATTATGTATCGTGAATGATTCAGCGATCTCATTGACCGTAAAAGGTTTTCTTGTTTCCAATGCGGTTATTGCCTATTTGTTAGAAAACACTTGACATTATCAAAAAAACAAAGTAAAATATCATTTGCACAAATGAATACGGAAGCGTATCGAAGTGGTCATAACGGGCCTGACTCGAAATCAGGTAGTCCTCACGGGCTCGTGGGTTCGAATCCCACCGCTTCCGCCATATCAAATAAGGAGTCGTCCATAGGACGGCTCTTTTTCTATCAATATAGCGGATAGCGGTGGGATTCGAAGGCGACCGTGCCAAGATGTAAGCGCAAGCGCACATCGCAGGTACAAACAGTCCGGCGGACTATTTGTAGGGAGAGCGTAGATCGAGCATATCACTTAGCACAATGTTAATATGCGAAATAAAGCACAAATGAAATGCCAACATACACCGCTTCCGCCATATCAAATAAGGAGTCGTCCATAGGACGGCTCTTTTTCTATCATATAGAGCGTAGATCGAGCATATCACTTAGCACAATGTTAACATGCGAAATAAAGCACAAATGAAACGCCAACATACACCGCTTCCGCCATATGAATCAGCACGGAGTTTCAGATAGAAGCTCCGTGTTTTTTATATTTCTTATGAAATCCCTTGTGTTAATTGTTGAACTACAGTATAATCTGTTTAGATAGAAATTTGTCGAATCATAAGGGGTGAGGTTGGATGAAACGGTTGCTTTGTATTGTTTTATGTGTCATTTTGTTTGTCTGTACCGCGTTCCCTACCTCTGCCCATACACCGCAGAATTCCCGCACTTATCAAAGCGCTGATGATACGGGTGTATATGCTGTTCGATTCAACGGAAAGCATGCGGATATCACTCGTTATGCTTCCCATACACTCAGTGCGTATGTTGATGTTTCATTACCGATTCACGCAGTCTGTGCTTATCGAGGAAAGATCATACTGTTGTGTGATGATGCAAAAAGAAGCCAAGTATCTGTTTATCTATATTATTTGGATACGGATGTTTTAGATGGTTTTGTTATCAACAATGCAAAACTGTATCAAAATATTGATTTTGCTTGTGATAACGGTACTATCTATATCGAAAACTCCCGTGATCATCATGAGATACTTGCTTATTCTTATGAGGGGTCGTTACTGGGAAGGTATTCATTCAACAGTGAAGTCAATGCGATTTGCGGCGGTTATCGCGGTGGAATATATGTTGTTTCGGGAGATACCCTGTATACACTGTCATCCGGTCGATTTAAAGCATTCTCGGGCGATTCTGTCGAAACACCCCTCTTCCCTGCCGACAGCAGAACCTTGGTATCCGGTTATGGTAATGTATATACTGTGAACGAAGGACGCGTGACGCATCGTTTTAACATCGATACCGATAATGATGCGACGTCTGCTTGCGTCATTGGAAATACGCTGTATTATCCGAACGGCAAAACCATCAACGCGTATGACCTCGATACAGGAGAAAAGATCGCGTATTACCAAACATCCGGTCAAGTGATCTCCGTTTATACTGACGGATATTCCATCGTAGCTGTCAGCGATTCTGCTTCTGTTTCGATCGAGCAAAGTGATTTTGCTTCATTGAAAGAACAGGATGATGACTCCGAGGATACCGGTTCTGCAGGCGGTGAAGATCATCGGAATGATTCCGGAGGCAGCAAAGAGGCTCACGATACGGGCAATGCCGATCAAAAGAGGGCTGAGTCTTCTTCGATTACATCCAATACATATCAGGTGGATTCCACTCGGTATTATATTTCCGGTATCTCTCCGCAAACAACGGTAGCGGCGTTTAAAAAGAATATGGATTATGAGGGATACACCCTCACGATTCATCGTGGAAATGCAGTGAAAAAGAGCGGTAATGTCGGAACATCTATGACCGCGGTTTTTGATTCTGATGAATATATCTATACCTACGAATTAGCCGTTACAGGTGATATTACCGGTGAAGGAAACCGTAATTCTCGAGACCTGAATACGTTGATGGATTATATGATCGGTTCCGCTGATTTTAACGGAGTCTATATGCTTGCGGCAGATGCGTCGAACGACGGAAAAGTTGATGTGTGTGATGTAGCAATACTAAAAAGCATGATATAAAAAACAACCCTGCCTTCACAAAAAGGCGGGGTTGTTTTGACTTGCTTATTCTGCAGCTTCGGTTACGGCTTCAGCCGCTTGAGTTTCTTGAGTCTGTTCGTTTGCTTGAGCTTGCTCGTTAGTTTGAGCCTGTTCATTTGCCTGTGCAGTCAGACTCTGTTGATCGGCGGTAGACTTTTCAGCGTCGCTTCCTACGCGCACAAAGTTATAGCCCATAAAGTTCATGTAGTCGCCGTCAATTGTGTAATTAAGCGGCACGACTGTTGAGTCGGTCAAATAGTAGGTGAAGTTAATGGTCGAACCGTCGATGGTATAAATACCGTTGTATTTTACAGTTGCACCTTGGTTCATTTCCAGAACCATGGAACCGTCTTTGTTAAAGGTAGCTTTGATCACATCGTAGTTCATATATTTGACGACCCAGCTGCCTGTTAAATTATCATCGGGAGTAAAGTCTTCGGGAAGCTCCAGCGGGCTCTTATCTCTCTTAGCCTGTGTCATCGTGAATTCTCTATCTTCACCGTATGAACAAGTCATTTTTTGGTTGCCGAGTATTTTGGAGCCGGTGATGGTATAAGTAGCAGGCATACCTTGGATGAAGTTGCCGAAGTTTTGATCAATGGCGATACTATTCTTGCCTTCATCATCTTTTGTTTTCTGGAAAGAGCCGATCAGCTCGACGCTTCCAAAGTAACCGGTATAGGTTCCGTCAGATTTGAACTCTAAATAAACCTTTGTACCGTTGATCTCGTCAGACCAAGTCACATTCTCGGGCTCTTTCAGGAAGAAAGCGATATAAACCAGAAAACCGAGTATAGCTGCCAGTACGATACAGCACGCGATGATGATCGGGGGCTGTAAAAACGGCTTTTTCTTTGCGGGCTTTGCCTCTTCTTCGGATTTCTCCGTTTCGGTAATGTCAACATCCGAGACCGTGTTATCTGCTGCTGTAGCGTTATCTTCTACAGTGCTAACAGCCTTTTCTGCGTCCTCGGACGCAGTGTCAAGGGTTTCTTCGGCGTTTAATTCGGAATTTATCTTTTCACTCATATTTATGCCTCCTATTTTAAGTCAATGTATATCATACTACAGAATAATTGATAAATCAAGACCTTGTTTTTGAATCACACTTTTTTTGTATTATTCGACAGATTTTGGATAACTATGATGAAATGAATTGATACTAATTTGTTGATAATCCATATCATCTCTCTGAATTTTTGTTTTTATTGAATAAACTTATCTTTATATATTGTCAATTCGCAGAATTTGTGATATAGTTAAAAAGGTTTATGATATGCCAAATTTGATCAATAGGGTGATATTATGGAGTATATGGACATTTACCAAGAATGGCTTGAAAAGGCTACCGAAGACGCACAGATCGTGCAGGAACTGGAGGCTGTCAAGGGTGATAACGACGCGATCTATGACCGCTTTTATACCCCGCTGAAATTCGGCACGGCAGGACTGCGCGGTGTGCTCGGCGCAGGTACCAACAGAATGAATATTTATGTGGTTCGTCACGCGACACAGGGTCTTGCTAATTATATCAAAAAGAAGTACGGCACCGGCTCTGTGGCGATCTCTCATGATTCGCGCATCAATTCCGATCTCTTCAAGATCGAGGCGGCGCGTGTTTTGGCGGCAAACGGTATCAAAGCATATATTACCGAAGAGCTCGAGCCCACTCCGGTACTCAGCTATCTGGTTCGTCATTTAGGTTGTGTTGCCGGTATCATGGTTACGGCAAGTCACAATCCTGCTAAATATAACGGCTATAAGGCATACGGCGAGGACGGCTGTCAGATGACCGACGTCGCCGCAGGTATGGTGTTCGATGAGATCCAGGCGCTGGATATGTTTGACGACGTCAAGCTCTGCGATTTTGACGAGGCACTGAAAAACGGTTCCATCGAATATGTCAAGGATGCTGTTTACGACAGCTATCTGGATGAAGTCAAGAAGAATCAGGTCAACGCAGGTATCTGCAAGGGCACCGATCTGAAGGTCGTTTATACACCGCTCAACGGCGCGGGAAATAAGCTCGTCAGACGTGTTCTGTCCGATGTCGGCATGGAGAATGTTGTGATCGTCAAGGAGCAGGAGATGCCCGACGGCAACTTTACGACCTGCCCCTTCCCCAACCCCGAGCTGGAAGAAGCACTCGAAAAGGGTCTCGAGTACTGCAAGGCGAACGACGCCGATCTGCTGTTAGCGACCGACCCTGACTCCGACCGCGTCAGTATTGCCGCAAAGCGTGCCGACGGCACCTATCGTCTGTATACCGGTAATGAGATCGGCGCGATGCTCACCGAATATATCCTCAAGAGCCGCAAGGCGCTGGGCAATCTTCCCAAAGATCCCGTTGTCGTCAAGACGATCGTTACCACCAAGATCATCGAAGCCATCTGCAAAAAGTATGATTGCGAGCTGAGAAACTGTCTGACCGGCTTCAAATACATCGGTGAGATCATCTTAGGTCTCGAGCAGAAGGGCGAAGAGGATCGCTTTGTATTCGGCTTTGAGGAGAGCTGTGGTTACCTTGCCGGCACCTATGTAAGAGATAAGGACGCGGTTGTCGCATCCATGCTGATCTGTGAGATGGCGGCATACTATAAGAAGCAGGGCAAGTCGCTGGTCGATATCATCGACGGCATTTACAATGAATACGGCTACTATCTGAATACCACGCTGAACTTCTATTTTGAAGGAGCGGAGGGTATGCAGAAGATGGCAGGTATCATGGACAGCCTGCGCGAGAATGCTCCCGCGACGATCGCGGGCTACAAGGTCGTATCGATTGCTGACTACGATACCCATGTTGCTACCGATCTCGTGACCGGCGCTACCGAAAAGATCGATCTGCCCAAGTCCAACGTGCTTTCCTACACCACCGAGGGCGGTCACTGTGCGATCGTCAGACCCTCGGGTACCGAGCCGAAGATCAAGATCTATATCACTGCGATCGGCGCTACCGCTGACGAAGCAAAGTCGATCACCGATAAGATCGCCGAGGATATGAACGGCTATCTGAAATAAGTCAGACAACGGAATAATGGAAATGAAAAAGCCAAGTTCATCTCGAACTTGGCTTTATTTCTTAATGATGGATTATTCAGAAGCATCGGGAGCATCCGCTTTGCTCTCCCCTACTTTCTCCTGCTGCTCGCGAATCATTTTGAGGAGCGTGCTTTGCTTGACCATCTTGCCGTTATGGAAGATATAGTCGTCTGTATCCTTCAATGAACTGATATCGATATCGGAAAAATCGTCTTGTACAGGCTGAGCAGCTTGCGCCGCTTTCTTATCCTCCTGTTCTTTTAACCCTTTTTCGATCTTCTCGGTCAGCTCGCCGCTGATATCCTCCTTGTTGCGCATGATGTTTGTCATGCCGTCATAGGTAAAGAATACGATCATATAGGTAACAGTAGCAGGGATCAGCAAAGCCCACAGCAAAGCGACAACGATCGCCAGTACGGTCGCCGAGCGAATAAACGCGACGGCGGTGAAGCAGATACCGAATACGATACCGACTGCGATGGTAGCGAAAACATTGTTTTTAAACTCACCGAACGACATCAACAGGCTGTTTTTATAGATGTATCTCAGCGGCAGGTCATATGTTACGCTCATAACGGGGATGTAAAAGATCGTGTACAGCAGCAGTAACGCGATGATGATGCTGAAAAACAGCAATACATAAAAGAACCATCCCGACGATAAAAACCCCACATAGACCGATACTGCCAAAACGCTGAGTGTTACGATGATGTAGATGACGATACCGTGAACGAGAAAGTGCAGGAAGTTGTCCTTGATCGCGGAAAAAAAGGTTTTTACAACCGCTACCTTATTGTCCCCTCTCGCGATGTTGCGACATACCAGCACGACGCCGGAATAAAACGGGAATAAAAGAATAATCGACGTCAAGGTCAGCGGAAGGCTGATCGCGCCGCGAAATAACGCGTTGTTCAAAGCGTACAGCACGCCGAACACTACAGCGGATGGGATTGCAAACAGTAGATTTGTTAACAGGATACGATGAAAATTAGAGAAGTATCGTTCCAGTAATACCTCAAATCGCATCCTTTTTCTTTCGTTCGTCATATATTCCTCGTTAAAATTGAAATTTGTTCGCAAAAAGGATCCATAGGATCATATCCGTCACTGCACATGCCCCGACGGATAGCAGCGCGAACATCGTTTGTTTCAAAAATTGTTTTAAGTATTTTCTCAGTCTTGACTCAGTATCGTTGTTAAATAATGACAGTCGGAAAAAGCATAGCGACATTCTGAATCCCTGTGTCGCATAGCGAATCAACGCAAACAGAAACAGTACCGTGCCCGGTAACACGACCAGAATGTAGAAGCCGATCCCTGCCAATTGATATTGTGAAAAGATAAAAGCGGATGACAGCCCTACCGTAAATCCTTTTAGCGCACTGAGCAGCGGTACGGTCATAAATCCCCATACCGATAACGCTGAGAGGAACACGCAGAAGATAAACAGAAAGTATGATACAAAGCAGGATATGAAGATATCAAATACACTCATATCCAACCGCGCGTCAATGTTAGTAATGAACAGCAGATCCAGCTTTTCGAATGTATCGTGGCTGAAGCCTCGTCCGGTTGCGGCGCCGACGATCAATCCGATCAAAAAAGCCGCGGCAAACGCCGATTGGATCCCAAAGCGCGAGAATAATTGTTTGAGATCATACCCGCGTTTCTTTACGTCAGGCAGAGTCAAAACCTTACGATTGTTATTTCTGAATGTAAATACAAAACCCTTCATAGTATCACCCAGTCCATCATATGAGGGCTTGTATCATTTTATACGCATCACCATGAAAAAGCAGGATCAAGGATCGGCATTATGTATGGAAGGAAGGATCGTAGTAACACTCGAATTTGATCGGATACTTGTAGTTGCCGTAATTCGCTTCATAATCGCCGTGGAAGAACATCTCGGTTTCATCAACGCGGCGGTACAACAAGCCGTAGACACATTTATCGCCTGCGTGATGATACTGACAAAACTTTTCGATAAAATACTGTTTGTTGATATAGTTGAAGTCGCGTTCGTCATTATGCTTGCAATCCAGTAAAGCGTCGATCAACTCGTTGTCATTAGAAAACGGTCCCGTGCCGTTGTTATATGCAAAGCTTACGAGCGCGTCGAATTGTTGCTGGTTGAACTTAATATTATGTTTGATCAAGAAATTGTTGACGTCACTGGCGTAATTTTTGTTGTTCACGTTTTGAACCAAATACGCGTAGGCCTGTGTCTTGGTCAGATTATTATAGAACTTTTCACCGGTATAGACTAAGACGCCGTAACCGAGGGTCGGATCATCATCGGTAAGCGTATCGATGTAAACCGAGGATGAGAAGCCCTCAAAGGTCGCGAGAAGCTTGAGCAGATCATCGGAAGCGCGCCGTCTTGCGTTGACGGTTGTTTTCATATCATTGGAGTTGGTGACGTAGGCTGTCGTTTCACCGTCCTTACAGGAATACCAAGCTGTTCCGCCGTCGAATTGAGAATATGCTTTGACATCGTATGTGCCCGCGGACGAGAAGGATGTGGTGCCTTTCCAGACATAGGTATTGCCCTCTTGTACCATAGAGGTCGCGTCAACATAGCGATTGTAGGATCCCATATCGATCTCAAAACGCACGCCTGTACGCATGGTGTCGGTGACGCAGACGAGGGTCACGGTCTGATTCTTGGCGGCACAGTTCGGCGTGGTATAGGCGAACTGTACGGGATAAGAGGATTCAACGGTCACCAGACAGGTAGCGGCGCCGGACGAAGTCTTGACAGTAAGGACGGCTGTACCGGCTTTAACGCCGTAGACCAAGCCGTAGCCCTTTTTATTGGTTACGGTAGCGACCGAAGTGTCGGAGCTCGACCATGTAACGCCCGAGGTAGTGCTCTGGAGCATAATGGTCATAAATCGGTCAACCGAACAGGTCTTGTGTGAAAGATTGACGGAGGATCCGTTTTTGACCGTGATCGTACAGGTAGCGGATTTGGTAGCGGTGCTCGCCGTGATGGTAACCGTACCCGCCTTTACTGCGGTGACGATACCCGAACTGTTGACAGTCGCGATGGATGTATTGGAGCTCTTAAAGCTGACAGCCGCATTGGATGTCGCCTTTAAATGATAATAGTTGCCGGTATATATCGTAGCGGTGCTTGCACTCAGCGAGAGTGACTCGGGAGGCGTAGTCGGTTGCGGCGCGACCGTGGGAGCCTGTGTGGGCTTTTGCGTCGGTGCCTGAGTGGGTTTTTGTGTGGGAGGCTGCGTCGGCTCAGGCGGATCGGTAGGCTCGTCCGTAGGCGCGACAGTCGGCGCGATCGTGGGAGCAGACTCTTCACCGACGAATACCGTGCAGGACAGGTTCTCTCCCGAAACACTGTCATATACATTGATTTTTGCGATACCGTTCTTTTTTGCGGTAACAAAACCGGTTGCGTTGACCTCCGCTACAGCGGTGTCGGTGGAGGTGAATTCCGCTCTGGCGTTGATCGTATGGGAATAAGCATCGGTGACATTCAGGAGAAACCGTTCGTTGATCTTGAGGTAAGCTGTGCTTTTGCTCAGAAAAATGTGTCTTACGCCGGATTTGATATCGCTGTTGAAACGATCGGGAATCCCTTCAAAAGATATTTTGCGATGGGCATAACCGGTCTCGGCGAGGTCAGCTTCATAATCCGCACCGCTCGCAATATCGTCGGATTCGGCAGCGGTTGCCGTGGGGTATGCACAGACAAACATCGATATCAGTATTGCCGCCGTCAAGAGGACAGCAGTGATCAAATCGATTTTTCTTTTCATACTCTCACCGCCTAAAAATTCTTTATCTATATGATACTATTTTTCGACTGTTATTGCAATGTCGGTTACAGCTTTGTATTTTTATTCAGCTTATTATGCCATTTTAAGAAGTAAAGTGTTACAAGTCTTGTAACACATAGATCGTATAGCAGAAAAAACAGATTGCCTAAGATCAAAAATACCCACGGCAAATAGACGCCGAAGAGTGTAAAGCTCTCTTTCGGAATAGATAACAACGTCATGCCGATGAAGAACGCCGCGATGATACAGACGTTGAACAGGGAGAATTTGACGATATACTGCAAGACTATAGACGGAATACGCTCGATCAGGCTTTTGACGATCGGATAAAAGCCCAGAAATGCGGTATAGTATAAAGCCGCTTCTTTATCCGACAGCAGTAAAAAGGAGAGGATCGCTGTAATGAAATAAACGGCAAATGCCCAGCGATAGCCCAGATTGATCACCAATAGCACCAGCAATATGCCGGCGAAGGTCGGGAAAGCGTAGGTGCCGAACGGGATCAAAGAAGTCAAAAACATCAGTACAAGGCTGAGGGCGGCTACTACGCCGCCCAAAGATACTTTCATTGAGGTTTTCATCATCAGCACCCGCGAGAACAGCAGTTGCACAGACAGTTAGCGCACAACATACCGGTGCAGATATCGCAGCCCGAGCAGCCCATCCCCGTCCCCGCTGTATTATAACCGGGATTGTTATACGCGCGGCGGGCATTCATATTGTTGAACGCGGCGCTGAATTCAGGATTGGAGGGATCCATCTGGTACGCGCGCTGGAAATAGCTATACGCTTGATCGTTCCATCCCTTGCGCGAGAAGATCATCCCCATGAGGAAATACCATTCCGCGTCCCGGTTTGTGTCGGGGATGCCGTTGAGCAGCTCCATCGCATCGTCAAGTCGACCGTTCATGATATACTGACGCACATCGGGATAGGAGGTTCTGGTGTATGAACTGCCTGTACCGTAGGAACCGGTATGGGAAGAACTGCGCGAGCCGTTTCGCCGCATATCACAGATCTGATCATACGCCTCATTGACTTCCTTCATCTTCTCTTCCGCAACATCCGCGAGCGGACTGTCGTTATAGTTATCGGGATGATATTTTTTCGCCAAATTACGATATGCGGTTTTGATCTCTTCATCGGTAGCGGTCTCGGAAACGCCGAGCACTTCATAAGGATTCTTCATTTAATCCTCCGTTTCATTCTCATTGGTGTATTTGCTGATGATCTTCTTTTGTATATTCACACAGGATACGCACAGCACATTTTGGATGATGCTGTCATACCTGCCTTTGTCGAGTAAGCCGTAGGATAGCAGCGCGTCGGAGAGTGCGTGGTTGAGATTTGCTTGCATATAAGCAGGCAGATCCTCTCTGTTATCCAATAAAAAGGGATTGAAATTGTGATGCTTTTGATCCTTTTCGTAGTCGTCGCAGGCGTCGATCAGATAGATCCAGCGCCCCATCGCGTAGCCCATCGCTTGCAGGATACGTTTCGTTTGTTCCTGATCGAGCGGATCGCGCAGCGGGATCTTGTCCGCTAACAGTCCGCACATCTCGCTGAGCATCGTTGCGGTCGGGTCTGCCGCTTGATCAAGGACACAGTTTTGATCCTTTTCTGCTGTGAGCTGGCGATCCATCATTTTGGATACGCTTTCGTCGATCTCGGGATACTTCTTTGCTGCTTTCTTGCGCCAGCCAGAGAAGAACGGTTGTATCAGTCGATATAATATTCGCTTATACCACGGTGAGTCCAGTAGATTATCCTTGAGCTTATAATAGGCGGAAATGACCGACAATGCCGCTGCCAAAGAGAATGCCAAGGTCTGTGTGTCGGCATAATGGCACTTTTTGAAGGGATTGAAGCGACATCTTCCCTCTTGATAACACGGAGGCTCTTCGGCGAGATCCAGCGCCATCATCGCGTAGAAGGTGCAGTCATAACTGAGGATCAGTCGCGCGAAGATGGAATAATCCTTGCCGAGCTGTCGGCACAGTGTGCAGTATATTCCGTTGTAGGCTTCAAATTCTTTGCCGAGCAGATTTGCCTGATCAACCTTGATATAACCGAACAAGTCCTTCTCCCCCATATTATTTTCATTATTCTATCATATTTTACCATGCGATACATTAACAATATATGAATTTTCCTGCGGTTACGGTTGTATTTTTCACCGATCCGCGCTATAATAGAGCCGTTTTAAACAATTCTCGCAATAAAGGAATATAGGATCATGAATGTATACGACTTTGATGAAACGATCTATCATGGTGACTCGACGCGCCATTTCTTTTTCTGGTGCTTTCGTCATCACCCGAAATCACTCCTGTATCTGCCGCTGATCGGGTATTCTACCCTGCGATACTACGTCTTTCATATCGGCACTAAGACGGAGTTCAAGGAGAGAATGTATCGTTTCCTGAAAGTGATCGACGGCGAAGAGGATGTCAAACGCTTTTGGCAGGAAAAGCTCGGCGGTATCAAAGAGTTTTACAAAAAGAATCATCGTGATGATGATGTGATTATTTCCGCGTCACCCGAATTCCTTCTCAAGCCGCTCGAGGAAAAGCTGCATTTTACAGTGATTGCGTCCAAGGTCGATATCCATACGGGAAAATACGAAGGACTCAATTGCTATCACGCCGAGAAGGTCAAGCGATTTCGGCAAATCTACCCCGACGGACACATCGAAGCTTTCTACTCCGACAGTTACTCCGATGAGCCGCTGGCGCTGTTGGCGGATAAAGCGTATATCGTCAAAGGCGAAGAGCTGATCGACTGGGATTATAACCAACACAAAAAGAATCTGAGAACATAAAAATGACCCTCTTGCTGTTTGGCAAGAGGGTTCTTTGATATGAATGACTAATCGTCACATCCGCCACCGCAACTGCCGCCGCTACCGCAGCCGCAGCCGTCGGAATTACTATCGATGACATTCGGCGGGAAAAATTCATCTGTCGGAAAGTCGAGGCGTGAGAACATTTCACAGGGGCTGTCGGTCGAGCTTTCGCAGCGCTTTTCGGGAACGCAGAAATCATAGGACGGAATCAGCATTTGCACATTGCGCAGGAGCTGCACAATAGAGAAAACGCCGAGTGTCGCGAGTACAACACGCTCTCCCCTCTCGCTGATATTGCCGCCGATCTGTTGGAGTACCGCATTTGGGATCTTGTGACACACCTTGTGACAGGGCTTTTTGTCTTTGACAGTAACAGCCAGCGCGATCGGTTTTGCTACCTGTACATTTGCTGTCGGCAGACTGCGGACGGGCATGTTCTGTGTGTCATAGTCATCCGCTGTCATATCTGATGAGAATACGCGGACATTGCCCTCGGAGCCATACAGGATAACCTTTTTATCCGAGATACACAAGCCCTCTACCTGCTGAGGAGCGGTATTGGGAGAGGAAAAGACGTCGAGTGTGACCGAGAAGAAGAAGGTGATGTCGATGGAATAAAAGCCGCGGTTAAAGGGTACAGGCTCGATATCCAGCATCACGTTCAGCACATCCGCGTTGCGGATGCGGATGTTGACAGCATTGTCGATCAGCGTTTGTGACGCATCGCTGAGATAAACAGGTAGATCGGAAAGACAATCTTGATCCCCGCAGCTGTCATAGACGCGTCGTGCATCAATGCAGACCGGTTCACCCTGACGACGGTTTTCTACCGATTCATTTACATTATCAGGCATAAGTAAAACCTCCAAAAATGTATTTGATGGATTACATCATTACATAATACGGAGGTTTTCTTGTTTGGTGCATATTAAAATGTCATTATATAGTCATCAACGCTTGTATTGGTGACTGTGGTTTGATCAATGCCTTCCTTTTGTCTTATTTGATGATCTCCATCTTGGCAAAGTTTGCCATTAGTGTCTTTGTGCCGACCTTGTCGAAGGCGATCTCCAGCATGGTATCGTTGCCCATCGGCGTAGCGGTGAGTACCATTCCCGTGCCGAACGCCTTGTGATAAACAGTATTTCCGACGCTGTATTTGTTGGCGGAGGGCTTGGTGACAGGCTTTTTCTTTGCGAAGGGATCGAACTTCTGCTGTGGCTGATACTCGAATTTGTGGTTAGCATAAACATTTTCGTTGCCTGTTCTGTCGACGAGTTCTCCCGGGATCTCCGAAACAAAGCGGGATTCTCGATTATGCGTGGTAGAGCCGAACAGCATACGCTCGCGTGTCTTGATCAGATAGAGCTTTTCCTTGGCACGGGTGATGCCGACATAAGCTAAGCGGCGTTCTTCATTCAACTCCCCCGCTTCCATAATGGTAGCCATCGACGGGAAAACGCCGTCCTCCATGCCGGGGATGAAGACAACGGGGAATTCCAGACCCTTTGCGGAATGGAGCGTCATCATCACAACACTGTCGGTCTCAGCATCATAATTATCAATATCCGTCATCAGGGAGATCTCCTCAAGGAACGCGCCTAAGGTTGCTTCATCGCCGTAATCCTCCTGGAACTTGATGATATTGGAACTTAACTCGTCAATATTCTCAATACGCTGTTCGTAATCATCCTTCTCCGCAATCAGGTAATTCTTATAATCGGTATGCTCTAAAATCAAGTTGTATAATTCCGCAATAGAATAATCGCCCGATTCTGCCGCTTCGATCAAGCCGTCAAGGAGCTTTGCAAAATTCTCGAGCTTTACCGCGGCACGGGATAAGGTAGGATAATCAGAGGCGTGCTTGATAACAGAATAGACGCTCTCTCCGATACCTGCGCCGATCTCGGCAACCTTCGTCATGGTCGCGTCCCCGATGGCACGTTTAGGCTTGTTGATGATACGGCGCAGACGGATATCGTCATGCGGATTATTGATGACTTGTAGATAGGACGTCATGTCCTTGATCTCTTCACGGTCATAGAAGCGGTGGCCGCCGATCACGCGGTGCGGAATACCTGAGCGTGACAATGCCTGTTCGACCGCGTTACTCTGTGCGTTCATACGATAGAGAACCGCGTAGTCGGAAAAACTGTGCCCCTCGGCTACGCCGTCAAGAATGGTACGCGCGATAAACATCGCCTCTTCCCTCTCGTTTGGCGCGGTATGGACGGTAATGCGCTCACCCTTGGGATTTTGCGTCCATAAGGTTTTGCCCTTACGTTCAGCATTGTTCTTGATCACATTATTCGCCGCGTCGAGGATGGTGCCTGTACTGCGGTAATTCTGTTCAAGGCGGATGACGACAGCGCCCTTGAACTCGTTCTCAAAGCTGAGAATGTTTTCGATCGTCGCGCCGCGGAAGCGGTAGATACTCTGGTCGTCATCACCGACGACACAAAGGTTGTTCCTCGCGCGAGAAAGCTGGCTGATCAGGCGGTACTGGCTCTTGTTGGTGTCCTGATACTCATCCACCATGATGTATTTGAAGCGGCGCTGATAGTATTCGAGCACATCCTGATTCTGATCGAACAGCTTGATGGTATTGCAGATCAAATCGTCAAAGTCCATCGCGTCGGAGGTCAGCAAACGCTGTTGATACAGCTCATATGCCTGCGCGATATACTTCAGTCGACTGTCGTAGGAAGCATCGGTCTTGACGTCCTTGGGCTCCTTCATTTTGTCCTTATACTTCGAGATCTCGTTGAGTACGGTTTTGTGAGAAAGGAACTTTTCATCGATGTTCAGTTGCTTTAAGATCTCCTTCATCAAGCGGCGCGAATCATCGGTGTCATATATGGTGAAGTGACTCGTAAACCCGAGGCGATCGCCCCAGCGCCTGAGGATGCGCGCGCAGGTGGAGTGGAAGGTCGCCGCCCATACTTCTTCAGCGCCCTCACCGCCGACGGCTTCGATCCTCTCCTTGAGTTCACCCGCCGCCTTGTTGGTAAAGGTGATGGCAAGGATCTGCCACGGCTCGGCAAGTCCTGCCTTGATGATATATGCGATACGGTTGACCAGCACGGTCGTCTTGCCCGATCCCGCGCCTGCAAGTATCAGAACGGGACCCTCCGTCTGGAAGATCGCCTTTTGCTGCATATCGTTAAGCGAAGAAAACTGCGCTCTTATTTCATCTAAATTCGTCATAATATCCCTCTAAATTCAAATTCGTCAAACATTGTAACACATTGAATCCGTTCTATAATTCTCATTGAAAATGATAAAATATCAATGTTGTAACAAAAAGAGAGCACGAAAGAATTGACTTCGTTTTGTTTCAGTGTTATGATACCAAATTAGAAGTTAATTGACGTAATTCGTCAAATTAAAAGAAGAATTTTAGAAATTTTAAAACTTTTTTATCATTATCGGTATCTAATATAATGGTTGTTTTTCTTTTATATCGATTGATCTCAATGTATATCCAAATAAGGAGATTATAATGAAGAACTGTTTATCTACTGTGAAGCGTTTTGTTTGTATGATTTTGATCATCATAGGGCTGATTTCTGTTTTTACCGTTTCGTTTGTGTCTACAGCGATAGCCGCAAGTGTATCTACTCCTGAGTTTAAGTCGATCGAGGCAATTGACGGCGGAATCAAATTCACATGGGACAGTCGAGGAGCCGATGTTTTATATCGTATTTATTGGAAGTCAGCGAACGGATGGAAGAGGATGACTACTACCTCAAACACATCGTTTGTTGAACGTGATGTTCACGCCGGTAAGGGTTACACATATACGATTCGTTGTGTTGATAAAAGCGAATCGTCTTTTATTTCGGATTTTAATTCGTCCGGTTGGTATGTCAGGTATTATGATATGCCTGTTGTGAGTAAGGTGAACAGCAAGGAAAATAAGGACGGCACCTGTACTTATAGCTTTTCGTGGTCGAATACAGCGCCGAAGTATAATATCGAGATGCGCTATGCAGGTGAGAAAACGTGGAGAACTGTTGCCACGAATTATACAGGCACGTCATATGCGCATACTCCGACTTCACCGGAGCTTGGCGATGAAACACGCTTGCGTACATATCGTGTATACGCAACTGACGGATCATACAAGCTCAGCCCGGAGGGTGTTTCACCATATCATATGACCAAGCGCTATTCAGATACGCTGCAATATCGGCCTATGATAACCGATGCTGCCGGCTGGTATTATGCACTGATGTGGTCGATGGATCTTTATGATACCGATTTCTCGGAGTGCCCGGGGTATAATGGTGATGATACATCGGTAATGACCCAAGCATATGATGAAGGCTTTTATACTGCGGGAACGCGCGAACGGCTGATTTCGTTGAGGAATGCTGCGCCTACCAGACAGTTTATCGCCAACAGTATCAAGCTTGCGTATCAATATCCGACAAAGCCTATCAGTTCAAAGCATAACGCTTCGGTCAATACTTCCATGCTGACAAGATCGGGGGACTATTATTATGCTAAGGATACAACCAATCGCAGCATCAATACAGCGGCGCATTACGGCTGGTTCTTGCCGGATTATTACGGAAAGCTGTATCCGAACCGCTTGGTCACTGCCGATGAGATGGATTATTTGATCGAATGCCTGACGCTCTATAAGAAGTGGCACGGCAAAACGCTGATTGCCTTCGGCGACAGTATCATGCACGGCAGCGGCGATCCGATCAACAGCGGTCAAGGCTATATGGATACGCTCGCGGATAATAAACGCAACGATTTCACGGCAAAACGATTCCCCCGTTATGATTACACACGCTTTGAGGGGCTTTGCGATATGATCGGAACAAAGTTCGGGATGAAGCATCGGGATTATTCCTATCCCGGTGCTACGATAGCGGCAGAGCTGGTACCTAATACAAGCGGCGTATCATCGGCAAAATGGCAGTTCGCCTATGACGCTCCTTATAAATCTCATGTTGCCAATCAGGTGCGTGCGGCTATCAAAGAAGGGCAAAAGGCGGATTTGATCCTCTTCAACGGCGGAACAAACGATACCGGCTTGCCCCATGTCAGTTATTCCACCAACAAAACCGGTCGTGTTTATGATTATGACTACTGCCCGTCGAACGAATACTCAGGCTGGTCACAAAATACCGCGTACCATAATCAGTATGGACATCAAAAAATACTGTTGCCGACTTATTACGAAACCGAAAGCTCATTCCAGTCGGGCTTTATCAAAGCGATGCAGCTGATGACGGGCGCTGACTCCGAGGCGGCGAAAAGCAGGTTTTATAACGCGCCTATTATTCATATTCGTTCACAAGAAATGAATTGGGGTACTTTGATTAATCAAAAAATATACGGACAAAAAGGGATTGAATTAGCGCAAAAATACGGCTGCGGTAAAACATATTCAGTCGATATGTATCGATCGGGCTTTGACGCGAATTATAGTTTTTGTTATAATTATTATATCTCAGATATCAATGCCGAATTCTCGCGCGGTGTTCATCCTAACAGTCGCGGCTACGCCAAGTTCTTCCTCCCTCAAATCGAAGAGCAGATGTTAAACATAGAATAACATGGAGGGGCGAAATCATTGCTGCGTTTTTGTAGCATAAGTCCGTCAAAACGAATATCTTTTGTTAAGTTTTCTAAAAAATTGTAAAGTTAGGATAATGCAAAAAAGCCCGGTAAACAAGTCGTTTTAACTTGAATACCGGGCTTTTTGATATGGTCGAGGTGACATCCGTTTGATCGTTTGGGTAATATCTACCTCGTCTTCGGATCGACGCTTCCTGACCAGAGTCTGATCTACGCTCTCCCTACAAACAGTCCACAGGACTGTTTGTACCTGCGCGTCGTCGCTTACGCTTGACGCTTGGCACGGTCGCCTTCAAATCCTTTTCTGTGGTCGAGGTGACGACGTTACATAAGGAGATAGCCGACATATCGCATGACGCACGCTGCTTCTGTCTTACCTTTACCTAGCTCCACGGGCTAAAAACAGTCCGCCGGACTGTTTTCTTAACGCCCTTTCAAATCCTGTCACATTCCTATCTCGACCAAATAAAAAAGACCGCAATAGCGGTCCCTTTTATTTGGTCGAGGTGACATCCGTTTGATCGTTTGGGTAATATCTACCTCGTCTTCGGATCGACGCTTCCTGACCGAAGTCTGATCTACGCTCTCCCTACAAACAGTCCACAGGACTGTTTGTACCTGCGCGTCGTCGCTTACGCTTGACGCTTGGCACGGTCGCCTTCAAATCCTCCTCTCCGAATTATGTGGATAATAGAAATAGGGACACCCGAATGAGTGTCCCTATTTCTATGGTCGAGGTGACAGGATTTGAACCTGCGACCTCTTCGTCCCGAACGAAGCGCGCTACCAAACTGCGCCACACCTCGATAAAACAGCCCCGAAAAATATCGGGGCCAATGGCTGCGGAACTAGGATTCGAACCCAGACATACAGAGTCAGAGTCTGCTGTGCTACCCTTACACAATTCCGCATTGCACTTCTACTATTATAATCAAAAATTCGGATATGTCAAGTGGTTTTCACATATTTTATTTTTGATTTTTAAATTACCTATTTCATAGCGGTGCGGATATCCTCGCCGATGAAATCGAGCCTGTCACAAGCACCGATCAGGCGTGATACAAAGCGCTGGGAGTAGGTCGTGACCAGTTCTTCAAGCTGTAGATTGGTGCTGATGATCATCGGTTTATTGGCAAGGATCCGGGAATTGAACAGATTATACACGCAGGAGCGCGTGAAATCTGACACAAACTCCGTGCCTAAATCATCTAAAATTAACAGATCGCACTTGAGCAATGAGTTAAAGGTATCCTCCTGCTCGTTATAGCGATAGTTGAAATGCTCGCGTTCGAGCTTTGAGAGGATCTGCGGAGCGGATGTATAGATGACGGACACGCCCTTTTTGATGACCTCGTTCGCGATAGCAAGGCTCAGATGGGTCTTGCCCAAGCCTGTACCTCCCTTCATCAATATGCTCTTGCTGTGCACATTGAAGGTATCGGCATAGTTGACGCAGTATTGATAGATATTGGTCATCCTGTTGTACGGGATCTTGCCGAGCACATCGGGTTCTTTGCTGTAATACTCCGTATTGAAGTTCTCAAACGTGCATTCGTGCAGTGGCAGATCGGCGCTGAGCTGTTCGCTCGCAACATCCGCCATCAGCTTTTGCAGACACTCGCACACGACGGTACGATTGTTTTCTTCGATATAACCAGTATCGCCGCATTTTGTGCAGTAGTAATGCGGTTCTAACACTTCTTTGTTGATATGGTGATCTTCAAGCAGCTTTGATTGCTCGTCCTGCAATCGCAGACTCTTTTCGCTCAGCTCTCTGAGCTTTTTATTCTCACCGGGTTTATTGGTGACAACGGCTTTTGCAATCGCCGCGCCGATGCTGAGCAGCTCGCTGTTGATCTCACTCAGGCGCGGGATCTCTTGAAAGAGCTGTTCACGGTTGAAGTCCGCCATCCTCTGCGCCTGCTGACGGCGTTCGGATAAGCGTTCCTTTGCGATATGATAGATTTCCTGTGAATAAGGCATGGCATTACCTCGTTATCATAGATTAGTAAAAAATTAATCGTCGAATAATGATGTGTTCTCGTATTTGCTGACGTCAAAAGAAGCGCCCTCCACCGAGAATACGGAGCCTTTGCCGCTTTTTGCTTTTGACTTGGGCTTTCTTTGTTTCGCGCTCTCTTCTTTTTGAAGCGTATCGAGGGATTTGATCCCCTTCTCATACCAGCGCTTGAGGATCGCGTTGATATAGCTGATGTTGTAGGTGCCCTTTGTGTTGACACAGCGCTCATATGCTTCGGTGATCATCTCATCGCTGAACTGCCAGGTGTTGAGCCAACGATCGGCATTTTCCATCTGCGCTTTAGTGGGATTGCCGACATTGCGGATGCCTAGCAGTGAGGACACTCTCCCCCATGCTTCACGCGACGCTTTCATGCGCGCTGTCTCCCGTCCCGCATCGTCAACGGTCTTGATACCTTTATCCGCCCATTGAATACCGTAGCGCTCGATGGCACGCATATTTGCGCTTCCGATCGAATCGAGATATGTAATGAGCATCAAGATCACATCGCAGGGAAGCCCGAAGGAATCATACAGCATTACGATGGTGGCGGTGTCTCCCGGGGACAGCGGTTTGTTCAGGATCCTCTGCACTTCATCCAACAATTCAGCTAAGATGATGTTCTCCTGCAGGAGCTTAGCTACAAACATCGGGTCGGGACGCCGTGCGCGAGAGATCGTCGTGTGCGGCTTTTTGGCGGGTTCGGCTTTTTCGACGGGTGTATCATGGGATACAGGCTGTGGAGCAGAACAGGGAACCAAGGTGTTATCTTGTTTTGTGAGCAGATCGCGCTCGATCCAGAAGTCAACAGCGTTTTGCACTTCTTCCGCCGACAAACGCAATGCTTCCCCAATCTGTTCGGCGCTGTTTTCGTCATCGGACCGGCGCAAAAGATACAACAGAACCTTGAGCTGGGCTTCGGAAGCGATCTTGATATGTTGATCGACAACAGATGAGGGTACGGCAAATACACTCTTCCACTGTCCGAGGTTGATTTGATATGACATGGTTTTCATCCTTAAAGTCAGATTAAATCATAGTATATCACAAAATTTCTTGAATTTCTACCACTATTGGAAATATAAAAGATATTTTGTCGGCTTGCTTGACTTCAATCTCGATTCGTATTATACTAACAATAGTAAATGCGGATGTAGTTCAATGGTAGAGCGCAACCTTCCCAAGGTTGATGTTGCGGGTTCGAGCCCCGTTATCCGCTCCAAAGGTTCGCTCAGGCGAGCCTTTTTCATTATTCCAGATTTGAGGTGTTATCAATGAAATATACATATATCCCCCGCGGCGTATGCTCGCGTATGATCGAGCTCGAGATCGAGGATGACGTGATCAAGAGCTGTCGTTTTTTAGGCGGCTGTAACGGCAATTTACAGGGCATCGGCAAACTGGTGCAGGGTATGGACGTGGATGAAGCGATCGAGCGCTTAGAGGGGATCGACTGCGCCGGCAGGGGTACTTCCTGTCCCGATCAGCTCGCGCACGCGCTCAGAGCGGCACAGGAGTCATAATGCCGACTGCACTGAGGATCATTGCGATTGTGATCGCGACCGTGATCGAAGTCTTCTTTCTGCTGTGGTTCCTCCTCCCCATTCGCTACCGCATCTTTAAAGCCGGCAATATGCTGGGCGTTCTGATTTGCCTGATCGCGTTGTTTCGAACCGCTTTCAGCACTCTCTATCATCAGCTGGACGCCTACATGTTGCAAAACACTTTCACCAAGATCGTATGGCTGATTATCAAATACGGTTGTGTTTTATTTGTAATCTACGCCATAGTTGTCAGTATCTGTATGATCATCGCGATGAAGAGGAAGCCAAAGAAGAACGCGACGGCGGTCGTCTTAGGCGCACAGGTCAAGCCTTGGGGCGCGAGCCGACTGCTAAAACAACGGATCAAAGCAGCTGAGACTTATCTTGACCAAAATCCCGACGTGAAAGCGATCGCAAGCGGCGGTCAGGGAGCGAACGAGCCGATGAGTGAAGCGGCGTGTATCTATGTGAATATGGTCAAGGATGGTGTGAATGCCGAGAGGATCCTGATCGAGGATCAAAGCGTGAATACCGAACAAAACCTGCTCTATTCCGTCAAGCTCATCAAGGAGAGTCACCTCGGTGATGATATCGCGATCGTGTCCGACAGTTACCATCAATTGCGGGCGCGGATCATTGCATATAAGATCGACCGCAAGCTATGTGTCGGCGCGATCAATACTGTCAACACGCGATTCGGATGGTTTATTTATCCATCGTTCTTTGTGCGGGAATGGATCGCCATCCCGGTTGAGATCGTTAAAAAGCTCGGCAGACCCGCTCGACATCGGAAGTTTTAGCAGGGGTGATTCGATTTAGTGCGTAATAGGCTCCTGCAAGGATCGATATTTGAACGAAAAAACAGCCTTCCCGATCGGTGAACCGCACCATTTTGTGTAGACAGCACAGAAACAGCGTACTAAGGCAGAAATGAAAGATTAAGCAACATACTGACATCGTTTTTCGAGCGGTGTCA
>OMWP01000031.1 GCA_900314795.1 uncultured Eubacteriales bacterium
TCGGTTGGAAATCTCCTCGCGAGTTCCTTTACCATTTCCTCAAAACCGGAGAGGTTATCTTTTCTTGAAAAAGTGTAACGCATCATTGACAAACCTACAATCATGCTTGGCGTAAGCGGTCAGGTGATATTTTCGATCAGTACGGTCATACTGCCGCCGCAAACCATGTCGTTATCCGCCGCGACCTCGTTGCTCATATCGATGCGCAGAACGGCTTGATCACTCTTACCGAGCATACGGCGCGCCTTGTTGATCGCCGCCGCTTCTCCACATCCGCCGCCGACAGTTCCGGCAACATGACCGAGGGTGTTGACTGCCATCATACTGCCGCTTTTGACCGGTGTGGAGCCTGTAGAGGACAGCACTGTGACCACTGCGCGCGGTTCATCGGATGAAGCGAGATATTTTAGCAGCGCAAAATCGACATTGGTCTGGGTCAACTCGTTCTCACGCGGCTTGACAAACTGCTTATGGCGCTCCTGTATCAACTCAGCGCAGATGGAAACCGCGATCTCGGCGGTCGTCATCGCGCCGATCTTAAGCCCGATGGGGGCATGGATCGCGTCGATCGCTTCCTGATCAAACCTTTCTTCGAGCAGGATGTCCCGCAGTCCTGCGGCACGCTTTTTGGAGCTGATCAGCCCGAGATAATACGGCATTTCGCCGGACAGGATCGTGCGGATGCACTGCGCGTCCCACAGATGACCGCGGGTCAGTACGCAGACATAATCCCTGTGCGTGATACGTAGCGTTTCGATTGCCGATGCAAAGTCATCACAGATGATCTGCGCGTCGGGAAATCGCTCAAAGTTCGCAAAGGTCGGTCTGTCATCGACCGCGACGACATCGAAGCCGATGGTCTTCGCCAGACGGTAAACGTCGATCGACACATGACCGCAGCCTAAGAGGATCAGCCGGTCGGTTTTGGCGAATTTGCGGATATAGGTCTGATTTTCTGCGGACAGAACCAGATCAGGGCTCTCTCCCCTATTCAACTTTTTGAGCAATTCTTGGAATACTGTTGCTTTCATATCATCACCGCTCCTATTGTAACCTTTTTTGCCGATGAAATCAATAGGTAAAAAGAAAGGCTCCGATCGCTCGGAGCTGTTATCCCATCAGAGTTTCACTGAGTAGGATGTGATGTTTTTGATGATCTCGCCATCGATTTGCAGTGCGGCGGGTCTGTCGAATTCCACCGTCACGTTATGACCCTTCATAATCCTGATGATATTTTCATCGTGGATATATTCCCCTCGATAGAGCTTCGGAAAAACGGTCAGCGCCTGTCCTCTATTACAGTGATAGAGCACCATCACGGAAACAGTGCCATCCTCACGATCCTGATCGGGAACCGGGAGCATACCGCCGTTATAGAATCTACCGTACATCGTGGGAGCAAGCCATACATCTTTAAAGCGCTCGATCCTACCGTCTACGGTGATCGTGGCGTTCACGGGCTTGAAGCGGAACAACAGCCCCTTGACGGCGATTCCCATGGTGCTGATATGCCTGTCGCCCTTTTTGCGCAGTGCATCGGCCGCTTCACCGCAGTAGCCATCGAAGCCAAAGCCAACGCCGTTGATGAATTTTCGGTCTGTTTCGTTGACGGTAACGGTGGGTAATGTGCCGAAAAACGGATTGAGCGGTACAAGATTGCCCTTTGCGATCCCTAAGCTCATCAAAAAATCATTTCCCGAACCGGTCGCATAATACAGGATCTCGTTTTTGATCTCCATTGTGTCGGTATCATTGAAAAAACGATTTAATGTACCGTCGCCGCCTGAGAGGATAAAGGTATCTTCGGGATCGGATTCACCGATCATCTTCTTGATATCGCAGTTTTTAGTGATGTCGATCAGGTTAAGATCGTTGCTCTCCAAGATATTGCTGAGTATCTTAGTATGGGCTTCCCCCATTCCGTTATCGCTCAGGGGGTTATATAAGATGATGTATTTAGCCATTGCGCTGTTACTCCCTCGTTGTCAGGTTAGATGCGGATTGGTATTTCCCACTTCCGTCACTGTACAGATGAAACACAAAAGGGTATCCCAAACGGATACCCTTTTGTATTACAATGGTGCCGGCAGTGGGTATCTCATATTATATATTATATCGATTTCGCATGTTAGCATCAAATAACAGAAGCGTCTCATCTGCGCTCTCGTTAAAAACAGTATGCCATACTGTTTTTACCTTCGGTTCTTCGCACAGCTTGAACCTCGGCACTCTCGCCTTCGAGTCCCACTTCCGTCACTGTACAGATGAAACACAAAAGGGCATCCATCGCGGATACCCTTTTGTATTACCATGGTGCCGGCAGTGGGTATCCTATTTGTTTATTAAATCGATCTCGTTTGATAGCATCAAGTATCAGATACGGATTATCTGCTCTCTCGTTAAAAACACGATACTATCGTGTTTTTGTCTGCGCCGTGCGCGCGGCTTACGGCTTGACACACTCGCCTTCGAGTCCCTCTGCCGTCATTGTACAGATGAAACACAAAAGGGCATCCCAAACGGATACCCTTTTGTATTACAATGGTGCCGGCAGTGGGACTCGAACCCACACGCCCGCAAAGACAACAGATTTTGAGTCTGTCTCGTCTGCCAATTCCGACATGCCGGCGGGAACATTCAGTATTATACAACAATTTCGGCAATAAATCAAGTATTAATTCTCGGAGAGTTTGATTGATTGAAAAAAGTTTATTTGACTTTGTCATATACACAGGGTATAATAAAGAAAAAAACTAAAGGAGTTGACAATAATGGCTGATTTAAAAAAGTATTGGCTCAAAACAGCGAAGTCCTTTGTACTGGCTACCGATGATCTGATCGTTGCAGTGGCACAGACCGCTAAAGCAGGTAGAGATATGGTGATCGAGTGGGCAGAGTCCGAGAACTTCAACGTCAATGTGGAAGGCACCGAGATCCCGACTGAGGACGTTGCCGAGGCGACTGCTGAAGAGACAAAGGCTGAAGAGGCCCCTGTTGAAGAAGCAAAGGTTGAGGAAGCACCTGTCGAGGCTCCTGCGGAGGAACCGGTTGCCGAACCTAAAGCAGAAGCAACCGATGCGCCTGCTGAGAAAAAGTCTAAGAAGGCAAAAAAATAATACGACTGTTACAGCAAAGCCGCTTTCCTATTCGGGAGAGCGGCTTTTTTGATGGATCGATATTCAATTTATGATGCTGTCGGCTCTGTCGAGTCGATCGTCTCGGCTTCTGTTGGGAGCTCGGCCTCTACCCATGTATCATTTTTGTACAGCTCATACTTGATGAGTTGATCGTCACGATCATAGGTGTAGCGCTTCTCCTCATGACCGTCTGCGTCATAGATCGTACGCGTAGAGCCATCCTTGACAGAAACAAAATCTTCCTCTGCTAATTTACCGGAATCGTTGTAGGAGTAGGCGTAATAATAGACGCCAATGCCGCTCGCCTGATAATACGTTTCCTTGGCAAGACGATTATTGCTGTCGTATTCATAGAGGACATAATGATCATACTGTTGGTTGACATCATACACATCCCAGCGGGTGACATCACCGTTATCGTTATGATATTTGCGCTCATAGCCTGTTACAGTACCCTTTTCGTCCTTAACGGGATTCATCGCACCGTCGGCTTTTTCACCGCACGCGGTCAGAATAATGACACAGAACGCCAACAGACACAGGATAGCTGTTAACTGTCGCATCATTTGGTTTTAGAACGGAGCTTAACGGTACTGCCGCGCTTGTCGACGGATACTTCACCGACAACATCGGTACCGTAGATACGGTCGCCCGCATCACCCAGTCCGGGCAGGATATAACAATTCTCGTTGAGCTTTTCATCCTTAGCGGCACAGTAGATCTCTACGTCGGGATGTGCCTTTGACAGCACATCGATGCCCTCGGGAGCAGCGATAATGCACAGAAAACGGATGGAACGCGGATTGGAGCGTTTGATGATGCTGATCGCGTCAACAGCGCTGCCGCCGGTGGCGAGCATCGGATCGAGCACGAATACATCTCTCTCGTGTACATCACCGGGGAGCTTGTTGTAATACTCGACGGGCTTGTGGGTTTCTTCATCTCTGTACAGACCGATGTGACCGACCTTCGCGGACGGAACCATCGTCAGCATCGCGTCCAGCATACCGCAGCCTGCGCGCAGGATCGGTACGAACGCCAGCTTTCTGCCCTTGATCTTCTTAGCGGTCATCACTGCCATAGGGGTTTTGATCTGTACATCCTCGAGGGGCAGATCTCTGGTCGCTTCATAGCACATCAGCATGGAGATCTCGGAGATCAGCTCGCGGAATTCCTTGGTACCGGTGTTTTCATCACGCAGGATCGACAGCTTGTGCTGGATCAGCGGATGGTCAAAAATTGTCACTTTACTGCTCATAATGAATCCTTCTTTCTTTGTAATCGGTTGAGATTGCCACATCGTCGGTTGACGATTCGCAATAACAATTTATTGATCAGTTGAGATTGCCACAGTCCTCAACACAGTTTTTGAACATGTGTTACGGGCTTCACAATGACTTTAACCTTATAGCTTAAAACTATCGTTTTCAATCTCAGTGATCATATTGACGCGCTTTTCGTGTCTGCCGCCGTCAAAGGGAGTGTTCAGGAAAACGGAAGCGAGCTTGACCGCTTTTTCCTCGTCGATCACTCTGCCGCCCATGCACATGATGTTGGCGTTATTATGGCGGCGGGTCATCTCGGCGCAGAACTCGTCGGTACATACCGCCGCGCGGATGCCCTTGACCTTGTTGGCTGCCATCGAAACGCCGATACCGGTGCCGCAGCAGATGATCCCCAGATCCGCGTTACCGTCGGCGACGTTCTGCGCCACCTGATAAGCGTAGACGGGGTAATCCACACTCTCATCGGTATAACAGCCGTAGTCCTTATACTCGATCCCATTCTTTTTCATGTAGTCGATGACGGCATTCTTGATCGCAAGACCGCCGTGATCGCATCCGATTGCTACCATACAGCACCATCCTATTCCTTGTTTAGTTTGGCGTTGCGCTCCCGTTCCGCCTGAGAAAGACGAAGATAGCGGGGCATCAGCGCCGCGGGAGAGACAGCCTCTCCCCTGTTATATGTTTCAACAGCCGCCAAAGCGACTGATGAAGCTCTTTGGTATCTGAGATTCGGCGGCGCTAATTTGACCGCGGGATCCTCAGCGCTTTGATAAACTAACTCAGCGCCGTCGCCGACGAGGATGATCTCCTCACCGTTCGGTAAGCCGCTGAGCAGTTCCTCAATTGCGATCGCTTTGTCCTCGCACAACCGCTCGATCCGATCACCGTCCACACGGAACAATCCGTGATAGACCTGACGGCGTCTCGCGTCCATACAGGCGCATACGATCGTGTGACTGCCGAGGAAGTTGTATGCCATGCTCTCTAAGGTCGAGACCTCGACACAGGGCTTGTCCTGCGCGTATGCCATTCCTTTCACAGCGCTCACACCGATGCGCACGCCGGTAAAGCTCCCGGGACCGCTGTTGACGGCATACAGGTCGATGTCATCGGCACGCTTGCCGGAGATCTTCAACACGGATTCCAGCATCGCCATCAGTGTTTGACTGTGTGTAAAGCCGGTGTTTAGATAATACTCGGCGATGATTTTGTCATCCTCGAAGAGGCATACCGATGCAGGGGTCGCGGAGGAATCAACGGAACAGATCAGCATATTCATCCAGCCCCCTTATGTCAAATGTTCTCTCATTCTCATTTTCCGTTTTTCCGATATGAATACGGATACAATCCGGTTCGAGCTCACTTTCGATATTCTCGCTCCATTCGATGATGATCACACCGTTACCGATATAATCATAGAAGCCGGTCGCAAACAGGTCGTCAAGATCGGTGATGCGGTACATATCGAAGTGATAGACCGGAAATTTTCCTTGGTACGCGTTGACGATGGCAAAGGTCGGACTGCACACGCCGTCTTTGATGCCGAGCCCTGTACACAGTCCGCGTGTCAAGGCGGTCTTACCGGCTCCCAGATCACCAAACAGCGCGATCATCTCTTTGCCCTGCAATACAGACGCGATCTTCTCGCCGAGCAGTTCTGTATCACGCGCACAGGAGGTTGTGACATTCATGAAATCTACCTCTGATTTATTTTATCAATTCAATATTCTAACATATGATGGCCGCAGAATAATGCTGTAGGATAAAATAAACGAAATTATTACAAATATTTATCTTGAATTTAAGGTACGCTTTCACTATAATGAAAGGAGAAACAGAAACCGACTTATCGGTATTGATTGCACAGCCATTGAAACGGCTTTGCAATGACTATGATTACGAAAGGTAATATATGCAAAAAGCAATTAAAGGATTAACGCAATTTTTCACAAAATCAGATGTGATCCTCTGGCTTTTGACGATCGCGGCAAGCGCTTACAGCTTACTGTTGATTAATTCGATGCAGAGAGCCTCGGATTACAGCTACATGGCGCCGCAGGTACTGGCGCTGATTTTGGGATATATCGCAGCGGTCGTCGTTACACTCATCGACTATGACCGTATCTCCAATCATTGGATCATTCTGATGGTCATAT
Organism: uncultured Eubacteriales bacterium; assembly: GCA_900314795.1. GTDB lineage: Bacteria > Bacillota > Clostridia > Oscillospirales > Acutalibacteraceae > Ruminococcoides. The sequence continues at coordinate 6,583 of OMWP01000031.1, forward strand.
CACTGGGACTGCTGATGCTGGTGTTTTTATTCGGTCGGAATGTTACCGGTACCGACGATACGGCATGGATCATGTTACCGGGCGGTATTTCCTTCCAGCCGTCAGAATTGGTAAAGGTCTTTTTTATCATCACCTTCTCCAAGCATATGCAGCTGCTCAAGGATAACGATATGCTCCATCATCTTCTCGGTGTGCTTTCACTGGTCGTACACATGGCAGTACCGGTAGTGCTGATCCATATGCAGGGTGATGACGGAACGGTACTGATCTTCCTGTTTATGTTTATCATCATGGCGTTCATCGGCGGTGTTCAGCTCCGATACTTTTTGATCATGCTGGTGTTGCTCGCGGCAGGTATCCCGATACTGTGGAATTATTTTCTTAACGAAGAGCAAAAGAACCGCTTTACCGCGATCTTTGACATCGACGGAAACGCGATGAAGAATTACGGATGGCAGCAATACCAGGGTAAGGTCAGCGTTGCGTCCGGCGGATTGAGCGGCACGGGTCTTGGTAACGGTGCGAGGGTCGCCTCGGGTATCGTTCCCGAACAGGAAAACGACTTTATCTTTACGGTAGCCGGTGAAGAGCTTGGGTTTATCGGATGCGTACTGTTGATCTTTATCCTCCTTTTGATCTGCGTCAAGCTCGCGATGAACGCGATGTCGGCGCGCGATTATCTGGGCAGGATGATCTGTGTCGGCGTGTTCGCCATGATCAGCGTACAGACGATCATCAATGTCGGCATGGTGCTCGGATTATTACCGGTTGTCGGTATCACCTTACCCTTCTTCTCCTCCGGCGGTACTTCCCTGCTATCGGTTCTGATCAGCATCGGATTGGTGCAAAGCGTGCATTATCACAAGGATGTATCTGACTCATCACAAGGAATATTGAAAACCAAGAAGTATAAATACATGACCCCTGCGCGGTTTTGATGCGTAAAATATAACCGAACAAGAGAACAGAATCGTAGAACTCCCTTCCGCTGTGAAGGGAGTTTTTTTGCAGCGTGTATCATCGATCCTCATGTGATACACAAAGAAACGCACTGCCAATGATGACAGTGCGTACTTTGATTATTTCTTTGTGACAGTGACCTGATCGGCCGTATATGATCCGTAGATCCAACATTCGGAATAATCACTGCTCAACTCCGGTTTAAGCTTGATCCCCTGTCGGGATACGCTTTCTCCGGATTTCAATTCTTTGATCTTGTTCTTGAAATCATCGGGAATATCAACATTCAGCGTGATGTCGCCCGAAGTGATATCTTTGATTCCTGACTCATCACCGTACAGCTGTATGTTGATCTCACTCGGTGTAAAGGCAAATGTGTATCCGTCGGCATCATAAGTGATCTTCTTGCTGACGGTGGTCTCCGAATAGGAATTCAGATCCAACATTACCGTGGCTTTGGTAGGAGCAGAGTTTTTACCTTCATCTGCTATGATCTTACACTTATCAGGCGGAGTGATGGTAAACTCCTCCTTAAAGCTGCTGTTTTTCAAATCAGCATAATCCAGTGTGGTGACTGTCAAGCCTTTTTTGTATTTATCCAGCTCTGCTTGTTCACCGGCTATTCTGACCGCCGAAGGTGAGATGTTTGCCTGCGCCTTAACGTCGCTTGGTTTATTTTTATATTCGACCTTCAGGTTAACGGTGGCTATCGGCAAAAGCTTGGTAGTAACTTCAATTTCGTCGACAGAAGGAGTAAAGTAGTCGTCTTCGAGCGTTTCTCCATCCTTGTTTTTGTAGATGAAATCCTTTTTGACGGAACCTTCTTTGGTGATCTCGCCATGCACTTCAACGGTCGCGATCTCATTGACCAAGGTCTCGGGACCGCTGACGTTGATTGATGACTGGGAGAGTGTAATATTGGCATATTTGGTGTTGTCGGTGTTTTTAAAAGTACATGAGTTAACGATATCAAAAGATTTATCTATCCCCTGATCAACAAATATTGAAAAAGATGAGGGTGTAATCTTTTCAACACTGTAGTTCGATGTCATGCCGGTCTGTTCAGCCAAATGCACCTTGTACTCCTGCGGAGATATCGTTTCATTTTGGGAGATGTTGAGTTTACCGATAATACTGATAGCGTCGGAAGAAAGCTCACCGACGATCATGGCGTTACCCTCAACGTTGGCAGATACCACAGGGTTGCCCTCTTTGTCAGTCTCAATATCAGAATACTTGTTCAAGAAATAAGTGTACGTATAGCCGGATTCGGGAATATTGATATTAACAGGAATGTTATCAATGGTAACACTTTTTGTATCTGTAGTGGAATTTGTCGATACAAGTAACCATGCCACAAATGAAAGGATAAAGGAGATGACCAAAAGGAATAGGTTGGAAGAAAAGAGCCTTGTAAAGAACCCTTTTTTATTCTTTTTCATTCTTCTTCTCCTTTCGCTTGTTGAAAAGAGCGCCAAACAGACCGGAAGCATTTTTATTATCTCCGTCAATGATCAATTCGACCAGCCTGTTATATAGATCGTCACGTTTATAATCACGCGTCAACATGCCGTTGAGTGCGATGGAGATACTGCCGGTCTCTTCTGATACGACGACAACGACCGCGTCGCTTTCTTCGGTAATACCGATCGCGGCACGATGTCTGGTGCCCAGTTCCTGACTGATGTTCAGATTATCAGACAGGGGAAGAATGCAACCCGCGGCAAAGATCTTTCCTTCACGGATAATACTGGCACCGTCATGTAAAGGCGCCTTGTTAAAGAAAATGTTGCCCAACAGCGCGGGAGAAACATCGCTGTTGAGGATTGTACCCGTGGCGGCGATTTCACCCAAAGGTGTGTCCCGCTCGAATACGATCAGTGCGCCGGTTTTTGATTTAGAGAAAATCGCGCAGGTATCCGCTACGTCGGAGAGCGCCTTATAGAGCTTATCCTCGGGATTCTGTACCGTAGATGACATAAAACTGCGCAACCTTCTGTTAGAACGACCCAGCCGCTCCAAACCCAAACGCAGTTCAGGCTGGAAGACGACAATGAAAATAATTGCCCAATAAGTGAAGATCGAGTTGAGAATATAGGTCAACATTGTGAGCCTAGCGACCAATGCCACGCCGTAAACTGCCAACAGTATCAAAAAGCCCTTGACCAGTTGACCGGCACGGCTGTGACGGAATAATCGCAACAGATAAAATATAAGCAGCGCAATAACGGTGATATCAATCGCGTCTTTAAAACCAAATGTTTTGATGATCGTACCCCAATCATGAAGAATTGCTTCCATACATTCGTCCTTCCGTAATACTTTATATTTCCTTGTATTCCTGTCATGCATAAATGACATACGAATTCACTATACAAATTCATTCTAACATACGTCTAAGTCGATTGCAAGGAGAATCAATGATTTTTCAGAAAGAATTCACATTGCTGTTATAATCTTTTCAGAATACTTTGTAAGATATTAATTTCATTTGTCGAAGTAAATACCGACGGTGATAGTCGTACAACGCCTTGATCGATCGTATGAAGTGTCGTATGAGCTAAAGGAGCACAGTGCAAACCTCCGCGTACAGCGATATGATATTGCTCTGAGAGCCTTTGTGACAGCGTTTCACTATCCGTATGATCGGCAGTAAACGCCAACACAGGGGCATATACGTTCTGTCTTTCATCTTCTCGTCCGATAAAATGAAGCGTCTTACTGTTTTTCAGCGATCGATATAAATAATCGATCAAGCGTGATTCTTTCCGATAAATCTCTTGGATCCCCTGTTGCTTTACGAACTCCACTCCTGCCCTGAGACCAAGGATTCCGGCGATATTCTGCGTGCCCGATTCCAGACGATCGGGATAGAAATCGGGCATATCCGGTTGCGATGATACACTGCCTGTACCTCCCGCGATAAGCGGTTCCACCTTACTATCATTTCCGATAAGAAGCAAACCTATTCCCATCGGACCGTAGAGATATTTATGGCCGGGGCAACAGACAAAGTCGTATCCGTCATTCATCATATCGATCGAAAAGACGCCGGCGCTTTGAGCCGCATCTAAGCAAAACAGGATATCGTAGCTATGCGCTAACGCACAGAGTCGTTCTGTCGGCAGTCGGTAACCGATGACATTGGAAGCATGGGTACAGATGATCATCTTCGTGCGGCGATTGATCGCGTTGCGGAAATTTGAGATCGTTGCCTCGTCGTCACCGATCACGACGTCGGCAATATCAAAGGTGATCTCCCCCATCTTGCTGAGCTGATAGATCGGTCGATATACCGCGTTATGCTCTAAGGATGAGATCACCACATGATCGTCGTGCTTCAGTACACCTTTGAAGACCATGTTCAACGATTGCGTACAACCCGGCGTGAAGATGACGAATTCCGGTGATGAAACATGAAAGAAAGAAGCAATCGTTTCGCGCGCCTCATACACCTTTTGTGCTGTTTGGATCGATTGCCGATAACCGCCTCTTCCGGGATTGAAGCCATAGTTCTTAACGGCATTTTGAACCGCTCGGATCACCTGAGACGGTTTTGGATAAGTGGTGGCGGAATTATCAAGATAGATCACGGCTTTTCCCGCTCCGCACGACCGAGGACACGGATTCCTTTCTCACGCAACAGCTTTTCTGCCCGATCGGTTTGGTGCGGTACAAACAAGCAGTAGCCGCAGGATTGGATGCCGGTATTCTTCGGCGTGCGCTGGATATAAGAACGGATCTGATATTGTTCTAAAATACTCTTTGCCTTCATCGCGTAGGTCACGGAAGGCACGAGTATCAATTCTTTGTTCATAAAAAACACCTCTGTTCCCTATCAGTCTATGATAGAAAAACAAAGGTGTGACGCGTGCGTCTTTTTCTGTTATATGTTTAACGGGGCTGTAAAATCATATAAATTTCTGTTCCCTATCAGTCTATGATAGAAAAACAAAGGTGTGAGATGCGCGCATCTTTTTATCTGTTATAACATTCACTGACATATAAAATTAAAAATAAGCGTGTTCGAGTCAAATATAATACAGATATGCGTTATGTGAGATAAGAATTATCCCTTTAATACGTCGGACATATCATACAGTCCAGCGGGCTTGTCCTTCATATAGGCAGCGGCATTGACCGCGCCCGCCGCAAATACGCCCTTGCTCTGTGCCTGATGCTTTAAGGAAACGACCTCGTCATGACCCGCAAAGATGACCTCATGCTCGCCGACGATCGTACCGCCGCGGATGGAATGGATACCGATCTCATTATGCTCACGCTTTTTGCGATAAGCGTGACGGTCATAGACATACTGAGCGTCGCCAATCTCTTCATTGATCGCGTCGGCGATCATCAGTGCGGTACCCGATGGTGCGTCGATTTTGAGATTGTGGTGCTTCTCCACCACTTCGATATCAAAGCTGTTATACAGCACCTTTGCCGCCATCTTCGACAACGCGATCAGCACATTGATGCCCAGCGACATATTGCCGGAATAGAATACGGGGATCTGTTTCGCGGTATCCTTGATCTTCTGCACCTGCGCGTCGGAGAAACCTGTGGTGCAGATGATGACGGGAGTTTGGTTATCTACGGCAAAAGTCAACATATCATCCAGCACGAGCGGATTGGAGAAGTCGATGATAACATCGGGCTTTTCCTGTACATCAACAAAGCAGTTGTATACAGGATAGGTCTTGTCACCCTCGGCGATATCGACGCCGCAGGAAATCATCACATCCTCGCGCTCATTCACGCAGGATTCTACAGCCTGTCCCATCTTGCCGAGACAGCCGTTTAACAGTATCTTAATCATTTTGAGAACCTCCTAATAAGGGAACAGGGCGATATGCTCGCCCTGTAGTGATATTATGCGTATTTACCGATCAGGTTGTACTTAGCCAGACAATCCTTGAGGTCGTGATAACCCGAATAGCTCATAGGTACGAGCGGCAATCTGCATTCGCCCGCATTGAAGCCGATCAGGTTCATGGCAGTCTTGACAGGGATCGGGTTGACGTCGGAGAACATGATATCCATCAGCTCAACATAATGGAAATTCATCTTGGACGCTTCCACAAAGTTGTTATTCAGGCACAGCTCACAGATCTCGTGCATCTCCTTCGGGCAGAAGTTGGAGAATACGGAGATAACGCCCTTGGCGCCCAGTGACATAAAGGGCACGGTCTGGTCATCGTTACCCGAATAGATGTCCAGCTTGTCGCCGCACAGAGAACGTGTCTGTGATACGCTGGAGATATCGCCGTTCGCTTCCTTGGTCGCGACAATGTTCTCATGCTTGCACAGCTCCGCGTAGGTCTTAGGCTTGATGTTACATCCGGTTCGCGAGGGAACATTATACAGGATCATCGGCAGATCGATATTGTCCGCAATCGTAGTAAAGTGGCGGATCAAACCGTTCTGGGACGTCTTGTTATAATAAGGTGTGACAGATAACAGCGCGTCAGCACCGGATGCCTCGGCGGATTTGCTCAGCTCGATCGCGGTAGAAGTATCGTTGGAGCCTGTACCCGCGATAACAGGAATCCGACCGTTGATCCGCTCGCATACAAAGGATAATACCTCGCAATGCTCCTTGACGGTCAAGGTAGCTGCCTCACCGGTGGTACCGCAAGCAATGATCGCATCAGTACCGTTCTCAACCTGGAATTCCAGTAAACGAGCCAGTTCTTCGTAGTTGACGGAACCGTCGCTGTGCATCGGGGTGATCAGCGCAACGCCGGCACCTGTAAAAATATGCTTACTCATAAAAAATCCTCCTAATAAAAGTGATATAAAGGAGTATTAACATTCAATGACGAATCAATAATACTGATCACTAATCACTCGATTTCAGTCCATGTAGCCTTCTGCACAGAGCAACTCTGCCATCAGGACTGCACCACCCGCAGCGCCGCGCAGGGTGTTGTGAGACATGCAGACGAACTTCATATCATACTGGGTATCGGGTCTGAGTCGACCGACGGATACCGCCATGCCGCCCTCGAGCATACGCTCAGACTTGATCTGAGGTCTGTCGGGCTCGGTGAAATAATGCAGGAACTGCTTGGGAGCAGACGGAAGCTCGAGCTCCTGTGCTCTGCCCTTGTAGTTGTTCCAGATATCGATGATCTCCTCAACGCTCGGTTTATCCTCGACACCGAAATCGATGAATACCGCGGCGGTGTGACCGTCGGAGACAGGTACACGCAGGCACTGTGAGGTGATCGCGATGTCATCCGCGTTGACGATCTTGTCGCCCTCGATGTGACCCCAAAGCTTCAAGGGCTCCTGCTCGCTCTTCTCTTCCTCACCGCCGATATACGGGATCAGGTTATCGACCATCTCAGGCCAGCGTTCAAAGGTCTTGCCCGCGCCGGAGATCGCCTGATAGGTGCAGGCAAGGACTTTGTTGACTTTATACTTTTCCTTTAAAGGATGGATCGCGGGAACATAGCTCTGCAGAGAGCAGTTGGATTTAACAGCGATAAAGCCGCGCTTGGTGCCCAGACGCTTTCTCTGCGCATGGATGATCTCAGCATGATCGGGGTTGATCTCCGGGACGATCATCGGTACGTCGGGTGTACCGCGGTTTGCGGAGTTATTGGATACGACAGGGCATTCCGCCTTGGCATACGCTTCCTCGAGCGCCTTGATCTCATCCTTTTTCATATCGACCGCACAAAAGACGAAGTCGACCTTTGCGGCGACTGCCTCTACGTCAGCGGCGTCCATCATGACCATATCCTTGATGTTGGCGGGGATCGGATCGGTCATCGCCCATCTGCCTTCGACAGCCTCGGCATAGGTTTTGCCTGCGCTGCGCTTGGACGCGGCGATTGCGGTGACGTTGAACCACGGATGATTTTCAAGCAGGAGAGAGAATCTCTGACCCACCATGCCCGTGGCGCCGATAATACCGACATTAAATGTTTTCATACTATATACCTCCCAATTTCAAAAAAACAGTTGAGTTTTTTTCAATAATAATATATTATATGATAGGCAAATTCATAATCTATATCAAGATATAATATACCATTCCATTGCGGATTTGTCAATTTCAATTGTGTAACAACTGCATATTTTGAGGTCAATGTATGAAAACAAGTGATTTTTATTATGATTTACCGCAGGAGCAGATCGCGCAAACGCCGATCGAACCGCGGGATCATTCCCGATTGATGGTGCTTCACCGCGATAATGACGAGATCGAGCACTGTCATTTTTATGATATACTCGATTATCTTGATGAGGGCGATTGCCTGATCGTCAACGACTCCCGCGTGATCCCTGCGCGTATTTACGGCGTGAAGGAAGATACAGGCGCGAAGATCGAATTTTTGCTGTTGAAACAGCTCAGCGGCAACCGCTGGGAAACCTTAGTCAAGCCCGGTAAAAAGGCGAAGATCGGCGCCAAGTTCATTTTCGGCGACGGGTTGTTAAGAGCTGAGGTCGTCGATATCGTCGAGGACGGCAACAGGATCGTCGAGTTGCAGAGTGAGGAAAACATCTATACTACTCTCGATAAGATCGGTCAAATGCCTCTGCCCCCCTACATCACCGCAAAGCTCGAGGATCAGGAGCGCTACCAGACGGTCTATTCGCATGAGCTCGGCTCTGCCGCCGCTCCGACAGCGGGGCTGCATTTCACGAATGAATTGCTGGATAAGATACGCGCAAAGGGCGTGAATATCGGATATGTAACGCTTCATGTCGGACTGGGTACCTTCCGACCCGTCAAGGTCGATGATGTGACTAAGCATAAGATGCACAGCGAGCATTATGAGATCCCCGCAGAAACTGCTGAATTAATCAAACAAACGAAGGCAAACGGCAAACGTGTGATCGCAGTCGGCACGACCTCCTGCCGTACGTTGGAGAGCGTCGCGGCGAGCGGAGAGATCCGCGCCTGTGACGGCTTTACTGATATCTTCATCTACCCGGGCTTTACATTCAAGGTGCTCGACGGCTTGATCACGAACTTTCATTTACCCGAAAGCACGCTGATCATGCTGGTATCCGCGTTCTACGGCTATGATAAAACGATGAAGGCGTATGAGGTCGCCGTGAAGGAAAAATACCGCTTCTTCTCCTTCGGCGACGCAATGGCAATATTGTAAACAAAAGGAAACACTATGTATACATTATTAAAACAAGAAGGAAACGCCCGCCGCGGCGAGTTCAAAACTGTGCACGGAACAGTACAGATGCCGGCGTTCATGAATGTCGCGACCTGCGCCGCGATCAAAGGCGGGTTATCGGCGTATGACCTGCAGCATATCAACACGCAGGTCATGCTGAGCAACACCTACCATCTCCACCTGCGCCCCGGGGATGAAACCGTCAAAAAACTCGGCGGACTGCACAAGATGACCGGATGGAACGGCGTGATCCTCACGGACTCCGGCGGATTCCAGGTCTTTTCACTCGCAAAGCTGAACAACATCACCGAAGAAGGCGTTGTATTTAATTCTCATATTGACGGCAGACGCATCTTCATGGGACCCGAGGAGAGCATGCGAATCCAGTCAAACTTAGGCTCGACTATCGCGATGGCGTTTGACGAGTGTGTGGAGAATCCTGCGCCGTATGAATACGCCAAAGCTTCTGTCAAGCGCACTACTAATTGGCTCAATCGCTGTAAGGCGGAGATGGACAGGCTCAATTCACTCGAGGATACCATCAACCCCCATCAAATGCTGTTCGGCATCAATCAGGGCGCAACCTATCGCGATCTGAGGATCGATCACATGAAGGAGATCGCCGAGCTTGACCTCGATGGTTACGCGATCGGCGGTCTGGCGGTCGGCGAACCTGCCGAAACGATGTACGAGATCATCGAGGCAGTCGAGCCCTTCGCGCCGAAGGATAAGCCCAGATACTTGATGGGCGTCGGTACACCGGTCAATATCCTCGAGGCGGTACATAGAGGCGTTGATCTGTTCGACTGCGTGATGCCCTCGCGTAATGCAAGGCACGGTCATTTATTCACATGGAGCGGTATCATCAATATCATGAACGCGAAATATGAGCTGGATGAAGCTCCGATCGACACGGAATGCGACTGCCCCGTATGTCAGCATCATACTCGCGCGTATCTCAGACACCTGTTCAAAGCGAAGGAAATGCTCGGTATGCGGCTTGCGGTGATGCACAATTTGTACTTCTATAATACATTGATGCAGAAAATTCGTGACAATTTAGACGCGGGAACGTACGAGGTTTTCTATCAAAAATACAGAAATATCCTTGATAATCGCATATAATTTCACTTAGCACTTGCAAAAATCATTCGTACCTGTTATAATAACTTGGAATAATTTGAAAGGAAGTTACAATATGTTTGGTTCAGGATCCGGCGGCAGCTGGTGGATAATCTTAATTTATGTAGGTCTGTTTGCAGTTCTTTACTTCTTGCTCATTCGTCCGAATTCGAAGAAGAAGAAACAAGAACAGGAAATGCGCAACAATATCCAGATCGGTGATGATATCACAACGATCGGCGGTATTCAGGGCAGAATCATTGCGGTAAAGGAAGAAGAGGACGCATTCGTCATCGAGACAGGTCCCGACCGTACCAAAATGAAGTTCAAGAAGTGGGCGATCTCCAGCGTCGATACCATCAAGGAAACGACTCCCGAAAAGAAGACGAAGGAAGATAAGCTCAAAGAGCTCCAGGAGCGCCGCGCTGCAAAGAAGGCTGCGAAGGAAGAAAAGAAAGCACAAAAGAATAACGAATAAAATTTTTCACCCCTGCATAGTGTGTACAGGGGTGAATTTTTTATGTCTGATTTCGGTATAGATAAAGGGCGCGTCGTCAAAGCGGTCGCGATCGGCGTACTCTGTTCTGTTGTGCTCGCCGTACTCCTCGCTTGCTTGTTCTCAATGATGCTGAACATGATGTCCGGAATTCCCTATGGGATCATCGACTATGTGATGGTCGCGATCGAAGGGTTCAGTGTGCTGATCGGCGCGTATATCGCCTGTGTGATCGCAAAATCGAAGGGACTGATCATCGGTGCACTGTGCGGTGCGATATCCTTGCTGATTGTGTTCGCGGTCGGTATGAGTATGGCTAAAAACAATATCGGACTGTTGACGGTCATCCGCAGTGCCGTGATGCTCCTGTGTGGCGTGATCGGCGGTATCATGGGTGTGAACCGTAAGGATAAAGTGCGAATCAAATAGGAAAACCTCCCCGATGTACGAAAATCATCATGGGGAGGTTGATTTGAATAGCACGGAAAAATCCGCAGGAAATGGTGCGGTGAGTTCGATCTGATCTTTTGTGATCGGATGCGGAAATGTGACGGATCGGCAATGTAATGCCTGTCGTTGGAACAGACCGAGGCTGCCGCCGTATAAGGTGTCACCCGCCAACGGATGACCGATCGCGCTCATATGACAGCGGATCTGGTGAGTTCTGCCGGTTTCAAGCCAAACTCGGCATAATGTATGATGATCGAAGGTTTGGATCGGCTCATAATGTGTGATCGCCTTTGCGCCATCTTCTCGGACACATCTTTGGATCTTGCTGTCGGGTGCCGCTCCGATCGGCAGATCAATGGTACCGCCCTCTGTGATGATCCCCTCACATACCGCCGCATAGGTCTTTTTGACGGTTGAGAAAACCATATTGTATGCGATACGGTCCTTGGTGAGGATGACGATGCCCGAGGTGTCCTTATCCAGACGGTTGAGCGCCCGAAAAGGGTAGCGCTCTCCCCTATCCCGCTGATGATACATGACGATATTCGCCAGTGTATCGAGCTGATGGATTTTAGTGGGATGCACGGGCATAAACGCGGGTTTATTAACGATCAACAGTCGATCATCTTCAAACAGAATGTCAAGCTTGCCTTCGATCGGGACGATCTCACTTTGCTCTTCCTGCGGAAGGCGCACTTTGATGATATTGCCGTCATGTAAGATATTGTGTGCGCGCAATTCGATGCCGTCACGGGAGATACTGCCACCGCCGTAACGGATGACCTTCATGGAACGCGCCGACAGTCCGCATATCCGCCTGAGAAAGCTCTTGAGCGTAATACCGTCGTCGGCAGGCGTTACCGTAAACTCATATGATCCGATAGGCATAATGCAGCACCAAATAGATGATAATGAGTTCACCGATCAGGATCAGCGGTATCCCGAGCATGAACTTCAGTTTGCGGGTCTTGTGACGGATCAACAGCATGATCAGATACATCGCGGGGGCGCCACCGAGCGCAGAGATCAACAATAAAGTATTCTCTTTGACGCGCCAATTCCCTTTGACGGCGGCATGTTTATCATGGATCGTCACGATGACGGCGATGATATTGATGATGATCAAGTAAATATAAAGATATTTCAAAATAACCTCGGAGTGATTAAATGTTCTATAAAAGAATTATACCGTTTGTCTTGTCGTTTGTATTTTTGGCAGGCTCCATCCTGTATGTGTCGGGATCGGACAAGGAACTTGAAGCAAGTGCTCAGGAGCCGATCAAAGACGTCAGTAAGATCACCGTTGAGAAGCCTAAAGAAGAGATCCGAGGCGTGTGGGTGACCTATATGACGCTGGATGTTGAGGGGGAAACTGATAAAAAAGCGGCTTTTAACGAAAAGATCGATACCATCATTGCGGATATGGAGAACGCCGATCTCAATACGATGATTGTCCAGGTGCGGCCTTTTTGCGATGCGCTTTATCCCTCAAAGGTTTATCCGTGGTCGCATATCTTGACGGGTACACAGGGACAGAATCCCGGGTATGATCCGCTTGATACGATCATTACAAAAGCGCATGAGCACAATATCATGGTACACGCGTGGCTTAATCCCTATCGGATCAGCACCAAGGATACGCCGTCCAAGCTGAGCGATGACCATCCTGCCGTCAAAGATCCGTCGATCGTGGTGGATGTCGGCGGCAATCAGTATCTCGATCCCGCACTGGATCGAACGATCGATCTGATTACGGACGGCGTCAAGGAGATCGTGGAGAAATATGATGTCGACGGTATCCAGTTTGACGACTATTTTTATCCGCCGGATTGCGGAGATTTTGATAAAGATGAGTATGATGCCTATTGTGCAGGGTCAGACTCTCCCCTATCCTTGGAAGAATTCCGCCGCGATAATGTCAATCGTATGCTGCAATCTGTTTATGCTGCGGTTCATTCGATCAAAAATGATGTTCTGTTTGGTGTATCGCCGCAAGGCAACATGAAGAACAATGATAAGCTGTATGCCGATGTGAAAAAGTGGTGCAGTGAGAAGGGGTATATCGACTATATTTGTCCGCAAATCTACTTTTCACTGGATAATCCCGCACTGACCTTTGAGGATGGCTTGCAGGATTGGCTGGATACGGAACGCCATGACGGATTATCATTGTATATAGGTATCCCCGCGTACAAAGCGGGTACGGACGCCGATAGCGGAACATGGCTGGATAATGATGATATCCTGAGGACAGAGTTATCCATCACGCGTGAGAAGGATTGTGACGGCTTTATGCTGTACAGCTATGACAGCTTTCATAATGATGATAATCGAGAGGAAGTCGAAAACGTAATACGATATCTGAATGAATAACGCGAACTTATACTAAAACGCCGATGCAATAATCATCGTAAGCCTCAGTGAGCTTGATATCGTATATTTCACCGGAAAGTATGCGGTAATCCTTGACGCGCACCTTGGTATAGTTTTTGGTATACCCTTCCATCATGCCGTCCTTAGAGCAGGTCTCAAACAATACGGGTTCGGTCAAACCGATTTGACTCTGCATAAAACGGCGCTGTTGCTCCAATGTATGCGCGATCATGATATTCGCACGCTCATGCTTGACATGCTCATCAATATGTCCGTCCATCTTGTCTGCGGCAGTACCTTTGCGGCGGGAATAAGGGAACACATGGGTTTTAGCAAAGCCGATTGCATCCGTGAAGCTGACTGATGTGTTGAAATCCTCCTCGCTCTCCCCTACGAACCCGACCATGACGTCGGTGGTGATGGAGGGGTTATCGAACAGACGGCGGATATCCGCGACGATACGCGCGTATTCAGCGGTGTCATAATGACGGTGCATCCGCTTCAAAGTAGCGTCACAGCCCGCCTGTAAGGACAGATGAAAATGCGGACAGAACTTCTCCTCTTTTGCGAGAGCGCTCAGGATATCGCCGGTCATGCGTTCGGGTTCGATGGAGCCTAATCGAACACGTTCGATTCCATCCGTTTGGCAAACGACTCTGACCGCGTCATAGACGTTCAGCTCCCATTCCTGACCATATGCCGAGAGATTGATGCCGACCAAAACGATCTCCTTGAATCCGTTTTCAGCAAGTGTTTCAGCCTCATGTCGGATCTCATCCAGCGGCTTTGAACGAACTCTGCCACGCGCGTACGGAATGATACAGTAGGTACAAAAGCGATTGCATCCGTCTTCGATCTTGATACACGCACGCGTTCTCTCGTTGAATGCGGCAATCTGCATCGGCTCAAACGGTTCATTCTTTTGATGCTCACCGATGCGGATGATCTGCTGACGCTTCATCAAATAATCATCGATCAGAGGGATGATATCTCTGCGGGCGGTATTGCCCATCACGATATCACAGCCTTCAAAGACGGAGATATCATCGGCGAATGCCTGCGGCATACAGCCGCACAGAATGATGATGCTGTCGGGATTCTCGCGTCGGATACGACGGATCAGCTTGCGATTCTTTGCGTCACCTGTCGCGGTAACCGTGCAGGAATTGACGATATTGATATCGCTTTCCCCATAGGATTCCGCCTTAGAATAGCCTGCTTGATCGAGCAGCTCCGCCATTACCTCGGATTCATATTGATTGACCTTGCATCCGAGCGTCATAATATAGTATTTCAAATAAAATCACCACGATTTTTGTCTAAATATTCAGCGTTTTTGCGGTTGATAAAAAGAAAAAATAGTGCTAAGATAGATAACGCTTGGAGGGGTTACTATGTATAGCACGAACATCACGATCAGCGGCATTGATAAAGCGAGAGCTTTTGTCGCGTTGACCGCAAAATATCCGCAAATCAAAATCACACTGAATCATAATGAGTATTCGATCGATGCTCATTCTATTATCGGCATCCTGTCGCTGGATCTCTCTCAGCCGATCTATCTGGAAGCTGAGGGCAACGATATAGACGCATTCATCGAAGAATTAAAACCTTATACAGTATAATGATTCGGTCATAAAAAGTCAAATGTTTCGTAAAGCGTCCTTTATCGGGCGCTTTATTATTTTGGTTAGGGTGACAGGAATAATCCGAACCGTGGTTTTGACGGGCATATTTCCGCCTGCCCATTGTTAAAATCCTCGCGAACCCGTCAGGGTTCACTGTGGTTTTGCCGCGGTCAGACAAAAATCTGCACCGTCAAAACTCCGAAGGACTGAAAATGAGCAAGATTTCGAGCAAGTTTCGGTGCAGAAAGTTGA
>OMWP01000050.1 GCA_900314795.1 uncultured Eubacteriales bacterium
CCTACAAATCCTATGCAACGTCTACTGTAGGGGAGGGGCTTGTTGCTCAGCCGCAGACGGCACCCCTCTGTCCTTTGGACACCTCCCCAACGGGGAGACCCCTCCCGAAACCTTTCCGATCAACGGCACCCAAATGCGGAGCAGATCAAAACGCCCTGCTATGGGGCGTCATAAATGTCGCCCCCTACAAATCCGCTGTGGCGTTTTCCGAATTGACGGAAGCCGTCGAAAAGAAACACTTGCTTTTATCAAAGCCATATGTTATAATAACACTGTTCGCAAGCCGTCCACGGTGTGGATAAGCGAGCGACAGGCCCTGTACGATTCTCGGTCATGAATCATGTCAGGCGCGGAAGCGAGCAGCATTAAGTGTTCTCGGGGATGCGATGCAGTAAGTCTGTCGTTCACTTATCAACATCTTTCAGCCACTATGGCTGCGGCTTGCGTTTTCTATATCGTTTTGTTGCCTCGATGGGATGATTGCTAAAGGGAGGATCTCTATGACGAAAAAAAGAGTGAAATATGTTGATATGGTAAAAGGACTGGCGATCGTGGGGATTGCGGTCTATCACATCATCGCTCCCGGCGTGCTCAAAAGCATTCTTTCGGGAATGTCATGTGTTTTGTTTTTTGCTTTTTTCCTTTTCTCCGGCTATTTTTATCAACCCGGAAAAACAAGCATCAAGAACGGGATCGCCGCCCGTGCGAAATCACTTCTTGTTCCCTTTTTTACCTATTCCGTTTCATTCTGGTTCGTCGGAAGCGCCGTCCTGATCCTCAAGGGGAAAGAGACGGTCATGGACGCGCTGTGCTGTATCAGAAACTTTTTTGCGGGTTCTATCTGGAACAGAGTTATACAGGATTGGTTTGGCTGGGAGTATCATTCCCTCGGAAAGAATTATCCCTTTCTTGCCGATTTCTGGTTCCTTCCCGCCATGTTTATCGCAAGCATACTGTTTATCCTTTTGGTCGAGAAGCTCAGCAAATCCCTGATCCCTCAAATCGTAACGGTGGCGGCTTTACTGACCGTAACAGGAGTGCTGAGAGCCTTTGGAATCAGCCTTCCTTATAATCTTCAAATGATTCCTTACTGGACGGCGATCATCCTTCTCGGGCAGATCGCACGAAACGTGAATATCTTTGACAAATTGTCGGGCGCCGCCGCATGGGTGACGGGAATCGTGAGCGCTGTCGTACCGATCGGAATAGCGGCTTACTTTACACTCGGCGCGAAAATGTTCCGCGGTGAGTTTGATAAACCGGAGCCTGTCATGATGATAGTGGTATTTTTGCTTGGCTGTATCGGTACCTATGGCGTTACTTTGGTCTGCAAGCAGATCGAAGACAGTGGTGTGAAGGTCGATAAACCGGCGTATCTCGGCTCCCATTCCATCTACCTGTATATGTACCATGTGTTTATTGCCTGGATCATCTGTATGATCACGGGCTTCTCGATGAGATATGATCCGGAAAATGTCACAGGCGAGCAGCTTGCGATCAGCATTGTTTTGGCGATAGTCAGTATCGCTCTTTCGATCTTGATCAGCGTTTGCGCCGACAAGATCAAAAGCAAAAGAGCTGTCAAAGGCTGATCCGAATGATCATTGAAATAAAGAAACGCATCCAATCTCAATCGCTTAAAAAGGAGGGATATGATGGCATATCAGGTTTTATATCGCAAATACCGACCCAAGTCCTTTGACGACGTCTACGGACAGGATCATGTGACGCAGACTTTGCGCAATGAACTGCGCATGAACCGCGTCCATCACGCCTATCTGTTCACCGGCTCACGCGGTACGGGCAAGACCACTTGCGCCAAGATCCTCTCCAAGGCGGTCAACTGCCTTGACCTGCACGACGGCGATCCCTGCGGTGTTTGCGCTAACTGTGCAGGCATCGACAGCGGCGAGATCCTCGACGTGGTCGAGATGGACGCCGCCTCCAACCGCGGTATCGACGATATCCGCGCCATCATCGACGAGGTCGCCTTTGCACCGGCGCGCGCCAAGTACCGCGTCTACATCATCGACGAGGTGCATATGCTCTCGCGCGACGCGTGGAACGCGCTGTTGAAAACGCTGGAAGAACCGCCCGCGCATGTGGTGTTCATCCTCGCGACCACCGAGGTCAACAAGATCCCCGAGACCATCCTCTCGCGCTGCCAGCGCTTCGATTTTCATCGTATCAGCCCCGCCGATATCTCCGCGCGACTGCATGAGATCGCCGACAAAGAGAGCATCAGCCTGACCGATGAAGCGGCGTTGTTGATCGCCGTGATCGCCGACGGCGCGATGCGTGACGCGATCTCGCTTTTAGACCGCTGTATCGGCATTTCGTCGGACGTCACCGCCGAGGTCGTTCGTGCGGCGGCAGGTCTGGCGGCTCAGGGTCAGCTCTTTGAGATCGCCAACTGTACCATCAACAAAAACGTCAAACGAGCGCTCGAGATCATCGACGCTTTGTATAAGGACAGCAAGGATATGGCTTCACTCTGTGAGGAGCTGCAAAGCCATTTCCGCTCGCTGATGCTGATCAAAACGGTCAGCAAGCCGCGCGAGCTGGTCGTGATGAGCGATCGTGAGTTCGACGCGGCAGTCGCCGAGGCGGCGTATCTCTCACTGCCCGATATCCTCTATGATATGGATGTGCTGGCACGCGCTCGCTCCGCCATGCGCGACAGCGTATCGCCGCGCACGGAGCTGGAGATGGCGCTGGTCAAGCTCTGCGCTCCCGAGCTGGATCAGACCGACGAGGCGCTCTTTGCGCGTGTCACCGCACTGGAAAAGGCGGTCAAGCTCCTGCAAAACACACCCGCGACACCCGCAGGTGTTGTGGCGCCGATTCCTCAGGCGGCGCCTGTTACTGCTGTACAAATGACTGCTCCTGTGCAGACAAATCCCGAGCCGGTACAACCGACTCCCGAATCGATCACTGAATCCGAATCGGATCAGTCAAAGACAGATAGGGAAGAGGCTCCCGCACCTCAGCCCGAGGAAGCAAAACAGTCTGACTCCATCCCCGAGCAAAAGCCTGTTGAGCCTGCAAAACCTGTTCAACCCGCTCCGCCTGCATCGGCTCCCGAGCCGAAGCAGCAAGCGCCCGCTCAGCCTGCCCAGCCACAGCGGCAGAAGGTCGATATGGAGGCGCTGTATTATAACGCAAAGCCCTTTGAGATGTGGCAGGATGTGGTGTCGAACCTGCGGCATTATTCGCGCGCGATAGCCGCCGCGTTTGAGGACACCAACGCCTATGTCAGCGGCGATTACCTCTTGATCGAGACCAACCACGAGATCGCCTTTGAGCTCCTCAAAAAATCCGCCCAGCGCGAAGAGATCCGCAAGGCGGTGCAGGAGATCACCGGCAAGGTCTATAAGCTCGGGCCGTATAAGCTGCCCGAAAAAAAGGTGAGCAAGGACGACGTGCTCGACAGCTTCATTAACCGACTCAAATCTTCCGGCGTCAACGTCACGGAGGAGTGATAAAGCCTTCCCCTCGGGGGGAAGGTGTCGCCGTCAACTCTGTTGGCGGTGACGGATGAGGGGACAGCCTTTCTGTATGATCCATGACGCAATGAGGCTGTTTCTCATCATAATATATAACCCTGTATTCTCTTTGAATCCAAGTGCAGGCGGAACAGTTATCCCCTCATCCGCTTCGCACGGACACAGTCCGCTCAGCACCTTCCCCCCGAGGGGAAGGCTTTGGAGCGTCACAGCGAGGCGAGAGATTATGGGAGCCTATTACACCGAAAGGAAGATCAATATGAAAGCAAGATTACCCCAGGGCTACGGCGGTGGCGGCGGACAGAATCTCCAGCAGCTCGCGCGTCAGGCGCAGAAGATGCAGGATCAGATGGAAGCGGCTACCGAGGAACTGAACGCAAAGGAATATACCGCGTCCTCAGGCGGCGGCATGGTGAGTGTTACCATCTCCGGTGAGCTCGAGATCAAGAAGATGGAGATCTCGCCCGATGTTGTCGATCCCGACGATATCGAAATGCTGCAGGATCTCGTGACCGCCGCGGTCAACGAGGCAATCCGCAACGCCAATACCGACAAGGAACAGACCATGAACAGCATCTCCGGCGGTATGAATCTCGGCGGACTGGGCGGCTTGTTCTGATGGCATATCATGTAGCGCCGCTGCAGCGGCTCGTTGAGCAATTCGAGCGCCTGCCCGGTATCGGCAGCAAGACGGCGCAGCGGCTGGCGTACTTTGTGCTGAATATGTCCGACGAGAGAGCCAAGGAGTTCTCCGACGCGATCCAAGAGGCGCACAAGACCATCCGCCGCTGTGAGATCTGCTGTAACTTCTCCGATCAGGAGCGCTGTCCGATCTGCCGCAATGAAGCGCGTGATAAGAGCGTGATCTGCGTGGTGGAAACCCCGCGCGACGCGATCGCGATCGAGGGCACGGGCGAATATAAGGGCACCTACCATGTGCTCCACGGCGTGATCTCTCCGCTGAGCGGCATCGGCCCCGACCAGCTGTGTATCAAGGAGCTGCTCTCGCGGCTGAATAACGGCGAAGTGTCTGAGGTTATCATGGCGACCAACCCCACCGTTGAGGGTGAGGCGACCGCCATGTATCTCACAAGGCTCTTAAAACCGCTGGGCGTTAAAATCACACGCCTTGCCTACGGCATCCCCGTGGGCGGCGATCTGGAGTATGCCGACGATGTGACCCTCGCCAGAGCGCTCGAGGGCAGGAGTGAGCTGTGATGGATAATATCAAGACAATCGCCAATAATAAAAAGGCGTATCACGACTATTTCATCCTCGAAAAGTACGAGGCGGGCATCGAGCTCGCGGGCACCGAGGTCAAATCCCTGCGGCAGGGTCGCTGTAACCTCAAGGACAGCTGGTGCAGTATCGTCAAGGGCGAGCTGTTCGTCAACGGCATGCACATCAGCCCCTATGAGCACGGCAATATCTGGAGCAAGGACCCCATGCGCGTGAGAAAGCTGCTCATGCACAAGCGGGAGATCAATAAGCTCTTCGGCACTTTGCAGCAGCAGGGACTGTCGCTGATCCCGCTCTCGGCGTATTTCAAGGGCAGTGTCGTCAAATTAGAGCTCGGACTCTGCAAGGGTAAGAAGCTCTATGACAAGCGTGAGGACGCCGCCAGAAAGAGCGCCAAGCGCGATATCGACCGCGCGATGAAAGAACAAAATCGGTGAACGGTTAATGGTTAACGGTTAACGGTGAAGGTTTCTCGCTTCGCTCGGTCAATTATATGGATCGAGTGAGGACGCAATACAAATTGTCATTGCGAGGGCATGATATGCCCGTGGCAATCTCAACCGATTTCCAAAACGTGCCGCAGGCACACTTCACTCGGCACAGCCGAACATCACGCGAAGCACATCACTTTGCGCAGCAAAACATCACCGCAACGCGCAAGCGTTGCCTACATGGGGATGTAAAGGTTTCGACGGGGACGGCGAAGCTTGGTAAGCGAGTAGCGGTGAGGCGCCGCTTTAAAAGCCTCAACTTCAAAACAAACGACAACAATAAAGTTGCTTTAGCTGCTTAATGCAGCTCGTCTGCCCGGGAGTACCGCGCCCCGGGACAAGGCGTCGACAGCGGTTTCTGTGAACAGCCCACGCCTTTAAGCTGTCACACATCAAAGGCTACCGAAGCGCATAGCCTGTTATTGGGCGCTGCGTCGGGGGAATCCTAAAACAATAACTGCACTCGGAGAAAACCTTGTGGAACTGTTTTCGGACGTGGGTTCGATTCCCACCATCTCCACCATGCAAAAGGACTTCTTCGGAAGTCCTTTTGCAATTAAGGGTTCCTTCGGAACGTGAAGTATCTTCGATATGAAGTTCGCTTCGCGCGTGAAGTGTGCTTCGCACATTGGTGAACACTTAACTTCATTTTCGCAGAAAACTTCATGATGACGCCACGCGTCATTACTTCATTTGCCGTAGGCAAACTTCTTGGAATGATATATTCCCCTCGGAACGTGAAGTATCTTCGTTATGAAGTTCGCTTCGCGCGTGAAGTGCGCTTCTCGCATTGGTGAACACTTAACTTCATTTTCGCAGAAAACTTCATGATGACGCAACGCATCATTACTTCATTTTCCGTAGGCAAACTTCATTCTTCCTTGAAGGTAAACTTCATTCAGAAAAGAGCTATTATTATGGGTGAGAATAAATTGAAAGAGCTATCCGCTGATTTTGCGGTAGATATCATCAACTTGATCAAAGAATTGAAATCAAAAAAGGAAAGTATTATCTCCAATCAAATCGGTCGCAGCGGTACCTCGATCGGCGCCAATATCCGTGAGGCACAATATGCGCATAGTAAAGCTGATTTTATCGCAAAGCTACAAATCGCACTGAATGAGGCGAATGAAACCGGCTATTGGTTGGAGCTCTTATCAAGAACCGGATATATCAACAATGATCTGTATAAGGACTTGGATACCAAATGCGGCACTCTCCGCGTCCTTCTGATCTCATCGATCAATACCGCTAAGAAAAACAATTGATATAAAACCGCTCTGCCGATCGGATCTATGTTGTCCGATGAGGAGAGCGGTTTTTTGTTAATTTCTTATTCGGCAAGAACAGAGATAAGGGCAGGTGTTTTTATTCAGAAGGCGGGGCAGTAGTTACCGACAGATAAAGCGCCCACCATCTCCACCAAATCAGGACAATGCCATTGATACAATTCAGTGGCATTGTTTTTTTCACTTATATAAGACTTTTCGAGCTGTTGAGCATCAGGCGACAGTACATATCACAACACAAAAACGCTCTGTCTATCGGACTGTTATGCTGTACGTTAGGCAGAGCGTTCATTTTGATTATTAGGTTTTAGCTAGGGTGGTCGGTGAGAAGCTAGACCGGTCGGTGAGAAGCAAGGATGGTCGGTGAGAAAAAACTATACTTTAGGTCTTTTTGCTCAGCTAGCTGATAAGTCTTGACCGCACATGGTGTCTCGCCAACTTCAAAGTAAAGCAGTCGCCAAACAAGGGTGAATTGCCGCAGTATCTGATTGAGAATCATCATGAAGGGATCATAAACGAATAATTTATGTTTTTCAACTATTGAAGTCTCTCGCGGATACGGTTACTAAATCTAATATGGTTGAAATTGTAGCACGACCTTCAATACTGATTACCATATCATCATTGAAATCGAGTAGCATTAACGGCGTATCTTCTTTATATTCAACCAAATCAGTATTGCAGTAATCGTATTTTAGGATTAAAAGAGCTTCATTAATCATTGATTCTTCGCTATCATTTCTTCTGACTCTGTCTAGGAAGAATGCTCTGCTAAGGACTTTATCTTTAATATTGTGGAAATCAAAGTATTTTTCAAGAATAAGAATGAGTTTTGCTAATACGCGACCTTTATACTCAGGATCAGAAATGAAAGTATTGATCTTGATTGCGCCAACTATCAAATAGGTTGCGCAAGCGGTATTGCGTTTTAGCGTGCTAGCTGATTTATTCTGATCTCTTTGTTTTCGAATAAACTCGGTAAGCATAACTAATGCATAGTCATCAAATTTCATTTCGCGGACTGTGATATTCCATAAGCTGATTATCTTTTTACAGTTTTGCTTAAATTTGTGCTTTTCAAACATTTTTTGCTCCATCATTTTTCAGTATATGACCACTCAATATTCTATAGAAACTTTTTCAATATAATCTTATCATATCTTTAGTATTATTGCAATAACATATCGTTTTCTAAATCAGGTTTCCATAGTATAATTGAAATGTTGTATTGAAAAAAATAAAAAAAGTGGTATTATTATTGTAGAAAACTAAAATAGAAAGAAGGATTCATAATGGCTTTTAATGAAATATATAAAATGTATTCGTGGAACGATATTTGTGAACAATTCGAGCAGAATGTACGATCGAGTAGCAAAGCATTTTTTAAGCATCTCGCTAAGCATGACAGAATTCAACTTAGAGAAGACGGAAGCGTAATGGTTGATGTTGATAACATGAATCCATTTATTCTTTACACAAGTGAATTCTATTATCTTTTACACGCATACACACAGCTTGTTACAAATGATGAAGCAATAGCATATCCGGCAGGAGAAGCGAAACTTCAAAGGAAATTCGACGAATTGCTATCTGTTATCAAAGTTGAAGATTTAGAATTGAATGCGGATGCGTTTTATGATAGAGCAGATGAGTATGAAAGATATATGCAGGATGAGACACTGTTATGTAGTTCTTTGCCCAAAAAGTGCATTAGATCAGAAGTGGGTAGAATTGCGGCGATATTTGTTGATTTTGTAGTCGCTGATGATATTCAAAATGATTATTGCAAGCGCGAGGATGCTATCAAAATATGTGAGGGCTTTGAGGATACAAATTATTACGCGAATGGTCTTTATAATAATGCTCTAAGATTACACTCTAAAATTGTAGAACAAGTTAAGCCATATATAGACGGAAGCCTAATAGCTGACAGAAAGGCAAAAGGATTATGCCCTAACTGTGGCGGATATTATAAAGGGCTAATTGTTAAAAAATGTGATAGATGTGGTTCGAAAAAAGAAAAGTAAGACAGCGGTTGATTAGTGGGCGTAGTGAATTTTCGACGAAAAAGTGAACTTTTGGTGAGTTTAGTGAATTCTGAGAGGTACGAGTGAATTTTGAAGCCATTTTTGACTTCTCACCGACCGCCATTCGGAATTGTATCATTACTCGTCACCTTTGCCATTGATAATAGCAGGGAGTACCGTTAAGGTGCTCCCTGCTATTATCATTTGACCGACGAGTGGAGATGGTGGGAATCGAAGGCGACCGTGCCGAGGTTCGAGCCGCGCGAAGAACCGAAGGTAAAAACAGTCCGGTGGACTGATTTTAGGGAGAGCGTAGGCGCGACTTGTGATAGAAGGTGACGCTCCGAAGGCGGGGCAGTATCACCGCCGGATAAACTCTCCGATATCTCTGCCGGCAAAAAGAGAGGGTAGCATCGTGTAGATACTACCCTCTTTTATCTTTTGGTCAAACTGAAAAAAGCAGAAGTTTGAGGCGACCGTGCCGAGTGTCAATCGCTTGTATAATCGCCTGAATACTTGACATAAGCGTCGGGATAATACTCTTTGACTTCAGCCAATTTGTTATTCGCTTCCTTCTCCGACGCATACCTGCCGGCAGTGACAACATACCATTTTTCACTGTTGAGATTACTCCAGTTTGTCGTATCTTCAACATATCCGTCAAAGCCATATGAAGAAACTTTATCTGCAGTTTTCGTTGCATCATCATAGTTTTTTGAAGCGCTGACCCAAATCCCGTAAAAAGGTGGTTGAAAACCGCTTGCTTTATTATAATCTCCTGAGTATTTGACATACGCGTCGGGATAATATTTTTTGACATTCGCCAATTCGCTGTTCGCCTCATCCTCTGATGCGTACTTACCGGCGGTGACAACATACCATTTTTCGCTATTCAGGTTGTTCCAGTGAGTAGTGTCTTCGACATAGGCGCTAAAGCCGTTTGACGAGACTTTAGCGGAGGTATCCGCTGCTTCATCATAGCTTTTCGAGGCATAGACCCAAATGCCGTAAAACGGAGTGTTATCATCAAATTTCGTTGTGTTCGTTTTTGGAGTTGACTGAGGAGCGCTATCCGCCTGCGCAGATGAAACAGCAGGCTTCTGCTCAGTAGGTTTACTTTCTGTCGCAGCTTCACTGCTCGCAGCAGCATCCTTTTGTTCATAATAATTGTTGGTGGTGTAAGTGCATGAACTGAATACGACAGCCACTAAAACAGCTATCAATAATGCCAGAGCTTTTCTCATTTCTTTCCTCCTGAAACTTCATTTTTATCGATGATCGATTGCGATTATATCGTATCATATCGTTTGCTCTTTTTCAACATATAATAACAGATTCGGCGAAGAAATAATGAGAATCAAGGCGAAAAATAGTTGATAGTCGGATAGGGTGACAGGAATAATCCGAACCGTGGTTTTGACGGGCATATTTCCGCCTGCCCATTGTTAAAATCCTCGCGAACCCGTCAGGGTTCGCTGTGG
>OMWP01000032.1:0-21271 GCA_900314795.1 uncultured Eubacteriales bacterium
CTTGGCAGTACTAATAGGTCG
Organism: uncultured Eubacteriales bacterium; assembly: GCA_900314795.1. GTDB lineage: Bacteria > Bacillota > Clostridia > Oscillospirales > Acutalibacteraceae > Ruminococcoides. The sequence goes on from OMWP01000032.1 coordinate 22, forward strand.
AGGGCTTGACCACATTACTCTTTGGTCAGTCCGCTTACTCTCCTTTATCTCTCACTTTGTTCAGTTTTCAGGGTGTATAAGCCCTATGCTTTAGCATATGCACCATTAGCTCAGTTGGTAGAGCACCTGACTCTTAATCAGGGTGTCCCGGGTTCGAGCCCCTGATGGTGCACCACTGATACAAGGGCTAATGATTAGCCCTTGTATCAACCACATGGCTCGTTGGTCAAGCGGTTAAGACTCCGGCCTCTCACGCCGGCAACGGGGGTTCGATTCCCCCACGAGTCACCACTTTTGCTAAAGCAAAGACATATTCCTCCATAGCTCAGTCGGTAGAGCACTCGGCTGTTAACCGAGTTGTCGTTGGTTCGAGTCCAACTGGGGGAGCCAAAAAAGAATCTCATTATCAACAGTTGGTGTTGATGACGCAGGGGGTCCACCCGTTCCCATCCCGAACACGGAAGTTAAGCCCTGTAGTGCCGAAAATAGTGCTCTGGCGACGGAGTGTGAAGATAGGAAGATGCCAACATCTGATAATGAGGTTCTTTTATTTTCTGTTAACCTCGGTCGAAGGTAAGGTCCAACCGGGGGGAGCCAAAAGATGTCACTATCAACAGTCTGTTGATGACGCAGGGGGTCCACCCCGCGTCCTCGCGGACTTCGCTCATTGAGAGCTGATCTTGTGATCCGCTCTCGTATCGCTCCGTCACTCGTCCTTTCTCCAAAAAGCGGGGCTTTTCGGAGACCGTTTTTCCCGAACTTTTTGTTATGCCCTGCATATCAACCAGTGCCCTGGCGACGGGGTGTGAAGATAGGAGATACGCGTATCACGATGCCAACATCCGATAGTGAGTATTTCTTATGTAAAACTGCTTTGCGGTTTTATGAACCATATTCATGCGTGCTTCTATGTGTTTACGGTATGAAGGATTATTAAGGAAGAACTTGTTGCACGGCAAGTTCTTTTTTGTTGTTGAAAAAGCAAAAAGAGTTTTCATATCATACTCTATTGGATTACAGCAATACTGATGTCCTTCGTTAAGACCGTTCTATGAATGGTAAAACGTTGATAAAGACACCGTCTCTGATATACGGTGTGAAGCTTTAAAAAAACCTGTTTTCAGGGCTTGATTATTGATGTATTGTATGATATACTGCAAGAAAAAAGGTTGTATACCGCCGTTTTGATACAACTGTTGATTTTTCAAAAGGAGGAATAGGAATGAAAAGAAGATTTTGGAAAAAACTCTGTCAGTCTGTCTGGCGCTTTTGATGGTCGCGGCGCTGGTTCCGGCGCAGCTTATCGCGAGCGTCGGCGCGGCGACCAACACTGCTTATATCTACAGATGGTGGGATTCCGAGTCAAAACTGGTAAAATCCGAAACCAGATATGCTGAGGCTACCAAGTTGCAGGAGTATAGCAGTGATTTGCAGGATCTGAACAGCGGATGGTATTATTCACAAAACTGGATCGAGTTTAATAAAAGAGTAAATATCCACGGAACTGTCAATATCATTATTTGTGAAGAAGGCGGCTCTTACGTCAAATTTAAAGATGGTATTCATGTGAGCCCGGGCAATACGCTGAATATCTACGGTCAGGGAGCTGAAACGCAGGCGCTTGAGGCGTTTTCCGACACTCACGACTATGCAGGTATCGGCGGCAACGGCAGCGAAGACTGTGGAGACATCAATATTTATGGCGGCGTCGTAAATGCGAAAGCGAACGTTGACGCGGCGGGTATCGGCGGCGGCTTTAAGGGTTACGGCGGACATATCAATATCTACGGCGGTACTGTCAACGCGACCGGCGGCTCCGAGAATTCCGACGGCGGCGCGGGTATCGGCGGCGGCGGTCAAGGCTGGGGCGGCTTTATCAAAATCTACGGCGGCGACGTCACCGCTCGCGGCGGCGCGAACGCGGCAGGTATCGGCGGCGGCGACAAAGGCACAAGCGGCGATGTTGAAATTTTCGGCGGTACCGTTCATGCGAACGGCGGTTCTATAAGTTCCGACGGCGGCGCGGGCATCGGCGGCGGTAATGATAAAGGCGTCAATAACATCGTTATCTACGGCGGCGATATCACGGCACATGGCGGCTGTGACGCCGCAGGCATCGGCGGCGGTGACGACGGCGTTGACAGCGGCGACGGTTACGGCAATATCACGATCGTAGGCGGTACGGTCGATGCGACCGGCGGCGAAAACGGCGCGGGTATCGGCAGCGGTCAAAACGGCTCCGGCTTCAAGATCAAGCTCACTAACGCGAAGAACGTGACCGCAACGGGCGGCGCGGATGCGGCAGGCATCGGCGGCGGCGACGGCGCCAACGGCGGTACTATCACGATCACCGACAGCATTGTCAACGCGACCGGCGGTTCCGAGTATTACGACGGCGGCGCGGGTATCGGCGGCGGTAACGAAGGCAACGGCGGTACTATCACGATCACCAACAGCAAAGTCGGAGCACATGGCGGCTGTGACGGCGCGGGCATCGGCGGCGGCGACGACGGCGCAGGCGGCGAGATCACCATCACCGGCGGCGACGTCACCGGTCTCGGCGGCGAAAACGGCGCAGGTATCGGCGGCGGTCAAGGCAAGGACGGCGGCACGATCAAAATTAACGGCGCCAGAGTTCTTGGGTTTGGCGGCGATTACGCGGCGGGTATCGGTGGCGGCGGCTACGGCGCGTTGTCCGCCGGTAACGGCGGCGTGATCACCATCAACGGCGGCGAGGTCACTGCGCAAGGCGGCGAATACGGCGCGGGCATCGGCGGCGGCTATCAGGGCAAGTCCGGAAAGATCACGATCACCGGCGGCACGATCGAAGCCTACGGCGGAAAAGGCGGCGCAGGCGTCGGTACCGGTCCTGCTTGTGCCGCATATGAAGATACTACTGTGGATATCACGATCAAGGGCGGCAATATCCAAGCCAGAGGTGGTAGTAGAAAAATAGATGATGATTATGATGATGATGATTATGATTATTTGGTATATTTTGAAGGAGCGAGTATCGGCGCAGGCGGTTGTACACATGAGCTTTCATATCTTGATGATTTTCCCGGAGACATTAAAGATGTGTCTTATTTTGCAGGTACCATCAATTTGAACGGCGGTACCATCACTGCCAACAGTACCATCGGAGCAACCGAAGAGGATTCGATTGACGTTGAACAGGGTGAGGTCTATTTCAACGGCGCGACCGTGCAGATCGAAACGGATGAAAAGTCTCCTTCCGTAAGAGCTACAACCATTATTTTCTATGACGAGGAGGGTATCCGCCAGAAAGTTTCCTATGCGGACAGCGGTTCCGGTCCGTACACTGTTGTACCAAAGGATGACCGGATCCCTACCCTGCAAGCTTTGGATAAGAAGTACGTCATGGTATCACTCTGTGAGCATGAAAATATGATCTATACCGATAACGGCGATAATCATACAGAGTCATGCCCTCACTGCAAATATATAGCTACCCAAGCGCATGAATACGGCAATCCGATATGGAGCTGGGCGGAAAATCACAGCTCGGCAACTGCGACCTTCACCTGTGAAAAGTGCGGACACAAGGAGACCGTCAATGCAACCGTCACCTCAGAGGCGTCGCACAATAAGATCACCTATACCGCTACCGTTCAACTTGATTCAACCGTCTATACGGATGTGCAGACCGTTTATACAGACGGCGTAGGCGCGGAGCTTTACGGCTATACGCTTTCGCTCGACGGCGATATCGGTATCAACTTCTACATGGAGCTTTCCGACGCTGTCGCGAAGAGCAGCACCGCGAAGATGCACTTCACCATCCCGAAGAACGGCGATCCCGATACCAAGGATATCAAGGTATCCGAGGCGACACAGGTAGAAATGGGCGGCAAGACCTATTATGTCTTTAAGTGTCAGGTAGCCGCGAAGGAAATGACCTCAGACATCACGGCACAGATCATCGACGGCGATAAGCACGGTGAGCTATACACCTATTCCGTCAAGAAATACGCCGATTATCTGATCGCGCACGCCGAGGAGAACGTGGAATGGGCGAAGGCTGTCCCGCTTGTCAAGGCTCTGCTCAACTACGGCACGTACACGCAGATCTACTTTGACAAGAATCCCGGAAAGCTTGCGAACGTCGGTCTGACCGAAGTGGAAAAGGCTCTCGGCGAGGTCACCGTCAATGTGTCTGATTATGACGACAGCGGTCTGCCCGCGGGTGTGACCTTTGGTGGCGCGACGCTCTCGCTCAAATCCGAGACCACCCTCTCGCTCTTCTTCAAGAGCGATTCTACGCTCACCTTCTCCTGCGATGGTTACAAGGTAGAGACAGTGAAGAACGGCGAATATCAGGTTGCGCGTATCAGAGGAATCAAGTCGGCGCACATCGGCGATATGCTGACGCTGAAGGTGAACGGTATAGAAGCCGTAACCTACAGCCCGCTGAATTACATCAAGGAAGCGCTGAACGGCGGCACGGATGACGTGAATCTGCAGAACGCGGTCAAGGCGTTGTATCTGTATTGGAATGCGGCGCAAGCCTATTTTTTCGAATAACGGAGGTGTGTTAAGTGAAAAAAGAACTATATGAGCGCACCGAGCTGGAAATCACCAAGTTTTATACCGAAGATGTCATTACGACAAGCGGTGAAATTGAGCGCGAAGAGGATGAAATTCCGTTTATGCCGATTCCGTTTATTCCGGGTCTGTAAGCCGATTTCATCATGGTACAAGTACATTATCGAGACGGTGAGGTTTTCAGCTCTCAATCTACATTGACCGAGTGAGAGATGATCCCGAATCGGATCGGTTATCATTTTACAAATTAACAGATCAGGCAGAAGGAAAAACATTTTTCTTCTGCCTTTTTTGTGTTCGGTATTTTAATTTGAATTAATTTGTGAGATGGTTTTGTTTTCGACACAATCGTAAGGGATGGTTTGTATTTCGACAATGCTGTAAAGGTAGGGAAGGGGGTAGGAAGTAAGTATGATATGGAGATTCACCTCTCGGGTACCTACAAAGAATTCTTCAACATTTGAATAGAATGTTAGATTTTTAATGTATAATTGTTATCTGATTATATTGCGTTTTTAGTTAACAGGAAGCGCCAGAGCACTCGGCTGTTAACCGAGTTGTCGCAGGAAAGGTCCAACCGGGGGAGCCACAAAAGAATCTCATTATCAACAGTTGGTGTTGATGACGCAGGGGGTACACCCCGCGTCCTCGCGGACTTCGCTCATTGAGAGCAGATCTTGTGATCCGCTCTCGTATCGCTTCGTCGCTCGTCCTTTCTCCAAAAAGCGGGGCTTTTCGGAGACCACATTTCCCGAACACGGAAGTTAAGCCCTGTAGTGCCGAAGATAGTGCTCTGGTGACGGAGTGTGAAAATAGGAAGATGCCAACATTCGATAGTGAGTATTTCTTATGTAAAACTGCTTTGCGGTTTTACGAACCATAAGCATGCGTGCTTCTATGTGTTTATGGTATGGGGGAATATGGATTAAGGACTTGTTGCACGGCAAGTCTTTTTTTCGTTGTTGAAAAAAATTATTAATTATAAAATAAAATACTTATAACAGACAAGCAGGACTTGTCCGGACAGACTAGGGGAGAGAGTACCGGTAATGATTAATTTACTGTTACTTAGGTTTAAGAAACAGAAGTTCCCGATAAGGTAATAAATGCTTGCTACCCTCTCTGATGACGGCGAGAAAGTATTCCCTGATTTGGATATCTGTATGATGCTCCTATACCTTATTTGCATACTTCTCTATCAAATATAAGCATTTGCATATATTAAAACCTAAGAGTATAATATATGCAAGTGATAAAAGGTTGGTCAAAGAGATATTGTTTATCATTGTGATTGTAATGATATATGAAAAGGAGTACATCATGAAAAGACTGATTAGTTTAGGAATTCTTTTATTCGTTATTGCATCTGCGATCGTAACGGTCGGGGCAAGTGAAGCTCCTTTACTCAGAACTACGGAATCACAGGAGATCATCTTGGGCGATGCAGACGGTGACGGTGCTGTTACGATACTGGATGTAACGCGGATTCAAAGACATTTGGTTCAGCACAACCACTCTATAGAAGAAGCGAACATGAAATCGGCGATCGTTTCGGGGGAGGATGCCCTTTCTATTGTTGACGCGACGCTGATCCAACGCTTTCTCGCGGGGATCATCGAGCGGTTTCCTGTAGAAGAAACGGCAAGGCCTACTGAAGGAGAGAGCACAGAGATGAAAATGCTGATTAATAATACGCCTGTCACAGTGGAGTGGGAGGATAATGAAGCAGTCGAAGCGTTAAAAGAAGCGGCCAAGGAGAATCCGCTTATCATCCATATGTCGATGTACGGCGGTTTTGAACAAGTCGGCTCTCTCGGAATGTCTCTCCCGAGAAACGATACAAGGATCACGACCTCTCCCGGAGATGTTATCCTGTATTCGGGCAATCAGATGGTCGTGTTCTACGGCTCCAATACATGGGCATATACACGACTCGGTCACATCACTGACCAAACGCAGCAGAAACTCAAGCAGCTTCTTTCAAACGGAAATGTAACAATCACATTATCAGTGTAAAAGGAGAGAAGATAGCATGAAACGTACAATAGCAATGATCATCTGTCTGCTGCTTGCGGTATTGTTCGCAGGCTGCTCACAGAGCGCAGGAACCAATCCTCAGACTAATGAAAAACCGAGTGAAACGACAGAAGAGAAAGGTACAGGTGAAAACACGGTGCAGACAGGAAGCTATACAACACAGGAGATCAAGTGCCCGAACAGCACTTATCAAATCTACGGAATCGCCTATATCCCCAACGACGGCAAGGAGAAGCATCCGCTGATTATCTTCTCGCACGAGCTGGGCAACAGTCACACCTCCGGCGTCGGTTACGCGGAGCGGCTCTCTCAGATCGGCTACGCGGTGTATGTGTTTGATTTTTACGGCGGTACGGTCGGAGGAAATCAGACCGGAGGCAATAATACCGAGATGTCAGTGATGACCGAGGTCTCGGATTTGGAAGCGGTTTTACAAGCCGCAAAATCATGGGACTTTGTCGACACGGATAACATCATCCTGATGGGCGGCTCCCAAGGCGGTGCTGTAACCGCGCTGACAGGCGTTCGTCATCAGGATGAGATAAAGGGTTTGATCCTGCTTTATCCCGCGCTCAGTCTGTTCAGCGATATCCACGAGCGTTTTAGCGATCTTGACAGCGTGCCTGAGCAGTATGATATGTTCGGCGGTTGGATCACGGTCGGCAAGAGATACGCCGCGGATGTCTGGGATATCGACCCTTATCAGGAACTGTCGCGATATCAGGGCAAGGTCTTGCTGCTGCACGGCGACAAGGATAATTCGGTAGATATCTCATATTCGGATCGCTTGTCAAAGGTGCTCCCGAATGTGGAATACCATGTCATCTCCGGCGGCGGTCATGAGTTCTTCGGACAGCCGTTTGAGGATGCGGTAAATCATATCACAAGCTGGTTAGAGAATAACAAATAAGATAATAAGGAGCGACAAATGAAGAAGATAGTCATTATTTCAAGCAGTATCCGCAATAAAAGCAATTCCGAGCTCCTCGCTCAGCAGGCGCTGCAAGGAGCGCTTGAAAGCGGAAATCATGCGGAGCTGATCGCGTTAAAGGATAAAGATATCCGATTTTGCAAGGGTTGTCTTGCCTGTCAAAAGACGATGAAATGCGTCATCAAGGATGATGTGAGCGAGATATTGGAAAAGGTCAAATCAGCGGATACCGTCGTATTTGCTACGCCGATCTATTACTATGAGCTCAGCGGTCAGCTCAAAACCCTGCTTGACCGTCTGAATCCGCTCTATCCGCAGGAATACCGCTTCCGCGACGTGTATCTGATGACGACCTCTGCCGAGGAGGGCGATGAAGTCGTTGAGACGGCAGTCGGCGGCTTGAAGGGTTGGATCGCTTGCTTTGAAGAAGCGCGTTTTGCGGGCGTGTTCAACGGCGGCGGCGTCAATGATGCGAACGAGGCGAGCGGGCGAGAGGACATGTTGAAAGCTGCCTATGACTTCGGTAAAGCGCTGTAACAGACGGGTGACAGTATGAAAAGAATCCTTTGTTTTATCTGTGTGTTTCTGATAATAGTAACCCCCCTCACCGGGTGTTCCGGTCAGGCGAATAAAAATGAGACGACCGCACAACCGGGAGCTGATACCGCAACGGAGAATGCGTCATCCGAAGCGGCTGAAAGCTCTATCAAAACGGCTGGCTCTGCGATCAGCTCAGAAAGCCTAACCCACCGAACTGACAGCGCAGACGCGCCCGTCGTATATTTTTCTTCGGATATTTCCGCAAAGGGCTTGGTACGGCTGTATAACGCGCTGAATTGGGCTCCGACAGGCAAAGTAGCCGTAAAGGTGTCTACAGGCGAGTCAAACAACAGCAATTATCTTCGCCCCGAGCTGATCAAGGAGCTGGTACAGGAGCTTGACGGCACAATCGCAGAATGTATGACTGCCTATGGCGGCAATCGCAGTACGCCCGAATCTCACCATCAAATCGCCGAGGAACACGGGTTTACCGCTATTGCTCCCTTTGATCTGATGGACGAGGACGGCGAGATCGAAATACCGTTTACAGGCGGCGATCGCCTTGATAAAGTATATGTCGGCAGTCATATCGATCAATACAAAAATGTATTGGTGCTGTCTCACTTCAAAGGACACGCGATGGCGGGTTACGGCGGAGCGCTGAAGAATATTGCTATCGGTATGTCGTCCGTCAGCGGAAAGATCTTGATCCATTCGGGCGGTAAACGCACCGAGGGAAGTATAATGAGTGCTGATCAGGACGCGTTCTTAGAAGCGCTGGCAGAAGCTTCAAAGGCGATAACGGGTTATGTCGGTAATGAGAATATGATCTACATATCCGTGATGAATCGCCTGTCCGTTGACTGCGATTGCGACGCCAACCCTGCCGAGCCGGATATGCACGACATTGGGATTCTCGCGTCCACCGATCCTGTCGCGCTTGATCAGGCGTGCATTGATTTTGTCTATTCCGCGCCTGACAGCAGCTCGCTGACAGAAAGGATCGAATCCCAAAACGGCGTCCATACCTTGGAACACGCCGAGAAAATCGGATTGGGATCAAGGCAGTATCAGTTGAGAATAATAGAATAAATAGTTTTCTCGGCGAAAATCCCATTTTGATAAAAAGAGAATAGAGTGCCCCGGCTACTTAGTATTAGAAATGCGGGATAAAAATTCGCGACCCGCTTTAGCGGATCGCGATGCAAATATTGCGCAGTATGACACCATCTTTGTCGGCTTCCCGATCTGGTGGGCTGATCTTCCGATGATCTGCTATACTTTCCTGGAAAGCTATGACTTCAACGGAAAGACGATCGTTCCCTTCTGCACGCATGAGGGCTCCGCTGATGCAAACACTCAGAAGAAGGTCCAAACGGCTGTTCCCAAGGCTGAGGTAAAGGAAGTGTTAGCAATTCGCGGTCAGGACGCGCAGAACGATCAGAACGGCGTCAAGAAGCAGATCGAGGAATGGTTGAAATAAAGCGAAAGCTTTACATATAGGATTGATAAAAGAACCTGCTGTCCGGTAGGTTCTTTTAATTTTGAAAAACTGTTATTGTTTTGATTTGGAACCTGTTTATATCCTGTTGCTCAGCCTGTCGATAAACAGCTGGGAGACGATGGATAGTTTTTGCTCACGCTTCCAGATCAGCGTGGGTGTGACGGAGATCTCGGGGGAGAGGGGACGAAAACACAGCGGCGATGTATCGGAGGTATCGACCAGACGATCAAAGGATATCGCGTAGCCGATGCCGTCCTCCACCATCAAGGACGCGTTATAGAGCAGATTGTAGGTGGCGGCGATCTGCAAACGCCTGACTTGTGGGCTGTTGAACAGGTGCAGTCCGTTTGCACGTGATACGATCAGCGGTTTATTGTACAGATCCTTGATCGTGATAAAGTCTTTGTCAGCAAGGTCGGAATCTTTGCGCATGATCACACCGAAGATTTCTTTAGAACTCGACGGCAGATAATGGTATGCTTCTTTGTCGAAATCGGTGAAGATCAGTGCAAAGTCGAGCAGCCCACGGTCGAGCCTGTCCTGCAGATCCTCTGTATCGCCGCTGACGATGTTCAATCTGATGTTGGGATATTGATCCTTGAGCTCCTTGAACACCGCAGTGATCCGCCGCATGGAGCGCGATTCACCCGCGCCGATACTCAGCGTGCCCGAAATATCGTTTTTGACCTCGCTGATCTCGCTTTCAGTCAGTTCAACAAGCTGCATCATCTCGCTTGCTCTTTTGCGCAGGATCAGACCCTCTTCGGTCAATTCGATTCGCCTCCTGCCGCGGATGAACAGGGTGACGCCGAGCTCTTCCTCCAGCTCCTTGAGCTGTCGTGATAAAGACGGCTGGGAGAGGTGCAGCGATTGTGCCGCCGCAGAGATATTGCCTTCTCTGGTCACCGCCAAAAAGTATTGTAACACGCGAAATTCCATAGACTCACCTCATATTCCGTTTGTCATTGCGAGGTTCTGCTGAACCGTGGCAATCTCAACCGATTACTGAAAAAGCTTAAGTTTTATTATACTATACTTTACTATGCTTGTAAAGTATAGTTAACTATTTAATATAAGTATTTGCTATTTGTATTATGATGAATTATAATAAGGTCAACAAAGATAAAAGGAGCGATCAATATGATGAAAACCGCAGATTTGAAACTGACAACGGAATGGGATAAGACTTTCCCGCAGAGCGACAAAGTCGATCACAGCAAGGTGACCTTTATCAACCGATACGGTATCACCTTAGCGGCTGATCTGTATCTCCCGAAGCACGCCGAGGGAAAGCTGCCCGCGATCGCCGTATGCGGGCCGTTTGGTGCTGTCAAGGAGCAGTGCTCGGGTCTTTATGCCCAGACCATGGCGGAGCGCGGTTTTCTGACGATCGCGTTCGATCCGTCCTTTACCGGTGAGAGCGGCGGCACGCCGAGATACATGGCTTCTCCCGATATCAACACCGAGGATTTTCAGGCGGCGGTCGATTTCCTGTCCTGCCACGATCAGGTCGATCCCGACCGTATCGGTATCATCGGCATTTGCGGATGGGGCGGTATGGCGATGAACGTCGCGGCGCTCGACACTCGCATTAAGGCGACTGTTGTCTCCACGATGTACGACATGACCCGCGTCAACGCCAACGGTTATTTTGATGCCGAGGACAGCGAAGAAAAGCGCTTTGAGAAAAAGACTGCACTGAATAACCTGAGAACGGCTGAATATAAGAAAGGTGAATATTCTCGCGGCGGCGGTTGCGTCGAGCTGCCCGTGCCCGAGGATCTGCCGTTCTTCGTCAAGGATTACAGCGAGTATTACAAGGGCAGAGCCTATCATGAGCGCTCGCTCAACTCCAACGAGGGTTGGAATACCATTGGATGCCTGTCGTTTATGAATCAGCCGATCCTCAAATACAGCAATGAAATCCGCTCCGCTGTTTTGGTGATCCACGGCGAAAAGGCTCATTCCTGCTACTTCGGCAAGGACGCGTACCAAAATATGATCACCGACAGCAGCTATACCGACAACAAAGAGCTGATGCTCATCCCCGACGCGGTGCATACCGATCTGTACGACAATTTGGACGTCATCCCCTTTGACAAGATGGAAGCATTCTTCGGGAAGATGTAAGATGAAGACAGAGGAATTTATCAGGATCATGGACAGCGGCGCCGAGGTACAGGCGGGCAGTGAAGTCCATTTACACATGACGATGCTCAGCAATGAGGCGATGAAGATTACCGCTCAGCTGAACAACGCCTATCATACACCCGAGGAGATCGGCAATTTGATGGCGGAGTTGACAGGCAAGCCCTTTCCCGAGGGCGCGTATATGTTTCCGCCGTTCTACACGGATTGCGGCAAAAATACAATACTAGGTAAAAACGTCTTTATCAATGCGGGCTGTCAGTTTCAGGATCAGGGCGGTATCACCATCGGCAACGGTACCTTGGTCGGTCCCAAGACCGTGATCGCCACACTGAACCATCATATGGATCCCGACAAGCGCGCAAATCTGATCCCCAAGCCCGTCCGGATCGGCAGCAAGGTCTGGATCGGCGCGAATGTCACCATCCTGCCGGGGGTCACCATCGGCGACGGCGCCGTCATCGCGGCGGGTGCGGTCGTCAACAAAGACGTCGCACCGAACACAGTCGTCGGCGGCGTACCGGCAAAGTTCATCAAAACTATCGAAATTGAGAGGTGAACGATATGAAAAAAACGCTTTGTTTACTATTGTTCGTCATTATGATCGCAGTATTAGCGGGATGCGGAAAAGCAAATGACACTGCTCCCTCAGAGGCGACAAGGGATACCGTAAGCGTGACAGAAAAGCCGACAGTTGCAACCGAGGCGCCTACTCAGGCAGCAACGGTTGCGGTAACACAATCACCCACACAGATGGTGGATGCTACCGAAGAGCCGCAGGAGATTCCGCCCACGCAGGCTGAGGAGGTGCAGGAGAAGATGCTTGAGATGAAGATCGCCGGCACTCCGGTCACAGTCGCATGGGAAGATAACGACGCTGTAGCGGCGCTCAAAGAGTATTGCCGCGATCAGATTTTGACCATCCCCCTATCGATGTACGGCGGCTTTGAGCAGGTCGGTTCCATCGGCACGAGCCTGCCGCAGAATGATGTGCAGACAACAACACAATCCGGCGATATCGTGCTCTACTCGGGCAATCAGATCGTCGTGTTCTACGGCTCCAATTCCTGGGCATATACACGGCTCGGTCACATCACCGACAAATCTCAGGATGAACTGACATCGTTACTCTCTAACGGAGATGTTTCGATCACGCTTGAATATTAATCGTCTTTGCGAGGGGATGACACTCGTGTCAGTCCCGTGGCAATTTCAACCGGATATGATGAGTCATTGCGAAGAGATGACATGTGCGTTATCTCTGTGGCAATCTCAACCGATACAGGAGGTACAACATGAAAAAACTGATGATGACTGCGGCGGCATTATTACTGGTCTTCATGCTGCTGATGACCGCTTGCTCCAACCAAAACAAGGCAGAAAGCGAAGCAACCGCAAGTCAAACCGACTCTGTTGCCGCGACCCGCGCTACCGCGGATGAGGCGTATGACCCTTATGCGGAGGACAATCGTTATGATATACCTGATTCCATGTTCGAGAAAAAGGACGGCGTCGATTACGGAACGCTGCAAAAGGATGTGAGCTATTATTCGTCGGTCGCGGAAGATAACAAGCAGGTGAATGTCCTGCTCCCCGCAGGCTATGACGAGAGCAAAAGCTACCCTGTCACCTATGTCTATCACGGCTTTGGCGGCGATCACAACACCCATCTCGATACCGATTCCTATCTGGTGCTCCTGTACGGCAATATGCTGCATGATGGTTTAGCCAAGCCGCAGATCATCGTCGGTATGGATATGTACACCGACAAGATTGCTGATAAGGAAAGTAAGTCGGATGAGGAACTCCGCTTTATCTATGACAAGGCGATCGAGGAGACAGCTGTCGATTTGATGCCCTTCATCGAAAAGACCTATGCCGTCAAAACAGGCAGAGAGAATACCGCGATCGCCGGTATGTCCGAGGGTGGCGCAAAATCACTCTGCACAGGCTTTCAGTGGCTCGATAAGTTCGGCTATATCGGCTCATTTGCGCCCGATACGGGCGTCATCCCGACCGAATACTACAAGGGTACCTTCTGGAATACCCCTGTGTTTGAGAAGTTTCCTCAGCCGACAGCGGAAAACACACCGTATTATCTGTACATGACGGTCGGCTCCGAGGATCCGTGGAACATCGACTGCACGCTCTATTATCGTGATCAGCTCAATGAAATGGGCGTGAGGAACCAGACGGATTATGTCGAGGGCTTCGGACATGACGAGGACTTCTGGCGTCAGTGCTTCTACAACTTCCTGCATAAGGTATTCTGAGTTGACGAACCGTCATTCCGAGGAGTAACCAAGGGTTACGACGTGGGAATCTCAACCAAACGTCATTGCGAAGCGCTTGAGTATATCAAGTGCTGTGGCAATCTCAACCGATATAACACATTCAACCGATCGGAACTATCCGGTCGGTTTTTTGTATGGATTCCAATTGTCATTACGAGACTCGTAAGAGCCGTGGTAATCTCAACCGAGAAGGACTAAAGCCACCCTGAGTAGGATGGCTTTAGCGGAGTGAGGTTTTTATGATGAACACAAATCAAAATTTGCGGAGATCATGTTGCATGCGCTGATTGTTTCAGCGTAGATGTATCTTAACCGACAGATACATTCAGGTTGCTGTCAACGGTCACGGTGAGGTTGACGGGAACCTTGTTGGTGTCGGAGGTGTAGTAGTACAGGGTGACGTGAGCGGTGCCGGGCGTAGAGCCGTAGAAGGTGAAGTCGTACTGCTGCTGGTTGAAGTTGTAGTCACACTTGACGACGAAGTTCGCGTTATCGGTATCGTAGTCCCAGTTGAAGCCGTAGGAGGTCTTGCCGTTAGCATAGTAGTGAGCAGGGGTACCGGTCTTGTCGGGAGCCTGACGCTTGGTGTCCTTATATACGCGTTCTCCGTTGACGGTCTCGATCTTATCTTCGCTCTTCTGTGTCTGCTTGGTGTCAGCCTGCTGAGTGGCGCTCTGCTGAGTTGCTGACTGCTTGGTGCTGTTCTGAGCTGTTTGTGTGGTGGATTTGTTCTGCGTGGTGTTCTGTGTGGGCTTTACAGCGGTAGCGTTCTGCTTAGTCTGTGTCTGCGGCGTCGCCTGCTTCGTGTTCTGAGCCGCTTTGTTAGCGCCCTTGTCTACCGTCGCGCTGACAGCCGTTGGTGCGGGTTCGGCGGTCTTTGGCTTCTGAGTGAACAAGCCGCTTGCCGCCATTCCGCCTACCGCGATCGCCGCAACCAGTGCAAACGCCGCGCAGGAGAGCAGGATCGCCTGCTTTCTGCTCTTGGACTTGGTATAAGCTCTGGCATCCTCGGTGGGTCTGGAAAAATCACGTGATGTATTCTCTTTGGTAAGCTGACGATCAAAACTGTCATCGTAGTAGATGGTGGTTCTGTTATCGTTATAGTAATCATTGTTCCTGTAGTTGTTGTTCATTTTGTTGTTAGTCATTTTGTGTTCCTCCTTGCTTCAGTCATTGTTTGATATGGATTTTGTTTTGGGTTTGTTCCCTTGACTGTGGTTACAGTATAACAAAGGGTCTATGACAAGACCGTGACAAAATCAAGGACAAGTTGAATTTTTTTGAAAAAGTATTATTTTTCCGAAAAAGAAAAATCCCCTGCCATGTGACAGGGGATGTGTGTTGCAGTTATGTAGCTTGATGGGGTTGGAGCTTGCGTTTTTCGATCTGTTTATCTGCGATGCTGTACAGCACGTTGAACAGGATGACCATACCGACTGCTGTGACGATCTGCAGGATCAGTGCGTTGTGGATGAGTGGTACGAGCTTGAAGAAGTCGCCGAAGACATACATGGCAACAACAAGTCCTGCCGTGCTGACCGCGAGCATCGTGCCGCGCAGTGCATTGAACGGGATACACAGTCTGAAAATCAGCATCAAGCCGATCAGTGAGGTGGTGTACAGCGCCATGGTAGAGATCTCGGATTGTGAGATACCGAGCGTAGTGCTGAGCAGCGTGATCAAAATGATGTTCAGCGCGATACAGATCGATGCAGGCGCCGCGCGCGTGATAATGTTAAAGGTAAAGTTGCCGCGGACGATGTTCTTGTTCGGCTGCAGCGCCAGTACAAACGACGGGAATCCGACGGTCAGCGCGCCGATCAGTGAGAGCTGGATCGGCTCGAAGGGGTAGATGCGGCTGGAGAACAGGAAGAAGATGGAGAGCAGGATCGAGTACATGGTCTTGACCAGATACAGCGAGGAGCTGCGCTCGATGTTGTTGATGGTCTTTCTGCCCTCTGCTACAACATTGGGCATGGCGGCAAAATCGTTGTTGACCAGTACGAGCTGTGATACGTTACGCGCCGCTTCACTGCCTGCCGCCATCGCGACGGAGCAGTCCGCTTCCTTGAGAGCGAGCACATCATTCACGCCGTCGCCTGTCATCGCGACCTTATGACCGTTTTTCTTGAGTGCGATCAACAGCTTTTTCTTCTGTGCGGGGGTGACTCTGCCAAATACATTACAGCGCTCGGCAACCTCCGCTAATTCATCGTCGGTGGTGACAGTCGACATATCAACGGCGTTCTCCGAGCCTTCGATACCGCAATCCTTCGCGATGTTCTGTACGGTCTTGACGCTGTCGCCGGAGATGACCTTGAGCGTGACGCCCTGTTCCTTGAAGTAGTTGACCGTATCCTGTACATTATCGCGGAGCTGATCCTTGATGAGCACCAGCGCCATCGGCTGTCGCTCCTCGGGGAGCTTTTTGTCCTCGATGGGGGTGGGGGATTTGGCTAAGACGAGGATGCGAACCGTGTCATGTACATCCGCGATCGCTTGATAAACCTCGGCGTATTTTTCTTTATCGGAAAATACAAACTCCGCCGCACCCATGATATAGGTTCTGCCGTTCTCAAAATTGCCGCCCGACCACTTGGTTTCGGAGGAGAAGGGGGTAAAGCCTCTGCATGAGAGCGGCTCGGTATCTTTGGTATATTTGTGTACTGCCTCCGCAGTGGCGTTGACCTCGTCGACTGAGGCGATAGACGACAGCGCCGTCATGATCTCGTCGCGATCCGTGTTGATCGGCACGATGTCGTGCACGTTCATGATCTCAGCGGTCAGGGTACCTGTCTTATCAAGACAGATAACGTCAACGCGCGCGAGGGTTTCGATACAGTACATCTCGTTGACCAGCACCTTCTTCTTCGCGAGTCGCACGACCGATACCGCCAATACGCCCGAGGTGAGCAGGATCATGCCGCCGGGGATCATGCCGACCAGCGCGCCGACGGTGGATACGACTGTGTCGTTCATCTCCTGATGTTGGATGAAGTATTTGACAACAAACATCAAAATACCAACGGGGAAGATGATGAAGGAGCAGATCTTGATGATGGTGTTGAAAGAGTTCAGGATCTGTGAATTGTTCTTCTTGAGATACTTTGCCTCGTTGTTGATCTTGGCAGCGTAGCTGTCTGCGCCGACGCGGTTGACGCGGCAATAACAGTTGCCCGACGCGATAAAGCTGCCCGAGAGCAGTTCATCGCCGACCTTCTTGACGATCAGATCGGATTCACCTGTGAGCAGGCTCTCGTTCGCACTGCAATCGCCGTCGATGACGATACAGTCGGCAGGCACCTGATTGCCGCGTGTCAGCAGGATGATATCATCGAGCACGAGCTCATCCTTGTTGAGCTGTACCTCTTTGCCGTCGCGCAGGACGGTCAGCTTGCTTTCGGTGAGTATCGTGAGCTTGTCTACGCTCTGCTTGGAACGGATCTCCTGCACGATACCGATGACGGTGTTGAACAGCACGACGCCGATGAACAGTAGGTTCTTGTACGAGCCGACAAGCAGCAGCAGGATGAACAAGAGGACGTTGATCCCGTTGAACACCGTGCAGATGTTGTCAATGAAGATCCGTTTGATGGATTTTGTCTTGACGGTCGATGCGGTGTTGATCTTACCGTCGCGGACGCGTTCTTCCACCTCGGCGGTACTCAACCCCTGAAGCGGATGTTGTTTTTCTTCCATATTGTTCTCCCTTTTATCAGTCGGTCAAAGGGAACGAGATCGTTCCGTATGAAGGATGATAGTAAATTTCTCCAAAAATATACCATATTTTAGGGCATACCGTCAATAGAGCGGTATCAATATTCTGCAATTATTTATCAGAAATAGGTTCCCCAGGCAGAGGTACTACTTACAACATATCATAATAATGAGAACAATCTATTAAGAATTGACAAAAAATAAAAAATAAATAGTGACAATTTGGATTTTGTATGCTATAATACTTTTGAATTCACTGAATACATAGTGAATAATATTCAAAAAAGGAGAATTTGTTACATGAGATTTCCTAATGCAGCAAAAGGTGTGAAAAATATTTTCACAGCACAGATTTTACAGCTGATCGGCTCTATCTGCGAGATTATCGGTCTTGTTATTGTGATCTCCGGCGGCGCTACAGCGATTCTGTCAAAGGGCAGTGATGCCGGTATAGTGGCGGCACTCAGCCAGATGGCAGGCGCTTCCATTTTCCTGGTTGCGTATTCCATTTTGGCGCTCATCGCGTTCATTATGCAGATCGTCGGTATCGTCAACGCGAAGAAGGATGAAGAGAGCTTTAAGTCCGCTCTGATCTGCCTGATCATCGGCATCATCGCTCCGATCGTCGGCGCTCTGTTTGCGCGTGTCAGCCCTGTTATCATGAGCCTGTGTGCTACTGTCGGTAATCTGATGGGTCTGTTCGTAACCATCTTTATCATCACCGGTATCATTAAGCTGGCTGATCAGCTCAACAACGGCGAAGTCAGCACCAAGGGTTCCAACATCTTGAAGATCATCATCGTGATCGCGGGTCTCTCCCTGATCCTCAGCATCGTTTCTTCGTTCATGCTGACTAACCCTGCGATTCTGGTTATCGCTATGATCCTTTTGGCGATCTCGTTAGTACTGTCCCTGATTCAGTACATCATGTTCCTTACCCTTCTTTCTCAGGCTAAGAAGATGCTGAACGAAGGCTAATGACTGATTCTTTTGCAGTCGTCCGAAAGGGCGGCTGCTTTTTCTTTTGATAATTTTAGGTTTTTACTTTATTATTTTCTAAAGCTGTGTTACAATAAGATGAAAAGAAAATGGAAGATATGAAAATCATAATTGAAAAAGGAGAAGGAAACTATGCAATTCCCTAATGCTGCAAAAGGAATCAAGAGGATCTACACCGCCGAGATCCTGAAACTGATCGCCTATATTCTTATCGGTGTGGCTGCTGTTATCGGCGCGGTTGCACTATTCGCTGCGGATGAAGGCGCCGGAACTACTGAGTCTTTGTCTCTCGGTGGTCTCATCGCTACAGTCGTGCTGGCTGTAGTGGCTGCGGTTCTGATAGTCATCGCGTTCATCATGAATCTGATTGGTTACATCAACGCGCGGAATGATAATGAAAGCTTCAAGACGGCTCTTGTCTTTTTGATCGTCAGTATTGTTTTCTCTGTTATCTCAGTGTTTGTGATCAATAACGGTCTTGGCAGTATCCTGTATTCGATGTCTACGCTCTCCGATACTTTAGCGACGATTTTTGTTATCGCGGGTACGATGCAGATCGCGACCCTGCTCGGACGCACTGATATCAGCCAAAAGGGCACCACGGTGCTCAAGCTGATCATCGCGGCGGAATGTATCACATTTGTACTGAGCTTTATCTCTACTTTCTTTCGCAACGATACGACATCGATGATTGCGCTTGTGCTGATTTTAAGCTCTTTGTTACTGAGCTTTATCAAGTACATCCTGTTCCTATCGTTCTTGTCAAAGTCCAAAAAGATGCTGATGGAAAATCAATGATCCTGTATTTGGAGCAGTCGTCCGGTTCGGGCGGCTGTTTGTTGTTGCAAAACAAACGGCTCCCTCTGCATTTGCAAAGGGAGCCTGTTATATGAGATATCATCATTTTTCATTAAGCCCACGGATCGTCTTTTTGCGGTGTGCGAATACCGACCATGATCATCTGCTCGCTTAAGTACCATTTACCCTCAGAGGGCTTGAGGCGCAGCTTGATCTGGCGGGGTGAATCGGCACCGCCGGAGTTTAGGTGCAGTGTCGCCCAGCCTTCGTTTTGGAACGAATACGGATTGGAGAAGATCGTTACGGTAAAGGGCTTAGAGGGGGTATAGTTGTTCTCCGGAGTTGCTCCGACAAAGTAGGAGAAGGGGATATGCTTACCCTCACGGAAGCGGTCATTGAGAAAACTGATCTCAAACGGCGAGAGTGGCGCGGGGCCTTTGAGGAAGTTCAGCATCTCCTTACCGATCTCGGGAGCAGCGGCATAAGCACATAGGGCGCAAACGGTCAGTGCGGCGGTCTTGTACGGCGTATCAAGGCGCGCCTCAGGCAGACGCTTCATCTCTTCCGCACTTTCGGGAAGCGCGTTGAATACAAAGGTGAAGCTGCCTTCTTCAGGTTTTGCGGAATTTGCAGCAGGAGTAGGAGAATAGTTCAGATTATCAAAAATACTCATGTCGGAAGCCTCCTTTTTCTATGTGTATCTATCATGAGATTACTCTTATTTGTCATTGAAAGCCTCGCAAGGGATGCGGCAATCTCGTTATCGATCGTCAAAGCGAATCCCAGCGGGCTGCGGCAATCTCGTTATCGATCGTCATTGCGAATCCCAACGGGATGTGGCAATCTCAACGAAAAATCGTCATTGCGAATCCCAACGGGATATGGCAATCTCAACCTTAGCTATCATTATCTTACCATTTGAGCCGCCTTTTGTAAATAAGTATTTGCATGTTGCGGCGGTTTATAGTATGATAAGCATATGAAGATCGAGTATGTTGTTTTGGATGAAAATTTAAGAATCGATGAACTCAAAGAGTATGTCGCGCTCTTGCCGCCTGAACGACAGGAGAAGATCGCGCGATACCGCTTTGAAAAGGATAAGCTCCTGTCACTCGCGGCGGGGCTGTTGATCCGTCGCGCGATAGGGGAGAGCCCGATCACTTTCGGCGATCATGATAAGCCCTATGCACAGAGCGGCGTGTTTTTTTCGGTATCTCACAGCAGCTCGGTAGCGGCGATCGCGGTTGATGATATCGAGGTAGGCTTGGATGTCGAGCAGATCCCCGACGAAAATCGTCTGAAGATCGCCGATCGGTTTTATCATCCTCATGAGCGTGCCTATGTGAAAGAAGCGCAGGATCAGTGCCGCGCTTTCTGTGAGATTTGGACGCGGAAGGAAGCGGTGCTCAAAATGACAGGTGAGGGGATCAGCACCGACTTGACCGCTTTTGATACCACTGCTCTGTCGCTCAGCGCTCAGCTTTATACAAGCAGCTTGAACGATTATTGCCTGTCCGTTTGTTCCGCCGAACCGCTCGGTGAGAAGATGATTAATATTTCTAGATTAGAATTAAAAGGTTTGATATAAAGAAAAGCTCCTTCGTTTGAAGGAGCTTCCAGACTGTAGAAAAACCTATCCTGCCCCCTCTGACGAGGGGGCGGCAAGAAGTATGATTCACAGAGAGATAAACGTAAAATGCAGGGGAGAGATAACGC
>OMWP01000032.1:21298-31864 GCA_900314795.1 uncultured Eubacteriales bacterium
GCTTGAGTCAAAAGTCGGAGAATCATTGTCAGGTTTCGTTATCTCTCCCTCAGTCGCCTTAACGGCGACAGCTCCCTCGTCAGAGGGAGCCTCGGAAACATTCTGCGTTTTATATGATATACTTTTTCGACAAACCGAAAGCTCCTTCGTTTGAAGGAGCTTCGTTTATTTCGTTGATTCCTTGATCGGTTTCTTCTTTGTTGCCAGTGCCGAGATAATGCGCCTGTTTTTCACGCGCTTGACGGTGAAGATCACATCCTTGTACTCGACGCGCTGTCCGCGTATGGGAAGTTCGCCCAACTGCTCAACGATAAAGCCGCCGACGGAGTTGCTCTCGATCTCGTCATCGGGCTTGATCTCAAACAGCTCGAACAATTCGTTCAGATCCATATCACCCGATACCAGATAGCGGTTCTCACCCAGCTTGGTGCAGGTGTGCTCCACATCCTCGTCCTCATCCCAGATGTCGCCGACGATCTCTTCGAGCAGATCCTCCATCGTGACGATGCCGAGGAATCCGCCGTATTCATCGGTGACGATGGCGATATGCAGGCGGTTGGCGCGGAAATCGTTGAGGATATCGGAGAGCTTGAGGTTTTTGTAGATGAAGTGGGCGGGAGTGATCAGCTCGCGCAGATCGACATCGCCGTCGATGACCTTTTCCAAATAATCGCGTGTATGCAGGATGCCGATGACATTGTCGATATCGCCCTCATACACAGGGATGCGCGAATAGCGCTCGCGGATGATCAGGTCGTGGATCTCATCTTTATCATCCTCGATGTCGATGGCGGTGACGTCGACGCGCGGCGTCAGGATCTCCTGCGCGGTCTTTTCATCGAATTCCAGCGCCGATTGTACCAGCTCGCTTTCCTGCTCCTCGAGGATGCCTTCTTCCTCAATGCTTTCGATGATATATTTGAGCTCGTCCTCCGTCACGGAGGGGGAGTTCTTTTTGATGTGTCCGATCTTCATCACCAAGCTTTTGATGCCCGTGAAGAAGAGTACCAACGGCGTCAAGATATAGGTGAACACCTTGAGGGTCAGTCCCGTATACAGGACGATGCCGTCGCTCTTTTCCTTGCCGATGCACTTCGGGATGACCTCACCGAAGGTCAGCACCAGTAGGGTCGTGCCGCCGGTCGCGATCGCCGCGCCGTAGTTTTGGAACAGGTTCAAGCACAGGATCGTCGCCAGTGACGAACAGCCCAGATTGACGACGTTGTTGCCGATCAGGATAGCGGTCAAGGCTCTGTCAAAGTTATCGCACACCCACAGGGCATGCTTGGCACGCCGGTTGCCGTTGTCGATCAGCGATTTGAGTCGGATGGTGTTGGCAAAGGAGTATGCCGTTTCCACACACGAGAAAAAGCCCGACAGTAAGATCAGTATAGCGATGACAATGCCGTATACAGCGTTAGTGCTCATTTTTCCTCCAGTTTTATCGATCTATATGGCGCGGTGTCATTTCCACGGCAATTTCAACTTGTTACGATGATATACACATTAAGCATACACTATCCTCATATAATTAATATGACAATTTAGAAATATAATCATTTTTCTCTTGAAGAATTTGCAAGTTAATGGTATACTGTATCTTGGTGAATTACGATAGGATGATACATGATTTAGTTTATCGTACGCATAATAACACTGAGGTGATACTATGTGGAACGATAACGAGCTCCCCGAGGAGAATGACAACAACGAATCTGCCGATCAAAAGCCGCGTGACAGCGTCACCGCGATGGGCAGTGTGATCACCCATCGGGGCGAGAATATCATCTATTGTCTGACGGTGATCGGTCAGATCGAGGGGCATTATATCCTGCCGCCGTCCAACAAAACGACCAAGTATGAGCACGTGATCCCCTCGCTGCTCGCCATCGACGAGGATGAGGATATCGACGGACTGCTTGTCCTGCTCAACACCTCGGGCGGCGATGTGGAGGCTGGGCTTGCTATCGCGGAGATGATCGCGGGGATGAAGAAGCCCTCGGTCTCACTGGTGCTCGGCGGCGGTCACAGCATCGGCATCCCGCTGGCGGTCGCGTGTGACAAGAGCTTCATCGTCAGCACCGCGTCCATGACGGTACATCCCGTGCGTACCACGGGCTTGACGGTCGGCGCGCCGCAGACCTATCGGTATTTTCAGAAGATGCAGGATCGCATCATGCGCTTTACGGTCGAGAATTCTCATATCAGCGAGGAAAAGTACCGTGAGCTGGTGCTCAACACCGGCGAGCTCGTCACCGATATCGGGACGGTGCTCGAGGGCAAAGAAGCGGTCGACTGCGGCTTGATCGACGCGGTAGGAACCCTGCACGACGCGACCGACGCATTATTTGAAATGATAACGAACAGTGAACGGTGAACGATTAACGGTTAACGATTTTTGGAAACGCTCCGCGTTTTGTATTCTATTCCATCAGGTGAGGACAGAGTCCTCCCTTCACCGTTAACCATTCACCCTTCACCATTAACCAAAAAGGAGTTTTACCTATGACCATTTTCGAAGCGATCATCCAAGGGGTGGTTCAGGGGCTCACCGAGTTCCTGCCGGTGTCCAGCAGCGGACACTTGACGATCACCCAGCACATTTTGGGGATCAACCTGGAGGGCAACAACCTCTTCTTCAATGTCATGTTACATATCGGCACGCTGGTAGCGGTCGTCGTATTTTATCACAAGCTGATCTGGCGGCTGATCAAGGCGTTCTTTTCGATCATCGGCAATATCTTTACCGGTAAATTCAGGTGGAAGGAGCTCAGCGATGATCAACGCATGGTCATCATGGTGATCATCGGTCTCTTGCCGCTGTTCCTCCTGTTCCTGCCCGTACCCGGAACGGGAATGAAGCTCAAGGATGTTGTCGAAGGCATCACCGACAGTGAACGCAATTTCATCGTCGTCGGTATCTGCCTTCTGATCACCTCTGTACTGCTGTTCATCGGCAACCGCATTTCGCACAGCACGATCCCGCTCAAGCATGCCAAAAAGGGCGGCGATACCGGCCGCACCTCGCTGAATGTGGTGGACGCTCTTGTCGTCGGCGTGACCCAGTGCTTTGCGACCCTGCCCGGTCTGTCACGCTCCGGCTCGACCCTCGCGGCAGGTCAGATGCGCGGACTGGAGAAGCAGACTGCCCTCGACTATACCTTTATCCTCGGTACCCCCGCGATCGTCGCGGCGGCGGTGCTCGAGGGCAAGGACGCGCTGGAGGGCGGCTTTGGCGCGATCAAGGCGGATCTTTTGCCGATCATCATCGGCATGGTCGTCTCCGCTGTCGTCGGCTATCTGGCGATTGCACTCTTTAAATGGCTCTTAAAGACCGATAAGATGATCATCTTCATCGTCTATACCGCTGTCGTCGGTATCGCTGTCATCATCATCAGCATCATTGAGCTGAACAAGGGTATCAACATCTTCTCCGGTACCCCGTTGACATAAGCATTTTGTAGGGAACGGCGCTTGCCGACGTTCCGCAAAGACAGAGGAGTGGATTTGTTTCCGCTTCATCCGAGTTTTCGACTGAATGTCGAGCCCACCTGCCCCTCAATGGGGAGGCTTAACAGAAACCAAAACCAAGGAAAGTCAGGAGTGATTATTTGGCTGCCAAGACTACCAAAGGCAAAGCAAGCTCCAAAAACAAAAAATCAACATCGAGAAGCACTGCAAAAGGCAGTGCGAAGCGCACTTCCCGCAGTGCCAAGAATGAACCTGTCAGACGCGGGCTGAATCCCCAGGTCAAGGCGATCATCCTGTGCGCTGTCGGCGCACTGCTGCTCGCATTGGTGATCATCCCCGGCGGCGCGTTCTGGAAGACCATGCGCTGCTTCCTTTTCGGCGTGTTCGGCGTATGCTCGATCTTAGTGCCGCTCGTGTTCATCTACCTCGGCATCATGACCGCCAAGGAAAAGCAGATGGCGCATAAGGGCGCCAAGATCGCCCTGTCCGCCCTCATCGTCGTGATGGTCTGCACGCTGGTCTATCTTTTCGGTAAAACCGATTTCAACGAGGGATATACATATTTTTCCGCCCTCGGCGCCGCATACAAAAAGTCCTTTGCGCTCGAGAGCCTGTGCGGTTTGATCGGTGCTGTATTTGGTTATCCCATGCGCGCATGGTTTACGACAGCTCCTGCTGTCATCACCTCGTTTATTATTCTGATCGCCGCGATCATGGTGCTCTTCGGCGTGACGCTGATCGATATCGCCAACGTCGCGAAGAAGGGCTATACCAGAACCCGCGAAAGACAGCGTCAGATCCATGAGCATCGCACCGAGCGCCGTGAAGAACGCCGTCGCGAGAGGGAAGAGCGCGAGGAGTTCGAGCGTCTGGGTAATCGCTCACAGGAGGATTATCCCGACTATACCGTTTCTGAACCGCGTTCGCGCAGACGGTCGAACGAACGTATCGACATCCCGCTGGACAAGCCCGGCAAGAAGCCGCGTACCAAGGACGCGGTTGAGATCGCCGAGGAACAGCAGGATCAGGATATCATCAACATTATCCGCAACGCGAATTCCGGCGTGGTGCCCGACGAGGAGCTTTCCGCTTCCGATGTGGCGCGCCAGATTTCCGTTAAAAAGAGATCGCACAAGATGTCCGCAGGTGCAAAACAGCCCGATCCCGGTACGGCGGAGGATGAACCTCTCGACGAGTATAACACCGAGGATACCTTTGATTTGAAGGGTGAGACCCGCCGCGTGGGCGCCGAGGTCAAGCAGAATCAAAAGTCAGAGCAGACGCAGTATGTCTATCCGTCCACCAAGCTTCTCGAGCCGGCTGTGGATAGTGAGAGCGAAAGCGCCTATATGGAAATGCAGAACAACGCCACCAAGCTGGTCGAGACCCTCAACAGCTTCGGCGTCAAGGCGAATATCGTCGATATCTGTCGCGGCCCGTCGGTCACACGCTATGAGCTGCAGCCCGCACCCGGCGTGAAGATCAGCAAGATCACGAACCTGTCCGATGATATCGCACTGAACCTCGCCGCCAACGGCGTGCGTATTGAAGCGCCGATCCCCGGTAAAGCGGCGGTCGGTATTGAGGTGCCGAATAAGGTCACCTCAATGGTCACCCTCCGCGAGCTGGTTGAAACGGACGAGTTCCGCAATCATAAGAGCAAGCTCAATTGCGTATTGGGCAGAGATATTTCGGGTGAGATCATCACCACCGATCTGGCGAAGATGCCCCACCTGCTGATCGCGGGTACTACCGGTTCCGGTAAGTCGGTCTGCGTCAACGCGCTGTTGATGTCGATCCTCTTCAAGGCGACGCCCGATGAGGTCAAGCTCCTGTTGGTCGACCCGAAGATGGTCGAATTCAGCAAATACAAGGGGATCCCGCATCTGCTGGTACCCGTCGTATCCGATGCGAAAAAGGCGGCGGGCGCACTGAACTGGGCGGTCTCCGAGATGCTCCAGCGCTACCGCATTTTCTCAGAATATGACTGTAAGGGTATCGACAGCTTCAACGAGCTGGTCGATAAAAACCTCGCTTACATAGAAGAACAAAAGCAAAAGCCCGATTACGATCCCGAGGCGGAGGAACAGCCCTGCCTGGATATCAACGGCTTAAAGGTGCCCACCGAGCACATGTGCCGTATCGTGATCGCGATCGACGAGTTGGCTGACTTGATGATGGCGGCGCCCTCCGAGGTGGAGGAAAGCATCTGCCGATTGGCGCAGATGGCGCGTGCCGCGGGTATGCACCTGATTTTGGCGACCCAGCGTCCTACCGTCAACGTCATCACCGGTCTGATCAAGGCGAATATCCCTTCAAGAATCGCCTTGAAGGTATCTTCCCAGATCGACTCGCGTACCATCCTTGATACCGGCGGCGCCGAGAAGCTGATCGGTCGAGGCGACCTGTTGTATGCGCCTGTCGGCGCGCCGAAGCCGATCCGTGTACAGTGCTGCTTCACCCGTGACGAAGAGATCGACCGTGTCACCGCCTTCCTCAAGAAATCTCACACCGCTGAGTACAATAAGGAGATCGAGGACAAGATCCGCAAGATTGCCGCGGAGGAGCTCAACGGCAACAAGGGCAAGGATGGCGGCGTCACACCCGGCAACGCGCCCGAGGTCGACTCCATGATGGAGGACGCGATCAAGTTCGTCATCGAAAGCGGACAGGCGTCCACCTCCATGCTCCAACGCCGCCTCAAGGTCGGCTACGCACGAGCCGGCAGAATGATCGACGACATGGAGCAGATGGGCATCGTCGGTCCGCACCAGGGCTCCAAGCCGCGTGAGGTGCTGATCACCTATAACGATTGGCTCGAGCGCAACAACATGCTCGGCTCACCCGAACCGGACGGTGAGGGAGAGGGAGCGACAGACGAGGATGACCCGTGGTGATGAGGAGTTGTCCAAATCTTTGATTTGGTGACGCGCCATTGTCGAATATCCAAAAAGCAGGGGAGGGGCTTGCTCCTCCCGTGGTAGTACGTCAAGGAAAGAATAACTTATATTTTAGGAGAAGAGCATTTTGTTTCTCTCTATATGATATTGAACGGAAATGTTTCGGGAGGAGCATTCCTCGGCGGAGACGCCTTTCTCTCAGCGAGAACGGCAACCCTTTTGTCCGCTTTGCGGACATTTCCCCTAACAGGGGAATCTGTGACGTCTCCCCAACGGGGAGCACCCCTCCCCTACAATACGTACACCCTCGACTGCATTAACCCCTTGACGTTTTAATGAATTAAAGCTATACTATACTACAGATTATGACAAAAGAAACGCCGAAGTCCGGAGCCCTCGGATAACGACAGACGAACCGGGACCGCTCGGAATGACCAAGGGTCATGCAGAGTGGTTAGGTGAGTAGGAGTTATACGAGGATCAGCGCAGGACAATGAGGCGAGACAGGCGCCGCAGGCGCAAACCAAATAATGAAGGAGGAAATCTTTTGGGAGTATATGAAGAACTGGTCGCCCGCGGTTTGATCGCACAGGTGACCGATGAAAAGGAAATCAGAGATTTAGTGAACAACGGCAAGGCTGTGTTTTATATCGGCTTCGACCCGACAGCCGACAGCCTGCATGTAGGTCACTTTATGGCGTTGTGCCTGATGAAGCGCTTACAGCTCGCCGGCAATAAGCCGATCGCCCTGATCGGCGGCGGTACCGCGATGATCGGTGATCCGTCCGGCAGAACCGATATGCGCCAGATGATGACCAAGGAGACCATCCGGCATAACTGCGACTGCTTCAAGGAGCAGATGAGTAAGTTCATCGACTTCTCCGATGACAAGGCGATGATGGTCAACAATGCCGATTGGCTCTTAGATCTCAATTATGTTGAGCTGCTGCGCGAGGTCGGGGCGTGCTTCTCGGTCAATAATATGCTACGCGCGGAGTGTTACAAGCAGCGCATGGAGAAGGGCCTCTCCTTCCTTGAATTCAACTACATGATTATGCAGAGCTATGATTTCTACGCGCTGTATCAGAAATACGGCTGTAATATGCAGTTCGGCGGCGACGACCAGTGGAGCAACATGCTCGGCGGTACGGAGCTGATTCGCAGAAAGCTCGGCAAGGACGCTTACGCGATGACCATCAACCTGCTCCTCAACAGTGAGGGCAAGAAGATGGGCAAGACCCAGAAGGGCGCTGTATGGCTCGACGCGAACAAGACAACGCCGTTCGAGTTCTATCAGTACTGGCGCAACGTCGATGACGCCGACGTCATCAAGTGCCTCAAGATGCTGACCTTCCTGCCGCTCGACGAGATCGAGCAGATGGCCGAGTGGGAAGGCTCACAGCTGAACAAGGCGAAGGAGATCTTAGCCTTTGAGCTGACCAAGATGATCCACGGTGAGGAAGAGGCGAATAAGGCGCAGGAGGGTGCTCGAGCGCTCTTCGGCGGCGGCGCCAACACCGATAACATGCCAACCACCGAGATCACCGAGGATGATTTCTCTGAAGAGGGCATCTCGATCCTCGATCTGCTGATCAAATGCAACCTGATCCCCTCAAAGGGAGAGGGCAAGCGCCTGATCAAGCAGGGCGGTATCTCGCTGGATGACGAGAAGATCACCGACATGTTCCATATGGTGAAAAAGGACGCCTTTGAGAAGGGTCATGTGATCATCAAGAAGGGCAAGAAGGTCTTCCATAAGGTTGTATTGTAAGTTAGGAGTGAGGAGTTAGGAGTGAGGAGTTTCATGAACGCCGAGCCCTGATTGCCGATTGCTGACTTTCTAATAAAGAATTATAACAAGGAGTGCAGAACATGAAAAAATTATTTGGCGAATTCAAAGAATTCATCATGCGCGGTAATGTCATGGATTTGGCAGTCGGCGTTATCATCGGCGGCGCGTTCGGTGCGATCGTGACCTCTTTGACGGAGGACATCATCTCTCCGATCCTCGGACTCTTCGGCAATCTCGATTTCTCTCAGCTGGTTGCGAAGGTCGGTAACGTCGAGATCCGTTACGGCGCTTTCCTGACCGCTGTCATCAACTTCCTGATCATGGCGCTGATTATCTTCCTGATGGTCAAGGGCATCAACAAGCTGATGACCATCGGCAAAAAGAAGAAAGAAGCGGAAGAAGAAGCGACCACCAAGATCTGCCCGCACTGCTGTGAAGAGGTCAACATCAATGCGACCAAGTGCCCGCATTGTACCGGCGACATCCCCGCAGAAGAGAAATAAGGATGTGTATAGGCTCCCTTTCCTAAGGCACCCCCGTTGGGGGAATGTCCGGAGGACAAGGGGGGAGCCGTTTCCGGCGAGGAAGCTGTCAGCGACAACTTGTTGACGCTGACTGAGGGTTGCTTCGGCTCCCCAATTGAATCATTACATAACAAAGCTCCCGAGTCATCGCGATTCGGGAGCTTTTATCATGGTTATCAATTGTCATTGCGAGGGAGCTTGCGACCGTGGCAATCCCATAAAGCAGCGTACTGCTTTTCTGACGCTTAAGTGAATAGGTCGATGGGGAGATTGCCACGTAGTTGGTGAATTTCCGACTCCCAGCAAAGATTTTAATAAGGATGAAGCATTAAAGAATCATGCCATAATCTTCTTATACAGTTCTTTGAGATCCTCGACGTTGGTCTCTCTGGGGTTGCCGGGACGGCAAGCGTCTGCGTAGGCGTCCGCAGCCAGAACCTCCAGATCCTCTGCTTTGACCTTCTCGTTCTTCTCGGGGATGCCTACGTCCTTGGAGAGCTGCTTGACCGCGTCGATCGCCGCCTTGCGATACTCAGCCTGCGACATACCGTCTACGCCCTCTACGCCCATGGCGCGCGCGATCTCGCGGAACTTCTCGCCGGTGTATTCCTGGTTGTATTCCATGACGATCGGCAGCATCATGGCGCATGCAACGCCGTGAGGAGTGTCATAGTGTGCGCCGAGCGTATGAGCGATGCTGTGCGCGATACCTAAGCCGACGTTGGAGAAGCCCATACCGGCGATGTACTGTGCCAGCGCCATGCCTTCTCTGTCCTCGGGCTTATTCTCGACAGCGCCGCGCAGGTGCTTTGCGATCAGGCGGATCGCTTCGAGGTGGAACATATCGGTCATTTCCCAAGCCGCGGCAGTGGTGTAGCCCTCGATCGCGTGAGTGAGCGCGTCCATACCGGTGGAAGCGGTCAGACCCTTGGGCATGCTGCTCATCATATCGGGATCGACAACCGCGATCTCGGGGATATCGTGCTCGTCAACGCAGACGAACTTGCGCTCCTTCTGTACATCGGTGATGACGTAGTTGATGGTGACCTCTGCAGCGGTACCGGCTGTGGTGGGGACAGCGATAGTCGGAACTGCATGGTTCTTGGTGGGTGCAACGCCCTCTAAGGAGCGAACATCGGCGAACTCGGGGTTGGTGATGATCACGCCGATCGCCTTAGCGGTATCCATCGCGGAGCCGCCGCCGATAGCGATGATGGAGTCAGCCTTTGCCGCTTTGAACGCGTCTACGCCTGCCTGTACATTCTCGATGGTCGGATTCGCCTTGACCTCGGAGAAAACGTCATAGGGGAGACCGCATTCATCAAGAAGCGCGGTGACCTTTTGCGCTACGTTGAACTTGATCAGATCGGGATCGGTGACGATGAGCGTTTTGGTGAAGCCCTTAGTCTTGGCAATTGCGGGGATCTCGTTGATCGCGCCCTTGCCGTGGTAGGAAGTGTTGTTAAGAATGATTCTGTTTGCCATAATATACCTCCGTATAAATTGATAATACTATTGTATAATTTTTAACAATAAAAATCAATCATACGGTGTATAGAAATTGCAGCGGAAAAACTGTGTAAATAGTCTAATATAAGGAGATAAGGAGTAGTGAGGAACACGCTGATGGTAGGGGACGGCGCCTCGACGTCCCGACCAATGGCAAGTAGCTGTTTGATAGGGGATGAGTCGTTAATGTAGGGGAGGGGCTTGCTCCTCCCGAATTCATCAAACAAAATACTTTTATCACAGCAAAAAAGCGGTACGATTTCTCGTACCGCTCAGGCTGTAGAAAAAGCCATGTTTCGGCGGAAGTTGAAACATGGCTTTAATTTTTGAATTAAGATTTCTAAAAAATGTAAGCAGTAATTTGAGATAG
>OMWP01000029.1 GCA_900314795.1 uncultured Eubacteriales bacterium
TTAGAACAAAGGTAAAATCAGGGTTTCTCCCTTCGGTCGGTCAATTGATACAATTCCTCAGTCACCGTTCGGTGACAGCTCCTTTTCCCAAAAGGAGCCCTGGAAATCGGCTACTCATTTTTTATTCTATACTTTTTCGACAAACTGCGGCTCCCTTAGGAAAGGGAGCCTATCATAAGGAAAGGAAGTCCATCATGATTCTGTACAATACCCTCGGCGGTACCCGACAGGAATTCATCCCCCACGAGGAGGGCAAGGTAAAGATGTACACCTGCGGCCCCACCGTCTACCACTACGCTCATATCGGCAACCTGCGCACCTACATCATGGAGGATGTGCTCGAAAAATACCTGCGCTACGCGGGATATGACGTACTGCGTGTGATGAATATCACCGACGTAGGACACCTCAGCTCCGACGCGGACACCGGCGAGGATAAGATGCTCGCCGGCGCTAAGCGTGAGCACAAGAGCGTCATGGATATCGCACAGTTCTACACCGACGCGTTCTTCTCCGACGCTGAGAAGCTCAATATC
The DNA here is from genome assembly GCA_900314795.1 of uncultured Eubacteriales bacterium. Lineage (GTDB taxonomy): Bacteria > Bacillota > Clostridia > Oscillospirales > Acutalibacteraceae > Ruminococcoides. The sequence continues at coordinate 537 of OMWP01000029.1, forward strand.
AAAAAGCCCGACGTCATCGAGCCCGCCACCAACTGCATCCCCGAGTTCATCGAGATGGTGCAGACCCTGATCGATAAGGGCTATGCCTACCTTGCGGGCGGCAACGTCTATTTCGATACCAGTAAGCTCGACAACTATTATGTTTTCGGCAACATGAATGAGGACGAACTGCAGGTCGGCGTGCGTGACGACGTCAACGAGGACAGCAACAAGCGCAACAAAAACGACTTTGTCCTCTGGTTCACCCAGAGCAAGTTTGAGGATCAGGCGCTGAAGTGGGAATCCCCGTGGGGACTGGGCTATCCCGGATGGCACATCGAGTGCTCCGCGATCTCTATCAAGCACGCAGGCGAATACCTCGACATCCACTGCGGCGGTATCGACAATGCCTTCCCCCACCACACCAACGAGATCGCGCAGAGTGAGGCCTACCTCGGCCATCAGTGGTGCCCCTACTGGTTCCATGTCCTGCACCTGCTCGACAAGCGCGGCAAGATGAGCAAGAGTAAGGGCGGCTTCTTGACCGTATCCCTGCTGGAGGAAAAGGGTTATGATCCCCTTGCCTACCGCTTCTTCTGCCTGCAATCCCACTACCGCAAGCCGCTGGTATTCTCCTTTGAGAATCTCGACAACACCGTGCAGGCATACAACAAGCTGGTCGCGAAGATCGCAAAGCTCAGCAAGGACGGCGAGCCCGATCTCGACGCCGCAAAACCGTATCAGGACAAATTCAAGGCGGCGCTCGACAACGACCTGAACACCTCCCTCGCGATCACCGCGCTCTATGATGTGCTCAAGGGCAAGCTCGACGATGCGACCAAGCGCTATCTGATCGCCGACTTCGACCGAGTCCTCTCCCTCGGACTGATCGAGGCGGCTGACGCGGAGATCGAGAAGGCGGCAAAGGCAGAGGCGGAGAAAGCGGCGCAGCAGCTGGCATATCTCGAAGAAAAAGGCATCTCCAAGGACTGGGTCGACGACCAGATCGCGGCGCGTGCCGCGGCAAAAGCCGACAAAAACTGGGCAGAAGCCGACCGCATCCGCGACGAGCTGCTCGAAAAAGGCATCGTCATCAAGGACAGCAAAAACGGCGCTACCTGGGAAATCAAATAAGATAGCCTCCCTTTCCTAAGGGAGGTGGGGTTGTCGACAGACGACCTCGGAGGGATTGTATCAATCACCGATTATCAATTATCATGCCCTATCCACTCGCGGATAGGGCATTTTTTTGTGCGCCTTTACATATGCTGTATCGGTGATAGTATGACGTTTGTGGTATTGACTAAGAAAAAGCTGATGATCCTGTTCTCCTGCGTGCTGATCGGCGTCGCGGCAATCGCGGTCGCCTCCGAAACGGCGGGCAAGGCGGTCTACACCGCGACCGAACCGCGGCAGATCCCGATCTACTATGTCGACACCGCTGATAAGGTCTGTGCGATCTCCTTTGACGCGGCATGGGGCAACGAGCAGACAAACACCCTGCTCGAGATCCTCGATGAATACGAGGTCAAAAGCACCTTCTTCCTCGTCAAGCAATGGGTCGACAAATACCCCGACGACGTCAAGTCGATCGCCGACCACGGTCACGACGTCGGCAACCATTCCGCCACCCATCCGCATATGGCACAGTTGAGCGCCGATCAACAACAGACCGAGATCAGCGACTGCAATGACGCGATCGAAGCGCTGACAGGCACTGCGCCGACGCTGTTCCGCGCGCCCTACGGCGAATATAACGACAATCTTGTCAACAACCTCAGATCACGCGATATGTACTGCGTGCAGTGGAACATCGACAGCCTCGACTGGAAGGATCCCACCCCCGACGAGATGGTCAGCCGCATCAAAGGCAAGCTCTGCCCCGGCTCGATCATCCTGATGCACAACGGCGCGACCAATACGCCCGAAGCGCTCCCGAAGATCATTGAGATGATAAAGGACGAGGGCTACACCATCGTCCCGATCTCCGAGCTGATCCCCGAGGGCGACTACTACACCGACCATGAGGGCAAGATGATCTTGACCGAACAGAACTGAGATCACCAAAAGGTTTATATTTTTATCCTTACATCAAAAGAGCAGCGGAAAACCGCTGCTCTCAGACTGTAGAAAAACCTATCAAAGCCTTCCTTTGGGAAAGGAAGGTGCCTCCGAAAGGAGGCGGATGAATTGTATAGATTGTTTGAGCGAAGCAAAAGGAGCCTTGGAAATCGGCTACTCATTTTTTATTCTATACTTTTTCGACAAACTGAGAGCAGCGGAAAACCGCTGCTCTTTACTGTTACGCTATTGTTTTTCGAATACCATTCGACTGGAGGAATCCTCGATAATCATCTTCCTGCCCTCCATCCGATACGGAATCGTTTGGTTCTCCTCGTTCGTGATCGTTTGATTCGAGGGATTGAACCTCCATACCATATGCTCAGAACCAATATCGATGGTACCGACGTTATCCTTTATCACCAGATCGACAATGACGTTTTTCAGATCCTGTGACTTATCAACGCCGTCCGACACCATCTCTGTCAGGCGGTAGGTTCCGTCCAGAGAATCGCTTTTGCCACCGGAGCCGAAAACAGCTATCAGCGCGATGATCGCCGCTAACACTACAACGCCGCCGACGATCAAGCCGATGATCAAACCGGTCTTTTTCTTCTTCGGCTTTTCGGCAACTGCCGTTTGCGTTCCATAGGCAGCCGAGCTTGATACGGGCGTCGCATAAGAGCTCTGATTACTCTGTGAGCCATTCCCCATGCTTTGGTACTGCTGAGAAGGCGCCACCGGCGTTGCATAATTGTTATTGCTTGCACGCGAAGATGATACCGGTGCAGCGTAGTGATTGCCGCTGTTTCGGGAGGGTGATACAGGCGTTGCATAGCCGTTGTTATTGGTGCGAACAGGTGTCGCCTGACCCTTATTATCGGTACGAACAGCTGAAACCGGTGTGGCATAATTGTTGCCGTTGGTGCGGACAGGTGAAACAGGCGTCGCATATCCCCTGTTCTGTTGATCGGAGGTTGACCGCTCACCCGTGACCGGCTGCGCATAGGATATCTTGTGATGGTTCTGTGCCGCTCCATTAACCGCCGCAACCGTATGCTGCTCAGGCTGATCGGAGGTTGCCTGCTGCTTTTTGACCAGCTTTGCCGTCAGCTCTGCCGCGCCCTGCGGATCATCGATTGCCTTTTCGATCAGGGAGGCTAATTCATCCATGCTTTGACAGCGATTCTCTCTGAACACCGCTAATCCGTACAGCAGGATGTTTTCCATAGCGGGCGGGATATTGACGCCCAGCTTGGAGGGCGGCACAAGGTTATCATCTCTGAGTCGATCCAAGGCGTCCTCGGGGATGTTGCCCGTGATACAGCGATACATCGTCGCGCACAGACCGTATACATCCGTCCAGGGACCTTGTTTTCCGTTCTTTCGATACTGCTCCTCAGGCGCATAACCCTGCTTGAGCAGTACCGACATCTCCTTTTGTTCATTGGTAAAGTAACGCGCCGAGCCGAAATCCATCAGCTTTAGGCTGCCGTTACGCATATACATAATGTTATCGGGAGAGATATCGCGATGGATCATTCCCGTATCATGGATCCGCTTGAGCGAATGGGTGATGGGCAGCATCAGGCGGAAGATCTTCTCCGCGTTGAACGTGCCGTTCTTTTTTATGTAAGAAGCCAGATTCTCTCCCTCGAGATACTCCATGATGATGTACGCCGTACCATTCGCCTCAAAGTATTCCCTGATACCGACGATACCGGGTTCACCGAGGAACTTGGCGACCTTACGCGCCTCTTCCAAGAAGTTGTCTTTGCCCTTATAGAAATAATGCTTCTGGCTCTCGGTGGTCGCATAAACATTCTGGTCGACCGTGTTATTACGGTTGGCATATCCGTTGGGATAATACTCCTTGATCGCGACCTTGATATCCAACGACAGATCTCTGCCGATATAGGTAATGCCGAAACCTCCCTCGCCTAAACAATCACCGACCAGATATTTATTATCCAAGATCGTGCCGGGTCTGAGACGATAAACAACGATATCGGGACGGTTCTCTATATGACAATGAGGACACACTTGCTGATCATCTGTAAGTTCATTCATACAATGATAACAGTAATTACTCATATCTTGTTCTCCTATCCAATATGGCTTCGATGTAAAAGCGGAATCGCGGCGGTATCATCCACCGTTCATCACCGCATCCAAAACCTGTTCTTTCAGTCGATCCAAGGGGCTTTTGTCGGGGATCAGCTCTGCGGGGCCGGGTTTGTGCTGCGGCAGACAGGATGCCGAGCTGAAGCTCTTCATCTGTATGACGATGTGTTCGTTCTTGACCAGCTCAAACAGCTTGTCGATCGTCGGGCAGGTCTGCACCGCGCGGATGAGCTGTTCTTTGGTATGGCGAGGCGCATTCTTTCGCGCCGCATCCAGCACCGCCTGCCGTACCTGTATCTTCAGACTTTCCAACGGCGACAGATCGGGGATCTGCTTGGGTGCTTGTTTCGGGAGGGATGACGCGGAGTTGAAGCTCTGCATCTGTATCACAATATGCTCGTTCTTGACGATCTCAAAGAGCTTGTCGATCGTCGGACAAGTCTCGATCGCTCGTAGGATCTGCTCGGTCGTATGCCTTTGATAACCCTGTTTCTGCAAGAGCCTTCCTCCTTTCCCTTTATGTCATATAAGGAGCTATCAGCACACCTGATGCGCTGTAGCTTTGCCCTTTTTCGTAATAAAGAGCACTATCGGTTATATTATAATCGAAAGCTGACAGTTTTTCAAGTAAAAGTAAACTTATTGTGAAGTTTATTTACAATAACCCCGATTTGTGCTATTCTATTATGGATTCCAAAAGACAAAATCAATCATCTTTGCAAGGGCGAAGGCGCCTGTTCGCTTAGATGATCTTCATAAAAAGGAGCAATTATGGCTTATTTAGACGATAACAACGATCATCTGTATACCGCGGGCGACCCTCTGGAAGCGCTCGACAAAGAACTCGCCGAGCTGAAAGCGTCACTCCATGAGCTCGACAGCATAAACGCACCCTATCAGAATAATGAATCCGAATCCCAAGATAACTGACAAAAAACAGAGGCCGATATGAAACATTCACAACCCCCAAAAACCAATTCCCCCTCCACAGGCGGTAAGCGCGTAGGTATCATCATCGCGGTGATCGTCCTCTCCGCCGCGCTGATCATCGGCGTCGGCTACGGCGCTATGCGCATCCTCAATCCGAAGAATACATCTGACGCCACCTCCGCGACCTCTGCGGGCGAGGTCGTCACCATCAACGACTCCGTCATGGGCGATATCGAATTACAAACTGTCAAGGGCGCCGAGGTCAACACCTACACGGCGGACAACCTTGTCACCGATGAGAACGGCATCCCTGCCTATTATGAGAACGGTCAAAAGATCTCTCATCTCGGCATCGATCTCAGCGAATTTCAGGGTGACGTCGATTTTGCCGCGATGAAAGAAGCAGGCGTCGAATTCGTCATGCTGCGCATCGGCGGCCGCTACTACGGCGACGACGGCGTGCTCTATACGGACGGTAACTTTGATACCAACTATGACAAAGCAAAAGCCGCCGGACTGAAGGTCGGCGCGTACTTCTTCTCACAGGCGATCAGCGCCGAGGACGGCAAGCAAGAGGCAAATTACGCCCTCGAAAAGCTGAACAAGCGCCAGCTCGACTACCCCATCGGCTTTGACTGGGAAAACATTCAGGAGGAAGCCGCCCGCACTGACTCCGTCACCGGCGATCAGCTGACCAGTATCGCCGAAGCCTTTTGTGATACCGTAACCGAAGCGGGATATAAGGCGATCGTCTATTCCAACACCTCGCAGATGTTGATCATGTACGACTTTGAGACCATGAAGGATTATGACTTCTGGCTCGCCGACTACCGCGAATTCCCCACCATGTACTATAAATTCGACATGTGGCAGTACACAAAGGAAGGTACTATCCCGGGAGTCGAGGGAACCGTCGACATGAACATCAGCTTCACCGACTTTACGGACTAATCGTTTTCTGATAGAACAAGCGCCTACCGAAGTAAGCGCTTGTTTGTGCTGATAAACTGAGTATTACGAATCAAAGAACTGCTGACCGTCATCCGTGATCAATCTCTCCGTTTTCGGATATTCAAAGATCGCGGGGTTATCGGCATTCTTTTCCAAATACTCAGCGAACTCTGCCGCGTACCACTTCGCCATCCCGAGATTGTGCATGAGATAATGACCGCAGTTGACCGCTGTTGCGCCGGGGATCACCTCGGCGTCCTCCACAGACTTGAACGCGGCGAGCAGCAGCTCATAGATGTCTCGCGGAACGCGATCGCCCTTGAGGATCAGATAAAATCCCGTCAGGCATCCCATCGGACCCCAGTAGATCACCTCGTCCTTCCAGTCGGGATCATTGCGTAGAAAGGTCGCGATGAGGTGCTCGAGCGAATGCATCGCCGCCACATCGATCACCGGCTCTCTGTTCGGCCTTTTCAGCCTGATATCATAGGTCGTGACCTTATCATTTCCGACATGATCCTCACGGCTGAGGAAGATCCCGGGGATGATCTTGGTGTGGTCAACGGAAAAGCTCTGTATCAATTCCATATTGATCTCTCCTTTTACACTTTTTGATCGAATCAAGTGTAGCATAAAAGGATGAGTTTTTCAACACCTTTAAAGATAGTTAGGAGTGAGGGGTTAAGAGTGTTTGGTGGGCACCGCCCACACCTGATTTTTATATCAATTCAAAACGCGAAGCGTTTCCCATAATCACTAACTACTAACCACTGACCACTAACCACTGATCCTACTGAAACATATCCTTTGCGCTGTCGAACAGATCCTCCATCGCGTCGGCGACCTTCCCTGCTTTCTTTTGCAGGGTTTTCTTACTGTTGTTCATCATCACAACGCTCACCGCGCTGACCGCGATCCCTGCCGCGACGCCGCCGAGGACGCCTTTGAGCACGCCGCCCTTTTTCTCGGCAGGTGCACTGTTACTCATAGCTTTTTGCATGATACCTACTCCTTTCTGTTTTTGATAGGCTGATTAAGCCTTCCCCTTGAGGGGAAGGTGGGCTTCTCGGCAACGCCATGCCGAAAAGTTCGGATGAGGTGTAAACGCTTCATTCAACTCTTTTCCATCGATAAAACGGAAAGGCTTCCACCTCATCCGCCTCGCTTTTGACGAGGCACCTTCCCCTCAAGGGGAAGGCTCTCAACCGCGTTTTGTTCTTACTGACAAACTTATTTTTTGCGATTCGATTTCGCTTATTCCAAACAAAAGAGGGAATTCAAATTGGAAAAACCTGACAACAAAGTTTTGAACATCGTGCTGTTCGAGCCGGAGATCCCGCAAAACACCGGCAATATCGCGCGCACCTGTGCCGCTACGGGCGCAAGGCTCCACCTTGTGCGACCCTTCGGCTTCGAGATCACCGACCGCAACCTCAAACGTGCCGGGCTCGATTACTGGTATCTCGTCGACATCACCTACTATGACAGCATCGACGATTTCTTCGCAAAGACCGCGGGCGGCGAATACTTCTTCTTTTCCACCAAGGCGCGCTGCAAGCACAGCGACATAAGCTACCCCGACGGCGCCTACATCATTTTCGGCAAAGAAACACGCGGTATCCCCGAGCATGTGCTCATGCGCTACCCCGACCGCTGCGTCCGCATCCCGATGATCGATGAAGCGCGCTCGCTCAACCTCGCGAACTCCGTCGCCGTCGGCTGCTACGAGGTGCTCCGCCAGTGGGATTACCCCACCCTGCAAACCAAAGGCGAGCTCCACCGCCATCATTGGGGAGAAATACAGTAATAAAATAAGTGTGATAAGCTCTACCAGTGAGTTTATCACACTTTTTACTTATTTATTATAGGATTGTCAGTAAGCTCCAGCATATAGTCAACGCTTGTATGATACAGATTGGAAAGGGCGATCAGAATATCTGTAGGAATATCTCGCGTTCCTTTTTCATAACGGTTATACTGCGGTTGTTTCATTCCCAAGTAATCCGCAACCTGTTGCTGTGTTAAATCATGATCTTCGCGCAAATCATGGATGCGTCTGTAATAAGACATTTCATCATCTCTTTATACTATATCATTTATTGACATGGTAACAAGTTTATGATAAAATCAATAATATTATAACTATTTGGTTATAATATTGCTATAATCATACTAAGGAGGTCTGCTATGAAACAGACAACAAATCATCTTAAGCAGATACTATTTGTATTTAGTATTGTCATCATTGTTTGTTTGATTTCTATTAGTATTAGCTCATGTGGAGAAAACCGAGATGGCACATATCAACTTTCATTAGTTCTGGACGGTAACGGAAAAGACTATACTCAGGAGTATTATAAAGAATGTGGACCAGCCACTTGTATTGTTAAAGGAAATACAGCAGAAATAAAAATCTTTGATGAAATACATCATTTTACTATTGATTGGAACACCATGACATATAAATATGATAATTATGATACAAAAGAACCGTTATCCTATGCAGATGGATATATTACTATATACAATGCTAACGACTATACATTACAGTATAAAAAAGTCAAATAATTGTCGGAGAATACCTTTATGATTACAAAAAGTGATAGCAACAAATCTAAACAATTATTATTGATTATTCTTTCAATATTGATTTGTATTTGCTTTGTCTCTGTCATATTTAGTGCATGCGGTCAAGGTCGTGAGGGGACATATAAGCTCGTTAATATGACCCATTCAGATGGAACGCCTTTTGAACTTATTAATACTTTTGAAGGAACCACATTAAAAGTCGCAGGAACAGATGCTACTATATATTTTGCAAAGCAAGCAAGAGCTTTACCATATATCAGCTATTCACCTGATGCGATTTACACAATACCGGAATCGTGCCATTTTACAATATTTTGGGATACTTGGACTTGCTTCAAGGAAACAGGTGATCCATTGCCCTTTTCTTGTTCCAACGGAAAGTTCACTATTGAATTTGATGAGATAATCTGGTATTTCGAAAAATAAGAACTTATACGCTTACATCAGAGCTTCTAACATAGGAGCTCTGTTTTTTTCACAAATAAACGCATGATTATTCCATTTTGCTATTGCAATAGGCTACCGTTTTGTTATATAATTAATGAGTAAAATTATGGTATTGCGCGTTTGCGGTTAGCATATGCGAACAAGCAATACAAAGAAAGGATGTTTTTATCATGAAACTCAACAAGTACACCGTTGATGACATCAACTTTGCCGGCAAAAAGGTTCTTTGCCGCTGTGACTTCAACGTACCGCTCAAGGACGGCGTGATCACCAACGATAACCGTATCACCGCCGCTCTGCCCACCATCAAGAAGATCATCGCCGACGGCGGCCAGCTCATCCTCTGCTCCCACCTCGGCAAGCCGAAGAACGGCCCTGAGGAGAAGTTCTCCCTCGCGCCCGTAGCCGTTCGTCTGTCCGAGCTGCTCGGCAAGGACGTTGTATTCGCCAATGACGACGAGGTCGTCGGCGCAAACGCCAAGGCTGCTGTTGCCGCTATGAAGGACGGCGACGTCGTTCTGCTGCAGAACACCCGTTTCCGCAAGGAAGAGACCAAGAACCTCGAGCCGTTCAGCTCTGAGCTGGCTTCTCTGGCTGAGGTATTCGTTATGGACGCGTTCGGCTCCGCTCACCGCGCTCACTGCTCCACCGTCGGCGTGACCGACCACATCAAGTGCACCGCAGTCGGTTACCTGATGCAGAAGGAGATCGACTACCTCGGCAACGCGGTAGAGGCTCCGGTTCGTCCCTTCGTCGCGATCCTCGGCGGCGCTAAGGTCGCGGACAAGCTCAATGTTATCTCTAACCTCCTCGAGAAGTGCGACACCCTGATCATCGGCGGCGGCATGGCCTATACCTTCGCTAAGGCACAGGGCAAGGCGATCGGTACCTCTCTGGTCGACGACACCAAGCTCGATTACTGCAACGAGATGATCAAGAAGGCTGAGGATCTCGGCAAGAAGCTCCTCCTGCCCATCGACACCGTTTGCACCAAGTCCTTCCCCGATCCGATCGATGCTCCCATCGACACCGAGGTCTATGCCGCAGGCGAGATCCCCGCTGACTGCATGGGTCTGGATATCGGTCCCAAGACCCGCGAGCTCTATGCGGAAGCTGTCAAGTCCGCTAAGACCGTTGTATGGAACGGCCCCATGGGTGTATTCGAGAACCCGATCCTCGCTGAGGGTACCATCGCGGTCGCGAAGGCGCTGGCTGAGACCGACGCTACCACCATCATCGGCGGCGGCGACTCCGCTGCGGCTGTTGTCAACCTCGGCTTCGCCGACAAGATGAGCCACATCTCCACCGGCGGCGGCGCTTCTCTCGAGTACCTCGAGGGTAAGGTTCTGCCCGGTATCGCGGCTATCGCTGACAAAGACTAATCAAGAAATCATGAGGGCGGCAGGTCGTCGCCCTCCATTACCATAAAAAGAAAGGAATCTTTATTATGATACTTGACGCTTTAACAAAAGGTATGAGAAAAACCATCATCGCCGGTAACTGGAAGATGAACAAGACCCCCAGTGAGGCGAAGGCGCTGCTCGAGGAGATCATCCCCCTCGTCAAGGGTGCAAACTGCGAAGTCATCGCCTGCGTTCCCTATGTCGACCTTGCTACCGCGGTTGAGGTCACCAAGGACACCAACATCAAGATCGGCGCTGAGAACTGCCACTGGGCAGAGAGCGGCGCTTTCACCGGCGAGATCAGCACCGGTATGCTCAAGGAGATCGGCGTAGAGTACGTCATCATCGGTCACTCCGAGCGCAGACAGTATTTCGGTGAGACCGACGAGACCGTCAACAAGCGTGTCAAGGCAGCTCTGGCGGCAGGTCTGAAGCCCATCGTTTGCGTCGGCGAACTGCTCTGGGAGCGTGAGTGCGACATCACCAACGAGGTCATCGCGCGTCAGCTCAAGCTCGACCTGTGGGGCGTTACCGAAGAAGAGCTCAAAAACGTGGTCATCGCATACGAGCCTGTATGGGCGATCGGCACCGGCAAGACCGCTACCGCTGATCAGGCTGAGGAAGTCTGCGAGATGATCCGTATGTGCCTCAAGGGTCTGTACTCTCTCGAGGCTGCTGCTTCCGTCACCATCCAGTACGGCGGCTCCATGAACGACGCGAACGCGGCTGAGCTGCTGGCTAAGACCAATGTTGACGGCGGTTTGATCGGCGGCGCTTCTCTGGTTCCCGAGAAGTTCGCGAAGATCATCGAAGCCACCAAGCCCAAGGAAGATTTTTGATCCCGCCATTTGAGAAAGTATCACTCTTAAACTGAGAGGACTACAATATGAAAAAACCAATTGCATTGATTATTATGGACGGCTTTGGTATCGCTCCCAAGTACGGCAACGCCATCGACTATGCGCGCACGCCGCATCTTGACCAGCTGTTCTTCAAAAATCCCGTTACCATGATCGGCGCGTCGGGTCTCGATGTCGGTCTGCCGCACGGTCAGATGGGTAACAGCGAGGTCGGCCACACCAACATGGGCGCGGGCCGCATCGTATACCAGGAGCTCACCCGCATCACCAAGTCCATCGAAGACGGCGATTTCTTCGAGAATGAGGCGATGAACAAGGCGATCGACAACTGCAAGGCAAACGACAGCTCCCTGCATCTGTTTGGTCTGCTCTCCCCCGGCGGCGTTCACAGCCACAACACCCATCTGTACGGCATCCTAGAGCTCGCCAAGCGCAAGGGACTTTCTAAGGTCTACATCCACGCGTTCCTCGACGGCCGTGACGTGCCCCCTTCCAGCGCGAAGGAATATGTCGCCGAGGCTGTCGAAAAGTGCGCCGAGATCGGCGTCGGCAAGATCGCTACCATCAGCGGACGTTACTATGCCATGGACAGAGATAATCGCTGGGAGCGCGTCGAAAAGGCGTATTCTGCGATCGTCTACGGCGAGGGCGTACAGGAGACCGATCCCGTACAGGCGGTGCAGAACAGCTATGACAACGGCGTGACCGATGAGTTCATGCTGCCTGCCGTTATCGCCGGCGGCGACACTGTCAAAGCAAACGACAGCGTCATCTTCTACAACTTCCGTCCCGACAGAGCGCGTGAGATCACCCGCACCTTTGTCGATGACGATTTCAACGGCTTTGAGCGCAGGAACGGTCGTTTCCCCGTCACCTACGTCTGCATGACGCAGTATGACGCGACCATGCCCAACGTCGACGTCGCCTTCAAGCCGCAGAAGCTCGTCAACACCCTCGGCGAGTATCTCTCCGACAACGGCTTGACCCAGCTGCGCATTGCCGAGACCGAGAAGTACGCGCATGTCACCTTCTTCTTCAACGGCGGCGTTGAAAAGCAGTATGAGGGCGAGGATCGCATCCTCGTCAAGTCCCCTGCGGTCGCCACCTACGACATGCAGCCCCATATGAGCGCCTACGAGGTCACCGAAAAGTGCGTCGACGCGATCAAGAGCGGCAAGTACGACGTAGTCATCCTCAACTTCGCCAACTGCGATATGGTCGGTCACACCGGTGTGTTCGACGCGGCAGTTAAGGCGGTCGAGGCAGTCGACTGGGGTGTCAAGAAGGTTACCGACGCCATCGCTGAGATGGGCGGCGTGACCTGCATCACCGCCGACCACGGCAACGCCGATCGCATGATCGACCGCGACGGTACTCCCTTCACCGCGCACACCACCAACCCCGTCCCCTTCTGCGTCGTTGGCTATGACGAGTGCAAGGAGCTGCGCGCGGGCGGCGTGCTCGCGGATATCGCGCCCACCATGCTCGACATCATGGGTCTGCCTCAGCCCGAGGAAATGACCGGCAAGAGCATGATTATTAGATGACGCGTGCGTCTTGATTCCGCCTGACGCGTGCGTCTTGATTCCGCCTGACGCGTGCGTCTTGATTCCGCCTGACGCGTGCGTCCTGATTCCGCCTTTTGAAAGGTTCTTTATCATCTTTTAAAGGCTTCAACGGCGTGTCAGAACAAGCATGATAACATCGCGTTTTTAATGTGTGTTTGCACGGAAAACACGGAATCAATCATGTTCTGATCAATCTTAAATTACCAAAAGCTCCCGATCCATTCGGGAGCTTTTTTCTTGTATCTGCGATCATGCTGTGATATAATAATGCAAACACCTCACCGAAAGGATGAGACCATGAAACGAACACTTGCTTTGATACTGGCACTCACGGCGCTGTTCTCCTTCCTCTGCATCCCGACCGCGGCAAACGCCGCCGAGAATTCTACCGTGCCGAAGATCGAGATCACCACCGACGCCGGCAACGGCTTATCGCTGGAAAAGGCGGACGGCTATGTCGGCGCGCATATCAAGATCACCGACGCGGACGGCTCTATGACGGATGACGCGATCACCCTCAAGGTACGCGGCAACAGCACCGCCATGGAGCATGTCACCAAAAAATCCTTCAACTTTAAATTCGCCAAAAAGACCGAAGTCCTCGGCATGGGCAAGGGCAAAAAGTGGGCGATGCTCGCCAACTGCTTTGACCCCACTCTCCTGCGCAACTATCTTGCTTTTGACCTCGCGCAAGAGCTCGACCTCCCCTACACCTCACAGCAGCGCTACGCCGAATTATGGCTGGACGGCTCCTATCGCGGCTGCTACACCGTCTATGAGCCCGTACAGGAGGGCAGGGACAGGGTTGATATCGACATCGAGAGCAACGACGGCAAAAAAGATTTTCTGCTCGAATATGAATCGAGTCGCACGGAGGCTGATGTTTCCTATGTCAGCGCGGGCGGGTTGCGTTTTGCGATGAGTGATCCCGACGAGCCGAATGACGACCAGCTTGCCTACGTCACCGATGTCCTGACCAACATCGTCAACACGCTGATAAACGGCTCTGAGGAAGAGATCCGCCAAGTCATCGATGTTGATTCCTTCGCCAAGTTCTACCTGCTCAACGAGTACGCCAAGACCGGCGATTTCGGTCTGAGCTCCGTGTTCTTCTTCTACAAGGACGGCGTCCTCTACGCGGGACCCGCCTGGGATTATGACCTTGCGCTGGGCAACCTCAACGGCGACCTCAACTCCACCGCTGCCAAGCAGGGCAGCCGCACCGACGGCATCATGCAGGCGGACAAGAATTTCTATCGTTATCTCACTAACAAAGACTGGTTCCAAACCGAGATCAAGCGCGTCTATGCCCAACACTATGATACCATGGAAAACATCTCTGCCGACGGCGGACGGCTCGATACCCTGCGCGCGGAGAATCAAGCGCTCTTTGACCGCAACTTCAAGACATGGAGCGTCAGCAGATGGTGGCTCAACTACCAAAAGCCGCCGCTGGAAACCTATGATGACAACTACAATTTCCTGAAAAACTGGTGTGCCGAGCGCCACCGGTGGCTGAGCGACTACTACGGGCTGTACCGCTATTCCTACCTGCGCGGCGACAGCGACGGCAACGGTGAGGTCAACATCCTCGACGCGACACTCATCCAGCGCGTTGCCGCTAATTTGCAAAGCGATGACGACGGCATGATCACCCTGCGCGCCGCGCTGTCGGGAGACACCCTCAGCATCACCGACGCGACCTGCCTCCAGCGCCATTTCGTCCAACTTTTGACCCCCTACCCCATCGGCGAAACAGCCGAAACCGTCCTGTATAAATAGGATTGAAGTCAACTACCATACGGTATTATCAATCCCACAACGCACAAAAAGCTCCCGATCACCCGGGAGCTTTTTCACGTCGTTTGTAGCAGATGTAGCAGGTAAAATGTAAACTCTCTTAAAAAAGAGCTTTTCTGAAAACGACCATTTCTTGCTGCTACATCTGCTACATTTGCCACATCTTAAAAGTAAAATACTTCCTCAAACTGCTTATCCAACGCGATACACAGGATCAGTGCCAGCTTGGCGGTGGGATTGAACTGTCCCGTTTCGATGGAACTGATCGTGTTGCGCGATACACCCACCATCTTGGCAAGCTCCGCCTGAGAGAGCTTCTTTTCCTTGCGGATCGCGGCAAGGTTGTTCCGTAAAATCAATTCCTTATCCATTATGCGATCACCCTGCAAAGCTGTAAGATCCAGAGCACCAGCATCATCAGCGCCAGCAATCCCCACCAGATGGCAACGATCAGCTCGTGACGTTTCCGCAGCTTGATATACTTGGTCAAAAAGGCGACAAACGCCATTGTGAACAGGACAAAATCCATGCCGCGGTTCACATAGCCCAGCACAAAGCCGTTGACCAGATCGACGATGATCACCAAAAATACGGCGATAAAATACGCCGCTCGGGTACCGCTTTTTTGCGCTTCAATATCCGCGTAATCCTTACCGTTGTTCTCCGCCTGTGCCTTTTTCAACAGTTCCTCTTTATTCATGACCGCATCTCCTTTTTTCGTTGTCATTGCTTGAACAAAACTCGGAGAAATTGTATCGATCGCCGCTCTGACAACAACCTCTTTCGGTTGGTCACTTTGCTCCGATAATACGATCTCTCACCCGCTCCGCGGGAGCTCCCTTTACCGAAGGGAGCTTTTTGCCAAGTTTGCTTGTCATTTATGATGATGTTATTATAACACTGCCAAGTTTACTTGTCAATAGCTTTTGCAAAGTTTTCTTGGCAAATTTATTCTGTATACAACAACGCCCCGCCAATATGACGGGGCGCATAGCAAACTTCGTGATTACGTAAACCGGATTTTAGTCCGCCTTGTAGGTATAGTCGTAATTCAGGCGCAAAGTGGTACTGATATCCTTCATCTTTGCCTCTTTCTTATCATAGGAAGCATAGATATTGATCTTGCCGTCAGTTACTTGTGCATCATATGAATAAGAGAGGGTATACTCGGAATCAGTCATCTTCTCTCTGCTGTAGGAGCCGAAAACTGCCTTTAACTGGTTGTCGAGATCTTCCATGGACGCGATCTTTGACAGATCGATTTTTCCGTTGAAGAGCTTAGTGCCGGCCTTGGTGATCGCACCGTCGGGAGAACCCTTGAATTCCATCTCAGTGATAATGCACTGCTCGGGAGTAGCAAAGGTCTCAGCCAGGTTTTTGTAGCTGATCGTGACCTCGGTGGTGTTGTTATCCATGGTCTTGTAGGAACCGCCGTTCTGCTTATACTCGATCTTTTCATCCATCTTGACGTCCTTCCAGGACTCGGGATCATAACCCCAGTCGTTGTCAGCGAGATCCTTGACTCTGCTCTTACCGAGTGTATACTCTTTGTCAAACAGGGTCATGCTGAGAACAACCTTCGAATTGTCGCCGGTGCCGGAAACAGTCTCTTTCTCGTCCTTCTGAGAAGAAGCCGCGGAGCTTGCCGCAGAGCTGACAGCAGAATCAGCCGCCGAGTTATTGTTGTTGTTTGCGTTATTGTTGTTATTGTTGTTCGGCTTTCCGCAACCAACCAACAAAGCAGCGATCATAGCCACTACCATCACTACCGCAAGTACTCTTTTTGTCATTTTCATTGTTCTATCCTTTCCTCTTTGAAATTAATCTATATCAGCCTTAGCGGCTTCAATAACTTTTTGTGCTACCTGAGCGGGAGCGTCCTCATAGCGCTCGAACTCAAAGCTGTAGCTGCCGCGACCCTGGGTGCACTGACGCATGAATACCGAGAAGTCAGCCATCTCCGCCATCGGCACCTCAGCCTCGACGACCTGCATGCCGTCCTCGCCCGCGTTCATACCGAGCACGCGGCCTCTGCGCTTGTTGACCTCACCCATGATATCGCCCATGTTAGCGTCCGGAACATTCGCCTTGAGGGATCCGACCGGCTCCAGCAGAGCGGGCTTAGCCTGCGGGATACCCGCCTTGAACGCCAGCTGAGCGGCGGTCTTGAACGCCATTTCGTTGGAGTCAACGGGATGATACTTACCATCATACAGCGTCGCCTTTACGCCGACGACGGGGTAGCCCGCCAGCGGACCGTGCTTGATGGAATCTCTCAGACCCTTTTCAACAGCCGGGAAGAACTGCTTGGGAACGGAACCGCCGACAACAGCGATATCGAACTCCAGACCGTCGGAATCACACGGCTCGAACTTGATCCAAACGTCACCGTACTGACCGGAGCCGCCGGACTGCTTCTTGTGCTTACCTTCCACGTCGGACTTACCGCGGATGGTCTCGCGATACGCGACCTTGGGCTGCTTGAGCTCGACCTCTACATTGAATTTGCTCTTTAACTTGGAAACAACGACGTCCAGATGCTGTTCGCCCATACCGGACATGACCAGCTCCTTGGTCTCGGGGTCGTTCTTGTACTGGATGGTGGGATCTTCCTCTACCAGACGAGCCAGACCCTGCGCTACCTTATCCTCTTCACCCTTCTTCTTGGGATAAACCGCCATCGAGAAGGAGGGAGCCGGATAATCGATACCGTCGAGGATGACCTTGCGGGTGGGGGAGCAGAGGGTGTCGCCGGTGTTGGCGGCGGTCAGCTTCGGGATCGCGCCGATATCGCCCGCGAGTACCGCGGAGGCGTCCTCCTGCTTCTTACCGCGAACGGTCAGCACCTTGGTGATACGCTCCTGGTTGCCGGTGCGCATATTGACAAGAGGTGTATCGGTACTTACCTTACCGGATACGACCTTGAAATAGCTCAGCTTGCCGACGAACGGGTCGGCAACGGTCTTGAAGATGATCGCGGCGGTAGCGCCCTGCTCGTTGCAGGCGATCTCTACGGGGTCGCCGTTAACATCGACAGCAGTCTCAGAACCCTTGTCGGCAGCCGTGGGAGCCAGCCAGGTGATGCTGTTCAGGAACTGCTCGATACCGAAGGTAGTAGCCGCGTCGCCGCAGAATACGGGGCACAGAGAGCCGTCCTTGACGCCCTGAGAAATACCGGTGATGATCTCTTCGGGAGTGAATTCTTCTTCCATGAAGAACTTCTCCATCAGCTCTTCGCTGGTCTCGGCAACAGCCTCTTTGATCGCCTCACGGAGTCCCTCAAAGCGGTCGCCCATCTCGGGGATGATCGCGGTGGGAGTCGCGTTGCCCTTAGCGTCATATGTATAAGCCTTGTATTCCAGCAGGTTGATGTAGGTGTTCGCCTGACCGTTCTCGATGTGCGGAACGATAACAGGGCATACGGAGGGACCGAAGGTCGCCTTGAGATCCTCTAATACGCGATAGAAGCGAGCATCCTCGTCGCATACGCCGTTGACGAAGAAGATTTTGGTCAGACCCTCTTTATCGGCAGCCTTGACCGCCTTTTCGGTACCGACGTTCACGCCGTCCTTTGCGGAAACAACGATGACCGCTGTCTCAGCTGCGCGATAGCCCTCATACACGCCGCCCTCAAAGTCGAACAGACCGGGGGTGTCGATGATGTTGATCTTTGTATTCTTCCACTCTACGGGAGCTACTGCGGTAACGATAGATACCTTGCGGCGAATCTCTTCCGCGTCAAAGTCAAGCTGGGTGTTGCCGTCGGCGATCTTGCCCAGACGGTCGCTCGCTTTGGAAAGATACAGCATCGCTTCGGCTACGGAAGTCTTACCCGCGCCGGAATGTCCTGCCATAGCGATATTGAGAATGTGTTTCGGGTCGTACTGTTTCAATGAAAAAACTCCTTTCAAGAGTGTGATATTCGTTAGTCAACTGAGAGTGAATAGGATCACGGATCCGTTCTCGGTTGCCTATGCTCTCACAGCAGATGATACCTGTTTCAAGCTACCATATCATTATAGTACAAATTGAGAAGCGGTACAATAAAAACCGTCCGTCGAGCGGAAAAATCCACTAAATATATAAAAACGCTCTTTCTCAATTGTGCATTTTGCACATAATATTTTCCTCATTTTGACATATTCCCTTAATTTTGCTGTTGTTTTTGAGGCGATCTCCATGTTGGAGCATCCCATCGACTCTCTATGGATCAAACGGAAAATCGATGAAAGATCTATCCGAAAAGCGCAAAAATCCCCCTGCTTACACAGGGGGATCGGTATGTTTTAATAACTATGCTGAGGGTCTTGACCGCCTTGACCGCCTTGACTGTCTTGACCGCCTTGACTGTCTTGACCGCCTTGACTGTCTTGACCGTCTTGACCGCCTTGACTGCCCGCACCGGAATCAGCACCGGAATCAGCACCGGAACCGGAGCTGCTTGAGCCCGATCCGCTGTTAAAACCGCCGTCCGAATCATCTATGGAATGACTGGTTTTTGAGGAATCGGAATCGTCATCCTCATCGGAGCCGTTACTCGATGTATTTGATGACGTCGATTTGGAGCTGCTTTCACTGCTGTCCGCATCTGTAGGTTCCTCAGTTTCAGACTCGGTCGTCTCACCTTCTTCACCTAAGCTGACAGTAAGGACAACTTTTGAACCCTTTTTCAACATCTCGTCAGGTTGTTTATCCTGACTGATCACAACGCCCTTTTCTACTGTTGCGTCATAGGTCTCTGTTTTGTCACAGGTCAAGCCCTCTTTTTCCAAAAGTGCCTTTGCTTCTTCATAGGTCTTGCCGACCAGATTCGGCACTGTCACCAATTGCGACGCCGCAGTCTCTGTCGCACTCATGTTTTCCGGTTTATTACCCCCGATAAGGCTGTAAACCACCACTGACAACCCGATCACAAAAACGGCGATCGCCGCGATGAGCAGGATGATCCGCAGCTTCTTTGTTTTGTGAGCAAGATGTACCGCCTTATCGTCCTCGGTAAGCGCCTCACATAGTTCTTTATCCGTTTGATAGCGGTCAGCGGGATTGATCGCGGTACATTTATTCAGGATGCGGATCATCTTATCCGACAGTCCCAACTGCGCGTAGAGCGCGGGGTAATCAACCGCTTCATTCGAGCGTGGATTCACTCCCGTCAACAAATAGCGCATCGTCGCGCCGAGCGCGTAAATATCTGAGCGCTCGTCTGTCTGACCGACATACTGCTCCGGCGGCGCAAAGCCTTTGGTGCCGAGCGCAACGGTATCGTTGCTTTTATCGGGCTGAAAGACCCTCGCCACACCGAAGTCGATGATCCGCAGACTGCCGTCGGATTTCATGATCACATTGGACGGCTTCATATCACGATAGATGATCGGCGAAGGCTGATGGTGCAGGTAGGACATCGCATCACACAGCTGAATCCCCCATCCGATCACCCGCTCCTCGGGTTGAGGACCTTCTTCAAACAAGATTTCCTCCAGCGTCTTTCCCTCGATATAATCCATCACCAAGTAGAGCGCATACTCATCCTCGATGATATCGACGATACGCGGAAACGCGGGATAGTCAAAATCCTTCATCATATTGGCTTCATGGATCAGCGCGTCGATATACATCCGGTTGTATTCATCGTCTGTTTTGACGATCTCTTTGATCGCCCAACGATTTCCGAGCCGTATGTTCTCCGCAAGATATACAATCGACATACCGCCGCGGTTAATGTATTCGATTAATTGATAGGTATTATCGATGATAACGCCGAGTCTCGACATGATGTCACCGCCTTTCAGCCGAAAATACTATACCATTTGACAATCGCGTTGTCAATCATCGTTTCTTTTCTGTCGATGCTGCAAATACAGCATCAGCGCCGTGCCCATCAGCGCGTGGGCAAATTCGCCTTTTCCGTACCCGCGGATCACCTCGTCCGTCGGCATTAGCTCATAGGTGAGCAGCTCATCGCTGTCGAGCGACTGCGTGCCCGTCTGCGTCAGTTCCTCGGCAAGATAGACATGGAATTGGTTTTTGAACAGCGCGGGGTTCGGGCTGACGGTGCCCAGATGGGTCAACTTGCCCGCCTCAAAGCCCGTTTCCTCTTTCAGCTCACGCCGTGCCGCTGTCGCGGCATCCTCGCCGCCGTCCACTACTCCGCCGGGGAACTCGAGGCTCAGACACTCTGCCGAATGGCGCCACTGGCGCACCAGCACAAAGCTGTCCTGATATTCGGCGACGACCATCGCCCAGTCGGGCGCGTCCATCGCCACATAATCGCCCTCGATCCCTGTCGCGGCGATCTCATGCTGTTCGTTCACATCGAACACCGGCGTATGCAGCAGTCTTTTAGTATCGGTAATACGCCATTTCAGTTTTTCGCTCATCTTCTCGCCCTCCGATGTTTGTCTCTCATTCAGTATAACACAGCCGTTATCGCCTGTCTACCGAAACAACGAAAACAGGCAGCCTTTTCACAGACCGCCTGCATTGCCCTATTGGATCAGAAAGCCATCACGCATCCAGATCGCCCTTCATCTTCTCTAACGAATCGATCGTGATCTTACAGCCGGGCTTGACATGCTGCATGATGAATTTCATGATATTCTCGGGCACACCGACACAGCCGCCCGTATAGGTACGGTTGACTCTAAAACAGTGTAAGAAGAACGCAAAGCCCTTTTCCTTCTCACATTCGGCGTTGTAGCCCATGTTGAGCACATACTGATACGCATAGTCGAATTCGACGATATGCTCGCTGTTCTCTTTATCAAGATCGGGCACATCCTTGATGTTGACCAGCTCGTTGAAGTGCTTGCCCTCACGCGCGTCACCCGACCAATAGTAGTTCTCATCCACCTTGGTGTACTCCATCTGACAGCCGGGGTCGTCCGCCAGTCCGAACGCCTTGTCGATCGTAAAGGTGCCGACCGGCGTATAGGTGCCGTTGATGTTCGCCTCACCCAAGCCGTCCTTACCGATGAAGCCGGGGGTCGCGATGATCTGCTGCCATTTGCCGTCTTCACCCTTTTCGTGCATCGTCACATACGCCGTCGTTTTATCGACGGCCGCTACGACGATCAGCTGCTCAGCGTCCTTTGTCGCTTCCAGATCCGTGACCCACTTCGGTGATTCACGCACCTCCTGCGTCGAAAAATACAGCTCCTCATTCTTTACTGTAACACTGTCCTTTGTTGCCGGTTCCTGCTGAGCCGCACACCCCGCCAAAACAGATACCGACAGGATGACGGTCAAGAATAATGCGATGATTCTTTTGCACATAGCATAAGCCTCCTTTTTCACTGTAACTTGATTATAGCACATTATCGCCGAACAAGAAACCTATTTTCTGTGATTCTTTCATCTAACGCGCAAAAAGCTCCCGGACATCATCGTCCGGGAGCTGCTATATTTACTTGTTACTTGAATGACACTTTCTCGATATTGTACTGTGCCGTGTAGTCCTTCCAGAACTCCTTGTTGGCTACATCCTCGGTCGCGTAAAAATTGGTCAAAACATCCGAAGCGTTGTAATTCAATTTCCCATCGGCTTTGATATAAACATCATTCACCTCATAAAACGCGAAGCTGTTATCACAGTTCGTTGATGATGGTATTATCCCTGCTGGTTTACTGACAAAAATCCACGATCTTATCCCGTGCAGTGAGCGCCTCGGGGATATCATCCTGCACAAAAACATGCCACAAGCCTTCGCCGAAGATCAGGGAGCAGTCGACGCCTGCCTCTCGCATTTTATGATAGAGCGTCGTGTTATCCGGCACCATGACCTCGTCTGTACCGGTGAAGATCATCGTCGCAGGCAAACTCTTGACGTCACCATACAGCGGGCTGACCAAGGGATCCTTGGCGTCGAGATCGCCTGCCCACAGCTTGCCCAACTCGATCAGTCCGTAAGAGGCGAGCATCAGATCCTTTTTCTCATACTCTTGGATCGCGGGATCGGACATCGTCACATCCACCCACGGAGAGAGCAGGATCATCTTCTTCGGCAGTCGATCCCCTTTATCTCTCAGATGCTCCGCAAAAGCGAGCGCTAAACCGCCGCCGGCGGAATCGCCTATCAGATAAATGGGCTTGTCCTCTTTGAGCGCCTCGGCATAAGCGGCGTCGAGGAAGGGATACGCATCCTTACATGTCGCCTGCGGCGCCAGCGGATAGAGCGGCAGATATGCCTTCGCGTTCAAGCGCTGCGCCATATCGTCGCAAAACGCCACCTGCTTTTGACTGATCCCATAAGCGTATGCGCCGCCGTGAAGGTAGAAGATGACGCAATCTGCCTTTTCGTTTTCAAGCGTATAAAGGTCATTGCCGTTGATAACGGAATGACCCTGCGTCAGCTTTGTTTTCGTTTGAGGAAACGCCTGTCCCTCACGGCTTTTCAGCAGTTCCAGTGATGCGGAAAAGCCCTTTTCGGACAGAGCGTTCTTGGCGTCGAACGCCTGCATGTTTTCTTTGGCTTTGGCAGTCTCATCGGTCAGCGGGATCGTGACGACCGCCTCATCATATGTCGCCTGATTTGATTCTGTCTTGACGGCAGACTCATCGGCAGTCGCCTGTTCCGTCCCTTTCTGACACCCTGCAAACGATACGACGATAACGGCAAGCAGCAAAACCGATGTCACCCTGCGTAAAAATTTTTTCATCCTCTATCTCCTCGAAAAGTATTGTTATCCTTTCGTCGTCATTCCTCAAACAGCGGTGTGGAAAAATAGCGCTC
Source organism: uncultured Eubacteriales bacterium (assembly GCA_900314795.1). GTDB lineage: Bacteria > Bacillota > Clostridia > Oscillospirales > Acutalibacteraceae > Ruminococcoides. Next base: position 23,978 of record OMWP01000029.1, read on the forward strand.
CGCGGTATCGGGCAGCACGGTGACGACCGTCTTGCCGGGGCCGAACTTCTTCGCGAGCTTGAGTGCCGCGGCGACATTGGTGCCGCTGGAGATGCCGCACATCAACCCTTCCTCACGCGCCAGCCGCTTCGCGGTATCGATCGCTTCTTCATCCGTCACGACATAGATCTCATCATAGATCTCCTTGTTGAGGATCGGCGGGATCAGACCGTCACCGATACCCATCTGCAAATGCGTGCCGATGGTGCCGCCCGCCAGGATCGCGGCGTTCTCGGGCTCGACCGCCCAGATCTCGATCTCGGGATACTGCGCCTTGAGCACCTCGCCGATACCGGTGATCGTGCCGCCGGTGCCGATGCCCGAGCAGAAGCCGTCGATATGATCGGCGCACTGCTGCATGATCTCCAGCGCGGTATATTTCTTGTGCGCCCTGACGTTATTGATGTTCTCGAATTGCTGCGGTACGAATACGCGAGGGTCTTTCTCCGCCATCTTCAACGCAGTTTTCAGACATTCGTCGATACACGCGCCGATATCGCCTGCGTCATGGATCAGCTTGACCTTCGCGCCGTAATGCTTGATCAGCTTGCGGCGCTCCTCACTCACGGAATCGGGCATGATGATGATCGTCTTGTAGCCCTTCACCGCGCCCACCAGCGCCAGTCCGATGCCCTGATTGCCCGACGTCGGCTCGACGATGATGCTGTCATATTTCAGCAGACCCTTCTTCTCCGCGTGATTGATCATATTCAGCGCGGTACGCGTCTTGATCGAGCCGCCGACATTCAACGCCTCAAACTTGACCAACACCTCGGCACTGCCCGGCTCGGGCATACGGTTCAATCGGATCAGCGGCGTCTGCCCCACCGCCTCCAGCACATTTCTGTAAATCATGCGATCACCTTCCAAATTCTTATGCTCTCGTATCATTCAACCAAATCGGGTTGACTATCATCGATTTTGAATCCCATTCATTATATATGATAGGATGGAAAAAGTCAAAAAACTCCGAAAGCCGCAGCCTTCGGAGTTTCGATCTTGATTATTTATCGAGGGATTTCATAGTCGGGATTGCCGATACGTCTTGTGAAAAACCGTCCATAACTCTCCATAACTCTTTATTTAAGCCGGTTTCGGTTTTGCCGTTTTACCATAAGTTCTTATAACTTGTTATAAATGCTGTTCTAAATGGTGTAAGTTTTGGCGTAAGTGGCGTAAGGTTGAAAAACACTGTTATTTGCTTTCTGTTTTGCGTTTTACATCTTTAGCAGTTGTTTTTATACTTTGTAGATATTCCTCTTCGACAGGTGAAAGTGTCATAACTTGATATTTCCGATATTCTTCTCTCGCTTTTTTTATTGCTTGTTCATGACTGACTTTTCCTGAATTTGTTAGCAGTTTTCTGTTTCCGGATGATAAAACCAAATCAAGTTGCGAAACATAATCACTCATATACATCGGTCGATGTTCTATTGCGTTGATTTCCGCTAAATCAAAATAACCTGAAACAAGATTGTTTAATACTCTTAATTCATCTTCTTGCAAATAGTTCTTAGCAACACCTATATCTTTTAGCGCAGGTAATTCGCCTGAAAAAGAGGTCAGTCCCATAAACGGCTTTTCGGCATCGGCTCTTTCGTAAATGACCTCTGCGGCAGTGTGTCCATGTGCGGCAAAATGCAGTTTATTCTGTACAATTTTAAAGAATCGGATTGACTCTTCGCTTTTGGGATTGTAATCCACACTTGTAGCGTAGAGGTCTAACACCTGACGATAAAGCACCTTCTCGGAAGAACGAATGTCACGAATACGGTCAAGCAGTTCTTTCCAGTAGTTTCCGCCGCCGTTTCCTTTCAAGCGTTCATCATCCATGGCAAAGCCTTTTATCAAGTATTCTTTCAGAACGGAGTTAGCCCAAATTCTGAATTGAGTTCCACGAACAGACCTCACTCTGTACCCTACGGAAATGATAACATCAAGGTTATAATAATCGACCTGATATGTTTTTCCGTCGGCGGCAGTTGTTGCAAAATTTGCAACAACTGAATCACGGACAAGTTCGCCTTCCTCAAAAATATTTTTTATATGTCTTGAAATCGTACTTTTGTTTTTCTGAAACAGATCAGCCATTTGGTCTAAGGATAGCCAAACGGATTCATTTTTCATATTTACATTGAGCTTCGTTAATCCGTCTTCGGTTTGATAGATGATGATTTCACCAAAATCACTCATAATAACTACCCTTCTTTTCGAACTGACCGGTAATGCGGTTTCATTATATCATTCAGAAATTGTCTATTACTTAAAATGCTGATGCCTAAATTTGTCAGTATCGGTCTCCATATTCCTTTCTTGCTTCTGCCGTCCATTTGGAGATGAAATCCGTCTTCGCATCTGTATATGCATCCCGGTCATGCTCATATTGTTTCCAAAGCCGGAGCTTCAAGGTTTC